>CAZTXP010000062.1:0-1744 GCA_964617355.1 uncultured Enterobacteriaceae bacterium
CGGCGACATCCACGAGCAGTTCATCAGCGTCGTCAAGGAAGGGCGGGGCAAGCGACTGAAGGATTCCCCGGACCTCTTCTCGGGCCTGATCTGGACCGGCGCGAAGAGCATCGAGCTGGGACTCGCCGACGGGGTCGGGACGCTGGACCTCGTGGCGCGCGACGTCGTCAAGGCCGAGACGATCGTCGACTACACGCAGAAGGAGAACGTCGCCGAGAAACTCGCGCGGCGCTTCGGCGCCAGCGTGGCGAGCACGTTCGCCGACGTGCTCATGCGCAACGCGGTGACGCCCCGCTAGGCAGGCAACACCGGCTCGCCGGCGGCGGCGAGCATCGCGCACAGTTCGATCAGCGGCAGGCCGACCAACGAGGTCGGGTCGGCGGTATCCATGCGCTCGATGAGGGCGATCCCGAGCCCCTCGGATTTCGCGCTGCCCGCGCAGTCATAGGGCTCCTCGGCGCGCAGGTAGGCCTCGATAAGCGCCGGGCTCAGGGTCCGGAACGTGACCCGGCAGGGCACGCATCGTACGTCCGCGAGGCCCGTGCGGGTATCCAGCAGCGCGAGCGCGGTGTCGAAAGAGGCCGTGCGGCCGCTGGCAAGGTTCAACTGCCGGACCGCATTCTCATGCGTGCCCGGCTTGTCGAGGCGCTCGCCGCCCAGCGACGCCACCTGGTCGGATCCAATCACCAGCGCGCCGGGCCAGCGGGCCGCCACGGCGCGCGCCTTGGCCTCGGCCAGTCGCCGGGCGGTCCGCTCCGGGGGCTCGCCCGGGAGCGGGGATTCGTCAACGTCCGGGCGGTCGCACTCGAAGGGCACGCGCAGGCGCTCGAGCAGTTCGCGGCGATAGCGCGAGGTGGAGGCGAGGACGAGCGTCCGGCGGGGCGTCATGGCTTTGTTTTGACAAGATTTTTCGGCAAATGATATCATTCGCGGTTTTATGCCGCAGCCGATCATCGACGGCTTCGAGTTCGCCCGCCTGGGCCGGGAGCAGCACGGGGACTGGCCGGTGGCCGACCTGCCGCGCCTGCAGGACGTGGTGCGCTCGAACGCGGGGTCGGTCGCGTGGTCCGTGAAGGGCGTGCGCGACGGCATGGGGCGACTCGCCCTGGCGGTGGAAGTGCAGGGAACGCTGGCGCTGTCCTGCCAGCGGTGCCTCGAGACGCTCGAGCACCGCTTCCGGTCGGCGTCGGTGCTGGTGCTGGCGCATTCCGAGGCCGAAGCCGACGCGGATCCGGTCGAGGTCGAGGGCCCGGAGCGCATCGTCGCCGGGCCGGAGATGCCGGTGCGGGACCTGGTCGAGGACGAGGTCCTGCTGGCGCTGCCGCTGGCGGCACGGCACGAGCGCTGCAGCGGCGCGCAGGACGAAGGCAGGGCGAAGACGAACAAGCCGTTCGCAGGCCTCAAGGGCCTGCTCGGCGGACACTGAAGGAAACGAAGGAGCGAACGACATGGCTGTCCAGCAGAACAAGAAATCCCCGTCGAAACGCGGCATGCATCGCGCGCACGACTTCCTCACCAACCCGCCGCTCGCGCTCGAGCCGACGACGGGCGAAGTGCACCTGCGCCACCACATCAGCCCGACCGGCTACTACCGCGGCAAGAAGGTCGCCAAGGGCAAGGGCGAATAAGCTCCGTCGCGCCGCCCCCGGCGGCGCGTGCGCACCTCGCGCATGGACATCACGGTGGCCGTGGATTGCATGGGAGGCGACCACGGCCCTTCAGTCACGATCCCTGCGGCGCTCGC
>CAZTXP010000063.1:0-1980 GCA_964617355.1 uncultured Enterobacteriaceae bacterium
CGCGATGCGGCCGAAGGTGGCGATCTCGTCGCGCTCCTTCTGCGTCAGCTCCTTCTGCTCGCCGGGCTGCTTGAACACCTTGCCCGAGAGGTAGTAGTGCATCGCCGGCATGCCCTGGCAGGCCTGCGCGCGGTCGGACACGAGGCGCCGCTCGCCGCCGCGCTGCGGCCGCGCCTGGCACCACTGGCGATAGAGGAAGACCAGCAGCTGCTCGCACGAAGGCTGCACGCAGTCCTCGCCGAGCGCGAGCTTGGCGGGCGACTCGCCCTTCCTCAAGAGGCCGATGCGGTTGCGCAGGCTCTTGGCGAGCTTGGAGACTTCCAGGTAGCGCGGCTCGGCGGCCTCGACCTCGCCGCGCTCGGGGCAGCGCGTGGACTCGAGGTCGACCACCAGCGGCGGCAGGTCGCCCTCGTCGGGGCGCTCGCGCAGCACGTCGACCTTGCCGGACCAGCGCTCGAGCAGGAAGGCGACGAAGGTGAGCTGGCGCTGCGAGAGCTCGTTCGGGTTGGCGAGGCCCATCAGCAGCGCGCGCACGTAGGCGATGCGCGCCGAGGTGTCGTGCACGTCGCGGTTGAGGTAGTCCTTCACTTCCTCCTCGGCGACCTCGAGCGCCTCGGCCTGCGCGTAGACCTCGTGCAGCGCGCGCCACTCCGCGCCCGGCACCTGCCGGTACGCGCGATAGTGATGGAACATCTTCAAGCCCGAGTACATCAGCGCGCGCTGGCAGACGAGGCCGGCGTGGCCGCGCATGCCGGCATCGCCGGACAGGCAGGCCTCCAGGCAGCGCAGGTAGCCGACGCGCATGTGCTCCCAGAGGCGCGTGGTGTCGTCGAACACGGCCGCCTCGGCCTCGGCCATCGGCAGCGCGCGGTTGGTGAAGCGCTTGGCCTGCTCGATCTGCACGAAGTTCACCGCCTCGCGCAGGGCCTCGAGCACCGCCAGCCGGCTGGAGGCCTTGGTCGGCAGGCGATTGAACTCCTCGAGCTGGTCGAGCAGCTGGCGCTGCGACTCGATGACGTTGGCGAGCGGGATGTTCTCCAGCCACGCCTTGGCGGAATCCTCGTCGGTGAACTCCGGCGCGGCCTCGGCGGAAAGGTCGGGAAGGCTCAGGTCGGTCATGGGGTCGTCATCCTTGCGCGGCTCGCCGCGCGTCCAGGTGCGCGGCGAGCCGCGCTCGAAGTCTCGGGTCGTCGATCGCGAGCGCGCGCGCCGGCGCCGGGCGGCGCGGCGCGCCCCAGCACGGATCCGGGAAGTGCGCGTCGTCGGACCAGCGGCCGATCACGTGCCAGTGCAGGTGCGGGACCATGTTGCCGAAGCTGACGACGTTCACCTTCTCCGGATTCCATTCTTCGCGCACCACCGCCTCGGCGGCCCACACGGCGCGCATCAGCCGCTCGCGCGAAGGCTCGTCCAGGTCGGTCATCTCCTTCACGTGGCGCTCGAGGATCACGCGCAGGAACGCCGGGTAGTCGTCGCTGGAGGCTCGCACGACGCGGCAGAAACCGTCGCGCCAGAGCACCGGGCCCGCGCCGCCGTCGCCGTCGCAGAGGGCGCAAGGGCTCACAGCAGCACCCGTTCGATGCCCCCGTTGTTCGCCTTGTCGACGAATCGCGGCAGCCATTCCGGCCCGAGCACGTGTCGCGCCATCTCGACCACAATATAGTCGGAAGAGGTACCGGTGTCATCGGAAAACCGGGTCAATCCTTGCAAGCACGACGGGCACGACGTGAGAATTTTCACGTCGCCGCCGAATCCGTCGCCGCGCGCCGACAGCACGTCCTTCTTCAGCTCTTCCTCCTTGCGAAAGCGCACCTGCGTCGAGACGTCCGGGCGCGTTACCGCGAGCGTGCCCGACTCGCCGCAGCAGCGATCGGCAAGCGCGATGCCGGAGCCCCCGGCGCCGCTACCGATCAATGCGTTCACGACCTTGAGCGGCGACTGCGTCTTGATCGGGCTGTGGCAGGGGTCGTGGTACAGGTA
>CAZTXP010000064.1:0-65879 GCA_964617355.1 uncultured Enterobacteriaceae bacterium
CACCTGCTTGGCGGCCTGCGCGCCGATGCGGCCGAACGGGATGGTCTCGATCGGCTCCTCGATGAACTCGTCGACCTTGATCTCGGGCTTCTGGTCCTGCGCGTCCGACAGGCACAGCATCTGGCCGGGGACGAATTCCAGCGCGTCGTCCGGCACCACCTTCCAGCGGCGGAACGACTCGTACGTGCCCGTGTTGCGGTCGATCGCGACGCGCACGTCGATGTCGTCGTTGAAGCGCTTCTTGGTCGCCGACGCGAGCGCGAGCTCGAGCGCGCCGAACACCGTCTCGCGGTCCACGTTCTTCTCGCGCGCCAGCGCGTCCACCAGCAGAAGGATTTCCCGGCTCATGCATCACCCCACGACATCATTCACACCGCCGGAACGAGCTTCGCCCGTTCCACCTCGTCCAGCTTCAGCGACACCGCGCGACCCTCGACCTCGACGATCGCCACGCCGTCCTGCGCGCCCTTCAGGCGCCCCACGTACTTGCGCCGCCCGGCCTCGTCCGCGTAGCGCATGCGGACCTCGACCTGCTCGCCCGCGAAACGCGCGAAATCCTCGGCCTTCCTCAGCGGGCGATCCAGCCCCGGCGAGGAGATCTCCAGCCGGTCGTAGTCCACGCCTTCGACGGCGAGCACCCGCGTCAGCTGGCGGCTCACCGCCGCGCAGTCGTCCAGGTTCACGCCGCCGGGCACCTTGTCGATGAAGATGCGCAGGAGCCGTCCCCGGTTGGACGCCTGCGCGTCCACCAGTTCGTAGCCCATGCCCTTCAGCGTGGACTCGACCACGGCCTCGAAACCCGCCATCCGCGCGACTCCAGACGCAATCCAAACGAAAATCCGACCGCACAAACAAAAAATGGGCACGAAGCCCACCTGATCGACCGCACTGCCCTGCACCGCGGCACGCCCCGAAAGATTCTCGAAACGGGCTACTAAAGCTTTGGAAGTTTAACGGATTTTGCCTTCGGCGGCAATCCCGGAGAGGGTCGAGATGGCACGCGCGTCGAGTTCGCGCCAAGCCCCCGGCTCGAGCCCCCGGCCGAGCGTTTCAGTGCCGTATCGCACCCGGACGAGTCGGCTGACGCGCCGCCCGACCGCCTCAACGAGCTTGCGGACCTCGCGGTTGCGCCCCTCCCTCAGCACGGCCCGGTACCAGCGGTTCGAACCCTCCACCCGCTCGTCGGAAGCGGCATCGATGCGCTCGAAGCGCGCAGGCTCGCCGTCGACCAGCACCCCGCGACGCAGGCTCGCGAGCTGCGGCTCGTCCAGCCCGCCCTGCACCCGCAAGGCGTACTCCCGCTCCACCTCGTAGCGCGGGTGCATCAGGCGGTTGGCGAGATCCCCGGAGTCGGTCAGGAGCAGCAGGCCCGAGGTGTTGAGGTCGAGGCGCCCGACCGCGATCCACTTGCCGCCGGGCAGCGCCGGGAGCCGTTCGAACACGGTCGGGCGACCGCCGGGGTCGCTGCGGGTCACGACCTCGCCGACCGGCTTGTGGTACGCGAGGACCCTGGGCGCCGCGCTGCGCGCCGCGAGCGGCCGACCATCGACCGCGACGACGCTGCCGGGCCGCGCCCGTTCTCCCAGCGTCGCCGGTCGACCGTCGAGCGTGACGCGCCCTGCCTCGATCCACGCCTCCGCCTCGCGGCGCGAGCAGAGCCCGGCCGCGGCAATCAGCTTCTGGAGCCGCTCTCCGGCGGTGTCAGCCGTCGGTGCCGGTGGCGCTTCGGGGCGCTTCGGCGTCGGCGGCGGCAGGCTCGGGCTCGACGGCCGCGGGTTCGGCCGCGGAGGCCTCCCCTGCGGCGGCGGCGACATCGGCCGGCTCTGCGACGGCTTCCTGGGCGGTCGGCTGGGCTTCATCGGGTTGCAGCGTCCTCGCGATTTCCTCGAGCGGCGGCAGTTCCTGCAGGGTGCGCAGCCCGAGGTCGTCGAGGAAGCGCCGGGTGGTCGCGTACAGCGCCGGGCGCCCCGGCGTCTCGCGGTGGCCGACGGTGTCGATCCAGCCGCGCGCCTCCAGCACCTGGATGATCTGCGCGGTGACCTGCACGCCGCGGATGTCCTCGATGTCGCCACGCGTCACCGGCTGGCGGTAGGCGATGATCGCCAGCGTCTCCATCACGGCGCGCGAGTAGCGCGGCGCCTTCTCGGGGTTCAGCTTGTCGGCGAACTTGCGGAAGTCCGCGCGCGTCTGGAAGCGCCAGCCGCTCGCGGTATTGACGAGTTCCACCGCGCGATCGCCCCACTCGGCGCGCAGGTCGTCGAGCAGCCGGCGCAGCGTGTCCGCGCCGATGTCCTCGTCGAACAACTTCTTCAGCTCGGCGAGCGTGAGCGGCTCGGGCGACGCGAGCAGCGCGCCCTCGATGACCTTCTTGGCTTCAATGGGGCTGAGCATGGGCGATCTTGACGTAGATGGGAGCGTAGGGCTCGGACTGCGTCACCTCGACGAACAGCTCGCGCGCGAGCTCGAGCAGCGCGAGGAAGGTGACGACCAGCACCGGCACGCCGAGCTCGGGCTGGAACAGCTCGCGGAACTCGAGCACGCGCGCCTCCTGCAGGCGGCGCAGCACGGTGCTCATGTATTCGCGCACGGAGAGTTCGTCCTTGGTGACACGATGGTGCGCGGACAGCTTCGCGCGGCGCAGCAGCGAGCGCCAGATCATCGCGAGGTCCGCCGGGTTAACCTCGGGCAGGCGCTCGACCACGGTGCGGTCCATCCACACCGAGATCGCGATCACGTCGCGGCCGACCTGCGGCAGCTCGTCGAGCTTCCTCGCCGCGGCCTTGATGCGCTCGTACTCCAGCAGGCGGCGCACCAGCTCGGCGCGCGGATCCTCTTCCTCGGGCGCGGCGTGCTTGGGCCGCGGCAGCAGCATGCGCGACTTGATCTCCATCAGCATCGCTGCCATCACGAGGTACTCGGCGGCGAGCTCGAGGTTGCGCGTGCGCATCACCTCGACGTACTCGAGGTACTGGCGCGTCAGCGGCGCCATCGGGATGTCGAGGATGTTCAGGTTCTCGCGCCGGATCAGGTACAGCAGCAGGTCCAGCGGCCCCTCGAAGGCCTCGAGGATCACCTCGAGCGCATCGGGCGGGATGTACAGGTCGCGCGGCAGCTCGACCAGCGGCTCGCCCCAGACCCGCGCGATCGGGGTCGGGATCTCGCCCTGCTCGGCCTCGACGATGTCCGCGTCGCTCATCGTCCGTAGTCCAGTCCCATCGCCTCGCGCACGTCGCGCATGGTCTCGTGCGCGAGCTTGCGGGCCTTGTCGCAGCCGTCGGCGATGATGCTCTTCACCAGCGTCGGGTCGTCGAGGTAGGCCTGCGCGCGCTCGCGCATCGGCGCGAGCTCCGCCTGCACCGCCTCGATCACCGGCTGCTTGCACTCGATGCACCCGATCGCGGCCGACGTGCAGCCCTGGCGGACCCAGTCCTTCTTCGCGTCGTCGGAATACACCTGGTGCAGCTGCCACACCGGGCAGCGGTCCGGGTTGCCGGCATCCGTGCGCTTCACGCGCGCCGGGTCGGTCGGCATGGTGCGGATCTTCTTCGCCACCGACTCGGGCTCCTCGCGCAGCGCGATCGCGTTGCCGTAGGACTTCGACATCTTCTGGCCGTCGAGGCCCGGCAGGCGCGAGGCCTCGGTGAGCAGCGCGCCGGGCTCGACGAGGATCTTCTTGCCGCTGCCCTCGACCCAGCCGAAGAGCCGCTCGCGGTCGCCACGCGACAGGTTCTGCTGCTCCTCCAGCAGCGCCTGCGCGCTGTTGAGCGCCTCGGCGTCGCCCTGCTCGAGGAATCGGGTGCGCATCTCGGTGAGCACGCGGCCCTTCTTCGAGCCGAGCTTCTTCACCGCCGCCTTCGCCTTCTCCTCGAAGCCCTCCTCGCGGCCGTAGAGGTGGTTGAAGCGCCGCGCCACCTCGCGCGTGAACTCGATGTGCGGCACCTGGTCCTCGCCCACAGGCACGTGCTCCGCGCGGTAGATCAGGATGTCCGCCGATTGCAGGAGCGGATAGCCGAGGAAGCCATAGGTCGAGAGGTCCTTGTCGGAGAGCTTCTCCTGCTGGTCCTTGTAGGTCGGCACGCGCTCCAGCCACCCCAGCGGCGCCATCATGGACAGCAGCAGGTGCAGTTCGGCGTGCTCGGGCACGTGCGACTGCACGAAGATCACCGCCTGGTTCGGGTCGACGCCCGCGGCGAGCCAGTCGACGACCATGTCGTGGGCGTTCTTCTGCGTCTGCCACGGCGAGGCGTAGTCGGTGGTCAGCGCATGCCAGTCGGCGACGAAATAGAGGCACGTGTACTCGGACTGCAGGCGCACCCAGTTCTTCAGCACGCCGTGGTAGTGGCCGAGGTGCAGCGACCCGGTGGGTCGCATGCCGGAAAGGACGCGGGTTTCGTACATGGGTTCCCTAGAGCACCATCGAGCGGATCAGCGCGTCGGACAACCCGACCAGCGGGACCAGCACGAAATCCAGCACGTTGGTGACGAGCAGCAGGATGAGCAGCGGCATGCCCCACGGTTCGAGCTTCGCGTATTGCCACGCCATGCGATTGGGCAGCAGGCCGGCGAGGATGCGGCCGCCGTCGAGCGGCAGGATGGGCACGAGGTTGAGGAACATGAACACGAGGTTGACCACGATGCCCGCCTCGGCCATCAGCCGCAACGGCACGGTGAAGAAGTTCGCCGGCAGCACCACCGACAGCTTGAGCAGCGCGGCCCAGCCCAGCGCCATCGCGAGGTTCGCGCCCGGCCCGGCCGCCGCGACCCACATCATGTCGCGCTTGGGCTTGCGCAGCGCCGAGAAATTGACCGGCACCGGCTTCGCCCAGCCGAACAGGAAGCGGCCGCCCGACAGGAGCAGCATCGCCAACGGCACCACGATGGTGCCGACCAGGTCGATATGCCGGGCCGGATTCAGGCTGATCCGTCCCTGGGCGTGCGCCGTCATGTCGCCGAAGTGGCGCGCGACGTAGCCGTGGGCCGCCTCGTGCAGCGTGATGGCGAACAGCACCGGCAGCGCGTAGATCGCGGCGGTCTGGACGAGGTGGCTGACATCCATGTGGCGAGGATGGTCGGGGGACGCAAGGGAAACCTTGAATTTTATCAGACGGCGTCTTGCCGACCGATCCGCGACACGTCTCCCCTGCCCTCGCGCACCACCGTCGGCACCTCGCCGGACAGGTCCACCACCGTGGTCGGCTCGGTGCCGCAGTAGCCGCCGTCCACCACCAGGTCGATCTGGCGCTCCAACGCTTCGCGCACTTCGTCGGCATCGGCCAGCGGCGCGTCGGCGCCCGGCAGGATCAGCGTCGAGGACAGCATCGGCTCGCCGAGTTCCTCGAGCAGGCCGAGCGCGACCGCGTTGTCCGGCACGCGCACGCCGATGGTCTTGCGCTTCGGGTGCTGCAGGCGCTTGGGCACTTCGCGCGTGGCCTGCAGGATGAAGGTATAGCTGCCCGGCGTGAGCGACTTCAGCAGCCGGTACTGCCGGTTGTCGACGATGGCGTAGGTGCCGATCTCGGAAAGGTCCCGGCACATCAGCGTCAGGTGGTGCTTGTCGTCCACGCCGCGCACGCGCCGCAGGCGCTGCACGGCGTCGGCATCGCCGATCGGGCAGCCGAGCGCGTACGAGGAATCGGTCGGATAGGCGATCAGCCCGCCGCGCCGCACGATCTCGGCCGCCTGTCGCAGCAGGCGCGGCTGGGGATTGACCGGGTGGATCTCGAAATACTGGGCCACGGCAGGCTCGCGGCGCGGCGCGAGTTCAGAGGTTCCAGCCGTGCCACACCGGCTGCAGCCGCGAATCGAGCGGCGGCAACGTGCCGAACTCCCCGCCCTCGCCCGGACCGTGGAAATCCGAGCCCCGCGAGGCCAGCAGCCCGTGCTTGCGCGCCATCTCGCCGAACAGGATGTACTGGTCCGGCGAGTGGCTGCCAGTGACCACTTCGATGCCGACGCCGCCGGCGCGCTTGAATTCCATGACGAGGTCCTCGAGCGCCCCCGCCGAGAGTTCATAGCGCCCCGGGTGCGCGAGCACCGCCTGTCCGCCCGCCTCGACGATCCAGCGCACCGCATCCTCGAGCGCGGCCCACTCGAAGGGCACGTAGCCGGGTTTCCCCGGCACCAGATAGTGCGTGAACGCCGCCTTGGTGTCCTTCACCACGCCGGAGGCGACGAGATGCCGCGCGAAGTGCGTGCGGCTGATCATGTCCGGGTCCTCGGCGAAGCGCAGCGCGCCCTCGAAGGCGCCGTGCACGCCGGCGCGCGCGAGGTCTTCCCCCATGCGCTTCGCGCGCCCGAGGCGGCCGCCGCGCACCTCCTCGAGGTGGCGCCCGAGCGCCTCGACCCCGGCGCCGATGCCGAGGCCGACGACGTGGATGGTCTTGCCGCGCCAGGTCACCGAGATCTCGACGCCGTCCACCAGCCGGATGCCGGCCTCGCGCGCGGCTTCGCGCGCCTCGGCGAGGCCGCCGAGCTGGTCGTGGTCGGTCAGCGCGAGCACGCGCACGCCGCGCTCGGCAGCGCGCTTCACCACGTCCGCGGGATGCAAGGCGCCATCCGAGACGGTGGAGTGGCAGTGCAGGTCGATGTCGATCGTCATGCGCGCAGGAAGGCGTCGATCAGCTTGGCAACCGCTTCCGGCTGGTCGTGGTGCAGCATGTGGCCGGCGTCGGGAACCGTGGCATAGGCGAGATTTTGCACCGCGGCGCGACGCGCCGCACGTTCCACGGGTGACAGTCCCATGCGCTTCGGCGTCTCGCTCTGTTCCGCCTCCACCCAGAGCACCGGTGCCGTGATGCGACTCCAGCACGCCATCGCCTCGTCGACGCGGTACAGGTTGGCGTTGACGAGCTTGTGCGCCGGGTCGCTGCGCAGCACCACCTTGCCACCCTCGATTTCCTTGCCCCAGTGGTGCGCGAGGAACTCGGCGCGCTGGCGCGTCAGCCGGGCATTGTTGCCCTGGAGGCGATCCGCCAGTTCCGCGAACCCGGCATAGGGCCGCAGCGTCGGCGCCTTGCGCAACTCATCGAACCAGCGCTCGTAGCGCTTGGGCGCCTGCTCCGCCTCGGTGCGGCTCATGCCGAAGCCCTCCAGGTTCACCAGCTTCGACACGCGCTGCGGGCGCACACCCGCGTACAGCATCGAGGCATTGCCGCCCAGCGAGTGCCCGACCACCAGCGCCGGCACCTCGGGCTCGATCCGGTCGAGCAGCTGGTCGAGGTCGGCCATGTAGTCGGGGAACCAGTAGCAGTCCGCGCCCGACCACTGGGTAAGGCCGTAGCCGCGCCAGTCCGGCGCGTAGAGATCCCAGTCGCGTGGCAGCGCATCTGCGAGGAACTGGAACGAGGCCGAAACGTCCATCCAGCCGTGCAGCAGCACGACGCGCGCGCCGTCTCCCGGCCAGCGCCGCACGTGGTAGCGCAGGCCGCGGATGTCGTGGAAGTGGGATTCGCTCGCGCGCATCGGGGTCATCGGGGGCGCTATGATACCGGCCCCTCTGGAGCCACCCCCCATGCCGATCTATTCCCTGGGCGATCGCCGCGTCGAGCTGCGCGGCACCGGCCACTTCGTCGCCCACGACGCCACCGTCGTCGGCTCCATCGTGCTCGAGCACGAGGCCAACGTCTGGTTCCAGGTCGTGATGCGAGCCGACAACGACCTGATGACGATCGGCGAGGCGACCAACATCCAGGACGGCTCGGTGCTGCACGTCGACCCGGGCTTCCCAATGCGGCTCGGCAAGCGCGTCACCATCGGCCACAAGGCCATGCTGCACGGCTGCACCGTGGAGGACGGCACGCTGATCGGGATCAACAGCGTGGTGCTGAACGGGGCGAAGATCGGGCCGGGCTCTCTGGTCGGCGCGAACTCCCTCGTACCCGAAGGCAAGGAATTCCCCGGCGGCGTGCTGATCCTCGGCTCGCCGGCCAAGGTCGTGCGGGAACTGAAGCCCGAGGAGCAGGCGCGCATCCTCGAGATCTCGCGCGGCTACGTCGAGCGCGCGCGGCGGTTCAAGGCGGAGATGAAGCCCCAGTCGGGGCTCGAACACTGGCCGCTCCCCCAGCCTTCATTCCCCGGCTAGCCCCTCACGGGGGAGGGAGGCGCGGAGGAACCGCCTTGAGGTTCCTCAGCTTCGTTACTTCGGCGCCATCCGGATCGCGCCGTCGAGGCGGATCGTCTCGCCGTTCAGCATTTCGTTCTCGACGATCGAGCGCACCAGCATCCCGTACTCCACCGGGTTGCCGAGACGCGGCGGGAACGGCACCTGCTTGCCGAGCGAGTCCTGCGCTTCCTTCGGCAGGCCGAGCAGCATCGGCGTGAGGAAGAGTCCCGGCGCGATCGTGCAGACGCGGATGCCGTTGCGGGAAAGATCGCGCGCGATCGGCAGCGTCATGCCGACCACGCCGCCCTTAGAGGCCGAGTAGGCCGCCTGTCCGATCTGGCCGTCGTAGGCCGCGACCGACGCGGTGTTGACGATCACGCCGCGCTCGCCCGATGCGTTCGGGCCGCCCTTCGCCATCGCGTCCGCCGCGAGGCGGATCATGTTGAAGGTGCCGATCAGGTTGACCGTGATCACCTTGGTGAAGCGCCCGAGGTCGTGCGGCGCTTCCTTGCCGATGGTGCGCTCGGCGACGCCGATGCCCGCGCAGTTGACCAGCACGTTCAGGCCGCCGAACTCCTTCAGCGCGAACGCCACTGCGTTCTTGCCGTCGGTTTCCGAGGTGACGTCGCACTTCACCACGCGCACGTTCGAGCCGAGCTCGGCGGCGAGGGCCTTGCCCTTGTCTTCCTGCATGTCGGCGATCACGGCCTTGCCGCCGTTGGCGATCGCCATCCGCACGGTCGCCTCGCCAAGCCCGGAGGCCCCGCCGGTCACGAGGAATACGCTGTTCTTGATCTCCATGGCTGCGCCTCCCAGAAAGGGCAGCGATTATAATCCGCGGCTCCCATGAAGCTCCCCGGCCTGTCGCTCTCCTTCCAGGACCTCTACACGCGCGACGGGCTCGTGCGCATGGACGAGGCGTTCATGCAATTTCTTGCAGGTGCCGATGCCTCGCTGCACGAGCGCCTCATCGCCGCCCGCAAGGATCCGTCCTCCCTCGCGGCCAAGGCCGAGGCCGAACTGCTGGTCGCGATCGCGCCGCACCTCGATGATTTCGTCGCGCGCTCGTTCGGCATCGAAGCCGAGGCTCAGAAACTCGCGGCGCAACACGACGCGCTCGCCCCGCTCTACTCCGTCAAGCGCCTCTTCGTGCAGCGCCGCGCGATCAACCGGGTGAAGGCCGAGGAACTGGCCGGCTTCGACGCCGCCGCCGCCGAACGCGAACTTGCGACGGCCTTCGGAGAAGCTTTCGGCGAGCTCGCGTTCGCACGCGCCGTAACAGAGTGGCAGAAGGACGAAGCCGCCAACGCCGCGAAGCTCGAGCTCGCGGCGCGCTACGCCGCGTGGGCCGCGACCACGCCGGAAGGCAAGGCCAAGCACCGCGCGGGCGTGCTCTTCAAGGGCCCGTCCAAGCTCGACATGATGCGGCTGGTGCCGCTCGTGACCGAATCGCCCGACGGCTACCCGAAGCACACGCTCGACCCGCACCACCTGCGGCGTCGCGAGGGCTTCGCCCTCACCGACACGGGCACCGACCTGAACGGCGCGCTCGACCAGGCCAACTACTGCATTTGGTGCCACGAGCAGGGCAAGGACTCCTGCTCCAAGGGCCTGCGAGAGAAGGCGCCGTCGAGGGAATTCAAGAAATCCCCGTTCGGCGTACCGCTCGCCGGCTGCCCGCTCGAGGAGCGCATCTCCGAGTTCCACCTCGTCAAGACGCGCGGCCAGTCGCTCGCCGCGCTGGCGATGATCTGCGTGGACAACCCGATGGCCGCTGGCACGGGCCACCGCATCTGCAACGACTGCATGAAGTCGTGCATCTACCAGAAGCAGGAGCCGGTCAACATCCCGCAGGCCGAGACGCGCACGCTGAAGGACGTCCTCGAGCTGCCGTGGGGCTTCGAGATCTACTCGCTGCTGACGCGCTGGAATCCGCTCAACCTGCGCCGCCCACTGCCGCTCGCGCCCACCGGGCGCAAGGTGCTGGTCGTGGGCCTCGGCCCCGCCGGATTCACGGTCGCTCACCACCTGATGAACGACGGCCACGCCGTGGTCGGCGTCGACGGCCTGAAGATCGAGCCGCTTGCCGCCGAGCTCTCTGGCGTGGACCAGCGTGGCAAGCGGGTGCCGTTCCGCCCGGTGCGCGACATCGACGAGCTCCGCGAGGACCTCGGCTCGCGCGTGCTGGCGGGCTTCGGCGGCGTCGCCGAATACGGCATCACGGTCCGCTGGGACAAGAACTTCCTCAAGGTGCTGCGCCTGCTGCTCGAGCGCCGCGCCGAGTTCGCGATGTTCGGCGGGGTTCGCTTCGGCGGCACGCTGACGCTGGACGACGCCTGGGCGATGGGCTTCGACCACGTCGCGCTGTGCATCGGGGCCGGCAAGCCCACCGTGCTCGAGATCCCGAACGGCCTCGCGCGCGGCGTGCGCGCGGCCTCGGATTTCCTGATGGCGCTGCAGCTCACCGGCGCCGCGAAGCCGGATTCGCTCGCCAACATGCAGCTGCGCCTGCCCGTGGTGGTGATCGGCGGCGGCCTGACCGCGATCGACACCGCCACCGAGTCGCTCGCCTACTACGTGGTGCAGGTCGAGAAGTTCCTTTCGCGCTACGAGACGCTGTCGGCCGAGACCGGCGAGGCGAACGTGCGTGCCAACTGGGGCGACCAGGAGCGCGAGGTCGGCGAGGAATTCCTCGCCCACGCGCGCGCGATCCGCAAGGAGCGCGAGGCGGCAAAGCGCGAGGGCCGCGAGCCGCGCATCATCGAACTGCTCCGGAAGTGGGGCGGCGTCACGCTCGCCTACCGACGCAAGCTCGTCGAGAGCCCCTCCTACACGCTGAACCACGAGGAAATCGAGAAGGCGCTCGAGGAAGGCATCGTGTTCGCCGAGGGCCTCGCGCCGCTCGCCGTCGACGTCGACAACTACGGCGCGGTGAAGGGCATGCGCTTCAAGCACGAGTCCGGCGAGAAGTGGCTGCCGGCGCATACCGTGTTCGTCGCCGCCGGCACGCAGCCGAACACCGTGCTCGCCCGCGAGGATGCCGCGCACTTCACGCTCGACGGCAAGTACTTCGCCGCCTGCGACGAGGACGGGAATCCTGCGAAGCCGCAGCGCTCCACGTCGAAGCCCGAAGTGCCGCACGTCCTGCTCTCGCGCTCGGCCGACGGCCGCTTCGTCAGCTACCTCGGCGACGTGCACCCGTCCTTCTTCGGCAACGTGGTGAAGGCGATGGGCTCGGCCAAGCAGGGCTATCCGGTGATCTCGCGGGTGCTCGCGAAGCGCCCCGCGCAATCGAAGGACGCCACGGCAAGCTTCTTCTCCTCGCTCTGCGACCAGTTGCTCGCCACCGTCGAGCGCGTCGAGCGCCTGACGCCGACCATCATCGAGGTGGTGGTGCGCGCGCCGCTCGCGGCACGCAAGTTCCAGCCCGGCCAGTTCTATCGCCTGCAGAACTTCGAAACCACCGCGCCCATCGCCGCCGGAACGCGCATGCAGATGGAAGGCCTTGCCCTCACCGGCGCGTGGGTCGACCGCGAGCAGGGCCTCGTCTCCACCATCGTGCTCGAGATGGGCGGCTCTTCCGACCTCTGCGCGATGCTGCAGAAGGGCGAACCCGTGATCCTGATGGGCCCCACCGGCGCGCCCACCGAGATCGAACCCGGCGAGACGGTAGTGCTCTGCGGCGGCGGCCTCGGCAACGCGGTGCTGTTCTCGATCGGGCAAGCCTTCCGCGCCGCCGGCTCCAAGGTGCTCTACTTCGCCGGCTACAAGAAGGCGATCGACCGCTACAAGGTCGACGAGATCGAGCGCGCCGCCGACGTCATCGTCTGGTGCTGCGACGAGCAGCCCGGCTTCGAGCCGCGCCGCCCGCAGGACCGCAGCTTCGTCGGCAACATCGTGCAGGCCATGGAGCATTACGCCAGCGGCCGGCTCGGAGAGCCCACGATCCCGATGAAGGACGCCCAGCGCATCATCGCCATCGGTTCCGACCGCATGATGGCTGCGGTGGCGCGTGCCCGGCACGACGTCCTCAAGCCCTACCTGCGCGAGGCCCACGTCGCCATCGGCTCGATCAACTCGCCGATGCAATGCATGATGAAGGAGATCTGCGCGCAGTGCCTGCAGCCGCACGTGGATCCGGTGACGGGCGAGTCGACGTGGGTGTTCTCCTGCTTCAACCAGGACCAGCCGCTCGACCGTGTGGACTTCGGCGCGTTGCACGAGCGCCTGAAGCAGAACTCGATCGCCGAGAAGCTCACCGCGAAATGGATCCGGCACTGCATGCCGGAGCTGAAGCGCCAGCGCAGCTTCGCCTGAGCGCATGCCCTCCTACGCCCGCCCGACTCGCCTAGACGACGCGCTCGGCATCCTCGATCGCGAGCGCCCGCGGGTGCTGGCGGGGGGCACCGACCTCTACGCCTCCCCGGACGCGCGTCTCGCGGACACGGCGGTGCTCGACCTGTCGGCGATCCACGAACTGCACGGCATCCACGCCTCGCGCGAGGGTTGGCGCATCGGCGCCTCGACCACGTGGACGCAAGTCTGCGAAGCGAAGCTGCCGCCGCAATTCGATGCGCTGAAGCTCGCGGGGCGCGAGATCGGCGGTCGGCAAGTGCAGAACGCCGGCACGATCGCGGGCAACCTCTGCAACGCCTCGCCTGCCGCGGACGGCACGCCCGCCCTGCTCGCGCTCGACGCGAGCGTGGAACTCGCCGGGGCCGCCGGCACGCGCACGCTCGCCGTGCGTGAGTTCGTCCTCGGGCCGCGACGCACCGCGCTGCAACCCGGCGAACTCGTCACCGCGATCCTCGTGCCGAAGCCCGCGCACGCCGCGCAGGGCACATTCCTCAAGCTCGGCGCACGCAAGTACCTGCTGATCTCGATCGCGATGGTCGGCGCTGTCGTCGAGGTACGAGGCGACGTCATCGCGGCCGCGCGCCTTGCCGTCGGATCCTGCTCGCCGGTCGCGCAGCGCCTGCCGGCGCTCGAAGCGCACCTTGCCGGCGTCAAGCTAGCGCCCGGCATCGGCGCGCACGTGCAACCCGCGCACCTCGAGCCGCTCTCGCCGATCGACGACGTGCGCGCGACGGCCGCCTATCGCCGCGAAGCCGCGCTGGAACTCGTGCGCCGCGCGCTGGAGTCGCTGGCCGCGCCTCTGGAGGCGCCTCTGTGAGCCTTCGCTTCAAGCTGAACGGACGCGTGGTGCGCGTCGACGCCTCGCCTGCTGCGCGGCTTAGCGACGTGCTGCGCGACGACCTCGGTCTCACCGGCACCAAGGTCGGTTGCAGCGCAGGCGACTGCGGCGCGTGCACGGTCACGGTCGACGGCGCGCAAGTCTGCAGCTGCCTCGTCGCCGCCGGTCAGGTAGAAGATCGCGCGGTCGTCACCGTCGAGGGACTCGCGAAATCCGGCAAGCTCTCCGCGCTGCAGGCCGCGTTCCACCGCCACGGTGCAGCGCAGTGCGGCATCTGCACGCCGGGCATGCTGATGGCCGCGCACGACCTGCTGTCTCGCAATCGCAAGCCCTCCGAGGCCGAGGTGCGCGACGCGCTCGGCGGCGTGCTGTGCCGCTGCACCGGCTACCAGAAGATCATCGAGGCCGTGCTCGACGCCTCGCGCGGCGGCGCGACCGCTGTGACCGCCCCCGTGGCCGAGCGCGCGATTGGATCTCGCGTGCCGAAGGTCGACGGCGCGCCGAAACTCCTCGGCACCGAGCGCTACGGCGCCGACGGCATTCCCGACGATGCCCTGTGGCTGCGCGTCATTCGTTCCCCGCATCACCGCGCGCGTTTCCGCCTGGGCGATATCGCGGCATGGGCCGCGGCGACCCCCGGCATCGTGCGCGTGCTGACGGCGGCGGACGTGCCGTCCAACGGCTTCGGCATCTACCCGACGATCAAGGACCAGCCGGTGCTCGCCGACGGCGAGGCGCGCTTCCGCGGCGAAGCCGTCGCCGCCGTGGTCGGCACGCGCGAGGCGATCGCGCGTCTCGACGAGCGCGCGTTCCCCGTGACCTTCGAGGAACTGCCGCCGGTGCTCGGACTCGACGCCGCGACCGCTCGCGACGCGACGCTCGTGCAGTCCGACAAGCCCGGCAACCTGCTGCTCGACGGCGGCGTGCGCAAGGGCGATCCCGCGAAGGCGTGGGCCGGCTGCGCGGCCGTGGCCGAAGGCGATTTCGAGACCGCATTCGTCGAGCACGCCTACATCGAGCCCGAAGCCGGCTGGGCCGAGCGCGTCGGCGAGCGCATCGAGATCCACGTCACTACGCAGACGCCGTACATGGACCGCGACGAGATCGCGGTCGTGATGCGCCTGAAGCCTGGTCAGGTGCGCATCGTGCCGACCGCCTGCGGCGGCGGCTTCGGCGGCAAGCTCGACCTGTCGGTGCAGCCCCTCGTCGGCATCGCCGCATGGCTCACCGGCCGCAAGGTCGCGTGCGTCTATCGCCGGCCCGAGAGCATGGCCTCCACGACCAAGCGCCACCCGGCGCGCATCTGGATCAAGGCGGGCTGCGACGAGGAAGGCCGGCTGCAGGCCGTCGAGAGCGACGCGCTCTTCGACACCGGCGCCTACGCGAGTTGGGGCCCGACGGTCGCCACGCGCGTGCCGATCCACGCCACCGGCCCCTACGCCGTGGCGCAGGTCGCGACCCGCGGCCGCGCCTACTTCACCCACGCGCATCCGGCCGGCGCCTTCCGCGGCTTCGGCGTGCCGCAGGGCGCGATCGCGCACGAGGCAATGATGGACGCGCTCGCCGACCAGCTCGGCATCGACCGCCTCGAGTTCCGCCGCCGCAACGCGCTGAAGGCCGGCGACGCCACGGCGACCGGGCAGGTGCTGGAGCATTCGGCCGGCCTGCCCGAGTGCCTCGACGCGCTCGAACCGCACTGGAAGCGCCTGCTGCGCCACTGCACCGAGTTCAACGCCGCACAGCGCGGACCATTGCGCCGCGGGGCCGGCATCGGCTGCATGTGGTACGGCATCGGCAATACGTCGCTGTCGAATCCGTCGACGATTCGCGTCGGCCTGTCGGCCGAGGGCGCGCTCACCCTCTACAACGGCGCGGTGGACATCGGCCAAGGGTCCAATACGATCCTGACGCAGATCTGCGCCGACGCGCTCGGCGTGGCGATGGGCGCATTCTCCGTGGTGATGGGCGATACCGACCGCACCGCGGACGCCGGCAAGACTTCCGCGTCGCGCCAGACCTTCGTCTCCGGCAAGGCCGCCGAGCTCGCCGGCCTCGATCTTCGAAAGCGCCTCTTCGCCGCCGCGGGCGCGCCCGAAGGCGAGTGGCGCGACCGGCGCTACAAGCTGTCGCTCGAGTCGGGCAAGGTCGTGTTCCGCAAGGACGGCATCACGCACCGCTTCGACCCCTCGCGCCTGCCTCGCCTCGGCGACGCCACCGACGACGTCATCGTCGGCGAAGGCTATTTCGATCCGCCGACCTCGCCGCAGGACGCGGACGGACAAGGCGTGCCCTACGCCACCTATGCTTTCGCGGCGCAGATCGCGCTCGTCGAGGTCGACACCGCGCTCGGCACGACGAAGGTGATCGAGGTCGTCGCCGCGCACGACGTCGGCCGTGCGATCAACCCGGTGCAGGTCGAGGGCCAGATCCAGGGCGGCGTGCTGCAGGGGCTCGGCCTCGCGCTGATGGAGGAGTACCTCCCCGGCCGCACCGAGAACCTGCACGACTACCTGATCCCGACCATCGGCGACGCGCCCCGGATGACCTGCATCCTCGTCGAGGACGCCGAGCCGCTCGGTCCCTCCGGCGCGAAGGGCGTGGGCGAGCCCGGCCTGATCCCGACCGCGCCCGCGATCCTCGGCGCGATCCACCACGCGACCGGCGTACGATTGCACCGCGTGCCCGCACTCCCCCATCGGCTGCTGTCGGAACTGAAGAAGGCGCATGCGAGACCCTGCTGAACGCTATGCGTGATCCCGAAGACGCCCCCGAGAGCAGCGAGCCGATCACCAGCGAAGTGATCCGCTGCGATGCGTGCCCGGTGCTCTGCCGCATCCGCACCGGGCAGGCCGGCGCCTGCGATCGCTATGCCAACGAGGTCGGCAAGCTGGTGCGCGTCGACCCGCTGCTCGTGCTGCAGCGAAGCGGCAAGGCGGTGCCCTTCCTCGATCCCGCGAAACCATGGGACGGCAAGCTGATGTCGGGCGGCGACACCTTCGTCACCGGCATCGGCGCAACCACCACCTACCCGGACTACAAGCCCGCGCCGTTCATCGTCTCCTCGAAGGCCGAGGGCGTGGACATGGTCACCGTCGTCACCGAGGGCATCTTCAGCTACTGCGGCCTGAAGGTGAAGATCGATACCGACCGCTTCCTCGGCCCCGAACAGGCCGCGGTGCGCGTCGACGGCGAGCAGGTCGGCCACGTCACCACCGCCGAGTACGGGTCGCAGATGCTCGCGCTCGGCGGCGTGCGCCACCTGACCGGCGGCACGAAGAAGGAAGGCAACGTCGCCTGCGACGCGATGCTGCGGCTATCGAACAAGCAGGCGGTGGAACTCTCCATCGATGGCGGCGCCACGGTACTGGTGCAGGCCGGCGCGCCGCCGGTGGTGAACGGCGAGCGCGAGGAGCGCATGCGCGTCGGCTGCGGCTCCGCGACCATCGGCATCTTCGCCAAGCAGTGGCTCGGCCATTGCGACGAGGTGATCGTGGTGGACGACCACATCACCGGCGTGCTCACCGAGCACCAGGCGGGGAAGTTCCTCGACAAGAAGCCGGCCGGCATCCGCGTGCGCGGGCGCAAGTCCACGCCGGGCCGCTACTTCAAGGTTGCCGAGCCCGGCCTCGGCTGGGGCGGCACCAACATCACCGATCCGCTGTCGATCATCGACCGCATCGACCCGAAGACCGCGTGGCCGGGGATGAAGCTGCTGATGGTCTCGACCACCGGCGAGGATTCGGCGTGGTTCGTCCTCGACGACAAGCTCGTTCCGCAAGCTGCGCCGATGCCGGCACCGGTGCAGGTCGTCGTCGACCGCATCGCCGAGAACTGCGAGCCGGCGCTCTGCAGCGTGCTCTTCATGGGCGGCGCGGGCGGGTCGCTGCGCGCCGGCGTCACCGAGAACCCCGTGCGCCTCACGCATTCGGTGAAGGACCTGATTACTCGCGTGACCTGCGGCGGCGCGCCGGTCTATGTGTGGCCGGGCGGCGGCATCACCGTGATGGTCGACGTGCTGCGCATGCCCGATCGCGCGTTCGGCTACGTGCCGACGCCCGCGCTGGTGCTGCCGATCGAGTTCACGATGCCGCTCGCCGCGTACGCCGCGATGGGCGGGCACATGGCGAACGTCACGCCGCTCGCCGAGGCACTGGCGCGCACGAACTTCCGCGTCGAACCCATGCCGCCGGGCAATCCCTGGCCGGTGGGCGGGTGAACGGGCCGGCGCGGCACCGCCTGCCCGACGGCCGGCTGCACCTGCAGCACGGGCCGATCGACCTCGTGATCGAAGCGTCGGGCGCGCCCTCGGAGATCGAGGCGGCCTACGCGCAAGCCGCGAAGCGCTTCGACACGGTGCTCGAGGAACTCGTTTCCGAGCTGCCGCGCCTGCGCGAGGGGCTCGGCGCCGCCTTCCCGATGATGCGCGGCCGGGTCGCCAAGCGCATGGTCGCCGCGTGCTGGCCGCATCGCGACACCTTCATCACGCCGATGGCGGCCGTCGCAGGAAGCGTTGCGGACGAGATCCTCGCCGCGATGCTCGCCGGCTGCAGCTTGCGCAAGGCGTACGTGAACGACGGCGGCGACATCGCGGTGCACATCGCGCACGGCGAGTCCCTGTCGGCGGGCATCGTCGAGAATATCGAGCGTCCGTCGCTGGATGCGAACCTGCGCCTGGAGCGCCCCTGCGGAATCGCCACCTCTGGATGGCGAGGCCGATCGCAGTCGCTGGGCATCGCCGACGCGGTAACCATCCTCGCTGCCAACGCCGCCGCCGCCGACGCGGCCGCGACCCTCGTCGCCAATGCCGTGGACGTGCACCATCCCGGCATCGAGCGACGCCCCGCGCACCAGTTGCGGGAAGACACCGATCTGGGCGACCGTCTCGTCACGATCGCGGTGCCGCCGCTGCCCCCCGAGGCGGTGGACGCTGCGCTAGACTCGGGGCTCGAACTCGCAAGGCAGATGCTGCGTCGCGGCCTGATCCAGGGCGCCTACCTCGCCCTCCAGTCGGGCACGCGCGCAGTCCATGCCGGAGAACGCCAACTGGGAGACACCGCATGCCCGCCACTCGACGCCACGTCCTGAAGTCCCTCGCGCTCTTCCCGATCGCGGCTGCCGCGCTCGCCGCGGCCCCCGCGGCTCACGCGCAAGCCATCAAGATCGGCGAGATGAACAGCTACAAGATGTTCCCCGCCTTCCTCGACCCGTACAAGAAGGGCTGGGAGCTCGCGATCGAGGAGATCAACAAGTCCGGCGGCGTGCTCGGGCGCAAGCTCGAGGTGGTGTCGCGCGACGACAACGGCAACCCGGGCGACGCGGTGCGCATCGCCGAAGAGCTGATCGCGCGCGAGAACGTCAGCGTCCTCATGGGGACCTTCGCGTCGCATATCGGCCTCGCGGTGTCGAACCTCGCCAACCAGCGCAAGATCGTGTTCGTCGCGGCCGAGCCGCTCACCGACAAGATCGTCTGGGAAAACGGCAACCGCTACACCTTCCGCCTGCGGCCCTCGACCTACATGCAGACGGCGATGCTGATCCCCGACGCCGCCAAGCTGAAGAAGAAGCGCTGGGCCATCGTCTACCCGAACTACGAATACGGCCAGTCGGCCACCGCCTCGTTCAAGAAGCTGCTCGCCAAGGCGCAGCCGGGCGTGGAGTTCGTGATCGAACAGGCGCCGCCGCTCGGCAAGATCGACGCCGGCGCCGTCGTGCAGGCGCTCGCCGATTCCAAGCCGGACGCGATCTTCTCCTCGCTCTTCGGCCCGGACCTGCAGAAGTTCGTGCGCGAGGGCAACACGCGCGGCCTCTTCAAGGACCGCCCGGTGTTCAACCTGCTCGCCGGCGAGCCCGAGTACCTCGACCCGCTGAAGGACGAGACGCCCGAGGGCTGGTACGTGACCGGCTACCCTTGGAGCGAGATCAAGACCCCGGCGCACCAGAAGTTCCTCGCCGCCTACCAGGCGAAGTGGAAGGACTATCCGCGCCTGGGCTCGGTGGTCGGCTACTCCACCGCCTACACCGTGGCCAACGGCCTGAAGAAGGCCGGCGCGGTCGACACCGAGAAGCTGATCGCGGCGCTGAAGGGCCTCGAGATGGACACGCCGATCGGCCCGATCGTCTACCGCCCGGTGGACCACCAGTCGACCATGGGCGCTTACGTCGGCCAGATCGGCAAGAAGAACGGCAAGGGCGTGATGACCAGCTGGCGCTTCGCCGACGGCGCGCTCTTCATGCCGCCGTTCGAGGAAGTGCGCGCGCTGCGCAAGGAGTAGCGCCGCTTGCGTGACCCGATCGCCGGGCGAACCCCGGCGATCTTTTTTTGCCCCTCCCCCGCATGACCGCCGCCTCGATCCTCATCCAGTTCCTGAACGGCCTCGCGAGCGCGAGTTCGCTGTTCCTCGTGGCCGCGGGGCTGTCGCTGATCTTCGGCGTCACGCGCATCGTCAACTTCGCGCACGGCTCGCTGTACATGCTCGGCATGTACGTGGCCGTGATGCTGGTCGAGAAGCTCGGCGGTGGCCCCCTCGGCTTCTGGGGCGGCGTGATCGCCGCGGCGGTCGTGGTGGCGATCTTCGGCGCGCTGGTCGAGGCGCTGCTGCTGCGGCGGATCTACGCCGCGCCGGAACTGCTGCAACTGCTCGCCACCTTCGCGCTCGTGCTCGTCGTCAAGGACTTCGCGCTGTGGGCCTGGGGCCCGGAAGACCTGCTCGGCCCGCGCGCACCGGGCCTTGGCGGTGCGGTCGAGATCGCCGGCAAGTCGTTCCCGGAGTACGACCTTTTCCTGATCGTCTTCGGCCCGCTGGTGCTCGGCGCGCTGTGGCTGCTGCTGTCGCGCACGCGCTGGGGCACGCTGGTGCGCGCCGCCACCGAGGACCGCGAGATGGCCGGCGCGCTCGGCGTGAACCAGAAGCTGCTCTTCACCAGCGTGTTCGCGCTCGGCGCCTTCCTCGCCGGGCTGGGCGGCGCGATCTCGATCCCGCGCGAGCCGGCGACGCTGTTCATGGACCTGCAGGTGATCTCGGACGCCTTCGTGGTCGTGGTGGTCGGCGGCCTCGGCTCGATCGGCGGCGCCTTCCTCGCCGCGCTGCTGATCGCCGAGATCAAGGCGTTCTGCATCGGCATCGGCGACGTCACCGTCCTCGGCACCGTGTTCTCGTTCTCGAAGCTCACGCTGGTGGTCGAGTTCATCGTCATGGCGGTCGTGCTCGTACTCCGGCCCTGGGGCCTGCTCGGGCGCATGCCGGCCGCGGCGCGCGGCACCGCGGCGCTCGAACCACCGCTGCTGCTGCCCACCGCCACCGTCCTCAAGGCCGCGGCGGCATTGCTCGTCGCCGTGGCGCTGGTGCCGGTGTTCTCGGGCGGATACACGCTGGTGCTGATGGCCGACGTGCTGATCTTCGCGCTGTTCGCGGTCAGCCTCTACTTCATCATGGGGCCGGGCGGGCTGCACTCGTTCGGCCACGCCGCCTACTTCGGCCTTGGCGCCTACGGCGCAGGCCTGCTGATGCAGAAAGGCGGCGTGCCGATGGAGGTCGCGCTGGTCGCCGCCCCGGCCACCGCGGCCGTCGGCGCGCTGGTGTTCGGCTGGTTCTGCGTGCGGCTCTCGGGCGTCTACCTCGCGATGCTGACGCTCGCGTTCGCGCAGATCGCGTGGTCCATCGTGTTCCAGTGGGACGGCTTTACCGGCGGCTCCAACGGCATGGTCGGCATCTGGCCGTCGGCGTGGTTGCAGAGCAAAGTCGCGTACTTCTACCTCACGCTCTTCTGCACCGCCGTCGGCATGGTCGCGCTGTGGCGCATGCTCTTCTCGCCCTTCGGCTACGCGCTGCGCGCCGGCCGCGACTCGCCGCTGCGGGCTGACGCCATCGGCATCGACGTGCGCCGCATCCAGTGGATGGCCTTCGTCGTCGCCGGCCTCTTCGCCGGCGCGGCGGGCGCGCTGTACGCGTTCTCGAAGGGCTCGATCTCCCCCGAGACCATGGCGGTGCCGCGCTCGGTGGACGGCCTCGTCATGGTACTGCTCGGAGGCATCCACAACCTTACCGGCGCGCTGTGGGGCGCGGTGATCTTCACCCTGCTGCAGGACTACGTCGCGCGTGCGATCGACTACTGGCGGGCGGTGCTCGGCCTCGTGATCCTGGTGCTGGTGCTCGTGTTCCCGAACGGCGTCGTCGGCTTCATCCGCGAGAAGTGGTTCCACGAGCGGGAGGACGCATGAGCGTCCTCAACGTCTCGAACCTTTCCAAGTCTTATGGAGGGGTGCAGGCCGTGCGCGGCGTGAGCTTCAGCGTCGCCTCGGGCGAACTGCTCGCGCTGATCGGCCCGAACGGTGCCGGCAAGACCACCTGCTTCAACATGCTGAACGGCCAGATCGCGCCGGACGGCGGCACGGTGGAATTCGAAGGCCGCAAGCTGAATGGCCTCGCGCCGCGCGACATCTGGCGCCTCGGCGTCGGCCGCACCTTCCAGATCACCGCCACCTTCGCGTCGATGACGGTGCGCGAGAATGTGCAGGTGGCGCTGCTGTCGCATCGCGGGCGACTGAAGTCGCTGTTCTCGCTCGCCCCGCGCGAACTGGCGCCGGAGGCAGACGCGCTGCTCGACCGGGTCGGCATGCGCGAGCAGGCCGACCGCCCCTGCGCGGTGCTCGCCTACGGCGACCTGAAGCGCGTCGAGCTCGCGGTGGCGCTCGCCAACGCCCCCCGCCTGCTGCTCATGGACGAGCCGACCGCCGGCATGGCGCCGCGCGAACGAGGCGAGCTGATGCAGCTCGCCGCCGACCTCGCGCGCACCTCCGGCATCGCGGTGCTCTTCACCGAGCACGACATGGACGTGGTGTTCAAGCACGCGAGCCGCGTGATCGTGCTCTCCGGCGGCGAGCTGATTGCCGAGGGCACGCCCGCCGAGGTGCGCGCCAACGAGCGCGTGCAGGAGGTCTACCTCGGCACCGGAGCCACCTATGCTCGCCATTGACGGCCTGTCGGCCGCCTACGGCCGCGCGAAGATCCTGTTCGACGTCGCGCTCGACGCGCGTGCCGGCGAGGTCGTGGCGCTGCTCGGCCGCAACGGCGCCGGCAAGTCGACCACGCTGAAGGCGATCATCGGGCTGGTGCGCGCGACCGCGGGGTCGGTGAGCTTTGCCGGCCGGCGCATCGACGCGCTGCCGCCGTTCCAGATCGCGCGGCTCGGCCTCGGCTACGTGCCGGAAGAGCGGCGCATCTTCACCGACCTGACCGTGATGGAGAACCTGGAGGTCGGCCGCCAGCCGCCGCGCGAAGGCGCGCCGACGTGGACGCCGGAGCGCCTCTTCGAGCTGTTCCCCAACCTCGGCCGCATGCGCGACCGCCCCGGCGGCCGCATGTCCGGCGGCGAGCAACAGATGCTGACCATCGCGCGCACGCTGATGGGCAACCCGAAGGCGGTGCTGCTCGACGAGCCCTCGGAAGGCCTCGCGCCGGTGATCGTCGAAGGCATCGCGAATACCATCCTCGAACTGAAGCGCGAGGGGCTCTGCATCGTGCTGTGCGAGCAGAACCTGCACTTCGCGCAGCTCGTCGCCGACCGCGCCACCATCATCGAGAAGGGCCAGATCCGCTACACCGGGACCATGACCGAACTGAACGCCAACGCCGCCGCGCGCGAGCAATACCTCTCCGTATGAGCCAGAGCCAGTGGATCGCCGGCATCGACGTCGGCGGCACCTTCACCGACCTGATCGCGGTCGACGCCGCGTCCGGCGAGGTGCGCCTCGCCAAGGTGCCGACCACGCCCGAGAACCAGGCCTTCGGCGTGCTGAAAGCGCTGGAAGACGCCGGCCTGCCGCTCGCCGGCGTGGCGATGATCGTGCACGGCACGACCACCACCACTAACGCGGTGCTGGAACGCAAGCTGTCGAAGACCGGCCTCATCACCACGCAGGGCTTCCGCGACGTTTTGGAGCTCGGCCGCCGCACGCGCCCCAAGCCCTACGGCCTCACCGGCTGGTTCGAGCCGCTGGTGCCGCGGGAATTGCGCCACGAAGTGCCGGAACGCATGGACGCCGAGGGCGAAGTCGTCACCCCGCTCGACGAAGCCGCGGTGCGCCGAGCCGCCGAGGCGCTCGCGGCGGCCGGCTGCGAAGCGCTGGTGATCCACTTCCTGCACAGCTACATCAATCCGGCGCACGAGAAGCGCGCGCTGGAGATCGCCGCTAGCGTCTGGCCGAACCGCTACCTCACGGCAGGCCACACCCTGCTCTCCGAATACCGCGAGTTCGAGCGCGGCGTCACCGCGGCGGTGAATGCATCGGTGCAGCCGATCCTCGACCGCTACATCGAGCGCCTCGCCTCCGAGCTTCGCAAGCGCGGCTTCGGCCGCGACCTGCTCGTGATGCAGGGCAACGGCGGAACGGTGTCCGCCGCGCTGGTGGCGCGCACCGCGGTGAACACCGTGATGTCGGGTCCAGCCTCCGGGATCATCGCCGCGGCCGCGACTTGCACCGCGTCCGGCTATCCGAACGCGATCACCTACGACATGGGCGGCACCTCCACCGACGTCGGCCTGATCCGCGACGGCGTGCCCGAGGTGTCCTCCGAACTCGAACTCGAATATGCGATGCCGGTACACGTGCCGATGGTCGACGTGCATACCATCGGCGCGGGCGGCGGCTCGATCGCGTGGCTCGGCGAGGACGGCATGCTGCGCGTCGGCCCGCGCAGCGCCGGCGCGACGCCCGGCCCGATCTGCTACGGCCGCGGCGGCATCGAGCCGACCATCACCGACGCCAACCTGCTGCTCGGGCGACTGAATCCGAAGAAGCTGCTCAGCGTGAAGGGCGGCGCGGATGTCGCCTCGATCGCGCGCGCGATGGAAGAACGCGTCGGCAGCCGCCTCGGGCTGGACGCGACTGCCACCGCGGCGGCGATCGTGCGCATCGCCAACGACAAGATGGCCGGCGCGATCCGCATGGTGTCGCTCGCGCGCGGCCACGATCCGCGCGACTTCGTGCTGTTCCCGTTCGGCGGTGCGGGCCCGCTGCACGCCTGCGCGCTGGCGCGCGAGCTCGGCATCCCGAAGCTGCTGATTCCGGCTCGCCCCGGCATCACCAACGCGCTCGGCTGCGCGGTCGCCGACCTGCGCCACGACTTCGTCAACACCGTGAACAAGCCGGTCGCGCAGGTCGCGGAAGACGAGGTCGCGCGCATCCTCCAGTCGCAGATCGCCGAGGGCACGAAGCTGATCGAGGGCGAAGGCGTGGCGATCCGCGGCATCCGCCTGATCCACTCGGCGGACATGCAATTCCAGGGCCAGAGCCACATCCTCACCGTTCCGCTGCCCGGCCCGAAGGTCACGCGCGACGAGCTGCAGAAGGCCTTCGACGCCGCCTACTGGGCGCGCTTCGGCGTGGAACTCCCCGAGATCCGCGCGGTGCTCGTGAACCTGCACACCGCGGTAATCGGCCAGCGCCCGCCGCTCGAGCTCGGCGCCCTCGCCTCCCGCACGACCGCCGCGTCGGCGGACGCCGCGATCAGCGAGCGGCGCCAGGTCTGGTTCGACGGCGGCTGGCGCGGCACGCCGGTCTACCAGCGCGACCGGCTGCCGCGCGACGCGCGCTTCGCCGGCCCCGCCATCGTCGAGCAGCTGGACTGCACCACCGTGATCGAACCGGGCGATCGCGTCAGCCTCGACGCGCTCGGCAACCTGATCGTCGAACCGTAGGACGGAAGATGAGCGACAACCTCGGCCTCCTCCTCACCATGACCGAGCCGACGCCGGCCAACGAGGACGAATTCAACGCCTGGTACGACAGCGAGCACATCTTCGAGCGCCTTTCCGTACCGGGATTCCTCTCCGCGCGCCGCTGGGTGGCGGACCTGCCGCCGGGACAGGGCAAGTACCTCGCCACCTACGAGCTGGTGTCGCCCTCGGTGCTCGAGACGCCCGAGTACCTGAGCCACCTCGGCGACGGGCAGACGCCGTGGTCGAAGCGCATGCTCGGCGACTGCACCGTGTTCCGGCGCTGGGCCTGCGAACAGATCAACCCCGGCGACGCGCAGCCGCCGTCGATGTCGCACGCGCTCTTCGTCGCCATCGGCGACGTGCCGGTCGAGTGGGAGGACGAATTCAACCGCTGGTACGACGACGAGCACCTGCACCTGCTCGCCGCCGTGCCGGGGGTGCAGCGCGCGCGGCGCTTCCGCGACCCGCGCGGCACGCCCCGCTACATCGCGCTCTACGACCTCGAGGACGAGGGCGTGATCCGGCACCCCGCGTGGAAGAAGGCACTAGCCACTGACGGGGCGCGGCGCATCCACGAGCTCACGAAGGGGTGCGAGTGGATCCTTCGGCTCTACCGCAGCTACGTCCCGCACGGGCACGGGGGCTGAGTCCGACGCGGCCACGGTGCGGTTGCGGCCGGCCGCCTTCGCGGCGCGCATCGCCGAGCGCGCCGAGGCCATCAGCGCGTCCCAGTCCTCGCCGTCGGCGCCGTGCACGGCCACCGCGGCCGACAGCGTGATCGGCAGGCGCACGCCCGCCGCCGCGCCGGCGGCGCGCTGCACCGCCTTGCGGATTCGATCGGCCGTGATGCGCGCGCCGTCGACCAGCGTGCCCGGCAACAGCAGCGCGAATTCGTCGCCGTCCAGTCGTCCTGCGAAGTCGTACTCGCGCAGCAGGCTCGACAGCGGCTGTGCGATTGCGCGCAGCGTGCGGTCGCCCGCTGCGTGCCCGCAGGCCTCGTTGATCCGTCCGAGGTTGTCGACGTCGAACAGCACCAGCGCGTAGTGCGAATCGCTGCGCCGGCGCGTGCGCGCCAGTTCGCGCCCGTGCGCGCGCATGAACGCGCCACGGTTCAGGAGCCCGGTCAACGTGTCGCGAGTCGACACCTGCCGCAGCGCCTGGCCGAGCCGCGCCGACAGCGTCCACATCATCGCGAGCGTCGCCGCGACCAGCGCGGCCACGAAGCCGACCATCAGGCCGGCGTCCAGCACGGCGGGCACCAGTTCGTCGCCGCGGCGCAGCCCGGTCGCCGTGGCCGCCGCGTCGAGCAGCAGCCCCATGCCGACCAGTCCCGCGACGGCCGCAGTGGCGCGCGCGGACTCGGCGTCCTGCGGCAGCGAGGCGTGGTCGAAGCCGCGCGCCGCGCGGAAGAGCAGCACCGCCAGCACGCCGTCGCCCGCGTAGGTGCGGATCGCCTCGTAGGCCGGGTCGTTCCACCCGAGCATCACCATCACCAGGAGCGTCGCGGCGGCGAACCCGTGTACGTCGCGCGGCGAGCGCGAGGCGAGCGCCCGCGCGGCCTGCTCGGCGAGCAGCGCGCCGCCGGCGAAGAAGGCGTAGACGAAGCCGTGGGCGACGAGGTCCGGCGAGCCGATGCGCACCGCCTGCAGCGCAAGGCCGCCCGCGAGCAGCAGCAAGGCCCCGCCCCAGTGCAGCGCGGCCGGCACCTTGTGGCGCAGGCCGAAGGCCAGCGACACCGGCCCCAGCAGCATGCAGATGACGAGTGCGACGACGCCTAGCGTCCTGAGGTCGAGGTACATGGTGTGCGGCTCCCGGGGGTCTCTCTCGCGGTAATATCGGCCGCAGTCCACAGGAGTTGAGCCCCGCGTGTCGCGCATCGATCCGATCACCCTCACCGTGCTGCAGAACGGCCTGCAGCAGGTCTGCAACGAGATGGACCTCTCCTTCTGCCGCGCCGCGTTCAGCCCGGTGATCTCCGAGGGCATGGACCGCTCGGACGGCATCTACGCCCGCGACGACGGCGCGCTGATCGCGCAGGGCGAACTCGGCCTGCCGGTGTTCGTCGGCACGATGCAGTTCGGCACCCGCTCGGTGATCGAGCACGTCCGCAAGGCCGGGGTGCCGCTCGAGCCGGGCGACCTCTTCATCGTCAACGATCCCTACCTCGGCGGCACGCACCTGATGGACGTGCGCTTCGTGAAGCCGTTCTTCTACCGCGGCCGGCACTGGTGCTGGCTCGCCAACACCGGCCACTGGCCGGACCTCGGCGGCATGGTGCCCGGGGGATTCTCCGCGAACGCCACCGAGGTCGAGCAGGAAGGCCTGCGCCTGCCGCCGGTGAAGCTGTGGAAGAAGGGCGTGATGGACGAGGAGATCCTCGCCATCATCCTGTCGAACATCCGCATCGCCGACCAGCGCATCGGCGACATCAAGGCGCAGGCGGCTGCCCTCTCCATCGGCGAGAAGCGCCTGACTGCGCTGCTGGACCGCTATGGCGCCGATGTCGTGCAGGAGGCGATCGCCGAACTGCGCGCCCGCGCGGCGCAGCAGATGCGCGCCAAGATCGCCCGCATCCCCGAGGGCACCTACCACGGCCACTCGATGGTGGACTCGGATGGCGTGGTCGACGAGCCGCTGCACATCCGCGTCAAGGTGACGCGCACGCCGGCGAACGAGCTGGAGTTCGACTTCGAAGGCTCGTCTCCGCCCTGCCGCGGCCCGATGAACTCGGTGATCGCGACCACGCGCAGCTCGGTATACCTCGCGGTCAAGCACGTGTTCCCCGACGTGCCGATCAACGCCGGCACCTTCGAGCCGCTGAAGATCGCCGACCCCGAGGGCACCTTCCTCTACGCGCGCTATCCGCGCCCCGTGTCCGGCTGCGCGGCCGAGGTCTCGCAACGCATCGCCGAGGCGGTGTTCAACGCGCTCACGCAGGCCATCCCCGGCGATCTCTTCGCGGCGCCGGCCGGCACCTCGGGCAACCTGGCGATCGGCGGCCACGACCCGAAGCGCAACCGCTCGTACGTGATGTACCTCTTCACCGGCGGCGGCTATGGCGGCAGCGCCGCGTCCGACGGCATCTCGAACGGCTGCTCGACCATCGGCATCTCGAAGATGCCGCCGATCGAGGTCATGGAGCAGTACTACCCGATCCTCTTCGAGCAGTTCGCGATCCACGAGGGCTCCGGCGGCGCGGGCGAAAGCCGCGGCGGCTTCGGCGTCAGCTACGCGATCCGCGTGCGCCGCGGCAGCGCGCGCGCATCGATGGTCATGGATCACGGCCGCACCGGACCGCGCGGCGCGCTCGGCGGATCCGATGGCGGCGTCAACCGCGTGGCGATCGAGCGCGGCGGCAACACCTACCGCCCGCCGCACCTGTCGAAGGACCAGGACATCCAGATGGGGCCGGGCGACGTCATCCGCGTGTCGACGCCGGGCGGCGGCGGCTACGGCGACCCTGCGAAGCGCGACCCCGCGAAGATCGAGCGCGACGTCGCGCGCGGCTACTACACGCGCGAGGACGCGGTGCGGCTGTTCGGGAAATCAGGCCAGCGCGGCTGAGCGTTCCAGCACGACCGCCGAGAAGTCGGTCTTCGTCGGCACGTCCGGTGCGACGTGCATGGTGCGCGGCCCGAGTTCCATCACCACCGAGCACACGGTCTCGACGCGCGCGAAGTCCGGCAGCGACGGGTCGGGGTGCCGGCTGATCGACAGGAAGCCGTCCGACTCGTCGCGCAGCATGCGCTGCACGTCGGCCACGCCCATCTTCCCCTTCTCGCCCCGCACCAGTTCGCGGATGCGCTCGAGGCGCGGGATCGACGACAGCGAAGGCGGCAGCTGGCGCGCGGTCTTCGCCGCGCCCGAGGCGAGGAAGTGGTTCGTGTGGCAGAACGCCGTGCCCTCGCCCGGCAATACGTAGGCGCCGCTCGGCGAGAGTTCCAGCGCGGCACGACCGCCCGTGGCGTCCGCGCACAGCACGTTCGACGACGCCCCGAATCGCATCGGGCGGATGCGCGCCTCGGCGTCGGCGACGTCGCGGCAGTCGAGCAGCGCGCGCAATAGCACGTGCACCGGCACGCCGGCCGCGGAGCCGTCGTCCTCGGACCGCAGGATGTTCAGGCAGACGCCGAAGCCGCGGTCGTTCAGGCCGATCTTCGCCAGCATGCCGGCCTCGGTCAGCGTCAGGTACGAGGAGCCGTCCTCGCGCCGCGCGCGCAGGATGACGAGTGCCTCGCGCTGGTTGCCGAGCCAGTCCCAGTTCTGCGCGAGGATGGTCTCGCCGGTCGCGCTCGCGCCGGGCGCGATGGCGAGCGCGGTGCATTCCCCGAAGTCCACCTTGCCGCCAAGGCGCGCGGCCAGCCACGCATCGCTGGGCCGCTCCGGGAAGGTGGGCGGCAGGATCTCGGTGCGGCAGTTGAGCGCGAGGATTTCGTCCTCGGCGCAACCGGCACCCACGGCGATGCCGCGGATCTCGTCCATCAACCCGCCGCCGACCCCGCCGATGACGTCGCGGTAGTCGGCCGCGAGCCGCCGCGCGCCCTTCCAGCCGATGCCGCTGGCCTCGAAGAGCCTGGTGTAGTTGGCGATCGAGCGCTCGACGCGCGCGCGCGCCAGGCTGCCGTGCTGGCGGCCGCGCTCGAAGGCGCTGCCGGAGAGATCGAGGACGGGGAACATGGGCGCGATGGTACTCCTCATGGCGGCAATCCTGTCACTGGCCCAGCAGCCGCTGCGCGGCGTCGCTGCGCAAGGTCAGGATCGCGGCGGCGCAGAACGCGATCACCGGAATGATGAACAGCAGGTGCCCCATCAGCACGCGACTCTTCGGCTCCTCGGCGACGCGCAGCCGCGAGTACGAGGACATCAGCACCAGCGCGGCCAGCACCCAGCAGAAGAGTTCCAGCGCCCAGCGGCTCCAGGATTTCTCGAGCAGCAAGCCGATGCCGCCCGCGAGGCCGAGGAACCAGATGCCGAAGAGCACGGTGTCGTCGATCACGCGGCGCGCGAGCTGCTCGCGCTGCGCGCCGCCCTGCAGGTGCAGGCTGGCGATCAGCCAGCCGCCGATGACGATGGCGGCGCCGGAGAGGAGGATCGCGATCCAGCCGATCGCGGCGAGCGGCATCAGTTCCATCACGCCGCCCGCAACGTGCCGTCGACGCAGGTCACCGCGCGGCCGCCGAAGTCGATCGCGCCGCCCGCGCCGATGCGGATCGCGACGCGCCCGTCGCGGCCGAGCTGCATGCCCTGCCGCGCGACGTACTCCGAACCGATGCGCGCCGCGAGCCCCGTGCGCGCCAGGTAGGCCGCGACGCTGACATTGCCGCTGCCGCAGACCGGGTCTTCCGGGATGCCGTGCGCCGGCGCAAAGGAGCGCACGTGGATCGCGGCCCCGCCGGGAGCGCGTTCCCCCGTCGCGCCGAACACGGTGACCCCGGTGAGGCCTAGCGGCGCGCTCAACTTCGCGATCCCGGCCATCTCGGGCATCAGCAGGTCGACGCGCGAGGCGTCACCCAGGTCGGCCACCAGCCAGGTCGGCCCGACGCTCACCACCTGCGGTTGCCCGGCCACCGGCGCGCCGAGCGCTTCCTCGAGCCCGGGCACGTAGCGCGCATCGAGCCGCGTCACGCGCGCCTCGGGCGCGCGCGCCCACAGGCGTTCGCCCTCTACCGAGAGCGAGATCACGCCCGCGGCGCACTCCTGCCGCAACGCGCCGCCCTCGGCCTTCGCGACGCCAGCCTCCAGCACCGCGTGCGCGCTGCCGATGGTCGGATGCCCGGCAAACGGCAGTTCGTCGCGCGGCGTGAAGATGCGCAGCCGGTAGTGCGCGCCGGGCTTCGTCGGTGCCAGCACGAACGTGGTCTCGGAGAGGTTGGTCCACGCGGCGATGCGCTGCATGTCCTCGGTCGCGAGCGCATCGGCGCCCAGCACCACGGCCACCGGGTTGCCCCGGAACGGGCGGTCGGTGAATACGTCGACCTGCTTGAATCGTAGCGTCGTCATCGACCGCGAAGATACCTCAGGCGCGCATCCCGAGGCCGAACAGAAGGCCCTGCGAAACGCGGTCGGGTGCGCGGCTCACGCCGCGCGCGCCCGGCGTACGGCTCACGCCACGCGTGCGCGGCGTACGGAATAAGTCGGGAACTGCCCATAGCCCTTCGCCATCGGCATGTTGCCGACGTACTCGCAGCGCAGTTCCGGAGCGCCCTCGTAGTAGGCCATCGCCGCGAACGGCTGGCTGGCGTAGACCTCGCCGGGCGGCGTCACCGGCTCGATGCGCGCCGCGCGGCTGACGTGCGCTCCGGTGTAGCCGGTGGCCTCGATCACGGGGTCGTGGATCTCGAAGGCCGGCCCGCAATGCAGGCCGATCCGCACGTTCATGCCAGCGGGCAGCCCGCGGCCGGCCCAGTCCACGGCGTTCATCCGGTCGCGCAACTCGAGCGCATAGCGACCCGCGTCGCGCGCCGTCGCGAAGCACAGGTACAGGCCGTCGCCCCAGGTGTTGCGCGACAGCGGCACGATCCCGGTCTCCGACAGCGTGCGCGCGACGCCTCCGAGGAACACGTCGAGGAACGCCGGGATCGCCGTGTCGGCGAGCTTCGAGAATCCCACCGCGTCGGCGAACAGCATCGAGACGATGCGCCGGGCCGGCAATGCGGCTCCCGACGACGAAGCCGAGCCGGCCACCCGCCGCTCGACTCCGATCACCTCCACCTGGAGCCCCGCGGCACGCCAGTCCGCGACTGCGGAGGCCGTGCCGCCGTCCGCGCCCGGGCGCCGATCCCAGGCCGCCAGGCCCAGCACGCGGCCGTCCACCTGCTGGGCACGGGTGCGCGCGAGGCCGAGCATCGCGCGATTCGCATAGACATAGGCAAGGCCGTCGGGCGCGGAATCGCCCAGCACCACCGTGCTCGCCGCACGCGCGACCACGGCATCGAAGCGCCGGACCCAGTCGCGGCCGGCTGCGGCAACGCTCGCGGCCTTGAAGCCTTCCGGCGGCTGCGGCAATACGACATGGCATTCGCCGCCGCGCGCCAGGATCGCCTCGTGGAACAGGAGGTCGGCGCCCGCGGCCGCGGACGCATAGCCGATGCGGATGCCGGCCGCGTCGATCGCCGTCGCGATGCGCGCCGCGATCGCAGCCTCCGGCTCGCCGAAAAGCGTCCCCGCGCCGGCCGACTCGCCACGCGGGATATGGCCGGTGCACACGCCGATCGCCGGACCGGGAAGGCAGGCATCGAGCCAGCTGGCGGCCGCACCGGTCGCCTCGAGGATGAGCTTCGCGTTCGCGCGCACCGAGGCGCGCGTGCCGAAGTCGACGGTGGCGGCCGCGACCTGGCGGTACCAGCGGCTCGCATCCTCCAGCCGCCCGAGCACCAGCGCGGCCTCGCCCAGCGTGCCGGGTGTCCACGGATCGGAGCGCGACGCGGGTTCGCCGCACTTCACCTCCACCGCGCACGCCAGCGCCCGCGCGCGGTCCGCATCCCCCGCGCACAAGCCCAGCGTCGCCGCGTTGATGCCGCTCCAGATGCCTCCCGTGCGGTCCCACCCCTCCTGGTACAGCGCCAGGCTGCGCTCCAGTTCGGACGTATCGCCCGTCTCGCGCCAGCGGGCCTTGTGCGCGCGAGCCAGCAGCCCGGTGGTCTCCTCGTCCTGCGCACCGGCGGCGCGCAGCGGCTCGAGCAGCGCGATCGCGCGTTCGAGCGCGCCGGTGCGCAGGAGCGCGAGCGCCGCAAGATGCGCGAGGTCGACCTCGCAGCCTGGCCGCGCCCGATGCTCGTCGATCGCGTCCCACGCCAGCAGCGGTTCTCCGATCGCGAGGGCGCGGCGCGCGAAGGCTTCGACCAGGGCGACGCCGGCGCCATCGCCTTCGCCGAGCCGGCGGCGCAGGCCGGCCAGCTGCGCGAGCGTGGTTCCGTCCAGGTTCGTCAGGGCGTCGTCTGACACGGGCGCGGGCAACGCGGTCCTAGCGAGGCTTGCGACCCGCGCCGTCGGCGCGGGGCGGCGTGCGCGGCCGGAACGGATCCCGGATCGCGGACGGGTCGAGAACGAAGGTCTCTTCGACCGGCACCGGCGGCACCGGCTCGATGCGCGGCTTCAGGTCCCGCGCCAGTTCCTGGAGTTCGGCCTTCAGGTCCGGAGGATCGTCGCGGCCGCATCCAGCGAGGAACACGGCCAGCACGACGCCGGCGGCGATGCGTGCGCTCATCTCCGGGTCCCTCCCTTCTTCGGCTCCGGGCGCGCCGCCGCGAGTTCCGCCGCCGTGCGGGCGCGGTACGCCTTCATGGCGGCCTGCAGCCGGAGCGTGCCGCCCGGCGACGGCGACTCGATCCGCAGGTCGTGCAATGCCGTCATCCCCGGCGCAGCGGCCACGTTCGCGACGAACGCGGCGACCTCGGCGAACGACCCGGTCACAACCACGGTGCCGGCCAGCTCCGCGTAGTACTCGCGGCGCAGCTCGGCTTCGCCGGATTCCATGCGCTCGACGGCCGCGCCGGCTCGCGATGCCGCCTCCAGCACGCCCGCGAACGGGCGATCGAAGGACGTGGGCAGGCGTGATAGCCGCGCCCACTCGGCGTCGAGTTCCAGCAGCTGCTTGCGGTAGGCATCGAGATTCACGGCTCGCCGCTTCTTCTCGCGGTAGTCCTCCTTCAGGCGCGGCTCGGTCGCCTCTTCCTGGAGGACTTCGTCGAAGCGCGGATCGAGCACGAATACGTAGGCCAGACCGAGCGAGAGCACGAACGCGGCGATCCCTGCTCCGACGCGGACCGCGACCCGCCTGCGGATGCCGTGCTGGACGGTCACTTGACGCCCCCCGCCTTCGGCTCGTCGCGGCGCACCGTGGCGGCGATGGCGAACGCGATCGGGAACGACGCCGAGATGCGCTCGCCCTCGCTGCGACCGACGTGCAGGATGCGCGGATCCGCGAGCACCGGCGAGGCGATGACCCGCTCCAGCAGCACGATCACGTCCTCGTGGCGCGTCGCGCGACCCTCGATCCGGACATGCGCGCCGTCCTGGCTCGCGCCGGTGAGGAACACCGCGTCCGGCGGAAGCTCGGCGATCGCGGCGAGCAGGCGCGAGGCGCGGACCCGTTCGCGCCCGAGCGACCCGACGACGACGCGCGAGGCGGCGATCGCCGCCACCTGTTCGCGCATTCCCTTCGGATCGAGTCCGCGGACCTCGGAGATCTCGGCGTCCAGCTTGCGGACTTCCTTGCGGAGGAATTCGTTGCGATCGCGCTGCTCGTCGAGCCGCGTGCCGGCCTGCACGTACAGCCCGGCCGCGACCACGGCGGCGGCGCCCGCGCCCGCCGCGCAAGCCAGCCCCGTACCGGCGATCGCGCCGCGCACGCCGGACCAGAGACGTCCCGGAAAGCCCATGCTCGCCCTCAGCGGCAGTCCACCGGCAGGTGCGTCGGCGGCAGCGTGGTGCCGTTCGCGCCCTGCGCCTTCATGCGCTCGGGCACGCTCGCGGCGCCGCAGACCCACGCGATCGGCACCGCCGGCGCGGCCTCGACGATCGCCGGGCGCAGCGACAGCTTCTTGCCGGCGAGATTGCGGTTCGAGCGGTTGCCATAGGTGATCGTGACCACGCCGTCCTTGACCACGATCTCGTCGACGTAGTTGCCGACGATCAGGCGCGCGTCGGGCAGCCCGGCGGCGGCGTTGTCCGCCGGCATGCGCTTGGTGCGCGCGTAGTAGGCCGCCACCGACTGGCGCACGAACTCCGCCACCTGCATGCCCTCGCCGACCTGCGAGCGGATCACGCGATCCTGGAAGGTCGGCAGCGCCATCGACGAGAGCACCGCGATGATCGCCACGACGATCATCAGTTCGATCAGGGTAAAGCCGCTGTTGCGTCGCATCGCGCCTCCTTCAGATCACCGCGCCGAGCTTGAAGATCGGCAGGTACATCGCAATCACCACGCCGCCCACGATCAGGCCGGCGAGGACGTAGCTGCCGACGAGGATCGCCTGCTGCAGCCGCACCAGCGAGCGCAGCGCCTCCGCGTCGCTGATCGAGACCACCTGGCGCAGCGCCTGCGCCGGGCGCCCCGAGCGCTCGCCGATCTCGAGCGCCACCGCGAGCTGCGCCGGCATGCGCGGCGTGCCCATCACCGCGGCGGCCACGTCGGGCGACTGGCGCAGCCGTGCCTCGAGCGCCGCGGCGACGTCGGCCACGTGCGCGTTCTGAGCGGTGGCGCGCACGTAGGCCAGCGCCGCCGGCGCCGGCACGCCCTGCTCGCCGACTCGGGCCAGCACGTGCGCGAGGCGCGAGGCGAACGACTTCAGCACGAAGCCGCGCACCACCGGCACGCGCACCACCAGCCGCTCGAGCACCGGCAGGCGCGGGAACACCAGGCCCTTGCGCGCCACCCAGATGGCCGCGGTGACCAGGGCGACCAGCATCAGCCAGCCGTACTCGGAGAACACGTCCGACACCGCCATCACCAGCAGCGTCGGCCCCGGCAGGTCGGCGCCGAACGAGGTGAAGACCTGCTTGAAGGCCGGGATCACGAAGATCATGATCACCGCGGTCACCAGGAACAGCACCACGAGGATCGTCGCCGGCCACGCGAGCGCGCCCTGGATACCGAGGCCGCGGGAGCGGCGCAGTTCCAGGTCGGCGGCGAGCAACTCCAGCGTCGCGGGCAAGCGCCCCGCCGCCTCGCCCTCGCGCACCAGCGCCGTGGCCTCGGGCGGCACCGCGGGCGCGAACTCGGCCAGCGCGGCCGACAGCGTGCCGTCGGCCTCCGCGAGCTCGCGGATGCGCTGCACCAGCCGGCGCTGCGCCGGCGGCAGGTCGGTGTCCCGCTCCAGGATCGCGGCGGTGTCGCGCAGCGTAAGCCCCGCGCCGAGCGCATCGGCCAGCTGGCGGATCACCGCCGCCTGCATGCCCAGCGTCAATCGCTTGCCTTTCATCGTGCTCCTCCCTTGCGGCATTCCCTCGGCAGGTATGCGTCGGGCAGGCGCCCGCGCGAGGCCGGCGGACGCGCCGACCAGCCTTCGGGAACGGTGCCGCGGCCGCAGATCCAGACGTAGACCACCGGCGCCTCGGCATCGGCCGCCGCCGGGTACAGCGCGAACTCGTAGCGCCGGTTGTCGATCGCGCCCGACACGAGGATCGTGCCGTCCACGATGCGCTTGTCGGAGATCAGCGCGCTCTCGGCGCTTGCGCCTTCCTCGCGCGGCGCGCCCTTCGCGGCGCTCGCGTCCTTGCGCGCGCCATCTCCGCCCTTGTGCGCCGACGGCGCCTCCTCGACGCTGCGGCGATCGGTGCCGCGGCGCCCGGACAGGTGCTCGTCCATCGACGAGACGTCGACCAGCCGGTCGCGCGACACGTCGGGCAGGTCGATCGGCTCGCCGGAAAGGGCCAGCTGCTCCACGAGGTCGAGGCGCATCGCGCCGGCCGCCAGCACCACGTCCGAGAACTTGGCGCGGAACACGTGCTGGTGGTTGATCGTCATCGCGATCCCCGCGGCCACGCCGACGATGCCGACGCAGAGCATGAGGTCGATCGGATAGACCATGTCGAAGGTCGGCCAGCGCCAGCGCGCGAGGTCCTGCTCGAGGACGTTCGTCGCGTCAGCCACGGCAGGAACTCGGCAGGTACTTGCTCTGAACCAGGTCGCGCCCGACGGTGCCGACGACCTGCAGCGGCGCGATGCGCGCCGTCACCCCGGACTCGTTGCAGAACCACGCCAGCGGCCCGGTCGGGTAGTCCTTGTTGAAGGCCGGCCGCAGGTACAGCTTGCCGGACGAGGGCGAGTTGCGCTCGGTCGCGTTCGGGTTCAGTTCCATGGCCACCTCGACCATGCCGCCGTTCACCGTGATCGAGCGCACGTTGCGCGCGCGATAGGCGTCCGGTCGCGGCAGGCCGGCGGCGGCATTGTCCGCCGGCAAGCGGCCCCAGCGGTCGTAGTACTCCGACACCGCGCGCTGCGCCTCGCCGGCGAGCGAGAACGCCTCGGCGACGCGCGAGCGATAGACGTAGTCCTGGTAGGCCGGGATCGCGACCGCGGCGAGGATGCCGATGATCGCCACCACGGTCATCAGCTCGATCAGCGTGAAGCCGCGTGTCCTTCGCTTGCGCAACGTGTTCATGGCTTGCCCGTCCCTTCTCTCATGTGCCCGCGCCGGCGATGCGGGCGATGGTGCGCACCGCCCACTCCCGCCACCACGGGCTGTCCTTGTCGGTGACCCAGGTCCCGATCATGCGCATCTGCTCGCCGCGGTTCGCGATCCACGACAGCGTGCCCGCCTCGTCCTGCCGGCCGCCGCCCGCGACCTGCAGCAGGTCGGGCAGCCAGGCCGGCGCCGGCGAGGGGAAATCGAGTCCGACGCGGGACAGGAGCAGCGTGCGATCGCGCGCGCCGCTGGCGAACACGGCGCCGCCGCCCGCGAGCACCGCGCCGGCGAGGTCGCCGTCGTGGCGCGCCACGTCGGTGACCGCGTGGCCGCTCGCCGCGTCCCAGACGCGCGCCACGCGATCGCGCGAGCGCGTCACCACCCAGCGGCCGTCGGCGGTGAAGTCCGCCGCCTCGACGCTGCCGACGCTCTTCATCACGTCGCCGAAGGGGCGCAGCCGGCGCAGGTCCACGAGGCGCGCGGCGCCGTCCAGGCCGCCGGCAACGATCCTCGCGCCGTCCGGGCTCATGCCCGCGGCCCAGATGTCGCCGCCGAATTCGAGGCGCCCTTCCTCGACGAAGGCGTAGGCGATGTTCTGCGCCGCGTCGTCTTCGTCGTCGGACATTCGCGAGGGCCGCTTGCGTGCGTCGACACGCCAGCGGGCGATCGCCGCGTCGAACACCGCGACGACCTCGCGCTCGCCCGAAAACTCGGCGAGCGCGAGCCGGTCGCGTCCCGCGGCGACGCGCGCGACGAGTTCCTGGTCGCGCATCTCCCAGAGCCGCAGCGTGCCGGCGCCGCTCGCCACCGCGCCGGTGAGCAGCAGCTTGCCGTCGCGGCTGAAGGCGAGCCGCGTGACCGATTCGCGACCGTGCGGCATGGTGAAGCCGACCTGCCGGTGGGTCTGCACCCGCCACAGCCTCGCAGCGCCGTCGGCGGCGCCGGTGGCGAGGATCGTGCCGTCCGGCGAGAAGCGCAGCGCCTGCGCCGCGCCGCGATGCCGCATCGGCGGTCCGGAGGCCTTGCCGGATTCCGCATCCAGCAGGTGGACGAGCGGGCCGTCGGTGGCGACCGCGATGCGCCGGCCGTCGGGGCTCAGCCGCAGCAGCGTTGCACGCTCTGGCAGTCGCACCGACCAGGCCTGGGTGGCAGAGAGATCAGCCGTGCCGTCGCCTGCGACGCGCAGCGCGACGAGGTCGCCTTCGCTGGTGCCGACGAAGACCAGCGCGCGGTCGGCCGCGGCCTCGAGGGCGCTGATGCCCGCCGGCAGCCGCACCGCCAGCGCGCCGGCTGCGAGGCGCCCGACCTGCCACACCGCGATCGATCCGTCGCGGCCGAGGGTCACCGCGTGCGTGCCGTCGGGCGACAGGCGCGCATCGACCACGCCCGCCCCCGAGGCCAGAGGCTCGGCGACCTGCTCGCCCGTGTCCGGAGACCAGATGCGCGCCGTGCCATCCAGCGACCCCGTGACCACGCGCCGACCGTCGTCGCTGAACGCCGCGGCCAGCACCGCGCCATCGTGGCGCATCGGCGCGCTCACCAGCCCGCCGCTGGCGAGGTCCCAGACGCGCGCCGCCTTGTCCTGGCAGGCGCTGACCAGCCGGCTGCCGTCGGCCGACACCTCGAGCGCGTTCACCGGCAGCGGATGCGCCAGCGTGCGCAGGCGGTCGTCGCCGAGGCCGTAGACGCGGATCATGTCGCGCGACAGCGCCACCACGGTCGCGCCGCCTTCGCCGGCGAGAAGCAGGCTGCCGTCCGCGGCCGGGATGCGCTCGCGCGGCTGCGGCGTGCCGTCGGCGCCGATCGCGTAGACGAGCACCTCGGACCTTGCGCTGCGCACCAGGAATCGCCGGCCATCGCGGGATAGGACGATCGGCGCCTGCAGGCCGTCAGGCACCTCGATCGAGGCCTCGGCGCCGCTGCGACGGTCCGAGACGCGGATGCGGCGCTCGCGCTCGATCCAGACCGCGACTTCGCCGCCGGCGGACACCGCCATCGGCGATCGCACCGTCCCCCAGGCCGCCTCGCTCGGCTTCCCGCGCGACAGGCCGCGCACCGGCGCCGTCGCGTCCGACGCGGCCGGCGCGAAGGCCAGCTCCTGCACGCCCGAAGCCGGCTTCGCCGCCAGCGTCGCCGCGCCGCGCGCGCTGCGCACGCGCACCGCGTCGTTGCCGGCCCAGGCAAGCGCCTCGATGCGGTCCTCGCCCTCGAGTTTCGCCTGCGCGCGCACGATCACGCGCGGGAAGGTGCGCTGCGAGAGGTACGACACCGCGCGCCCCACCGCGCCGCGATTCGCGGGGTTGAGCTCGATCGCCTTGGCGAGGATCGCCTGCGGTTCGCCGGCGACGCGCTGGTCGATCTGGTCGTTCGCCTGCTCGAGCAGGCCGAGCGACTGCGTCTCCACGAGCCTGCGGCGCTCGGTATTCGACTGGTTGAGCAGCACCGCGAACACCACCGCGAGGCCCACGGCCCCGGCCATGCCGACGGCGGCGATCGCGGCGAGGCGCCGGCCGCGGCGCTTGCGCACCGCCTCGGCCTCTGCGGCGCGATGCTCCGCCTCTCGCTGCTGGCGCAGGTCGCGGCTCTCGCGCGCCACCTGCGTGAGGAGGTCGTGCGTCAGCTCGACGCGCAGCACGCCCGAGCGCTCTTCCAGCCGCAGCAGGCGACGCCCGATCAGGCGATCGATCGCCTCGCGCGTCACGCCCGGCAGCGCGAGCGCGTCGTCGTAGGCATAGCTGTCCCGATAGCCCGCCTCGGTGAGCAGCTGGTCCTCGACGAATTCGCGCACGCGAGGGTCGATGCCCTCCATGCTCGACTCGTAGAAGTCGCGGATGATCTGCTGCTGCGCGCCGCCGAGCAGCATGTCGGCGGTGATGTGCGACTGCCCGCGGCGCAGGCGCTGGCTGTTCAGTTCCCGGCACACCACCGACAGCAGCGCCGGCTCGACCTCCAGCCGCGCGAGGTCGTCGTCGCCGCGGGCGTGGGCGCGCGGCGCCGCGACGAAGCGGATCACCTGCTCGGCGACGCCCGACTCGACGAGGTGGCCGCCGGACTGCAGCACCGCCTCGCGCGCCTGCTCGCCGTTCATGCGCGTCAGGCGCAGGCGGTTCTGCATGATCGAGCGGATGGCGCCGCGCAAGCCCTCGAACTCGGCGAGGTAGTCCTCGCGGAACGACAGCACCGCCTTGTAGCCATGGCGCGCGAAGTCGTATTGCTCGGCGAGCGCCGGGTCGGCATCCAGCCGCTGCGCGAGCGTGCGCGGCACGCGGTCCTCGACGAGGTCGGCGAGTTCCTCGAGGAACGCGCGGCAGCGCGACTCCATCTCCTCGAGGTGGCGGCCGAGCGTGAAGATCTCCTCGAACTGGTCGAGCACCAGCACCGGCGTCAGCAGGCGGTTGCGCGCGCTCCAGAAATCGGCGTCCTTGCGATGGAAGAACTCCCACAACGTGGCGGCCTCGCCGCCGGGCCCCTCGACGCCGTGGCGCTCGCACGCGGCCCGCAGCGCGGCCAGCACCTGCGCGCCGAGCGGCGGCGCCTCGGGCGCGACGTCGAGGCGCACGTAGACCGGGAGGAAATCCTCGGCGCGAAGCCGCGGGAAGAGACCGGCGTTCAGCAGCGACGACTTGCCGAGGCCCGACTGGCCGAAGAGAACCGTGAGCGTCTCGCGCTTGATCAGGCGCAGCAGCTCGGCCGCCTCGCGGTCGCGGCCGTGGAAGTAGGCCTGCGCCTCTTCCGTGAAGGGCATCAGTCCCGGCCACGGCTGCTCGCGGCTGACGCTGGCGACGAGGTCCGGCGCGGCGCTCACGCGAGGCCTTTCTCGCGCTTCCTGAATTCGCGCACCAGCTTGACGAGGCGGGCCTCGAACTCGGGCGTGGTCTGGCCGCCGGCGAGGCGCGTCCACTGCGCCTTGCCGAAGGCCTCGGGCACGGACTCGGAATACTCGTGCGTGTCGTCGATCACCACCGGCAGGATGAAGGGCACGTGGTCGGCGATGCCGTAGGAGCGCTCCTCGGCGAGCTTCCACTCGCGGCGGAAGTAGCCTTCCATGCGCCGCTCGGTGGTCTGCGAGATCACCGGCACGAAGAGCGAGCAGCCCTTGATGTGGCGCCGGATCTTCTGGTCGTACTGGTCGCCGGCCTCGAGGCGGTCCTTGTCGAACCAGACATCCAGCCCGAGGTCTTCCAGCGCCTGGTGGATGCGCGACACCGCGGGATAGTCTTCCTTCGCGTAGCTGAGGAAGATCGCGCCCGGCACCATGTCGGGCAGCGCCGCCGCGGGCGCCTCGTCCTCGACCGCCGGTGCGGGCGCGGCGCCCTGCGGATGGCGCTCGCTCCAGCGGCGCTCGAGCTCGTCGACGAACGCGAACGGGTCCATCGGCACGATGCGCGTGCTGTAGCTGAAGCTCTCGAGGAAGACGACGAGGTCCGGGTCCTTGGCGATGCGGCCGTCGACCAGGATCTCGGTCTCGCCACGTTGCATGGAGAGCTGCCGGCTCTTGGCGATGCGGATGAAGAAGCGCGCCAGCCAGTCCGGGAACGAGCAGCCGAGGAACAGCAGGTGGTTGTTCTGCAACTCGTCGAAAAGGAGGTGCGGGCGCTTCGACTCGGATTGCAGCGCGTAGAGGAACTCCAGCGTGTCCTCCTCCGACACCGCGTAGTCCGGCGCCACCGAGAGCTTGCCGAGCAGGCCGTACACCACGGGCGCGGCCAGCTTGCCGCGCTCCGCAGGCAGGTCCTGCACCTTGTTCGGCGCGTAGCCGATGTGCTCGGTGCGCGCGGCGCCGGCGAAACGCGCCTGGTTGATCGCGTCGGCCAGCAGCGAGTCGAAGGACAGCGACACGTAGAGGTCGAAGTCGCGCACGCGCGCCAGCTTCGCCAGCGCGGGCGGCGGCGCGATCGCCACGTCCTTCATGATCGCGCGCAGCTTCGGATAGACGTCCTCGCGGCGGCCGCGCGCCTGCACGTGGCGGCAGACCACGTCGTTCAGCGAAAAGCCCGCCGGCAGGTCGGCCGCGGGCACGCGCAGCTTCTCTGCGAGCTTGGCCGCCAGCACCTGCGCGAGCGGCCGGCCGTCCTCGGCGACCACGAGGTCGGGGCCGACGATCGGGATCACGCGCCGCTCCTCGATGAAGGCGAGCAGTTCCTCCCAGAACTCCTCGAGGTCGATCGGCGCGGGCACGGCGGCGGTGGCGGCAGTCATGTCGGTCGGATCGTCGCGGTCAATCTACCATCGTGGCGACGCGAAAGCCGACGTTCGCGGCGCGCCGGCCGGCGGGATAAGGCGCGCGCGTCGCCGAGCGCACGCCCTTGGCCGAGGTGAGCCACGAGCCGCCGCGCATCACGCGGCGCGCGCAATCGCCTTCGGTGGCCGGCGCGGCCTCCGCCGGAAGCTTCTCCAGGGAAGGCACGTAGCAGTCGGCGGTCCACTCCCAGACGTTGCCAAGCATGTCGCCGAGCTTCCACGCGTTCACGCCATGCGCGCCGCCGGGCGCCGTGCCCTCGCCCTCCGCCTTGCCGCAATCCGCGCAGCGCGCCTTGCCCGCCTCCAGCGCCTCGCCCCAGGGCCGCGCAGTGCTGCTGCCGGCGCGCGCCGCGTACTCCCACTCCGCTTCCGACAGCAGGCGGTAGGGCTTGCCGGTCTTGCGCGACAGCCACGCGGCGTAGCGCATCGCGTCGTCCCAGCTGACGTCGATCACCGGGCGCTTGCCACGGCCGAAGCCGCGGTCGTCGGGCCAGCGATCGCAACCGCCGTCGAGGAGGCACGCCTCCCACTCCTCGAAGCTCACCTCGAAGCGCCCGATGGCGAGCGTGCGCACCACCTCCATGTCGCGCACCGGGCCCTCGTTCGCCTGGCGCCCGCGTTCAGCCTCGGGCGAACCCATGCGGAAGCGCCCGGGCGGCACCACCACCAGCTCGGGGCAGCGCTCGCAATCGCGGAAGCTCGTGCCGGGCTCGGGGCGCTCCGGGCGTGCTTCGGAACGCGTCGTGCGCGTGGCGGCCTCGGGGACGAGGCCACGCGTGCGCGTCTCCTCGGCGAGCGCCACCGTGGTGCCGGTGGCGGACTTCGCGCCCGCGCGCAGCACGAGTTCGCCGGTGAGCGATGTGCTCTCCCATGGGATCTGCTGCCCCTTGCTCGCCGCGGCGACGCGCGCGCGCGTGATCTTGAACACGTCCTCGATGCCGCGCCCCGGTTCGCGCAGCGCCGCCAGCAGGTGCTGCGTGTAGAGGCCGTTCTCGCCAGGATTGCCGTCCTTCGCCACGCGCCCGGGCGAGGTCGAATACGCGATCAGCGTGCCCTCGGGCGCCTGCGAGATCGCGGCAAGGCCGCCGGCGGCGCCGCGCGTGCGCTGGAAGGGATTGTTGCGGCAGGCGTCGAGGATCACGATCTTCACCGGCGTCGCCGCCTGCGCGAGCGTCTCCATGACGTCGTCGAGGCGCACGGTGTTGTACTTCACCTGGTCCTCGCTGCCCATGTCGGTGTCCACCGGCAGCAGGTAGTTCTGGCCGTCCATCTGCACGCCGTGGCCCGCGAAGTAGAACAGCGCCACGCCGGCGCCCTTCAGTCGGACGCGGAATTCCGACAGGGCCCGCACGCTCCTCGTACGATCGGCGTCGGTGATCGACACCACGTCGAAGCCGAGCTCGCGCAGCGCCTTCGCCATCGCCTCGGCGTCGAGCGCCGGGTTCGGCAGCGGCTGCCCGCGATAGGCGCCATTGCCGATGACGAGCGCGACCTTGCGGTTCGCGTCGCGCTGCTCGGCGACCGCGACGACGCCGCGATCCGCGGCGAACACGGTGCCGGCCGCGAGCCACGCCGCCAGCAGGGCGCAGAACAATCTCATGTCGTCGCCTCCGGGCGGAACAAGGTGCGTCCCGCGGCGTCGATGCCCCAGGCCTCCGGCGAGGCCGCGAGGTCGCTGCCGTCGAGAGAGAGCCGTACCTGCAGCGTCGCCTGCGGCGCGTCGCCGCCACTCGCGAAGCGCACGCGCGACGAGGCGCGCAGCAGCGAGCGCAGACGCGCACGGATCTCGTCGGTCGGCTGGCGCGCGAGGAGCGCAGCCGCGGGCTCCTCGAGCACCGCGCCGAGCGCGAGGCCGGCTGCGCGCGCGCCTTCGGCCACTCGCGCCGCCATTGCGCTCTTCGGCGTCCACCAGAGGATCGCCGACCGGCCGGCCGCGCGTTCGCGCAACTCGGCCAGCATCGCGTCCACCGCCTGCTCGAAGGCCGGCGCGAAAGCCCACGGCGAAGCCGGGCCCGAGACCGTCACGGGCAATTCGCGCACCACCACGTAGCCGAGTTCCGCCATGCGCTGGGGGATCTCGCGCACCACGGCGCGGTCGAGCTCGCGGCGCGCATCCGCGAGCGCCGCATACGGCACGAGATCCGGATGCACGCGCTCGGCGTCGTTGCGCACCGCGCCCTGCCGCCAGCCGGCGAGCAGGCGCTGCGTCATCCAGCGTTCGTGCTCGTACTCGGCGAGCGCCTCGATCTCCGCGGCCGTCCAGCCGGGATCGATGCCCTTGCGTCCTCGCGTCCGCTCGAGGACGCATCCGGCGTGCCGGACCTTGGCGAAGTGATGGTCGGCGAGCGCGCGATTGTCGTCCTTCAGGTCCTCCGCGAGCAGCAGCCACGGTCGCAGCGAGCGGCGCGAGCCCTGCTCCTCGCCGCGCTGGCGGGATTCGGCGAGATAGCTTTCGTGGATCGCGCGCGCGGCGGCGTCGATGCGCTCGCCGAGCAGGAATTCCTCGGCGACCTCGGCCGCCTCGCCGAACTCGTGCATCCACGGGTGTGCCGCGAGTTCCCCGCCCGCGGCGCCGACGCGCCCGCGCAGGTACAGCGGCGGCACGGCCGTGCCCGCGGCCTGCAGCGCGCCGCAGAACTGCAGCGCCGCGGCGAGGTTGGCCTCCGGCCGCGCGTCGCAGAACGCAATCGCGCTCGGCGCCGCGCCCTCGCCCTCGAGCAGGCGCGCGACCAGCGCCGCGCCCTCCTCGGCATGGCCGGCGACGAAGCGCAGCTGCGCGGCCTCGGCGGCGCCGGGCCAGCGCAGCAGGAACGGCGCGCGCTTCGCGTTCGCCTCGCCGTCCACCACGGTCAGTCGTACGCGGGCGCCGGGCGGCGACAGGCGGATGGCCTGCACCGCGAGTTCCTCGGCGAGCGCGCCGAAGCCGACGATCCACAGGTGCGGCGAGCCCGCGCCGGAGATCTCGCAGCGCCCGGGCGGATGCTCGCGCAGCAGGCGGCGCACCGCGATCTGCGCGGCAGAGAACAGGCGCAACTGCACGCGATCGAGCGACGCGAAGCGATCGATGCGCTCGTCGATGCGCGCGCGCAGGAACGGATCCTCGACGCGAGCGAACACCACCAGCGGCGCGACGCCCGCGGGCCGCAGCTCGACGGCTGCGCGAGACATCGCCACCGCGGCATCGATGTTCTCGACGTCGGTTCCGGAGACGCACGCCACCGACGCCGCGCGGCCGAGCGCGGCACGGCGCGGCATGTCCTCGACGTGCCAGTCGCTGTCGAGAAAGGCCGCGCCGCCGGCCAGCGCCGCCGCGGCATCCGCGTGGACGGTCGACACCACCATCGTCGGCCGGCGTGCCTCAACCCAGTGCGCAAGCACGTGGCGCGCGATCGGCGACAGGCCGAGCAGCACCGCGTGGTCGCCGCGTCGGGCGACCCGCAGCAGGCGCAGCGGGTTGCGCAGTTGCCGCGCCAGCGCCTCGCCCGCGAGCCACGCCAGCACCAGCGGCACGATGCCGCGCGCGAACGCGGCGGGCGCGATCGCATCCGCCGGCAGCGACGTCCACGGCATCCAGACGATGCGCAGCGCCGCGACGGCGAGTTCCGACCAGAATTGCGATTCATCGCCCCACGGCGCCTCGGGCATGCCGCGCAGGAGCCCCGCCGCGGCGAGCACGTGCCCGGCCAGGATCGCGACCAGCGCGACGACGAACGTGCGCGCGCGCCACGCCCGCGGCTCGCCACTTGCCATCGCCACCGTGCTCATCGCCCGCGCACCACGCGCACCAGCACCGGGCCGCTGTCGCCCGCCTCCAGCCCGTGGCGCGCGAGCGCCGCCGCGAGCCGCGGGTCGGCGCGGTTCTGCACCAGCGCCTCGAGCGTGCTGGCATCCTTGGTGTCGCGGCGGATCACGGTGATGTCGAGGGCACGCAGGTCCTCGGCGATCGCGTCGGCCTTGCGTGCCGGGTCCGGGACCGAGAGCTGCTGCACGCGTCCGCCGCGGATGCCGAAGGCTTCGTCCTCCTCGACCGCCGGTGGCAAGCCCTGCCGGTAGAGCGCGACCGTCGCCACGGCGACCAGCACCGAGGCGGCGAGCGCCCAGCCTGCCCACCCGCGCGCGCGCGGCGCCTCGCCGGCGAGCCCTTCGCGGCGCAGGCGGAACTGCAGGCGCTGCAGGCCGGCCTCGATCTCCGCATCGCTCGGACCCGGCCCGGGCGACCGCGCGCGAATCGCGGCGCGCAGCCTCGCGGCCTCGCGCGCCTCGGGCGTCGCGTCGCCGACCGCGCGCCCCGCGATGCCCTCCAGCCAGCGATCGTCGTCCGCGTCGGCCATCTCAGGCAGCCAGCAATTCCCGGCAGCGCTCGAGGAACGGGCGCAGCTTCGCGCGGCACTGCGAGACGTACTCGCGCGCCGCGCCGTGGGTGCGACCGAGCAGGCGCGCGAGGTCGACGAGGCTCCAGCCCTCGAACGCGACCAGCGCGAGCGACTCGGCGCGATCCGGATAGGCGAGCGCGAATTCGGCGTAGGCGCGCTTCACGCAATGATCGACGTCCCGCGAATCCTCCGGCGCAGCCGCCGCCGCGGCGGGGGAGGCATCGTCGTCGAGATCCAGCGGTTCCCCGTCGGGACGGTTGCGCGCCCGGCGCACGTGGTCGATCAGCGCGTTGCGCGCGATGCTCCACATCCACGTGCTGGCCTTGGCGTCGCCGCGGAAGTCCTCGCAGTGGCGCACCATGCTGACGAACACGTCCTGCGCGAGGTCCTCGGCCTGCTCGCGGCTGACCCGCTGGCGCTGGAAGTATCCGATGAGCTTGCGCGCATGCCGGCGATAGAGCTCGGCGACCGCGTCGCCGCGCGCGCGGCCGCCTGCCTGCAGTCCCCGGATGCACTCCTCGTCGCTCTTCATCGCGCGGGCGGCGGGACTACTTCTTCCCGGCCGGGGCCTCCGTGATGAAGCGGAACAGGCGCATCGAGGTCTTGTCGGCGGTCGCGCGCGTCACCGCCATGCCGCGCGTACGATCGGGCTCGAAGCCGATCTCGAACAGCGTTGCGGCGAGGTCGTTGCCGCCGCCGGGCGCAGCGCCGCGCGTGCGCTCCACGCCGGTCTGCGTGAGGAAGGCGAAATCCGGGCGCTCGCTGCCGGGCTGCGCCTCGGTGACGATGAAGAGCAGCGACTCCTGCCCCGTGGTGTCGGCCGAGACGCGGAACTGCGCCAGCGGGAACGGCTTCGGCCCCGGCTCCACCGGCACGTTGCGGCCGGGCTCTGGATAGAGCTGCACGATGGAGAAGTCGCCCTGGATGGCGAAGATGCTGATGTCCACCGCACGCGCGTGCTGGTTCTTCACCAGCACGTCGACCAGGTCGCCGTCGAAGAAGCGCGGCACCTTCTCCGGCTGGATCGCCTCGGGCTTGCCGGTACCGGCGCGCGTGACCTGCACCGACATCTCGACCGCGCGGCCCACCGTGGTGGACGCGGTCTGCGCGGCGAGCCGCGTGAGGTTCATGGCGCGCGCCATGGCCCGCAGGGTCTCGACCAGCTTCTCGCCGGCCTGCGCTTCGCTGTTCGACCGGAGGTCGATCGAATGGGTCTTGTTCGGGCCGTCGACGTAGAGTTCCCCGCCGGGCGGCAGCATCCACAGCTTGTCGTCGCGCACGAAGAGGCGCACGTCGCCGCCCTCCTTCGCGCCGGTCCACGTGACGCGCAGGCCGGGGGTCGCCGCCTTCGACACCGCGTCGAGCACCGTCTTCGCCTTGCCGCTCGCCGCTGCGGGCAGCGCGACGCGCAGGTCGATCGACTGGTTCGACGACACGAGGCGAACGAACGCGCCCGCCGGGATGCCCGCGGGGTCGATGCGCTTCGCGTCCTTGTAGTCCGCGGGCGCGAGTTCCGATTGATAGAGCCCGACCTTGCTCGCCGACAGGTAGCCCAGCGCGCGCGCGTCGGGCGACACCGCGTCGGGCATCACGGCGAAGATCGCGCCCTCGCCGACCTGGTGCACCGCGCCCGCCTCGACCTTCAGCGCGGCGCCCTCGCGCTGCAGGCGCCACTGCATCACGCGCGCGACCTCGCGGTCGCCGAAGACCGGCGCATCGAGGCTGGCGCCCGCGCCTTCCACCAGCGGCGTGGTGTCGAGGTAGTTGGCGGCGGCGTAGAACTGCAGCACCTGCTGCCCCGCCTGCCGGTAGCTCATGCCGCGGTTCATCGCCAGCACGCGCGCCAGCGTGAATGCGAGCCGACCGTGGCTCTGGCGATCCGGATGACCCTCGGGCAGGCGCTGTTCCTTCTCGAGCTCGGAGGACTGCACCGCGTAGAAGGCGACGAAGCCGCCGGCGCCGGGCGCCACCTGGCTCGCCTTGCCGAGCGCGCCGGTCTCGGCGCCGGGTGCGCCGCGGCTAGCGGGCAGCGAGCGCGTCGCCTCCTGCTGCGCGAGCCGGATGGCCTCGGCCGGCACGCCGAGGTCGGCGGGCTTGAGTTCGCGGGTGCGCACCTCGGGGTCGTTGACCACGCTGCGCGTCACCGTGCCGGAGTGGCAGGAATCGAACACCGCCCAGACGAACGCGCCGCGGTTGCGGATCGCGGCGATGTGTACGTCGAATTCGTCGTCTACGATCGCGTTCTGCACCGTCGCCTTGCCGTCCCAGCGACCGACGTCGCGCGGCAGGAAGGTCTCGTCCAGGCCGTCGGGCTCGGGGTTCTGCGGGCCGATGTTCCGTGCCGGCTGCTGCGAGCCGTGGCCGGCGAAGAAGAGGAACACGAAATCGCCCTTGGCCGCCTTCTTCGACAGCGACTCCATCGCGCCGACGATCGCCGCGCGCGTCGGGTCGCCGGCGCCCGGCACGTCGTCGGCCAGCACCGTGACGTTCGCGGGCTTGAAGTCGCGCTCGGCCAGCACGCGCTGGATCAGGCGTACGTCGTTCTTCGGTCCGACCAGGCTGATGTCGCGGCCGTCGGGCTGCTTCGGATAGCTGGAGACGCCGACCAGCAGCGCGTAGCGATTCTGCGCCTGCGCGGGCAGCGCGGCGGCGAGGGCGAGGAGCGCCACGGCGCCCCATCGCGCGAGGCGATGTCCGGTCATGCTTCTCCTTCTGCTGCGGGAACCGCCCCGCGCGCGCCGGCAGGCGCGCGCGGGGGATGATGCGTGAAGCCGTGGATCAGTTCGTGCCAATGACGTAGCGGTTGGCCACGCCGAGGTTGCGCACCTGGATGCGGAACGGCCCGGTCCAGCGCGGGTTCCAGCGGCAGGCCTCGTCGTCGCCGGCGGTGGTCGAGCGGCAGATCAGGTTGCCGTTCTCGTCGTAGACGTAGAGGTCGAGGTCCGAGTCGCCGTCGCCGCTGATGCCGACGAAGGCCGGCTCGCCACCGCGAAAGACCTCGGTGAACACGTCGGTCGCGCCGGTCCTCACCACGGTGACGCTGCGGCCCGGGCCGTTCGCACGGCCGCGCGAGCCCGAGGCGGCGACGTCGTCGGCCATCGCGATCACGTCCTTGCGGTCGCCCGCGTACTGCTTGGCGCGCGCGAGGATGCCGGCCACGGTCATGTCGGCGCCCTGCTTGGCTTCGTCGCCCTTGCCGCCCTGCGTCTTCTTGTCGCGCTTCTTGTCCTGCGCCCCTTCGGCCGAGAGGATGCGCGCCGCGGTGATCATCGCCACGGCGTCCTTGTTGGCGTCGCCATAGCGCACCAGCGATTGCGCGAGGTGCGCGTTGCTCGCGGGGCTGGGCGCCTTCACGGCCGCCTTCGGGCCTTCGTTCTTGCCCTTGCCCTTGCCGCCCTTGTCGTCTGCGCCGATCGCCGCGCCCGCGGAGAGCGCCGTGGCGACCGCGATCGCAAGCACGTTGCCCATCATTCTCTTCATCTTCATTTCAGGATCCTTCCGGTTCATGGATTGAGGTGTTCTCCCCCCGAGGCGGTCTCCTGCCGGCGTGTCGTTCCTCGCGGGGATGCTGCTGCCGCGACACGCCGATTGCTCCGAGCGTCCGACAGGAGGGATTGCAATCTTACCGTTCCACATGCGTCCGTCCCATCGCTGCATCCGTCGATTTATGTAAATTTCCGGCACCCTCCGCCGCCACGGGCACCGCGTCCTTCGGCGCGTGGCGAGCGACCGCGGCGGGAATGTCACCGCCCACCCAGTCCACGCGCTCGGCGATCAGCCGCCGCTCGACGTAGACGAACGCGCGGTCGCTGCCGCCGTAGCGCTTCAGGGTCAGCGCGACGCCCTTGTCCGAGCCGCGAACACGCTCGAGGACGGCGGCGAGTTCCTCCAGCGTCGACACCGGTCGCCCGTCCACGGCCTCGAGGAAATCGCCGCGTGCGAGTTCCTTGGCCTCGCCGTCGGACCCCTTCTCCACGTGATGCACCATCAGCCCGGCGATGCGCAGCTCGGCCGCGTCGACGAGCGGGTTCTGCCCGAACAGCACGCCACCGGCGATGACGCCGCGCGAGGCCGCGACCAAGGGCGTCGCAGGCGCGCGGCCGTGCACCACCACCTCGGCGCCGCCGCGCTCGACGCGCAGGTCGAAGCCGTCCAGGCGGCCGCGCAGCGCGTGCTGCAGCTGGGTCTCGGTCTCGATCGTGCCCGGCACGCCGACCACGCCGCGGATCACGTCGCCCGCCTGCAGGCCGGTGCGCGAGGGCACGTAGTTGCGCGCCACCTTCAGCACGCGCTCGTTGTCCATCTCGCGGAAGTACACCACGCCGAGGCTGGGCGGCGACGGATCCGCGCCCGCCTGCAGCAGCTCGACGATGCGGCACGCGTAGTGCATCGCCACCGCGAAGTTGGTGTTCTGCGAGCCGCGGATCTGCGCGGTATTGATGCCGACCACGCGCCCGCTCTCGAGGCTGATCAGCGGCCCGCCGGAATTGCCGCCGTTGATCGGCGCGTCGGTCTGCAGCGCCTCGCCCACCGCGCGCGTGGTGCTGCCCGAGATGATGCCGCGCGTGCCGGTGAACTTCAGGTTCCACGGATGGCCGAACGCGCCCACCGGATGGCCGACGCTCGGCGAGGCACCGCAATGCAGCGACGCCGCCGCCAGACCCGTACGCGCCGCCGGCGGCAGTTCCACGAGGGCGACGTCGAGATGCGGGTCGACGTAGAGCTTCCTCGCTTCGTGGAAATCCTGCCCGTGGCGCGCCACCTCGACGCGCGACGGCGAGCGCGCGACCACGTGCGCATTGGTCAGCACCCAGCCGCGCGCGGCATCGACGACGAAGCCGGCGCCGCGCACCGTGCCCTTCACGTCTGGCTCGAAGGGCGCCGGCACCGCGGCCCGGACCTGCACCGTGTAGTCGAGCGCGTGGCGGAAGATCTCCTCGCTGCGATCGGCATGGGCCGGCAGGGCGAAGGCGAGCATCACGGCGGCCGCGAGGGCGGCGGGTCGAGCGATCATGTGCAGCGTCTCCTGGCAATTAATGCGGGTGGATGCGTTCAACCCATGGGACGAACGCGCGGCGCATGTGTCAGGTCCGATGCAGTATCCTGACCGCAGACCCTCGGACTCCCCATGCGCGCCTTCTCGAGCGGCCGGTTCGGCACCGGCCAACGTCTCCCGGTCACCGGCTTCGTGGTCTTCGGCCTGCTCACGTTCTGGGTCTACACGGTGCTGCGCGTCGGCGCCGCGCTGCGCGCGCACCTTGGCGCGCGCTGGACCGAGTTCGCGTCGCGCGAGCCGCTGGAGTCCGCGGAGCCGGCGGCCCGCAATGCCGCACGGCGCGCGGGCTTCGACGCCGGACGTGCCGGGCCCGGCGCCGCCGCGGCGCTGCTCGCCGCCTCCGCCATCGTGGTGGCCATCTGGTTCTGGGGCTGGATCCTGAACCCCGGGGACCGCCCGTCCTACCCAGCGGTGATGGCTGCCCTTGGCGCCAGCAGCGTGCTGTTCTATGGCGGGGTGCTGGCAATCTTCCTCTGGTCGCTCGGCGTGGTGCGCCAGCACGAACTCGCCGAGCTGATGCTGCGCGAAAGCGCGCTGCCCGATGGCGAGGCGGCGCCCGCGCTGTCGGAGGCCATGCTGTCGCGCTGGGAGAAGCAATCCGCCGAGGTCACCCTGTTCCTCGTCGTCGCGCTGCCGATGGTGTTCTCGCCGGTGGTCGGCGGCCACCTCTTCCTCACCGGCGCGGTCGACGCCTACTCGCTGGCCTTGCCCGCGGCCTGTTTCGCCTTCGCGGCCGTGTTCCACGTCTGGGGGACATGGCTGCTGCTCAAGTTGTACAACTCGCACCTCGCCATGGAAGCGCAGCACGCCGCTGCCGAGGCGCCCGCGCCCGCCGTGCGCTCGGCCAACGCGGCGCCGATCCGGCGCGAGGGCCACCACGACGTCTTCCTCAGCCACTCGGCGAAGGACAAGCCGGTGGCCGACGCAATCTGCGCGAAGCTCGAGCAGGCCGGCATCCGCGTCTGGATCGCGCCGCGCGACATCCGCCCCGGCGCCAACTGGGGAGAAGCGATCATCGAGGCGCTGGAAGGCTGCCGCGCGATGGTGATCGTGTTCTCGGCCTCGGCGAACGCCTCGCCGCAGGTGCTGCGCGAAGTCGAGCGCGCCGTCGGAAAGGGCGTCGCGGTAATCCCCTTCCGCATCGAGAACGTGGTGCCCTCGAAGGCGATGGAATACTTCCTCTCCAGCCCGCACTGGCTCGACGCGATGAGCCCTCCGCTGGAGGGGCACATCGACGAGCTGGTGGCGTCGGTGGGGGCGCTGCTGCGCACGCGGCGCGAGGCCGGGGTCGGCTGATCCGCACGGCGCGATGGCGGGCGACCGAGCCGGCGCGCCGCGATTCGCTCGCATGCGCGGATTGCATTTGACCCGTGCATATACACACCCTAGAGTCCGGGCATGCCCACCTCGCCCTGCACCTGCCACCTGCTGCGCCGGCTCGCGCGCCGGGTAACGCAGGACTACGACCGCGCGGTCGCCCCCGCCGGGCTGACGATCACCCAGTTCTCGCTCCTGCAACACCTGCGCCACCAGCCCGGCGTGTCCGCGAGCGCGCTCGCGCAGCAGGTCGGCATGGAACGCACCACGCTGCTGCGCAACCTGAGGCCGGTGATCCGCGACGGCCTCGCGCGCTATCGCAGCACCGAGGTCGGCCGCTCGGCCGAACTGGAGCTCACGCCGCGCGGGCTTGAACGCATCCGCCGGGCTCGCCCCCTGTGGGCGCAGGCCCAGGCGACGCTGGAACGCCAGCTCGGCAAGGATGGCCCTGCGCTGCACGCCCTGCTCGGCAACGCCATCGCCGCCCTCGAGCCGGAGGCGAGCACATGACGCAGGCCGCGCGCGGGTACGTCGCCGTCGCGATCGCCGCCGGCGCGGTGTTCGCCATCGCGCTCGGCACGCGGCAGGCGCAGCCGCTCTTCATCGGCCCGATCAACACCGAGACCGGCATCGGCTACGCCGCGATCAGCCTCGCGTTCGGCATCGGCCAGCTGATGTGGGGCGTGGCGCAGCCGGTCGCCGGCGCGCTCGCCGACCGCAACGGCCCGCGCGGCGTGATGATGGGCGGCGCGCTGTTGCTCGCGATCGCCGGCATGGCGACGCCGTTCGCTTCCAACGCGGCGATGCTGACGCTCTTCGTCGGCGTGCTCGCCGCCTGCGGCGCGGGCGCCCTCGGGCCCGCGCTCCTCGTCTCGGCCGCCAACCGCTGGATCCCCGAGGCGAAGCGCGCGATGGCCTCGGGCATCGTCAACGCCGGCGGCTCGTTCGGCCAGTTCACGCTCATCCCGCTGGCGCAGCTGCTGATCGGGCTGGCGGGCTGGAAGCCGGCCATGATCGCCACCGGCGCGATGGCGCTCCTCGCCGTGCCGCTCGTCCTCTGGCTCACCGCCGGCCACGCGCCGGCGGCGCCGGCCGCCACCGGCGCGACCTCGCTCTCGCAGGCGCTGCGCGACGCGTCGCGCGATCGCAGCTACCTCCTCCTCACCGCCGGATTCTTCACCTGCGGCTTCCACGTCGCGTTCATCGCGGTGCACCTGCCCGGCGTGGTGGCCTACTGCGGGTTGCCGGCGTCGGTGAGCGCGTGGTCGCTCGCGATCATCGGCCTGTTCAACATGGCAGGCAGCCTGTGGATGGGCAAGCGCGTGCAGACCGCGCGCATGAAGCTCGCGCTGGCGTGGACGTACTTCGCGCGCGCCGTGCTGATCCTCGCCTTCTGGCTCGCGCCGAAGACGGAGATCGCCTTCCTGCTCTTTGCCGCCGGCATCGGCTTCACGTACCTGTCGACCGTGCCGCCCACCGTCGGGCTGGTGCTGAAGCTGCACGGGCCGCGCTACATGGCCACGCTCTTCGGCCTCGTGATGCTGTCGCACCAGGTCGGCGGCTTCCTCGGCGCGTGGCTGGGCGGAAAGGCCTTCGAGGCCAGCGGCCACTACGACTGGATGTGGTTCGCCGACATCGCGCTGTGCCTGTTCGCCGCGCTGGTGCACCTTCCGATCCGCGAGGCGAAGCCCAAGCCCGTCGCGGCGGCCGCCTGAGGAGGAGTCCGCATGAGCACCCCTGACACCGCACTCGTCGTCGGCGCCGGCGACAGCCTCGGCGCCGCGCTCGCCCGGCGCTTCGCGCGCGAAGGCCTGAAGGTCTGCATCGCACGCCGCAACGCCGACAAGCTGGAACCGCTCGCGGCCGAGATCCGCGCCGCCGGTGGCACGGTCCACGCCTATGGCTGCGATGCGCGCCGCGAAGATCAGGTCATCGACCTCTTCGCCCGGATCGAGCGCGATGTCGGTGCGCTCGAGGTGGTCGTCTTCAACGTCGGCGGCAACATCCGCTTCGGCTTGACCGAGATGACCGCGCAGAAGTACTTCAAGGCCTGGGAGATGGCGTGCTTCGCCGGCTTCCTCACCGCGCGCGAGGCGATGAAGGCCATGGCGCCGCGCGGGCGCGGCACGCTGTTCTTCACCGGCGCCACCGCGGCGCTGCGTGGCGGCGAGGGCTTTGCCGCATTCGCGACCGCGAAGTTCGGCCTGCGCGCGCTGGCGCAATCCACCGCGCGTGAATACGGCAAGAAGGGCATCCACGTCGCGCACGTCGTCATCGACGGGCCCATCGACACGCCCTTCGTGCGCGAGTTGCGCCCCGAGATGGTCGCGTCGCGCCCGAAGGACGGCCTCTTGCAGCCCGACGACATCGCCGACACCTACTGGGCGATCCACCGCCAGAAGAGGAGCGCGTGGACCTTCGAGCTCGACATCCGGCCCTGGCTCGAGCCGATGACCACGTTCTAGGAGGAGAGACGATGTCGAAGACGGTCGAGTTCTGGTTCGACTACGGCAGCCCCACCGCCTACCTCGCGTGGACGCAGCTGCCCGGCCTCGCGCAGCGCACCGGCGCGAAGGTCGACTACCACCCGATGCTGCTCGGCGGCGTGTTCCAGGCCACCGGCAACCGCTCGCCGGTCGAGGTGGCGGCGAAAAGCCGCTACATGAACGCCGACATGCAGTGGTTCGCGGCGCGCTACGGCGTGCCGTTCCGGCGCAATCCGAACTTCCCGATCAATACCCTGAACCTGATGCGCGGCGCCCTCTACGCCCAGCGCGAGGGATTCCTCGTGCCTTACTCGGACGCGGTGTATCGCGCGATGTGGGTCGACGGTCGCAACATGGGCGACGCGACCGAAGCCGCCGCTGCGCTGTCCGCGGCCGGGCTCGATGCGCAGAAGATCCTCGCCGCGACGCAGGATCCGGCGATCAAGGAGGCATTGAAGGCCGCGACCGAGGCCGCCGTGGCCAAGGGGGTGTTCGGCGCGCCGACTTTCTTCGTCGGCGAGCGCATGCACTTCGGGCAGGATCGGCTGCCCTACGTCGAGGAACTGCTGAAGGGCTAGGCCAGCTGGCAGACCTCGTCGAACGCCAAGCGCGGCAGCCGCGGCATCACCTTGGAAGGGTCGCCCTTGCCGAGGTTGCAGAGGAAGTTGCTCTTGCAGCGGCCGTCGGGGAAGAAGGCCGCGTCGACCTTGGCGTTGTCGAAGCCGGACATCGGCCCGCAGTCCAGGCCCACCGCGCGCGCCGCCAGGATGAAGTACCCGCCCTGCATCGACGCATTGCGGAACGCCGTGGTGTGCGCGTGCGCCTCCTTGCCGGGCGCGGCGAACAGGTCCTTCGCCTCGGGGCGGTGCGCGAACATCCGCGGCATGTGCTCGAAGAACCTGGTGTCCCACGCGATGATCGCGGTGCACGGCGCGGCCATGGTCTTGTCGAGGTTGCCCGGGCTCATGGCGGGGCGCAGCTTCTCCTTGCCCTCCTTCGTGCGCACGAAGACGAGGCGCATCGGCTGCGTGTTCATGGTCGTCGGCGCCCACTGCAGGATGTCGTACAGCGCGCGCAGCTGCTCGTCGGTCACCGGATCAGCGAGGAAGCCGTTCTGCGAGCGCGCAGTGCGAAACAGGATGTCGAGGGACTTGGCGTCGAGCATGGCGACCTCCGGAAAAAATGAGCCGCGATGTTAGCATCGCCGCGATGACGATCGACCTCTCGAAATTGATTCGCGCCGGCGACGGCGTGACGTGGGGACAGGCCACCGCCGAGCCGCAGTCGCTGGTCGAGGCCTTCGTCGCGCAGCGCGCGGCCTACAGCGGTGCAGGCGCCTTCCTTGGCGTGAACTACGCCGGGATCGTGAAGCCGGAACACGCCGATCACCTGCGCCTCTCGGCGTATTGCGGCGCCGGCGCGAACCGCGCGCTCGCGGAGGCCGGCGTGCTGGAGATCCATCCGCACCCGTACTCGAAACTCGGTGCGCTGATCCGCAGCCGGCACATCCCCGTCGACGTGGTGCTGGTGCAGGTCAGCCCGCCGAATGCCGAGGGCCTGCACAGCCTCGGCCTCGCCGCCGAATACCTGCCGCCCGCGATGCCGGGCGCCCGCGCCGTGATCGCCGAGATCAACGACCAGGTGCCGTGGACGCACGGCGACGGCGCGCTGCGCCGCGCGGACTTCGCCGCGGTCATCGAGACCTCGCGCGCGCCGGCGGCCGGCAAGGTCGTCGCGCCGGGCCCGGTCGACGAGGCCATCGCGCGCCACGCCGCCGCCTTCGTGCCTGACGGCGCGGTGCTCGAGTTCGGCCTCGGCGCGCTGCCGGAGGCCATCCTGCGCGCGCTCGGCGACCGGCGCGACCTCGGCGTGCATTCCGGCACGCTGCTCGACACGGTGGCCGACCTGATGGAGCGCGGCGTGATCACCAACGCGCGCAAGGAGATCGACGCCGGCGTCACGGTCGGCGGCGTGCTGATGGGTTCCAAGCGCCTGTTCGACTTCGCGCACCGCAATCCCGCGCTGCACCTGAAGAGCTGCGACTACACGCACAGCCCGAAGGTGCTCGGGAGCCTGTCGCGCTTCGTGGCGATCAACTCGGCCATCGAGGTCGACCTCACCGGGCAGGTGAACGCCGAGATCGCCAACGGCGCCTACCTCGGCGCGGTCGGCGGCGCGCTCGACTTCATCCGCGCGGCGAACTACTCCGAAGGCGGCGTGTCGCTGATGTGCCTGCCCGCCTCCATCGGCACCAAGGCCTCGCGCATCGTGTCGCGGATCTCCGGCCCGGTGGCGACGCCGCGCAGCGAGGCGGGCGTGATCGTCACCGAACACGGCGCCGCCGACCTGCGCGGCTGCACGCTGCGCGAGCGCGCGAAGCGCATGATCGCGATCGCGCATCCTGCGTTCCGCGAGGCGCTGGAGCGCGACGCGCGCGCGCAGGGGCTGCTGGCCTAGCGCTACTTGAAGGCGCGCATCTGCGGCACGGTCCAGAAGGCCGCGCAGGCGATGCCGATGCAGGTGATTGAGACCGCGAAGCCGGCGACGTAGCCGCCGGTGAGGTCGTGCAGCACGCCGCCGACCAGCGAGCCGAGCGCCGCGCCCAGCGCGTTGCACGAGTACACCGTACCGTAGATCGTCGCCGCCTGCGGGCCGGCGAAGCTGCGCGTGCAGATCGCAGAGATGATCGGGCCGCGCACGCCCATGCAGAGGCCGAACACCGGCACGAAGAGCACCAGCAGCAGCATCGACGGCCACACCGTGAGGGCGGCCAGCAGCGCCATGCCGGCGATAGTGCCCGCGTAGCTGATGGTCGCCGTGCGCAGCGCGCCGTAGCGCTCGGCGAGGAAGCCGCTGCCCATCACGCTCACCGTCGACAGCATGCCGACGAAGCCGAAGGCGGTGGCGGCCGTGATCGGCGTGAAGCCGGCGTCGATCAGCATCACCACCACCTGCACGATCACCGAGAACATGCCGGCCGCGGTGAAGAAGAAGGCCTGCACGCAGCCCCAGTAGAGCCGCGTGCGCGCGGCCTTGGCGAGCGTCCAGCCGTCGCGAGCGCCCGCCTCCTTCTCGGCCTTGCGCACGCGCGGGTGCCCCGAGGCAAAGCGCTTCCACGGGATGGCGAAGAGCACCAGCGGGATCAGGCCGAGGATGGCGATGCCGTAGGCCCGGTAGGCGAAGCGCCAGCCGTGGTGGTCGATCAGCCACTGCGCGAGCGGCACGAAGATCACCACGCCGAGGCCGCCCGCGGCGAACGCGATGCCGAGCACGCGCGAGAGCTTCACCCGGAACCAGCGCGACAGGAGGCCCGAGGCCGGCACCATGCCGGTGAAGCTGACGCCGACGCCGATCATGGCGCCGATGAAGAGGAAGAAGTGCCACAGCGAGGTCAGGCCGCTCGCCAGCAGGTAGGCCGAGCCGATCGCGCCGAGGCCCAGGGCGTAGACCCAGCGCGCGCCGAGCCGGTCGAAGGCGAAGCCGACGAAGGGCGCGATGCAGCCGTTCACCAGCAGGTAGACCGAGTACACCGAGGTGAGCTGCGAGCGGTTCCAGCCGAGTTCGCGTTCGATGGGCAGCAGGAACACGGTGTACATGTCGCCGAGGCCGCGGCCGAACATGTTGAGCACGAAGCAGACGGCGAGGACCGTCCACCCCGTGCGGGCAAGCGCCTTGTCGGCGGGCGACGTGCCGGTGGCCAGGCCGCTCAACGCCGCGCGGGCTCCAGCCCGAACACCTGCCGCAGGTAGGCGAGGTAGCCGGGGTCGATGCTCACCGTCTTGCCGGGCGCGTCGGAGATCTTCGCCACCGGCTGGCCGTTGCACTCGGTCATCTTGATGACGATGTTGAGCGCGTCGTAGCCGAGGTCGTTGGTGAGGTTGGTGCCGATGCCGAACGAGGTCTTGGCGCGGCCGTGGAAGCGGCGTGCGATGTCGATCGCCAGCGGGAACGACAGCTGGTCGGAGAAGATCAGCTGCTTGGAGTGCGGGTCGACGCGGTTCTTCAGGTAGTGCGCGATCAGCTTCTCGCCCCACTCGAAGGGGTCGCCGGAATCGTGGCGCGCGCCGTCGAAGAGCTTGCAGAAGTACATGTCGAAGTCGCGCAGGAAGGCGTCCATGCCGTAGGTGTCCGACAGCGCGATGCCGAGGTCGCCGCGGTATTCCTTGGCCCAGACGTCGAAGGCGTACACCTGCGAGTCGCGCAGCCGCGGGCCGAGCGCCTGGCAGGCCTGCATGTACTCGTGCGCCATGGTGCCCAGCGGCAGCACGCCGTTCTTCTTCGCCAGCAGCACGTTCGAGGTGCCGGCGAAGTACTGTGGTACGCGCCGCGCGAGGGTCTCGATCACCTCCTCGTGCCAGGCGCGCGAGAAGCGCCGCCGCGTGCCGAAGTCGGAGATCTTGAAGTCGAGTACCGGCTCCACCGTGTGCACGAGGTCGAGCTTGGCCTTCAGCCGGCGGCGCCCCTCGGCGAGGTCGGGCTGCGGCCGCGTGCGCCGGAAGTACAGCTCCGAGACGATGGCGAGCACCGGGATCTCGTAGAGGATCGTGTGCAGCCACGGCCCGCGAATCACGATGTCGATCTCGCCGGGCTTCTGGCCGCGCTCGATGGTGATGTACTTGGCGTTGAACTGGAACAGGCCGAGGAAGTCGACGAAGTCCGACTTCAGGAAGCGAAAGCTCCTCAGGTAGGCCAGTTCCTCCTCGCGGAAGCGCAGCGTGCACAGCGCGCCGATCTCGGCGCGGATGGCGTCGAGGTCGGGCACGAGGTCGGCGCCCTCGGTGCGGCAGCGGAAACGGTACTCGACCTGCGCCCCGGGGAAGTGATGCAGGACGACCTGCATCATCGTGAACTTGTAGAGATCGGTGTCGAGCAGCGACTGGATGATCATCGTTCTCGATTGTACCGCCGGGGGTGTACGCTCCGGTCATGTGCGGTCGCTATGCGCTCCACAGCAAACCGGAAGTCGTCGCCCTCGCGTTCGGGCTGGACGCCGTGCCACCGTACGCCGCGCGCTACAACATCGCGCCCACCACGCCGGTGCTGGCCGTGCGCGAGCCCGGCGGCGTGCGCGAGGGCGCGCTGCTGCGCTGGGGCCTCGTGCCGCGCTGGGCGAAGGACCCGTCGATGGGCGCGCGCATGAACAACGCGCGTGCCGAGACGGTCGCCGAGAAGCCCTCCTTCCGGGAGGCGTTTCGCCGCCGCCGCTGCCTGATCCCCGCCGACGGCTTCTTCGAATGGAAGCCCGAGGGCGGCGTGAAGCAGCCCTACTACATCACCCCGTCGGCCGGCGGCCTGTTCGCGTTCGCCGGGCTCTGGGAGGAATGGCAGGGTCCCGAGGGCCCGCTGCAGACCTGCTGCGTGGTGACCACCGACGCCAATGGCCCGATGGCCGAGGTGCACGAGCGCATGCCGGTGATGATCGAGAAGGCCGACTGGGCGCGCTGGCTCGAGGCCAAGCCGGGCAAGGATGTCTCCGACCTGCTGCACCCGCCGCCGGACGACGCGATCGCGATCCGGCGCGTGAGCCGGGCCGTGAACAACGCGAGGAACGACCTCCCGCAGCTGATCGAGCCGGGAGACTGAGCTTGCCCCTGCGGGGCGTACTGGATATAATTCCACTGTACGGAGGCCCAGTAGGCCGCCGGGAACAATGGAGGACGTCGCCATGAGCGCCACCCCTGCGCTGACCGACCGCCAGTCCGAGATCCTCAAGCTCGTGCGCGAGCTGACCGAATCCACCGGCTACCCGCCCACCCGTGCCGAGATCGCTCGCGCGATGGGGTTTCGCTCCGTGAACGCCGCCGAGCAGCACCTGCGCGCGCTCGAGAAGAAGGGCGCGCTCGACATCGAATCCGGCGCCTCCCGCGGCCTGCGGGTCCGGGATACCAAGGCCGTGCACCGGATGGGCAAGCTGATGGAGCTGCAGGTCATCGGCCGCGTCGCCGCCGGCAGCCCGATCCTCGCCGAGGAGCACGTGCAGGGCCGCTACCAGGTGGACCCCGCGATGTTCACCCCGCGTGCAGATTACCTCCTGAAAGTGCGCGGCATGTCCATGCGCGACGCGGGCATCCTCGAGGGCGACCTGCTCGCAGTGCACCGCACCGACGACGCCCGCACCGGGCAGGTCGTGGTGGCGCGCGTCGGCGACGAGGTCACGGTGAAGCGCCTGCGCCGCCGCGGCAACAGCGTGCAGCTGCTGCCGGAGAACCCCGACTTCGAGCCTATCGAGGTGGACGCCCGCTCGGGCGAGTTCGCCATCGAAGGCCTCGCCGTGGGCATCATCCGCAACGGCAAGGGTTTGTAATCCGCCTGCGGGCGGACCTCGCGTTCGCCCCTATAATCCTCCGGAGACGCCGCGCTCCGGAATGGATTCCTCCCTCTCCTCGTCCAGCAGCAACGATCCCGGTTCCCGCCCGCGCGACGCCGCCGATCGCCGGCGCGTGCTCGGCGACCAGGTCGAGCTGCTCTACCGCCAGTCGATCCAGGGCATCGTCGCCTCGATCCTGATCGGCGCGATCGCGACCTACGAGCTGTGGTCGCAGCAGTACAAGGACCTGGTGATCTTCTGGTGGGTGCTGACCCTCGCCATCTCGGTGCTGCGCCTGGTCCTGTACTACTCCTGGAAGAAGCGCGCCGACACCGACCACGACAAGTGGCTGCGCTGGTTCGCCATCGGCGCCTTCGCCACCGGCGCCAACTGGGGCTTCGCCGGCTCGGTGTTCTTCCCGTCGCACGCCGACGAGCAGCAGGTGTTCCTCGCCTTCCTGATCGCCGGCATGTCCTCGGGCGGCATCCCGTTCTTCTCGGCCGTCTGGTGGGTGTACGCGCTGTACGCGGCGGGGATCATGATCCCGTTCACCTACGTGCTGGCGACCTTCGGCAACCACCTCTTCGCCGAGCTGTCGTTCCTGGTGCCGCTCTTCTACGCCGCGAACGTCGCGGTGTCGCTGCGGCTTTCGCAGGTGTTCGCCTCCGGCTTCCGGCTGAGGCAGGCCTACGGGCGCCTGACCGAGGACTACAGCGTGATCAACCGCAAGCTCGAGCACCAGCTGGTCGAGCTCGAGGAAGCGCGCCGGCAGGTCGAGGCCTCGGGCCGCAAGCTGGCCCTGTTCTCCGAGCGCTCGCCGATCGCGGTGTTCGAATTCGACCCGCGCGGGCAGGTGCTGACCATGAACCCGGCGGCCGAGACGCTGTTCGGCTGGGCGTCCGCCGAGGTCGTCGGCAAGCCGGGCATCGAGTTCCTGTTCCCCGCGGAGATCGTGCCGCAGGTGGAGAAGCGCTGGGCGGAGTTCATCCGCGCGCGCGAGCCCGAGATCGGCGTGCGCTACCACAACGTGCGGCGCGACGGCGCGGAGCTGATCTGCGAGTGGAGCATGACGCCGCTGGTCAACGCCGAGAACCAGGTGATCTCGGTGATCGTGCAGGGGCAGGACGTCACCAAGCAGCTCGAGTCCGAGCGCATGAAGAAGGAGTTCACCTCCACGCTCTCGCACGAGCTGCGCACCCCGCTCACCTCGATCATCGGCTCGCTGCAACTGGTGAACACCGGCGTGATGGGGGACGTCGACAAGGACATCCTCGACCTCACGGTGATCGCCGAGCGCAATGCGCAGCGCCTGCTCGACCTGATCAACGACCTGCTCGACATCGACAAGATCGAATCGGGCAAGTTCACGCTCTACCCGGAACTGCTGTCGCTGGACGAGCTGGTGCACGAGGCGATCGCGCTGAACCAGGGCTTCGCCGAGCGCTTCAAGGTGCGCATGGAGGCGGTTGGCGAGCTGCCGGTGGTGAAGGCCAGCGTGGACCGCAAGCGCATGCTGCAGGTGATGACCAACCTGCTGTCGAACGCGGCGAAGTTCTCGCCCGAGGGCGGCACGGTCGACGTCACCATGCACCTGAACGGCGGCACCGCCCGCATCTGCGTGCACGACCGCGGGCCGGGCATTCCCGCCGAGTTCCGCAACCGCATCTTCAGCCGCTTCGCGCAGGCCGACATGACCGCCACGCGCCAGAAGGGGGGCACGGGCCTCGGCCTCGCGATCTGCAAGCGCCTCGTCGAGCTCATGGAGGGCAACCTCGGCTTCGACGACCGCGAGGGCGGCGGCTCCACGTTCTGGTTCGAGCTGCCCGCGCAGTCCTAGCATCCCCCGGAGAGGATTTCCCATGCCCGCCACCCCGCTTACCCGCATCTGCTACGTCGAGGACGACGAGGATATCCAGCGCATCGTGCGCATGTCGCTCGAGCGCATCGGCAAGATGACGGTCGAGGTCTGCGGCGATCCGCTGAAGGCGATCGACGCGATCACCGCGTTCGGGCCGCAGATGGTGATGCTGGACTGGATGATGCCAGGAATGGACGGCCCGACGCTGTTCAAGAAGATGAAGGAGGTCCCGGCCACCGCCTCGCTGCCGGTGGTCTTCATCACCGCCAAGGCCTCGAAGAAGGAGCTGGACGAACTGCGCGACCTCGGCGCGGCAGGGACGCTGTCGAAGCCCTTCACGCCGAAGGACCTGCCCGAGCAGCTGCGCCAGATCTGGGCCGGGCTGCCCGGCTAGCGCGCGCGGCTCAGCCCAGCTTGACGCTCGACGTGGCGTCGATGCGCACCGTGGTCTCGGGCGCGCCGAGGCCCTGGTAGAACTTGCGCGACAGGAACCCGATCACCTCGTCCGCGTTGCGAAAGCGCGCGTCGCGGTCCTTCTCGACCAGCTTGTCGAGCAGCGGCTGGTAGCGCTCCAGCCCCTCGGGCAGCGGCGGCGGCGGCGAGTTCAGGTGGTGCAGCGCCACCTCGACCGCGGTCTCGCCCTCGAACAGATGCCGACCGGCGAGCATCTGGTAGAGCAGCACGCCGGCGCTGTAGATGTCGGTGCGCAGGTCGAGCGCCATGCTGCGCACCTGCTCCGGGCTCATGTAGCGCGGCGTGCCGAGGATCTCGCCGTGCTTGGTGCGGTCGATCGAGTCGACGTGCTTGGCGATGCCGAAGTCGAGGATCGCGAGGCTGCCGTCCTTGCGGAACATCAGGTTCTGGGGCTTGAGGTCCCTGTGCAGCACGCCCTGCTCGTGGATGTCGCCCAGCGCGAACATGAGCTCGCGGAAGACCTGCAGCGCCTCCTCGGGCGGCAGCGACCGCCCGCCGAGGCGCTTGTTGAGGTCGCCGCCGTCGAAGAACTCCATCACCAGGTAGGCGTGCTCGCCCGACACGCCGTGGCCGAAGATGCGCGCAACGTGCCGGCTGCGGATGCGCTCGACCAGGTTGTACTCCTCCATGAAGCGCTCGAGCGCGACCTTGTCGCCGGTCACCTCGGAGCGCAGGATCTTCACCACCAGCGGCTCGTCCTCGCCCTCGCGCGAGGCGAGGTAGACGCGCGACATGCCGCCCTCGCCGATCAGGCGCAGGACGTTGATCCCCGGGATGCTGATCTTCGCGCCGAGCTCGTGGCCCTCGGCGCGCGAGGCCACCGCGGAGGACAGCGTGCGCTCGATCTTCGCGCGCGAAAGCTCCGCCACCGAGGTGACGAGCTTCTCGCGGGTGAGCTCCTGCTTGCGCTGGTAGTCGTCGGCGCCGCACTTCATGGCCCGCACGGCGATCACCTCGTTGCCGGCCCCGGTCAGGAAGAGGACCGGCGGGCAGTCGGTGCGCTTCTTGAACTGCTGCAGCCAGTCCAGCCCGTCGCCGCGGCCCAGCATGTAGTCGAGGATGACGACGTCGAAGCTGCCGAGCGGGAAAGCCGCATCCGGCATGTCGCGCTCGAGCGGGTCGAACTGCTCGACCTCGACGTCCGGCCACTCCTGGCGGAGGTAGTGCGCAAGGATGTTGCGCAGGTCCTCGTCGTCGTCGATGATCAGGACTTTCACGGCTTCCCCGGGGAACGCCGCCGGCCTCCCCTAGGCCGGCGAGACCTTCAACGATACCACTTCGACGGGCTCCGCCTTCCCCTTGAGCTCCACGTGGCGCCGGTCCAGGGGGCCGGCCGAGGCGAGGACCGGCGCAAGGCTGGCGAAGGCCCTCGGGCCGATCACGACCTCGTTGCCCGCCGCGCGCTGCATCAGCCGGGCGGCCACGTTCACCGGATCGCCGATGATGGTGTAGCTCATGAAGCTGGGCGCGCCCACGTTGCCGGCCACCGCCTCGCCCGCCTCGATGCCCACGCCGATCCCGGTCGTCAGGCCGTGCTCGGCGCGCCAGCGCGCCGCCACCGGGGTGAAGCCCCGGATCATCTGCCGGGCGGTATTGAAGGCGCGCTCGGTCGCGTCGGGCTGCGGC
>CAZTXP010000065.1:0-6138 GCA_964617355.1 uncultured Enterobacteriaceae bacterium
CGAACTTGTCCAGCACCCCCATCCGCCGCAGCGAGAGCGCGGTGTTGAGCGCGGTCTGGCCGCCCATGGTCGGCAGCACCACCAGCTTGTCGGCGGGGCGCTCGGTGCGCTCCTTCTCGATGATCCGCGCCACCGTCTGCCAGGTGATCGGCTCGATGTAGATCGCGTCCGCCGTGTCGGGGTCGGTCATGATCGTCGCCGGGTTCGAGTTGACGAGGATCACGCGATAGCCCTCGGCGCGCAGCGCCTTGCAGGCCTGCGCGCCGGAGTAGTCGAACTCGCACGCCTGCCCGATGACGATCGGGCCGGCACCGATGACGAGGATGCTCTGGATGTCGGTGCGCCGGGGCATTATTGCTTCTCCTTCGCCATCAGCGCCGCGAAGCGGTCGAACAGGTAGCCGATGTCGTGCGGCCCGGGGCTTGCTTCGGGGTGGCCCTGGAAGCAGAACGCAGGACGATCGGTGCGCGCGAGTCCCTGCAGCGAACCGTCGAACAGCGACACGTGCGTCGGGCGCAGCGTCTTCGGCAGCGTCGCGGGGTCGACCGCGAAGCCGTGGTTCTGGCTGGTGATCACCACCGCGCCGGTGTCGAGGTCCTTCACCGGGTGGTTCGCGCCGTGGTGGCCGAACTTCATCTTCATCGTCTTCGCGCCCGAGGCGAGACCCATCAACTGGTGCCCGAGGCAGATGCCGAACACCGGGATGCGCGTGGAATCGAGGATCTCGCGGATCGCCGCGATCGCATACGTGCACGGCTCCGGATCGCCGGGACCGTTGGAGAGGAACACGCCGTCGGGCTTCAGCGCGAGCGCGTCCTTCACCGTTGCCTCGGCCGGCAGCACCGTGACGCGCGCACCGCGCTCGACCAGGAGGCGCAGGATGTTTCGCTTCACGCCGTAGTCGTAGGCGACGACGTGGAAGGTCGCGCTGCCCGGGCGGCGATGGCCGGCACCGAGCGACCACGCGCCTTCGTGCCAGTCGTAGGCCGCCTTCGTGCTGACGACCTTCGCGAGGTCCATGCCGCCGAGGCCGGGGAACTTCTTCGCCTCGGCGAGCGCGGCCGCTTCGTCGACCGGGCCTTCGTCGGCGGCGACGAGGCAGCCGTTCTGCGCGCCCTTCTCGCGCAGGATGCGCGTCAGCTTGCGCGTGTCGATGTCGGCGAGGCCGACCACGCCCTGCTCGCGCAGGCAGGCTTCGAGCGTCTGCTGCGAGCGCCAGCTGGAGGTGACCGCGGGAACGTCGCGCACCACGAGGCCGGCGGCATGCACGCGGCCGGATTCGTCGTCCTCGGCGTTCACGCCGACGTTGCCGACGTGCGGATGCGTCAGCGTGACGATCTGGCGGCAGTACGAGGGGTCGGTGAGGATCTCCTGGTAACCGGTGATCGCGGTGTTGAACACCACTTCCCCGGCGGAGAGTCCGGCGGCGCCGATCGAGCGCCCCCTAAATACCGTCCCGTCGGCAAGGACGAGGGCGGCGTGACGAAGGCGGCTCAATGCAGGCTCCTGGTGAGGACGTGAAAAGCGGGAAAGGCTTGTGACCTCTCCCGCCGCATTGAGAACGAGATTATACACGAAGCGCGCAGTTCTCCGACGCGCCCACGCCTTGGCCGTAGAACTTGCTTGCAGGGGTGCTCGAGGGGGGCGCAGCGCCCCTCGAACCTATAGGCCCAGCACGTCGAACATGTCGTAGAGGCCCGCCGGCTGCTTCTGCAGCCACTTCGCCGCGCGCAGCGCGCCGAGCGCGTAGGTCATGCGGCTCTGCGAGCGTATGGTGAGCTCGACGCGCTCGCCGATGCCGGCGTAGATCACGGTGTGCTCGCCGACGATGTCGCCACCGCGGATGGCGTGGAAGCCGATCTCCTTCGGCGGCCGCGCGCCGGTGTCGCCCTCGCGGCCGTGCGCGGCGACCTTGTCGAGGTCCCGACCGAGTGAGGCCGCGACGATTTCCCCGAGCCGCAAGGCCGTGCCCGAGGGCGCGTCCACCTTCTGGCGATGGTGCGCCTCGATGATCTCGACGTCGAAGTCGTCGCCGAGTGCCCTGGCCGCGTCGCCCGCGAGCTTGAACAGCACGTTCACGCCTACGGCGAAGTTCGGCGCCATCGCGACCGGGATGCGCTTCGCCGCCGCCTCGACCTTCGCCTTCTCCTCCGGCGTGAAGCCGGTGGTGCCGATGATGATGCGCTTGCCGTGCTTCACGCACGCCTCTAGGTGCGCGAGCGTCCCCGCGGGCCGCGTGAAGTCGATGATGGCGTCCGAAGCGGCGATCGCCGCGTCGATGTCCGCCGACACCTTCACGCCGCAGGCGCCACCCGCGAGTTCCCCGGCGTCGCGGCCGATCGAAGGGCTGCCCGCGACGTCGAGCGCCGCCGAGAGCGCGAGGTCCGCGTCCTTCAGTACGCCTTCCACGAGCGTGCGGCCCATCTTGCCGCCCGCGCCGGCCACTGCAATGCGCATCTTCGCCATCAGTCCTTGCCCCTCACCTTGTCCCACATGCGGCCGAAGAAACCGCGCTCGCCCTCGTCGGCCTTCACGGCGTCGGGCTTGGGCGGCTGCGCCTTCGGCGGCTCTTCCTTCGGCGGCTCGGCCTTCGCCGGCTCCGGGTCGCTGGCCGTGCGCCAGTTGCTGCCCTGCGTCGGCGGCGACTGGTCCACGGGCCGGGTCTCCGGCAAGGCGACGGGCTTGGGCGGCATCACCGGCTCGGCCTTCGGCGCATTCGACGGATCCGCCGCGGGCGCCGCGCCGGCCGCCGGGACGACGTCGCCGTCGACGCGCACGAGCTTGTTGTCCTTGTCGAAGAACACCGCGAGCCGGCGCTGCTCGCGCGGCTTGCCCGGCGGCTCGCGGAAGTACACGTAGTCCCAGCGGTCCGGGTGGAAGATGTCGGTGACCAGCGGCGTGCCGAGGACGAAGCGCACCTGCTCGCGCGTCATGCCGGGCTTCAGCTGCGACACCATCTCCTGCGAGATGAAGTTGCCCTGCTGGATGTCGATCCGGTAGGGCGGCAGGCCGGGAATCGTCGGCGTCATGCCGCAGCCCGCCGCGACGACGGCGAAGGCAAGGGCGAGAGAGCGCAAATTCTTCATGCGTATAATGATATCGGATCGTCCTTCGACCGCCCCCTCGAGACTTCGTTCCCGGCCATGAATCCCACCCAGAGCCTGAAGGACAGCGGCCTCAAGTCGACGCTGCCGCGGCGCAAGATCCTCGAGCTGTTCGAGACCAGCAAGGTGCGCCACCTGTCGGCCGAGGACGTCTATCGCACGCTGCTCGCCGACGGCATCGACGTCGGGCTCGCCACCGTGTATCGCGTGCTGACGCAGTTCGAGCAGGCCGGGCTGCTGTCGCGCCAGCACTTCGAGACCGGGAAGGCGGTGTTCGAGCTGAACCAGGGCGGCCACCACGACCACCTCGTCTGCCTGCAGTGCGGCCGCGTCGAGGAATTCCACGACGCCGAGATCGAGAAGCGCCAGGCGAGCATCGCGCGCGAGCGCGGCTTCGCGCTCACCGGCCATTCGCTCGCGCTCTACGGCGACTGCGAGCGGCCGAACTGCGAGTTCCGCGCGACCGCCGACAAGCCCCGCTAGCGTGCGTTAAGCAGTTCGGCGGCGTGGCGCCGCGTCGTCGCGGTGATCTCGGTTCCACCCAGCATGCGCGCGACTTCCTCGACGCGCGCCGCGCGATCCAGTCGCGTGACGCTCGAGGACACCTTGCCCTTCGCGCCGGACTTCGCCACCGTCCAGTGATCGTCGGCCTGCGCCGCCACCTGCGGCAGGTGCGTGACGCAGAGCACTTGCCGGTCGCGACCGAGCCTCGCGAGCGACTTGCCGACCACCTCGGCCACCGCACCGCCGATGCCGCTGTCCACCTCGTCGAACAGCAGCGTCGGCACCGGCGAGGACTTCGCCGCGACCAGTTGCAGCGCGAGGCTGATGCGCGACAGTTCGCCGCCCGAGGCCACCTTGGCGAGCGGCCGCAGCGGCAGGCTCTCGTGCGAAGCCACCTGGAACTCGACATCCTCCGCGCCGTGCGCAGCCGGCGCTTCCAGCGCCACCAGCACGATCGAAAAGCGCCCGCCCGCCATCGCCAGCTTCTGCATGCCGGCCGTGACCGCCTTCGACAGCGCGGCGGCGGCGGCCTTGCGCTTCGCGCTGATCCCCGCCGCGAGCGTCGTCCAGCGCGCGCGCGCGGCCTCGACTTCCTTCGACAGGGCCTCGGGATTGCCCGAGAGTTCCAGTTCCGCGAGCCGCGCCTTCAGGCGCTCGGCGAGCGCCGGCAGCTCGGGCGGTTTCACGCGATGGCGTCGCGCGGCCTCGTGCAGCGCCTCGATGCGCGACTCCGCGGCGCGCAGCGCCGCCGGGTCGAGATCCACCTTCGAGGCGTAGCTGCGCAGGCTGCGCGCCGCCTCGCCCGCCTGCGCCGAGGCGGCGTCGAGCAACTCGGCCATCGGCAGCAGCGCGGCGTCGTGCTCGGACAGCGCGCGCAGCCGCGAGGCGATCGCCTCCAGCTGCGCGACGCACGCGCCCTCGGCCTCGTCCAGCGCCTCGAGCGCGGACTGCGCGCCGGCGAGCAGGCTCGAGCCGTGCGCAAGGCGCTGCTGTTCCGCGCCCACCGCTTCCCACTCGCCCTCGGCCGGTGCTAGGCGCGACAGCGCCGCGACTTTCTCGGCGAGATCCTCGCGCTCCGCCTCGCGCGTGGCGCGTTCGGCCTCGGCCTGCGCGGCGAGCGCTTCCAGCCGCTTCCACGCGCGCCACGCGTCGCCGCATTCTGCGACGCGTTCCTCGATACCCGCGTGCGCGTCGAGCAGCGCGCGCTGCGCGGCGGAGCGCAGCAGCGACTGGTGCGCGTGCTGGCCATGGATGTCGAGCAGCCACTCGCCCGCCTCCCGCGCCTGCGCGAGCGTGGCCGGGTGGCCGTTGAGGAAGGCACGAGAACGACCCGCGCGATCGATCGTGCGCCGCAGGATCAACGTGCCGGGATCGCCCTCGAGCCCCGCCTCGGCCAGCCACGCCGCGAGCGGCCCCTTGGCCGGGATGTCGAACTCGGCGGCGAGTTCGGCGCGCTCCGCGCCCTCGCGCACCACGCTCGCCTCCGCGCGCGCGCCCACCAGCAGTTCCAGCGCGTCGACGAGGATGGACTTGCCCGCGCCGGTCTCTCCGGTAAGCACGGTGAACCCGGGGCCGGCCTCGAATTCGACCTGCTCCACGATCACGTAGTCGCGCACCGACAGCACGCGCAGCATCGCGCTACCCCGCGGGCCGCAGCGCCGCCACGGACTCGCTCCAGCGCAGCTTCTCGCGCAGCATCTCGAAGTAGCTGTAGCCGGGCGGGTGCACGAAGCGGATCGCATTCTTCGAGCGCGCGAGCAGCAGCCGGTCGCCCTCCTGCATGTCGGCGAGCGCGAAGCCGTCGAAGTGCGCGCGCGCGTCGACCGCGCGCAGCAGCCGGATCTCGATCGCGCTGCGGTCGCTCACGCTCACCGGCCGCGCCGACAGCGTGTGCGGGTTGAGCGGCACCAGCGCGAACGCCGGCAGGCCGGGATGCAGGATCGGCCCCTGCGCCGACAGCGCGTAGGCCGTCGACCCGGTGGCGGTGGCGACGATCATGCCGTCGGCGCGCAGCGTGTAGACGTACTCGCCGTCGAGATACAGCGCGAATTCGATCAGGCGCCCCTGCGAGCCCTTGCCGATGACGGCCTCGTTCAGGGACAGCGTCTTCAGCACCGTGGCGTCGCCGCGGCGCACCTCGGCCTCGATCAGCGAACGTTCCTCGACCGTGTAGCGGCCCTCGAGGATCGCGCCGACGGAGGCCTCCATGCCGGCGAGCGCGATGTCGGTCATGAAGCCGACGCGCCCCTGGTTCACGCCGGCGAGCGGCACGCCATGGCGCACCAGCCCGCGCGCCGCCGACAGCATGGTGCCGTCGCCGCCGACCACGATCGCGAGGTCCGACGAGGCGCCGATCTCGTCCAGCCCCAGCGCCGGCAGGCCGCTGCCCAGCAGCGCCGCGGTCTCGCGCTCGAACACCACGCTCGCGCCGCGGGCTTCGGCGATGCCGCGCAGCGTGCGCAGCGACGCCGCGACCTCGGGGCTGTTCAGCTTGCCGATGATGGCGACACGGGGGAATGCGCAGGGCATG
>CAZTXP010000066.1:0-12240 GCA_964617355.1 uncultured Enterobacteriaceae bacterium
CCCGGCGAACTGGCGCTCGACCGCATCTCGCATTTCCTGCCCGACCTCGATGCCGCCGCGGCGTGGCTGTCGCGCCTCGGCTTCGCGGTCACGCCGCTGTCGGTGCAGCAGACGCAGGACGGCCCCGCAGGCTCGTCCAACCGCTGCGTGATGCTGGAAGAGGGCTACCTCGAATTCCTCACGCCGACGATGGACACGCCAGTGGCGCGCCAGATGCGCGTCTACATGTCGAAACACATCGGCACGCACCTCGCCTGCTTGGGCACCCCGGACGCGGCCTTCGAGCACCAGCGACTCACCGCGCACGGCTTCGCGCCGCTGCCGGTCGTGAATCTCGCGCGCAAGGTGGACGATGGCCGCACCGTGCGCTTCAACGTGGTGCGCGTGCCGCCCGAGAAGATGCCCGAGGGCCGCATCCAGATCGTCGAGCACCTCGCGCCCGAGTGCATCTGGACGGACCCGTGGCTCGACCACGACAACGGCGTGGTCGCGCTCGATGCGGTGTTCGTGGTCGCGGACGACCCGGTGGCCACCGCTGCGCGCTGGGCCGAGTTCTCGGGCCTGCTGCCCCGACGCGACGGCGAGTTCATTCGCCTCGAGACCGATCGCGGCGAGATCCTCGTCGCCACCCGCGCCACGCTCGCCGCGCAACTCGGCGTCGCGCCCGAGACGCCGGCGCTCGCGGGCTACGGCCTGCGCTGCCGCGACGCCGCCGCGTTCGCCGCGCGCTGCCGCGCCGCCGGCCTCGCGGTGCAGCCGCTGGCCGACGGATTTTCCGTTCAACTGCCGCCGGAACTCGGCGGCGCCTGGAGACTGCGATGACCGACGCCCTCGGCTGGCGCCGCAAGTTCGGCGTGCTCGCCCCGTCCACCAACACCTCGGTGCAGCCGGAGTACGACGGCATGCGCCCGCACGGCGTGACGAACCATTTCTCGCGCATGACCATCAAGGACATGAAGGTCACCGACGACAAGTCCTTCATGGTGATGATGAAGAACATCCGCGCCGCGCTGATGCCGGCGCTCGACTCGGTGATGAGCTGCTCGCCCGACTACGTGGTGATGGGCATGTCCGCCGAGACCTTCTGGGACGGGCTTGAAGGCAGCGCGAAGCTGCAGGCCCGGATGGAGAAGCGCGCCGGCGTCGGCGTCGCGATGGGCTCGGACGCCTGCCAGGCGGCGCTGCGCAAGTACGGCCGCTCCGTGAAGCGCCTCGGCATCGTCACGCCCTACATGCCGGTCGGCGACCGGCAGGTGCACCGCTTCTTCACCGAATGCGGCTTCGAGGTCGTGAACCTGAAGGGCCTGAAGTGCAAGGGCCCGATGCTGATCGCGCATACCTCCGAGAAGCAGCTGCGCGACGCGATCATTGAAGTGAACCAAGGCAAGGTGGACGCCATCGTGCAAGTCGGCACCAACCTCGCGATGGCGCGGGTCGCCGCGATGGCCGAGTTCTGGCTCGACAAGCCGGTGATCGCCATCAACACCGCCACCTACTGGTGGGCATTGCGGCAGAACAACATCAAGGACAGGATCCACGGCTGGGGATCGCTGCTGTCGGAGCACTGAGGGAACACCGGGCATGGACATCATCCATTCGGTCGCTGAACTGCGCGCGCGGCTCGCGCGCGAGCCGAACAACGTCTTCGTGCCCACGATGGGCAACCTGCACGAAGGCCACATACGCCTCGTGGCGAACGCAAAGCCGCGCGGTGCGTGCACGGTGGTGAGCATCTTCGTCAACCGCATGCAGTTCGGCCCGCGCGAGGACTTCGACAAGTACCCGCGCACGCTGTCGAACGATTGCAACCAGTTGCAGGCCGCGGGTTGCGACGTCGTCTTCGCGCCGAGCGAAGACGAGATCTACCCCGAGCCGCAGGGCTACTCGGTGGAGCCGCCCGACATCCAGCACATCCTCGACGGCGCGATCCGCCCCGGGCACTTCCGCGGCGTCGCCACCGTGGTGCTGAAGCTCTTCAACATGCTGCAGCCGAAGGCGGCGATCTTCGGCAAGAAGGACTACCAGCAGTGCATCGTCCTGCGCAACATGGTGCGCCAGCTCGCGCTGCCGATCGAGATCATCCTCGCCGAGACGGTGCGCGCGAAGGACGGCCTCGCGCTGTCGTCGAGGAACGGCTACCTCACGGCGGAGGAACGCAAGGAGGCGCCGCAGCTGCACAAGGTGCTCATGCGCGCGCGCGACCAGCTCGCCGAAGGCAAGCGCGACCTGCAGCGCATCGAGCTCGAGGGCATGGCCGCCCTCGCCGGCCGCGGCTGGAAGCCCGACTACATCGCCATCCGCCGGCAGGCGGACCTGCTGCCTCCGGAGCCCTCCGACACCGAGCTCGTCGTGCTCGGCGCAGCGAAGCTCGGCGCAACGCGCCTGATCGACAACCTCGAGGTCGCCGTCCCGCGACAGTGACGCCGATTCCCGACGCGCGAGCGCGGGAACTCGCGGCGCGGCGGCGTGTCTCAGCAGGCATGAGACTCCCTGCCCTCGCCTTCGCCTTCCTCACGCTCGCCTCCCTCGGCTCGTTCGCGCAGGAGCAGCGTCCCGACGAACTCGTCCGCAAGGTCACCGAGGACGTGCTCGCCACGGTGCAGTCCGACAAGGCGCTCGCCGCCGGCGACCGCAAGAAGGCGCTGGAGCTCGCCGAGCAGAAGATCCTGCCGCACGTCGACTTCCGCGAAGCCGCGCGCCTGGCGGTGAGCCGCGCGTGGGCCTCGGCCACGCCGCAGCAGCAGGAGCGCATCGTGCAGGAGTTCCGCGGCATGCTGGTGCGCATCTACTCGGCGTCGGTCGACGCCTACCGCGGCCAGACCATGAAGGTGCAGCCGGCGCGCATGGCTCCCGGCGACACCGAAGCGACGGTGCGCAACCAGTACGTTCGCCCCGGCCAGCCGCCGGTGGTGGTCGACTACGCGATGCGCAAGACGCCCGAGGGCTGGAAGATCTACGACATCGTGGTCGAGGGCGTGAGTCTCGTGCTCACCTACCGTGCCGAGTTCGAGCAGGTGGCGCGCGAGTCGGGCGTCGACGGCCTGATCCGCCGCATGGCCGAGAAGAACCGGGCGAGCTAGGTTCGCCCCAGGTTCGATCCGGCGCGCGGCAAGGCCGGCCGCGCGCCGTATAGTGCGCGTTCCCTTTTGTCGCGCAGGACGCCATGGCCGCCGCTTCCAAGCCCCGCAATTTCCTCGTCATCATGTCGGACGAGCACAACCCCAAGGTCGCGGGCTACGCCGGGCACCCGATCGTCACGACGCCGAACCTCGACCGCCTCGCCGCGCGCGGCACCACTTTCCGCTCCGCCTACACCACGAGCCCGGTGTGCATCCCGGCGCGCGCGGGCTTTGCCTGCGGCAAGTACATCCACCAGATCGGCTTCTGGGACAACGCCGACGCCTACGACGGCACCGTGCCTTCGTGGCACCACGTGCTGCGCGAGCGCGGGCACCGCGTGGTGTCGATCGGCAAGCTCCACTTCCGGCTGCCGGACGAGGACCACGGCTTCACCGAAGAACAGATCCCGATGCACATCATCGAGGGCAAGGGCGACCTGATGGGGCTGGTGCGCGAGCGCCTGCCGCGCCGCGGCGGCGCGAACAAGATGGCGAAGATGGCCGGCCCCGGCGAATCGGCCTACACCTTCTACGACAAGGAGATCTGCTCTCGGGCGCAGGTCTGGCTGCGCGAGCAGGGCACGAAGCGGGACGGCAAGCCCTGGGTGCTTTTCGTCTCGTTCGTCGCGCCGCACTTCCCGCTCACCGCGCCGCCAGAGCACTACTACAAGTACTGGAACCGCGACCTGCCGATGCCGCGCCTGTACGCCCGCGAGCATCGCCCGAAGCATCCGTACCTCGACGACTACCGCAATTCCTTCTGCTACGACGACCACTTCGACGGCCCCGAGGCGGTGAAGCGCGCGATCGCCGGCTACTTCGGCCTCGTGTCGTACGTGGACGAGAACATCGGCAAGGTGCTCGCCGCGCTGGAGGACGCCGGCCTCGCCGGCGACACGCAGGTGATGTACACCAGCGACCACGGCGACAACCTCGGCGCGCGCGGTCTCTGGGGCAAGTCGACGATGTACGAGGAGATCGCCGGCGTGCCATGGATCCTCGCCGGCCCCGGCGTGCCGCAAGGCAAGGTCGTGGACACGCCGGTGAGCCACGTGGACGCCTTCCCGACCATCCTCGAGGCCGCGGGCGTGGACTTCGAGCCGCTGCGCGACGGCCATCCCGGCGTCTCGCTCTTCGACGTCGCACAGGGCAAGGAGCCGCCACGCACCGTGCTTTCCGAGTACCACGGCATGGGCACCACCACCGGCGCGTTCGCGATCCGCATGGGCCAGTGGAAGTACGTGCACTACGCGAACCCGACGTACCCGCCGCAACTCTTCGACCTCGCGACCGACCCCGACGAGATCCAGGACCTCGCCGCCGACCCGAAGCACGCCGCCACGCGCGCCGAGTGCGAGAAGCGCCTGCGGTCCGTCTGCGATCCTGCCGCCGTGGATCGCGCCGCGAAGGCGCGGCAGGCCGAACTGCTCGCCGCCAACGGCGGGCGCGAGGCGGTGATCGCGCGCGGCGACCTAGGCTTCACGCCCGCGCCGGGCTTCGCGGCGGACTTCCAGTAAGCCGGGGCGGGCGGCAGAATGCGGCGCATGAAGACCGACCTCTGCGCCCTCTCCGCCACCGAGCTCCTCGCCGGCTACCGCAACAAGACGATCTCGCCCGTCGAGGCGACGAAGGCGGCGCTCGCGCGCATCCGCAAGCTGAACCCGGTGCTGAACGCGTTCTGCCTCGTCGACGAGCGCGCGGCCCTCGCCAGCGCGCGAGCCTCCGAAGCGCGCTGGATGAAGGGCAAGCCGATCGGCCTCGTCGACGGCGTGCCGACGACGATCAAGGACCTCATCCTCACCAAGGGCTGGCCGACGCGGCGCGGCTCGCGCACCGTCGACCCGAAGGGCCCGTGGACGGTCGACGCGCCCTGCGTCGCGCGCCTGCGCGAACACGGCGCGGTGCTCCTCGGCAAGACGACGACGCCCGAGTTCGGCTGGAAAGGCGTCACCGACAACCCGCTCACCGGCATCACGCGCAATCCGTGGAACCCTGAGAAAACGCCAGGCGGTTCCTCCGGCGGCGCCTCGGCCGCGACCGCGGCCGGCATGGGCGCGCTCTCCATCGGCACCGACGGCGGCGGGTCGATCCGCATCCCCTGCTCCTTCACCGGCCTCTTCGGCATCAAGGCCTCGTTCGGCCGCGTGCCGGCGTGGCCGATGTCGCCGTTCGGCACCGTGGCGCACGTCGGCCCGATGACGCGCACCGTCGCCGACGCGGCGCTGATGCTGAACGTGATCTCGCGGCCGGACGCGCGCGACTGGTACTCGCTGCCCTACGACGAGCGCGACTACACCGTCGGGCTGGAGGACGGAGTTCGCGGCCTGCGCATCGCGTTCTCGGCCGACCTGGGCTACGCCAAGGTGGACCGCGAGGTCGCCGCCATCGTGAAGCGCGCGGTGCAGCGCTTCCTAGACCTCGGCGCGCACGTCGAGGCCAAGGACCCGGGCTTCGAGGACCTCGGCCCGCTCTTCGCCGCGCACTGGTACACCGGTGCCGCGTACGTGGTGCGTGGCATCGCGCCGGAGAAACGCAAGCTCGTCGACCCCGGCCTGCTCGAGATCGCAGAACAGGGCTCGCGCCTCGGCACCATGGAGTACCTCGACGCGGTGACGCGGCGCGTCGCCCTCGGCGCGCAGATGCGCGCCTTCCATCGCAAGTTCGACCTGCTCGTCACGCCGACGCTCGCCGTGCCGGCCTTCGAGGCCGGCAGCGAAGTCGCCGATCCGCGGCGCCAGAAGCGCTGGACCGACTGGACGCCCTTCTCCTACCCGTTCAACCTCACCCAGCAGCCGGCGGCGAGCATCAATTGCGGCTTCACGAAGTCCGGGCTGCCGGTGGGCCTGCAGATCGTCGGCCCGATGCACGCCGACGCGCTCGTGCTGCGCGCCGCGCGCGCGTTCGAGACCGCGTGCCCGCCGCGCATGCCGGATCTCTCGAAGTTGCGCCGCTAGCGCATGAGCGACGCGCGCATCGTCCCGTCGACCTGCTGGGAGTGCAGCACGCTCTGCGGCGCGCTGCTGACGGTCGAGGACGGGCGCGTCACCCACGTCGCGCCGAACCCGGCGCACCCGGCGACGAAGGGCATCTTCTGCGTGAAGGGCATCCGCGGGCTGCCCGACCTCGCCTACGCCCCGGGACGCCTGCTGAAGCCGCTGCGCCGGCGCGGCGCGCGCGGCAGCGGCGAGTGGGACGAGATCGGCTGGGACGAAGCGCTGGACGAAATGGCCGATCGCCTCGCCGCCCTGCGCACGCAGTACGGCCCGCTCGCGATCGCCGGAGCGACGAGCGGCGCGTTCTTCTCGCGCTCGGTCGCCTTCGCGCTCTTCCTGCGCTCGCTCGGGTCGCCGAACTGGATGATCAACCAGGACCTCTGCGGCGGCTGCCGCGGCGTGAGCGACATGGTGACCGGCCTCGCCATCCAGGGGGGCGAGGATGTCGACCACGCAAGGACGATCCTCGTCGTCGGCGCGAACCCGCACGCCGCCAACCCGGTGCAGTGGTCGCGCATCAAGGCGGCGAAGGCGCGCGGCGCGAAGCTCGTCGTGCTCGATCCGCTGCGCGCGCCGGCCGCGGAGCTCGCGGACCTCTGGCTGCGCCCCCGCCCGGGCACCGACGCTGCGATCGCGATGGCGATGATGCGCGTGATCGTCGACGAGAACCGCCACGATGCGGCGTTCGTCTCGCAGTGGTGCCACGGCTTCGACGAGCTGCGCGGCCGCCTCTCGGCGTGGACGCCGGCGCGCGCCGACGAGGTCTCGGGCGTACCCGCGAACCGCATCGTCGAGGCCGCGCGCCTCTATGCCGAAGGCCCGTCGTGCTTCGTCAGCGGCCACGGCATCGACGCGATGTCGAACGGCGTGCAGACCTTCCGCGCGTTCCACGCCCTCCTCGCGATCACCGGCAACCTCGACCGCATCGGCGGCAACCGCCGCGCCAAGAAGCCCAGGGGCCTGCGCACCAACATGGACGTCCTCATGGACCCGGCGTTCGCGCTGCCCGACGAGGTCGCGCGCCGCGCGATCGGCACCGGGCGGTATCCGCTCTGGACCGGCCCCGGCGGCTGGCAGGGCGCGTGCCACAACCCCTCGGTGCTCGACGCGATCCTCACCGGCCAGCCCTACCCCGTGCGCGCGCTGTACGTCAGCGGCGTGAACATCGCGGTCACCTACCCCGACACGCGCCGCACGCAGGAGGCGCTGCGCGCGCTCGACTTCCTCGCGGTGGCGACGACCCGCATGAACCCCACCGCCGCGCTCGCCGACCTCGTGCTGCCGAAGACCACTACGCTCGAGGAGGAGGAATTCACGCTGCAGGCGAGCGGCCCCTGCGTCACCTACACCGCACCCGCCTCGGCGCGGCCCGGCGACGTGCACAGCGACGTCGAGATCGCGGCGGCGCTGCTCGAACGCCTCGGCGCGCGCGGCGCGGTCGACGCGGTGCGCATGCCGTGGCGCACGCAGGCGGAGTTCAACGATTTCCTGCTGAAGGACAGTACGCTCACGCGCGAGGAACTCGCTCGCCAGGGCTGGGCGACGTTCGACCATCGCTGCGGCGACTTCGAGGACCAGGTGTTCCGCACGCCCAGCGGCAAGGTGGAGCTGTGGTCGCGCCGCATGGCGGACGCAGGCCTCGACCCGCTCCCCGACTGGGTGCCGCCCGCGTCGTGCGCCGCGCCACTGGAGGACCGATGGCCGCTGCGCCTGCAGACCGGGCTGCGCGAGAAGACCTACCACCATTCGCGATTCCGCGAGTTCGCGTGGGCCCGGAAGGTCTCGCCGGATCCGCTGCTGCGCATCCACCCGGCGACCGCCGGCTCTCTCGGCATCGCCGACGGCGACTGGGTCGAGGTGCGCACGCGGGGGCACGACGGCAGCTGCCGGCTCAAGGCGCGGCTCACCGAGGACACGGCCCCGGAGGTCGTCGCCACCGGCATGGGCTGGTGGACGCCCGATGGCGCCGGGCCGGACTACGGCGCCGGCACCATCAACGTCAACGCCGCCATGAGCTATTCAGGCCCCTACGATCCGGCAAGCGGTTCGGCGGATACGCGCGGTCTACCGTGCAAAGTAGCGGTGTTAACGCCTCAATAGTCCATCCCGCATGAAACCTTGGGAACGACATCTCGATGATCTTGCACACCCCTTGAGCAGTAGCCATCAGACGTATTTCGAGCCGGAATTGTTTAGGCGGAACACAAACCAGTTTCTCCAGACCGCAAGGTGATTACCGTCTCTGTACACCCGGGGCATGCCACTATTGACTCCCGTACCTCATGGAGTAAAGCTTTATAAAGCGCACCTTCCGAATGTTTGGAGCAATACATGAAACGTGAAGCCGACATTAGTTGCGGTCCCGTTCGACGAAACGCAAACGGCGAACGCTTCGCTAGGCCCGGCTTCGTGCGTGCACATTCCCTTCTCGCCGGCGCGCTATTTGCACTGATTGCCCATCTCGGTCACGCGAACCGATTTGATGACAAGGACGACATACTCGTTCAGCAGACGCCACGCCACCTATCGGGCATTGGGCGTGTTGAACTCACCATAGGACAGGTAGCACGGCAATCCGGTACTGGCTTTCTGGTTTCTCCCTGCCACATCGTAACTAACCATCATGCCTTGGTGCTCAAATCCGAAAGTGAACGCCTCAAAACTTGGCAAGTTGGAAACGTACATCACCTCGACGAACGGGTTCTCGACACACTGAAGCAAAAGTTACGAGATGCCTACCGAGATTTTCTTGAAGAGCAAACCTTTGGCCCTGGCGGCAGTGCGAGAGAGATATCGTTTCTAGTCTACCGCGATAGCAACAACCGTCTCGATCGAACAAAAAAACTTCGGATTCAGAAATTTCTGCTAGTAGACATTTACGACGACTTTGCCTTAGCCCGGCTCGCGCCCTGCGTGGAGGAACATGGACCTGCGCCATTCGATATCCCCGACAAGGAGGAACTTAGTAGCATTGCCCGCGGCCTCAAGGAATCCGGCGCGATAAGAGTCTTCACTGCAGGCTACCCTGGTGACAAGGATCCTAGCTTCCTGTCCGTTTCGTCGTGCATTCCACCCTTCTACCAAGACTTTCCCGCGTCGCGGATGTTCCAGCATCGGTGCAATAGCGTCCCAGGAACGTCGGGGAGCCCTATGTTCGTTCTCGTCGAGCAAGGCGGTCAAGGTCAGTCACTTGCTCACGCATTCACGCGATTTCTATCCGAGCCCGGGGACTACCAGCGTGTCAATGGACGCGCGCAAAAGCCAACACGCTTGATACCATTCGCCTTGATCACTTCCGGTCTCAGGAACCCCAATGACCCCAATGTGGCCTATTTCTTCTTCGATCCGACCGAAATTTACAAGAGAATTCGAGAGGACTTAGATAAGTACCCCGCAAGAATGAATTCCGCCAAATAGTGCTGCTGTTCAAAGCTCGCTATTCGGGTATGGACACCGGTAGCCCGCTGCACGTGTATCGTCGTATAGAGCCTGCCATCGGCCCCTCCAAGTATCCATCTCCCGAACGCCTACGCGCTGACAGTTGCCTCGGTTCACCATCGAAAACGGCGCCGACTGAACGGAATGACCGATCGATGAATCCCCAATTCCAGTCCACCCGCTGAAACGCCGCACGGTCAGCACCAAAATGCCGTATTTCCCTATACCCAGCTGCCAGGACAAACTGGCCTTGTTTGTTGATGATCCCCAATAAACCACTTTGATCCCGCACGCGCGCGAGTCCGTCCTCGAACTTGGTAACCTCGACAAACGACGGCGGCACCTTCATACCACCGTCAAGTCCCACGTAGCCCCACCTGCCGCCAGAATTGACCGCAGCCATTCCTTCGGAAAAAGGCTCCGCCCACGCGAACGTCGTTGCTATGCGCCGACGGTTCGCCCCTATGTAACCCCATTTCCCATTCTTCAGGACTGCCATCATCCCCTCAGATGCCGGAAGCACCGCATCGAACTCATTCGAGGACAGCAGAGTTCCATCCGCCGACAAAACACCGATGCTCCCTTTTTCCCAGTACGAGGCTAGCCCGTCCTCTACGCGACTAATCGCATCAAATCGTGCCCATTGAACAAACTTTCCGTCACCATTGATAATCCCCCACCGCTCAGCGATTTTCACTCGCATCAATCCAGTCGCAAAGGGCTCTGCCTCCTCGTATTGTGCGGCAGTAACAAGCTGGTAGGCATCGTCGGCAATCGCCCATTTGCCATCGATTTGGAATGCGCGGATTCCGTTCCCTGACCTAACCCCTATGGGTCGAGCATAGTTTGGAGCCAATACCCCGGTAGCGTCCGGACTAATCAAACCATGCTTGCCGCCGCGCACAATTTGGCCCCGCTGTGGCTCAAGATCAAGTGCATCTACGAGGACATGCTTTGTTAGCGAAATTGGGGCGCGCGCCTGCTCAATTTCAGCCCATGGCATCCGGTAGATTGCGAATTTTCCACCTGAGAAACGAATTCCACTTGCTTCATCAATATCTTTGAAATCCGGCGCAACCGCGAGCACCCCTCTGAGATTTGCGATTCCGTATCCCGCATCGGTCCTTACCCTTACCGCCCGTCTATTGTCTAGAAACCTAACCTCCGTGTATTCGGGTTTTACAATCCACGTTCCATCCCGACCGATCAATCCCTTCTTCCCGCCCTGCATCGCGACAGCAAATCCGTACTGATTGAACGCCTCTGCACCATCAAACCGCGGCGGAATCACTACCTTCCAGATCTTGCTGTCCAGATAGCCGTGGGTCCGCCCATCGACCGAGAACGCTGTTAAATCACCCGTGCGCATGCCATCGCGGTCTAGGGACGCGTACTGCGCCGGCACAAGAATTTTTCCCGTTCGCGGTTCCAAGATCCCGTACCTGTCGCCTTGGGCGAATACTGCAACTGGCCGATCAGCAATCAAGTCCAGCTTGTCATATTCGGCGGGTACTAGGATTCGTCCCTCGGCATCGAGAATGCCCACCTTTTTCCCGCTAGAAAAGGTAGCCATCCCGTTCCGAAATCGACCTATCACCTCAATTCTCAGCGCTTCGGGAAGCGCCGTTCCATCTTGCTTGATCCAGTACTTCCTTCCGCCCTGCGATATCTGGAATATTTGCCGCTCCGCCGCGCATTGATCCACCGCTTGTGGCTGAGAAATCGAATCGCCGGAGATGAGCATCAGCAATGCATACCACTGGATTGCTCGATGCCTGGAAAGGAGAGAGGTCATGGTTCTTAAGTCTAGCGAAGCCCGGAAGTCGCGGTGAAATCGTGACCCCAACGATCTTCCCCTTGCACCGCAAACGCTTGAGCAAGTCTTGGGGGAGCTATGCCTATCCCAACTCTTTCCGAGCACTCGCCCTCTAATTCTGGGGCAAATCCGGGGCAACTCGACGGGGCCCCTAGGGGGCTAGGTGCAATCTCCAGTTCCCTGTGACCGAGGGGTAACCGAGTGCCGTTTCGCGGGCGGGTTCGATTCACGCCGCCCCACCAAGAATGCTCAATGGGTTACGAACCGACGAGGCTACCCCGGGGCATTGCACCCCAAGGCGCGGACTAGCCGAGCAAGATCGAAGCAATTGATTCCCATTCCGCAGAAGAACCCTTGGCAGTTCATCCTTCCCAATATTCACTTGCAATTGCCTCACATCACAGTTAGCGCCGACCCCCTCTCGAGATAGAGGATCAAACGTTGCGTGCAAATCACCATCCGTTGCACCTTGGCAATCTCGTGCATGAACAGTAGCCTGACATTTCACGAACTGTTGAATTTGGCGGAGATCATTGACATGCGCGCAATCACAGTCGGTGCCGTCTTTCAAGTTGCTCTCTCCTTGGTTGTTCCCCAAGTGACTCTTGCCGCGGAATGCGGTGTTCCTAGAGACCTCGTGAAGCGGCACTTCGATAGCGCAAACGCTACCGTCCAAAGTACTTTGTATGTCTTGATCGAAAAGATGACATTTGAGCAATCACGGGAGCAACTCGAGAGAGGGCCCCAGTCGTTTAGACAATTCCCGGGGTGTTCTTAAGTGGAATCTCTGCGGTTTTACGCTGCCGCGGAACGCGGCAGCGTCTCGAAGTAAACGGTATCGGGTGTCCGCCCGTCAAGATGGCGATGTGGCCGA
>CAZTXP010000067.1:0-20849 GCA_964617355.1 uncultured Enterobacteriaceae bacterium
CTTGCCGGCCATCTTGCCGACGTCCGCGACCTTGTGGCCGCCGACCATGCCCTGCGCGCGCTTCTGCAGCGACATGCCTTCCTGCACCAGCGCCTGGAACACCTTCTGGCCCTCGGCCTGCGTCTTGCCGAAGGCGCCGAGCCCGGCCAGCCAGATCTGCTGGGCCGAGTCCTTCACCTGCTGGGCCAGCGGGTTCGCGTCGGCCGAGGCTTCGGCCATTTCCCTGAGCTTCTTCACCATGGCGGTTCTCCCGTGTGGATCGTCGCGAGGGTCGTCCCCGCGGCGGTGGTTGTCAGGCGTCCAGTCTAGGCATTCCCGTTAGAGGCGGCATACTAAAATGGCCGTTCACCCCCGGGAGGAGACAGTCCATGGCGTACTTCGTCACCGGCGCGACCGGCTTCATCGGCAAGCGCCTCGTCAAGAAGCTGCTGGAGAGGAAGGGCAGCACGGTGTACTTCCTCGTCCGGGCGGCGAGCGCGGCGAAGCTGCGGGCCCTCTACGAGTACTGGGGCGTCGACAAGGACCGCGCGGTCGCGGTGAACGGCGACATCACCGAGGCCTACCTCGGCCTGTCGTCCGCGGACCGCAAGCGCCTTGACGGCGAGGTCGACCACTTCTTCCACCTCGCCGCGATCTACGACCTGAAGGCGAAGGAAGAAGAGAACGAGGCCGCGAACGTCGGCGGCACCAAGCATGCGGTGCAGCTCGCCAACGACCTCGGCGCGAAGTGCTTCCACCACGTCAGCTCGATCGCGGCCGCCGGCATGTACGAGGGCGTGTTCCGCGAGGACATGTTCGACGAGGCGGCGGACTACCTCGACCACCCGTACTACCGCACCAAGCACGATTCCGAGAAGGCGGTGCGCGGCCACTGCAAGGGCGCCTGGCGCATCTACCGCCCCGGCATCGTGGTCGGCGACTCGAAGACCGGCGAGATGGACAAGATCGACGGCCCGTACTACTTCTTCAAGCTGATCCAGCGGATGAGGAGCCTCTTGCCGCCGTGGATGCCGACCGTCGGCCTCGAGGGCGGCCGCGTGAACATCGTGCCGGTGGACTTCGTGGTCGATTCGCTGGAGCACATCGCGCACCGCAAGGCGGGCGACGGGCATACCTTCCACCTCGTGGACCCGAACCCGATGCGCGTGGGCGACGTGCTCAATACGTTCGCGCGCGCGGCGCACGCGCCGCTGATGACGATGCGCGTGAACGCGGCGCTGATCGGCTACATCCCGACCGGGATCCGCAAGGGCCTGTTCGCGCTGACGCCGGTGCGCCGCATCCGCAACGCGATCATGCAGGACCTCGGCCTGCCCGAGGACATCATGTCGTACATCAACTACCCGACGCGCTTCGACTGCCGCGAGGCGCAGGCGGCGCTGAAGGGCTCGGGCATCGAGTGCCCGCGGCTGGAAGACTATGCTTGGCGCCTCTGGGACTACTGGGAACGCCACCTCGACCCGGACCTCCGCATCGACCGTACGCTGCGCGGCCGCGTGAAGAACAAGGTGGTGCTGATCACCGGCGGGTCATCCGGCATCGGTCTCGCGACCGCGCACAAGCTGGCGGCCGCCGACGCGGTGACGATCATCGTCGCCCGCGACGAGGAAAAGCTGCTGGAGGCGAAGAAGGAGATCGCGGCGAAGGGGCACGAAGTCGTGACCTATTCGGCCGATATTTCCGATCCCGCCGACTGCGAGCGGCTGATGAAGCTGGTCGAGAAGAACCACGGCGGCGTCGACATCCTCGTCAACAACGCCGGACGCTCCATCCGCCGCGCGATCGAGAACTCGTTCGACCGCATGCACGACTTCGAGCGCACGATGAGCCTGAACTACTTCGGCGCGCTGCGCGTGACGATGGGCGCGCTGCCGAACATGATCAAGAAGCGCAAGGGCCATGTGATCAACATCTCGTCGATCGGCGTGCTGACCAACGCGCCGCGCTTCTCGGCGTACGTGGCCTCGAAGGCGGCGCTCGACGCGTTCACGCGCTGCGCGGCCTCGGAGTTCGCGGACATGAACATCGCGTTCACGACGATCAACATGCCGCTGGTGCGCACGCCGATGATCGCGCCGACCAAGATCTACCAGAACGTGCCGACGCTCACGCCCGAGGACGCGGCCGACATGGTGGTGGAGGCTATCGTCTACCGGCCGGTGCGCATCGCGACGCGCCTGGGCATCTTCGGCGAGGTGCTGCACGCGCTCCTGCCGCGCGTGGCGCAGATCGTGATGAACACGACCTTCCGGATGTTCCCGGATTCGTCGGCCGCGGCTGGCAAGAAGGACGACGGCAAGGTGCCGCAGCAGAGCGCGGACCAGATCGCCTTCGCGAACCTCATGCGAGGCATCCATTTCTAAACCTGACCCCTGCCGATGGGAACGAGGGGAGGCTGCGCTTCCCCTCGTGCACCCCTAGCAAGAAAGGTCTACGGCCAAACCGTCGCGGGTTTGGCCGGCCATGCGGGTTGCTACTTCTTGGCGCGGCGGGTGGTGCGGCGGGCGGCGGGGCGCTTCCTGGCGCCGCGCAGCTTGGAGACCTTGGCCTTCACGGCGCCGACCTTCTTCTTCAGGTTGCGCTCGACGCTCGACCAGGTCGACAGGGCGCGCTTCTGCGCGTCCATCGTGGCGCGCGTGAGCTGCACGCGCACCTGCGCGACCTGCGCGTCGGCGAGCTTGCGGGCTTGCGCCTCGACGCGGCGGCCCTCGGCGACCAGCGCCTGGTAGACCTTCTCGCCTTCGTCGCGGGTGGTCGAGAACACGCCGAGGCCGGCGTACCAGATCTCGCGGGCGGAACGGCGAACGGTGGCGGCGAGGCGGCGCTCGGCGCTGGCGGCGGCGGACTTGCCGGCGGTGGACTTGCGTTTGGTGGCCATGGTGAACTCCTTTAGGTTCGGGAACGGCTGCGAGGCAGTCTACGCCGGGCCTTTAGAGCAGGCACACTAAAGCGACGACACGCGTCGCGCGACGGCCTCCGCCACGAGCGGTGAGTCGAGCATCGCGAGGTGCCCGATGCCTTCCAGCCGCAGTTCGTCCGCCCCGGTCATGCGCGCGCTTTCGGCGGGCGCGACGATGTTGTCGTGCGTGCTCCAGATCGCGAGCCAGGGGATCGAAAGGGCATCGATGCGCGCACGTTCGAGGTCGTCGAGCCACGCGCTGCCCGGGCGCATCTGCCGGCCGTTCTCGCCGATGCCGAGATAGGCGAGCACCGTGCCGGCATGCGGCGTGCCGACGGTGACGACGCTCGCGAGCTTGGCCGCGCCATGCCGCGCGACGTACGCGCGCAGCGCGAGGCCGCCCATGCTGTGGCAAACCACGGCGATGCGCGTCGTGCCGGTGGCGCGCAGGACTTCGTCGATGCGGGCCGCTAGCGACGGGACGTAGTCGTCGATCGACGCATAGACCGGCTCGAGGTCGTGAAAATGGGGTTGCAGGCCTGCGACCGCGAGGCGCGGCGCGAGCCGGTTGAAGGCGCCGCGATTGCAGCCGTAGCCGTGCACGAGCAGTACCGGCGTGCCTTTCCCCGTTGGCGCATCGGAAGGCACGACCATCGTCCCGAGGAACTTGGTGACGGAGGCAAGCGCCTCGCCGGCGCCGCCGCGCAGTGGATTGACGCGGGCGATCGCGTACGACAGCGCTACCAGCTCGATGACGACGACCACCGGGGCGAGCACGCCGATGATGGCGATCGCGAGCGGGCCTCGCTGTCCGACGAGCCATGCCGCGAAGCATCCGCCGGCGACCAGCAGCAGGATCGTCACGCGCAGGCCCCGGGCGAGCATGGCGCGATTCTATGCGCGCGGCCTAGAGTCACGGCTCTAAACGATCGCGTATCCAGGGCATAGGATGGCGGCATGGGCGACAAGGACGACATCGCGGCGCGCTTGCGCGAGGAAGTCGACGGCGTCGCGGCCTTGCGCCGGCGCACCGGCGACGACCCCGCATTTGGTCGCGCGCTCGCGGAACTGAAGGGTTGGCAGGCGAAGCGCCTGGCGGAGACCTATTCGGACCTCCTCGTGCATCCGCGCTACCGGCCGGCCACCGAGTTCTTCCTCAGCGACCTGTACGGCGCCCGTGACTTCGGCGAGAGAGACCGCGAACTGGCGCGCGTGATCCCGGCAATGTGCAAGATGTTGCCGGCCGGGGCGCTGCACACGATTGCGGCGGCGGTGCGCCTCGACCGCCTGTCCGAGTCGCTGGACCAGGCCGTCGCCGATGCGCTCGGCAGCCGGGCGATCGACGACGTTTCATACGGCGACGCCTACCGCGGGGCGGGGAGGCAGGGTGAACGCGAAGAGCAGATCGCGCTGACGCGCGAGATTGGCCAGGCGCTCGACGAATTGACGCGCAGCAAGGCCTTGCGCACTGCGCTCGTCCTGATGAGGAAGCCCGCCCGGGCCGCCGGATTCGGCGACCTGCAGGATTTCCTCGAGCGCGGCTTCGAGGCGTTCCGCCAGATGGGCGGGGCGAGCGTGTTCCTGGACGTGGTGACGGAGCGGGAGCGCGAGGTGATGCGACGCCTGTTCGCGGCGAAATCGCGGCCGTTCGACGTCGAGCGGCAGCCCCTGCCGGTATAATTCAAGACTTCCCCCACGAGTGAGAGATTGCTGCCCATGAAGGTCCTCGTCGCCGTCAAGCGGGTGGTCGACTACAACGTCAAGGTGCGCGTGAAGTCCGACGGCACCGGCGTGGAGACCGCCAACGTGAAGATGTCCATGAACCCCTTCGACGAGATCGCGGTCGAGGAGGCGGTGCGCCTGAAGGAAGCCGGCGTCGCCACCGAGATCGTCGCGGTGTCGTGCGGCGTCGGCGCGTGCCAGGAGACCCTGCGCACCGCGCTCGCCATCGGCGCGGATCGCGCGATCCTCGTCGAGACCGATGCCGAGCTGCAGCCGCTCGCGGTGGCGAAGCTCCTGAAGGCCGTCTGCGCCAAGGAAGCGCCGCAACTGGTGATCCTCGGCAAGCAGGCGATCGACGACGACGCCAACCAGACCGGCCAGATGCTGTCCGCGCTGCTGGGCTGGTCGCAGGCGGCGTTCGCCTCGAAGGTCGTGGTCGCCGACGGCAAGGCCTCGGTGACACGCGAGGTCGACGGCGGCCTCGAGACCATCTCGGTGAAGCTGCCGACGATCCTCACCACCGACTTGCGCCTCAACGAGCCGCGCTACGTGACGCTGCCGAACATCATGAAGGCGAAGAAGAAGCCGCTCGAGAACCTGAAGCCGGACGCCCTCGGCGTCGACGTGGCGCCGCGCCTCGCGACGCTGAAGGTCGTCGAGCCGCCCAAGCGCAAGGCGGGCGTGAAGGTGGCCGACGCGAAGGCGCTGGTCGAGAAACTCAAGAACGAAGCCAAGGTGATCGCATGAGCGTCCTCGTCCTCGCGGAACACGACAACAAGAGCCTGAAGGGCGCGACGCTGAACGCGGTCGCGGCCGCGCAGAAGATCGGCGGCGATGTCCATGTGCTGGTGGCCGGTTCTGGCGCGGGCGACGTCGCGAAGGCGGCCTCGCAGGTCGCGGGCGTGGCGAAGGTGCTGCACGCCGACGCGCCGCACCTGGGCGAATCGCTCGCCGAGAACGTCTCCGCGCTCGTCGTCTCGCTCGCCAAGGGCTACTCGCACGTGCTGGCGCCCGCGACGTCGAACGGCAAGAACGTGATGCCGCGCGTCGCCGCGCTGCTCGACGTGCAGCAGGTCTCGGAGATCGTGTCGGTCGAGTCGGCCGATACCTTCGTGCGCCCGATCTACGCCGGCAACGCGCTCGCCACGGTGCAGTCGAAGGACGCGATCAAGGTGATCACGGTCCGCACCACCGGCTTCGACGCCGTCGCCGCCACCGGCGGCAGCGCGGCGGTGGAGTCGGTCGCGGCACCCGCCGACAGCGGCCTCTCGGCCTTCGTCGGCCGCGAGGTGCAGAAGTCCGAACGCCCCGAACTCACCTCCGCCAAGATCATCGTCTCCGGCGGTCGCGGCATGGGCTCGGGCGAGGCGTTCAAGATCCTCGAGCCGCTCGCCGACAAGCTCGGCGCCGCCATGGGCGCGTCGCGCGCCGCGGTGGACGCGGGCTTCGTGCCGAACGACTGGCAGGTCGGCCAGACCGGCAAGATCGTCGCGCCGGAGCTGTACATCGCGATCGGCATCTCGGGCGCGATCCAGCACCTCGCCGGCATGAAGGACAGCCGCGTCATCGTCGCGATCAACAAGGACGAGGAGGCGCCGATCTTCTCGGTGGCCGACTACGGCATCGTGGGCGACCTCTTCCAGGTCGTGCCGCAGGTCGTCGAGGAACTCAACAAGTAGCCGCAACCCCGCATCCGCCGAGAGGCCTGCCATGAGCACCTATGTCGCCCCGCTGAAGGACATGCGTTTCGTGATGAAGGAGCTGGCCGGCCTCGACGAGGTCTCGAAGCTTCCGGGTTATGAGGAGGCGACGGCCGACACCGCGGATGCGATCCTCGAGGAGGCGGCGAAGTTCGCCACCGAGGTGCTCGACCCGCTGAACTGGGTCGGCGACCAGGAAGGCTCGGTCTGGAAGGACGGCGCCGTGAAGACGCCGAAGGGGTTCCGCGAGGCCTACCAGCAGTACGTGGAGGCGGGCTGGGGTGCGCTGCCGGTGGACGCCAAGTGGGGCGGGCAGGGCCTGCCGCGCATCGTCTCGACGCCGGTCGAGGAGATGTGGTGCAGCGCGAACATGAGCTTCTCGCTGTGCCCGATGCTGACGCAGGGCGCGATCCACGCGATCGAACTCGCGGGCTCCGAGGCGCTGCAGAAGACCTACCTCGGCAAGATGGCGACCGGCGAGTGGACCGGCACCATGAACCTCACCGAGCCGCAGGCGGGCTCCGACCTCGCACTCTTGCGCACCAAGGCCGAACGCGCGGGGGACCACTACCTGATCTCCGGCCAGAAGATCTTCATCACCTACGGCGAGCAGGACTTCACCGAGAACATCGTCCACCTCGTGCTCGCGCGCACGCCGGACGCGCCCGAGGGCGTGAAGGGCATCTCGCTCTTCGTGGTGCCGAAGTTCCTCGTCAATGCCGACGGTTCGCTCGGCAAGCGCAACGGCGCCACCTGCGCCTCGATCGAGCACAAGCTCGGCATCCACGCGAGCCCGACCGCGGTGATGGTCTACGACAAGGCCGTCGGCTACCTCGTCGGCAAGGAGAACCAGGGCCTCGCGTACATGTTCATCATGATGAACGCAGCGCGCTTCGCCGTCGGCCTGGAGGGCGTGTCGATCTCCGAGCGCGCGCTGCAGCGCGCCGTCGCCTACGCCAGGGACCGCGTGCAGGGCCGCGACATCGCCGAGGGCGGCAAGTCCGCGCCGATCATCCGGCACCCGGACGTGCGCCGCATGCTGATGCTCATGAAGTCCCAGACCGAGGCCACGCGCGCGCTGGCGTACGTGGTCGCCGCGGCGGCCGATGCGGCGTCCTCCCACCCGGACAAGGCGGTGCGCGAGCGCAACATGGCGTTCGTCGACCTGATGATCCCGGTGGTGAAGGGCTGGAGCACCGAGACCGGCATCGACGTCGCCTCGCTGGGCGTGCAGGTGCACGGCGGCATGGGCTTCATCGAGGAAACCGGCGCCGCGCAGCACCTGCGCGACGCGCGCATCACCACGATCTACGAGGGCACCACCGGCATCCAGGCGAACGACCTGCTCGGCCGCAAGATCGCCCGCGAAGGCGGCGCGACGGTGAAGGGGTGGCTCGAGCACCTGCAGAAGTTCGATGCCGAGCTGGCGAAGTCCTCGAACGCCGACGTCGCGGTGTTGCGCAAGCAGCTGGCCTCGGGTGCGAAGGCCATCGCCGAATGCGTCGACTACGTGCTCGCGACCGCGGGCAAGGATCCGCGCGCCGCGTTTGCCGGTGCGGTGCCGTTCCTCAAGCTGATGGGCATCGTCGCGGGCGGCTGGCAGATGGCGCGCGCGGCGCTGGTGTGCGAGAAGCGCCTCGCGGAGGGCAGTGGCGATGCCGCCTTCTACAAGGCCAAGCTGGCCACCGCGCGCTTCTTCGCCGACCACATGATGGTGCAGTCCGGCGGCCTGCGCGACACCGTGGTGTCGGGCGCCGGCACGGTGATGGCGGTCCCCGAGGATCAGTTCATCGCGGCCTGATCGGCTGCGGGGTCTTCCGCCTTGAGGCGCACGGGGCCCTGCAGTTCCGGGTAGCGCCCGCGCTTGTCGGCGTAGAACGCGCGGATGCGATCCATGTCCGCGCGCGCATCGCCGGAGGCCGCGATCGGGGTTCCGATGCCGCCCTCGCGCCGTGCGTAGTCGAGATAGCCGAGCGCGATCGGCACGCCGCTCTCCCGCGCGACGAAGTAGAACCCGCTCTTCCAGTGCTCCGCGCGGCCGCGCGTGCCTTCCGGCGGCATCGCGACGGCGATGCGCTCGCGGCCGGCGATCACGCCCGCGAGCTTGCGCACCATGTCGTGGGCGGACGAGCGTTCCACCGGGACGCCGCGCAGCGCGCGCATCAGCCATCCGAGCGGCGGGCGGAAGAGGGCGTCCTTGCCGACCCAGACCGGCCAGACGCCCAGCGCCATGCCGCACAGCATCATCAGCGGGAAGTCCCAGTTGCTGGTGTGCGGCGCGGCGATCAGCACGTAGCGTGGCTCGGCCGGGCGCGAGCCCACGGTGCGCCAGCCCACTGCGGCGAGGCAGGCTCGCCCGATCCAAGAAACGATGCGTTGCAAGCGAGGCCTAGAAGCGGATCTTGCCCCGCAGGATCTCGCTCCACATCACCCAGTCGCCCGCGAAGCTGTAGAACGGGTAGCTGAAGGTCGCGGGACGGTTCTTCTCGAACACGTAGTGCCCGATCCATGCGAAGGCGTAGCCGCAGACGAGGCCGGCGAGGATCCACCACGCGTTCTGCGTCACAAGGGCGGAGACGAGGAAGCAGAGCCCGAGCGAAGTGCCGACGAAGTGCAGCCGCCGGCAGGTGCGATTGGCGTGCTCCGACAGGTAGAACGGGTAGAACTCGGCGAAGCTCTCGTAGCGTTTCGCGGCCTCGGCCATCGTGTCGCCCGCTACATTCCCGGGTAGTTCGGGCCGCCGCCGCCCTCGGGCACCACCCAGACGATGTTCTGCGTCGGGTCCTTGATGTCGCAGGTCTTGCAGTGCACGCAGTTCTGCGCGTTGATCTGCAGGCGCGGGTTGGTGCCGTCGTCGTCGCGCACGATTTCGTACACGCCGGCGGGGCAGTAGCGCTGCTCGGGCGCGTCGTACTTCTCGAGATTGACGTTGATCGGGACGGAGGCGTCCTTCAGCGTCAGGTGGATCGGCTGGTCCTCGCCATGGTTGGTGTTCGAGATGAACACCGACGACAGGCGATCGAACGAAATCACGCCGTCGGGCTTGGGATACGTGATCGGCGTGAATTCCGACTTCGGCCGCAGCTGCGCGTGATCGGGCCCCTTGTGCTTCAGCGTCCACGGCGCCTTGCCGCCGAACACCACCTGGTCGATGCCGAACATCAGCGAGCCCATGTACAGGCCCTTGGCCATCCACGGCTTGAAGTTGCGCGCCTTGTACAGTTCCTCGTAGAGCCACGACTGGCGGAAGGCCTCGGGGTAGGCCGAGAGTTCGTCGTGCGAGCGGCCGGCGCCGAGCGCCGCGTGCGCGGCTTCGGCCGCGAGCATTCCGGTCTTGATCGCGCAGTGGCTGCCCTTGATGCGCGAGCCGTTCAGGAAGCCGGCGTCGTCGCCGACCATGCAGCCGCCCGGGAACACGAACTTCGGGATCGACTGCAGGCCGCCGGCCGAGATCGCGCGCGCGCCGTAGGCGATGCGCTTGCCGCCCTCGAAGAAGCCGCGGATCGCGGGGTGCGTCTTGTAGCGCTGGAATTCCTCGAACGGGCTGAGGTAGGGATTCGAGTAGCCGAGTCCCACCACGAAGCCGACCGCGACCTGGTTGTTGTCGAGGTGGTAGAGGAACGAGCCGCCGTAGGTGGAAGCGTCCAGCGGCCAGCCCGCGGTGTGCACCACGAGGCCGGGCTTGTGCTTGGCCGGGTCGATCTCCCAGAGTTCCTTCAGTCCGATGCCGTAGACCTGCGGCTCGACGCCGTCGCGCAGGCGGAACTTCTCTTCCAGCTGCTTGCCGAGGTGGCCGCGGCAGCCCTCGGCGAAGAAGGTGTACTTCGCGAGCAGCTCCATGCCTTCCTGGTAGGCGTCGGTCTTCTCGCCCTTGCGGTTCACGCCCATGTCGCCGGTGGCGACGCCGCGCACCGCGCCCTTGTCGTCGTAGAGGATCTCCGCGGCCGCGAAGCCGGGGAAGATCTCGACGCCGAGGGCCTCCGCCTGCTGGCCGAGCCAGCGCGTGACGTTGCCGAGGCTGATGACGTAGTTGCCGTGGTTCTGGAAGCAGCCGGGCAGCATCCAGTTCGGCGTCTGCGTCGCGCCGGTCTCGGTGAGGAACAGGAACCGGTCCTCGGACACCGCGGTGTTCAACGGCGCGCCGTCCTTCTTCCAGTCGGGCAGCAACTCGTCGATCGCGCGCGGATCCATCACCGCGCCCGAGAGGATGTGCGCGCCGATCTCGGAGCCCTTCTCGAGCACGCAGACCGAGACGTCGGCGTTCAGCTGCTTCAGCCGGATCGCCGCGGAGAGCCCTGCGGGGCCACCGCCGACGATGACGACATCGTATTCCATGGATTCGCGGGTCATGGGGCGAATTATAGAATGCCGCCATGAACGAGATGCCGCTCTGGACTCCCGCCCCGTCGCGCGCCGCCGCGACGCACATGGCGGCACTGATGCAGCGTCGCGGCGCCGCGAGCTACGACGACCTGCACCGCTGGTCGATAGACGAGAAGGAAGCCTTCTGGTCGCTGGTCTGGGACGAGTGCGGCGTCCGCGGCGAGAAGAAGGGGCCGGTACTGGTCGATGCCGATCGCATGCCCGGCGCGAAGTGGTTTCCGGAAGCGCGGCTGAGTTTCGCCGAGAACCTGCTGCGCGATCCGGACGATGGCGAGGCCCTGGTGTTCTGGGGCGAGGACCGCGTCAAGCGGCGCCTCACCCGGCGCGAGCTGCATGCGCTGGTATCGCGCCTGGCGCAGCTGCTGCGCTCGCACGGCGTGGGCAAGGGCGATCGCGTCGCCGGCTACCTGCCGAACCTGCCGGAATCGGTGGCCGCGATGCTCGCGACCGCCTCGCTCGGCGCGGTGTGGTCGTCCTGCTCGCCGGATTTTGGCATCCAGGGCGTGGTCGACCGCTTCGGGCAGATCGAGCCGAAGGTGCTGTTCTGCTGCGACCAGTACCTCTACGGCGGCAAGTCGTTCGACTTGTCGGAGAAGAACGCCGGCGTCCTCGAACGCCTGCCGAGCGTGCGTGCGGCGATCAAGGTGCGCTACGCGGACGGCACGGTCGAGGGGCTGGACGCATTCGCCGCCGCTTCGATGGCGTACGAGCGCGTGGCGTTCAACGACCCGCTCTACATCCTGTATTCGTCGGGCACCACGGGCGTGCCGAAGTGCATCGTGCACGGCACCGGCGGCACGCTGCTGCAGCACCTGAAGGAGCACCGCTACCACACCGACGTGCGGCCGGGGGACCGGCTCTTCTACTTCACCACGCTCGGCTGGATGATGTGGAACTGGCTGGTGTCGGGCCTCGCGAGCGGTGCCACGCTTCTGCTGTACGACGGCTCGCCGTTCGTCGCGCGCGGGCGCATCGTGTTCGACCTCGCCGAGGCCGAGCGCATGACGCAGCTCGGCACCTCCGCGAAGTACCTCGACGCGATCGCGAAGCTCGGCCTGAAGCCGCGCGAGACGCACAAGCTCGACGCATTGCGCGCGATCCTCTCCACGGGATCGCCACTGGTGGCCGAGGGCTTCGACTACGTGTACGCGAGCATCAAGCCCGATGTCTGCCTGTCGTCGATCTCCGGCGGCACGGACATCGTGTCGTGCTTCGTGCTCGGCAACCCGGCGGCGCCGGTGTGGCGCGGCGAGATCCAGGCCAAGGGCCTCGGCCTCGCGGTCGAGGTGTTCGACGAGCAGGGCCGGGCGCTGCAGGGGGAGAAGGGCGAACTCGTCTGCACGCAGCCGTTCCCGGCGATGCCGGTGGGCTTCTGGAACGACCCGGATGGCGCCAAGTACCGCGCCGCGTACTTCGAGCGCTTCCCGGGCGTGTGGCGCCATGGCGACTGGTGCGAGGTCACCACCCATGGCGGGATGATCATCTACGGTCGCTCGGACGCCGTGCTCAACCCGGGCGGCGTGCGGATCGGCACCGCGGAGATCTACCGGCAGGTCGAGCAACTCGACGAGGTGGTCGAATCCATCGTCATCGGGCAGGACTGGGCGGGAGACGTGCGCGTGGTGCTCTTCGTGCGCTTGCGCGACGGGCTGTCGCTCGACGACAAGCTGGCCGCGCGCATCAAGCAGCAGATCAAGTCCAATACCACGCCCCGGCACGTGCCCGACAAAATCCTCCAAGTTGCAGACATTCCGCGCACAAAAAGCGGCAAAATCGTCGAACTGGCGGTTCGGGACATCGTCCACGGCCGCGCGATCAAGAACAGCGAGGCATTGGCGAATCCGGAAGCCCTGGAGCACTTTCGCAACAGGGCCGAGTTGTCGGCCAACTGACCTTGGCCGCTGCAGTTGACGCCGTTTCTAGGATGGGTGTCTAATTAACTGATTTCAAAATAAAAACCCGCCGTTACGGCAGCGGGCTCCCGGATGGGGCGGATGCGGGCTCGTAAGTCATTGATTCATTGCGCGATCGTGGCCTTCTGCGGGGCTGGATCGGCGTTCGCGCAGACGGCGCCGGTCGCACCGGCGCCAGCGCCGGTAGAAATTCGTTTCGACATCGAGCGCATCGCCGTCGAGGGCAACACCCTTCTGCCGCAGTCGCAAGTCGACGGCATCGCCGCCCGGTACACCGGCAAGCAGCGCGATTTCGGCGACATCCAGCGTGCGCTGGAGGCCCTGGAACTGGCCTACCGTGAGCGCGGGTACAGCGCGGTGCAGGTGTTCCTCCCCGAGCAGGAACTGGACAAGGGCACGGTGAAGCTGCGCGTCATCGAATCGCGCATCCGCAAGCTGCAGGTGCAGGGCAACAAGTTCTTCGACGAAGCCAATATCCGCGCCAGCCTGCCGTCGCTGCGCGAGGGCGCGACGCCGAACGCCAACGAAGTGTCGCGCAACCTGCGGATCGTCAACGAGACGCCCGCCAAGCAGACCGCGGTGACGCTGAAGGCGGGCGAGAAGGAAGGCGAGATCGACGCCGTGGTCGAGGTCACCGACGAGAAGCCGCAGAAGTGGTTCGCCACGCTCGACAACACCGGCACCAAGCAGTCCGGCTACCACCGCATTGGCATCGGCTACCAGCACTCCAACCTCTTCGGCCGCGACCACGCGGTGACGTTCCAGTACGTCACCTCGCTCGAGAAGCCGAAGGTCGTGAGCGTCTACAGCGTGGGCTACCACATGCCGCTCTACGAGCAGGGTGCGTCGGCCGACTTCATCCTCGGCTACTCCGATTCCGACGTCGGCGCGACGCAGACGCCCACCGGCGAGCTGAAGTTCAGCGGCCGCGGCACGGTGATGGGCGCGCGGCTGAACCAGCAGTTCCATCGCCTCGGCACCTACGACCATCGGGTCACCTTCGCCATAGACCACCGCATCTACGAAAACACGTGCACGCTCGGCGTCTTCGGCGCCGCTGGGTGCGGTTCGGCGGCCGCCTCGTTCAAGCTCACGCCCGTCTGGGCCACCTATGCCGGTACGCTGAATCGCGAGCGCGGCATGACCGGTGTCTATCTCACGGCGGGGTCGAACCTCGGCACCGGCCCGAAGGGCGACACCAGCGCGCTCGGGCGGGCGCGTTTCGGCGCGCGGGCCGGCTACTGGGTGTTGCGCGGCGGCGTCAACGTCATCGAGGTCTTCGAGGGCGACTGGCAACTGCGCGGGCGGCTCGAAGGGCAGTACGCCAATGAGGTGCTGGTGTCGGCGGAGCAGTTCGGCGTCGGCGGCATGAATTCGGTGCGCGGGTTCCTCGAGCGCGAGCGCGCCGACGACCGCGGGTACAGCGGGTCGATCGAGTTGCACGGGCCTGACCTCGCCGTGCAGTCCAAGATCGAGGGCTGGAACGCGCGCCCGCTGGTGTTCGTGGATCTCGGACGCACGTTCCGGGTGAATCCGCTGCCCGGCGAGGTGTCCCGGAACAGCCTCGCCAGCTGGGGCGGCGGCTTCCGGCTGTCGCAGGAGAAGGCCTTCTCGCTGCGCTTCGACCTTGCCCAGATCCTGGACCAGGGCGGCACGCGCCAGAAGCACCATTGGCGGGGCAGCTTCAGTTCGGTGCTGTCGTTCTAGGGCCGACCGTGAAATAAGTCACGGCCGCTGAATGCAAGGGACTGTCAGCGACGTGAATAATCCGCCCTTTTGGGGGGTATTTATGCGGTTGTCTTGCAGGTAGCCTTGCACGGTTGCCGAAGACCTCGAAGACAGGCGTAACGGGACAGATGGATATCGCGGGCGGGGGATTCCGTAAGACGAGCGGCGCGCCGCGCATGCGCCTGATGGCGCTCGTGGTGGCGGCGGCGTTCGCCACGGCCTCGCAAGGCAACCCGAACGCACCGCAGGTGAAGTCCGGCAGCGCGAGCTTCGCGACTTCCGGCAGCACGCTCACGGTCACCAACAGCCCCGGCGCCATCATCCACTGGCAGGGCTTCTCGATCGCGCCGAACGAGACGACGCGCTTCGTGCAGCAGAACGCCGCGAGCGCGGTGCTCAACCGCGTGGTGGGGCAGGACCCGTCGCAGATCCTCGGCACGCTGCAGTCGAACGGTCGCGTGTTCCTCGTCAACCCGAACGGCATCGTCTTCGGCGCCGGCGCGCGCGTGGACGTGCAGGGCCTCGTCGCGACGACCCTGAACATCAGCGACCAGGACTTCCTCGCCAACAAGCTGAACTTCCAGGCCGGCACCGTGGCCGGGCAGGTGAAGAACGCCGGCACGATCACCACGCCGCAGGGCGGGCAGGTCTACCTGATCGCGCCCAACGTCGAGAACAGCGGCATCATCACCAGCCCCAAGGGCGAGGTGATCCTCGCCGCCGGCAAGACGGTGAAACTCGTCGATTCGCTCGACCCGATGCTGCGCGTCGAGGTGCAGGCGGGCGGCAGCGCGGTCAACCTCGGGCAGGTGATCGCCGACGGCGGCAAGGCCGGCATCTACGCGGGCCTGATCGAGCAGCGCGGCACGGTGCGCGCGAACTCGGTGAGCCGCGACGAGACCGGCAAGATCGTGTTCCGCGCCAGCGGCAACGTCACGCTCGCCGCGGGCAGCGTCACGCAGGCAAGCGGCGCCGCGGGCGGCAACATCACGGTGCAATCCGATACCGGCACCACGCTCGTCGCGGGCCGCGTCGAGGCGACCGGCAGCGAAGCGAAGGGCGGCCGGATCGCGATCCTCGGCGAGCAGGTCGGCCTGGTCGACCGCGCCGTGGTCGACGCCTCCGGCGCCACCGGCGGCGGCACGATCCTGATCGGCGGCGACCGCAGCGGCGCCAACCCCGACGTCAAGAACGCGAAGGTCACCTACATCGGGCCTGATGTCGTGGTGCGCGCGGACGCGACGCAGAAGGGCGATGGCGGCAAGGTCATCGCGTGGGCCGATGACACCGCGCGTATCTACGGCGCGATCAGCGCGCGCGGCGGATTGCTCGGCGGCAACGGCGGGTTCGTCGAGACCTCGGGCAAGCGCTTCCTCGACGTCACGCGAGCCCCGGACATCACCGCGCCGGCAGGACGCGGCGGGGAATGGCTGCTCGACCCTGAAGACATCACGATCCAGTTGGGCAGCGACACGAACATCACCGCGGGGCCGAACTTCCTGCCGACGACACCAGGGCAGAGCTCGATCATCACTGTCGGCACCCTGGAGGCGGCGCTGAACAACGGCGGCACCGTGACGGTGGACACGACGCTGTCGGGCGGCACCGGCAACGGCGACGTCACGATCAACGCGCCAATCACGAAGTCCGGCGGCGCCTCGTCGGTGCTCGCGATCCTCGCCAACCGCAACATCAACGTCAACGCGAACGTCACGACGACGTCGAGCGGCCTCACGGTCAACCTGACCGCGGACCAGGACAACAACGGCACCGGCAACGTCAGCATCGGCGCGGGCATCGTCACGCTCGGCGGCAACTTCAGCGCCATCGGGCAGGCGATCGATTTCGCGGCGGGCGGCAATCTCCAGACCGGCGGCGGCGACATCTCGATCACCGCCAAGAGCACGAGCGGTATCGCGCTGAACGGTGCGGTGAGCCGCATCGAATCCGGCGGCGGCAACATCCTGCTGACCGCCGACCAGTTCCAGTACTTCGGCGGCGGCGGCACGGTGGCGGCTGGCGCGGGATCCGTCCAGATCCGTCCGTTCACGCTCAGCCGGCCGGTGGTCATCGAGTCGACGGCCGGCAACGCATCGGCGCTGAACCTCACGCCGACCATGCTCGGCACGATCTCCGGCAACAAGCTCGAGATCGGGCGCAGCGATGGCACCGGAAACCTCACGCTGGCGACGGCGGTCGACTCCACTCACCTCAACGCGCCGACGCTGCGCTTGACCCACGGTGCAGTGAAGCTCAATGCCGGCGTGGATTTCAGCACGGAAGGCGAGGCGCTCGAAGTGGCGGGCATGACCGGCGGCATCGCTTTCGCCGGTGGAACGAGCTTCAACGCCTCGTCGCTGCTGCTGACGGGGACGGGGAACGTCACGTTCGCTACGGGCTCGGTCACGCTGAACGCGCCCGTCGCCGCGAGCAGCATGTCGATGGTCCTCAACGTCGCAGGGTCGACGGTCGCCTTCGAGGGCGCGTCGAACAACGTCGGATCGCTGACGCTCGACAACGGGACGCAGACGCTGACCGGAAGCGGCAACCTCTCGATCGGATCGCTGACCTGGATCCGCGGAAAGATGACCGGGTCGAGCGGCGACATCTCCACCAACGGCACGGTCACCATCACGGGCAGCGCCACGCTGGACGACAACCTCGGCGGGCCCGTCCTGGACCGCAAGACACTGGTGATCGCCTCGGGCGCGAACGCCACGTTCGAAGACGCGGCGTCGGTCTGGTCCCTGCTGCTGTCGAATGGCGCGGTGCTGACCAACGCCGGGACGCTGACGCTCCGGAACCACTTCATTGGCGCGACCAACTCGGGTTCGGCCAATGGCGTGGTGAACAACACGGGCACGATCGTCGTGAACGACGCGGTGGGCGCGGAGATCAATGCGGCGACCTTCAATCATTCCGGAGGCTTGATCGACGTCGTCGCCGGCAATCTGCGAATTCGCAACAGCCAGATGGTGACATCGGGCAATGCGCAAATCAGCGTCGCCTCCGGGACCACCCTCACTTTCGACAACGCGGGAAACTTCACGCTCGGCGCCGGGACCTCCCTGTCAGGGAGCGGCGACGTCACTTTCACCAACAACGACACCCAGGCGACGATCGACGGCAGCTACGCGGTCAGTGGACTCACGACCATCAACGTCGCGAACGTGACGCCTTTCGTCCGCTTCAACAGCGACACGACGCTCGGTAGCCTCAACCTGAACAACGGCCAGCTGATCGGGACGGGCAACGTCACTGTCTCCGGCGATTTCAACTGGAATGGTGGAACGATCGGCCAGACGTCGGGCAGTCCCGTGTTTTCGACGCTCGGGAACACCACGATCGCGGCGGGGACCAAATTCCACAATGGCAGGATCTGGCAGAACTCGGGTACCGTCACCCTGCTGTCGAACGACTACCGGATCTACAACAACGCGTCGATCGTCAATCAAGCGGCGGGCACGTTCAATTTCGGTTCGGGCGCGTTCATGCATCGCCCATCGGTCGGCGCCACGTTCGACAACTACGGCAACCTGAACCAGTTGGGGGCGAGCCAGTCCGAGATCGACGTATCTGTCACGGTCGTCAACAGGCCTGGGGGGACGATCCGGGTCACGGGGAGCAACTTCCGGGTCGAAGGACTTTCCGCCAACACGAACAACGGCGCCATCGTCGTCGACGCAGGGATGAACTTCCTGACCGGCGGCACGGCGCTCGTCAATGCCAACACCGGCACCATCAGCGGCGCGGGCACGATCAACCTCGGGACGGCCACGCTCACCAACAACGGCACCGTCGCCCCGGGCGGTACCGGTAACGTGGGCACTCTTTCCATCACGGGCAATTACGCCCAGTCCGCCGGCGGCACGCTGGCGGTCGACCTCGCTTCCGCCAACAGCCGCGACTTGCTCGCCGTGTCGGGCAACGCGACGCTCGGCGGCAACCTCGCGGTGACGATGCTCGGCAACTACGTCGCCGCGGGCGGCGACACCCACGTGGTGCTGACCGCGTCCAACGTCTCTGGTACGTTCGCCAACGTCAGCGGCGCCGGAGGGTTGTCCACTCAGTACAACGCCGCGAACTTCACGCTGGCCTACCTCGGCAAGTTCTGGGACGGCGGCGCGGGCACCTTCAACTGGTTCGACGCGCTCAACTGGTCCGGCGACATCCTGCCGACCCTGGCCGACGACGTCGTCATCGATTTCGCCGGGTCCAATGTGGTGACGCTGGCGACGGGCACGGCAAACGCGAAGTCCATCACCTCGAACGAGGCGATCTCGCTCAGCGGCGCGACGCTGAACTACGCCAACGCGTCGACCTTCAATTCGCTCGTCAGCATCTCGAGCGGCACCTGGAACGCGGGCGGCGCCAGCATGTTCGGCGGCGGGCTCACGATCACCGGCGGCACGCTGACGGGCGGCGGCAACGTCACGGTACCGGGCGCGATGACGTTCAACGCCGGCACGATCAGCGGCAGCGGCGCCGTGGACGTGGCCGGGGTGCTGACGATGGGCACCGGCGGCAGCCGGGTCATCGCCGGGCGCACCTTCACGCACTCCAACGCCAGCGGCAACAGCACCTGGAGCACTGGCGCGATCGACCTGCAGGGCGCAAGCTTCGTCAACAGCGGGACGCTGGTCTATTCCGGCAGCGGCACGGTCACCCAACTCGGCGGCAACGCGTCGAGCTTCGTCAACAGCGGGACGTTCACCAAGACCGGCGGCTCCACGCTGGACGTCGGCAACTCCGGGACGGTGACCTTCACCAACACGGGGAACGTCGACGTCGCCGGCGGCACGCTGCGCCTGTTCGACGACGCGACCATGAACGGCAACCTCGCCGTGGCCGCCGGCGCCACCTACCAGCAGTTCGCGGGCGCCGCGACCTTCGGCAACGGGAGCGCGCTGTCAGGTGCCGGCAACCTCGCAGTCAACGGTGGAACGGGCGTGGCCTTCAACTCGGGGGCGAATTTCGCGCTGGCGGGCACGGGCAACGTGCAGGTGACTGGGGGCCTGCTGAACCTGAACCTCGGCGCGACGACCTTCGCGAACCGCTTGGTGGTGAGCGGCGGCAACGTGCAGTCGACCGGTGACCTGACGCTCGCCGGCGGCCTCGACCTGATGAACTCCGGGGTGATCGGCAACGCCGGCAACCTGACCGTGTCCGGGTCGCTGAATTCGACCTCGTTCGCGACGATCTCGGGCAGCGGGACCGTGCTGGTCACCGGCGCGATGAACCTGAGCGCCGCCGCGCTGACCCTGAACGGTCGCACGCTGGCGCACACGAACAACTCCGGCACCAGCGCCTTCGTGGGCGGCAGCTCGGTGACGATGAACGGCGCCTCGCTGGTGAACGACGGGGTGCTGACGGTCTCGGGCACCGGCAGCCTGCTGGGCTCCGGCGCTGGCGGTGCGCTGGTCAACAACGGCACGATGAATTTCGCGCCGAGCGCCACTTACGACATCGGCAACGCAGGCACGGTCACCGTCACGAACAACGGCACGGTCAACCTCACCGGAAACACGCTGCGCGTGTTCGACGGGTTCGCCCAGAACGGCAACCTCTCGATCGGGGTCGGCGCGACCCTCGACACGTTCGGCACCGCGTTCACGAACTCCGGGCTGGTCAGCGGCAGCGGCACGGTCAACGTCGGCGCCGCGACGTTCACGAACAACGGCACGGTCGCCCCGGGCGGGATCGGCACGGTCGGCACCCTGTCGGTCACCGGCCATTACGCCCAGACCGCCAACGGCACGCTGGCGATCGACATCACTTCTCCGACGAGCCGCGACGTGCTCGCCGTCTCGGGCAATGCGGCGCTCGCCGGGACGCTGGCGGCGAACGTCGGCTATGCGGCGGGGACGTACGACAAGCACGTCTTCCTCACGACGGCGGCCAACGGCATCACCGGCAACTTCGGCAGTGTCACCGGTGCCGGCAACCTGCCGCTGACGATCAAGAGCGCCGCGGGCCAGGGGATCCTCGGCTTCGCGGGCAAGACCTGGGACGGCGGCGCGAGCACGATGAACTGGTTCGACGCCAATAACTGGGACGACAACGTCGTGCCGACGAGTGGCGACGACGTGGCGCTCGATTTCGCCGGTTCGAACGTCGTTCTCATCGGCGGTTCCGCGTCGGTGAAGACCCTCACCAGCAACGAGAGCATCCAGCTTTCGTCGGGCGGGCTCGACCTCGCCAGCGGCAATTCGAGCACGGCCGTCGGCACGACGTTTACGCTGACCGGGGGCGCGATCAGTGGCGCGGGGAACCTGACGATCAATGGCAACCTCGCGATCAGCGGCGGCGCCTTCACGGGTACCGGCGCCCTGACGACGGCCGGGACGACCTCCGTGACGAACCCGGTCACGACGACGCGGAACTGGACCAACACCGGCAACCTGGCGCTCTCGGGTGGCGAGATCAACCTGAGCACTGGCGGCGTGGTGTTCACGAACCAGGGCACGATGGTGCTCACCACGGGCGACGCGACGCCCTGGCACG
>CAZTXP010000068.1:0-34538 GCA_964617355.1 uncultured Enterobacteriaceae bacterium
CTTGTCCACCAGCATGCCCATGCCGTCGGTGAACTCGCCGTTGCCGTCGGGCAGCAGGAACACGTTCTCCGCCTCCTGGTCCTTCGCCCACTCGTTCATCACGAACGCGTCGTTGACCGAGAGGCAGACGATCGCGTCCACGCCGTTCGCCTTGAAGGCCGGCGCGAGTTCGTTGTAGCGCGGCAGGTGGGTGGACGAGCAGGTCGGGGTGAACGCGCCCGGGAGCGAGAACACCACCACGGTCTTGCCCTTGAACACGTCGTCGGTCGTCACGCTCTTCCAGTCGCCCCCGACACGGGTGCGAAACGCGACCTGCGGGACCTTCCTGCCTTCCATCGTGGGCTTCGTCATGGCTGTCTCCTTAGTTAAAAGCGATTGAAAGTGTCGACACGATACGTTTGCAAGATGATAGCGTCCATCGAATTAATTTCATAAATTCGATAGCCCACTCCTATCCATACAGGGCACGGGACAGGCGCCCGCGACCGCGCTAACCTGCCGCTCCCTGCGCGTCGCGCGCAGCCGGAGGAGACCCATGAAGGCGAGGAACACGCTCCAGGCCGCGCTGGTCGCGGCGCTATCGACGCTCGCGTGCGCAGCCGCGCACGCACAGGCCTGGCCGGACAAGCCACTGCGCGTCATCGTGCCGCTGCCCCCGGGCGGGCCGAGCGACATCGTGCTGCGGGGTGCGTCCCCGAAGGTGCAGCAGCTCCTGAAGCAGCCCGTGGTGATCGAGAACAAGCCCGGCGCCAACGGCAATATCGGCACGGCCGAGGCGGCGCGCGCGGCCGGCGACGGCTACACCTGGCTCTGGACCACGGACACCACGGTCACGGTCAATCCGCACGTCTACGGGACGATGCCGTTCGCGCCCGCGGACCTGCAACCCGTGATCCGTGCCAGCACCTTCAGCCAGACGCTGGTGTGCAGCCCGAAGACCGGGCTCAAGTCCGTCGCCGACCTCGTGAAGAAGGCCCGCGAGGCGTCTCTCACCTACGCCTCCGGCGGCGCCGGCTCGCCGGGACACCTGACCACCGAGCTCTTCCTCGCCGCGGCCGGCATCCAGATGACGCACGTGCCGTACAAGGGCCCGGCGCTCGCGGTGCAGGACATGCTCGGCGGGCAGGTGGAATGCGGCTTCCTCGCCGGCCCGACGGTGCTGCCCCACATCCGCGCCGGGCGCCTGAACGGGCTCGCGGTCTCCGGCATCAAGCGCTCGCCGCTGCTGGCGGACGTGCCCACCGTGGCCGAGTCCGGCTTCCCGAACTACGATGCGACGTTCTCGCTGGTGCTGTTCGCGCCCAAGGCGACACCCGCCGCGATCGTGAAGCGCATGCATGCCGCGTTCGCAGAGGCGCTCGCGAGCCCCGACCTGGTGGAGAAGCTGACCCAGTCCGAACAGGCCGTCGCGGCCGACTCGCCGGAAGACACTGCCGCCCGCCTCGCCCGGGATTCGCAGCGCTGGGGCGAAGTCGCGCGCCGCATCAAGCTGCGGCTCGACTAGCGGTGGCTCACGCCCTCACCCGCCGGTGAGGGCCTGCACGATCGCGATCTCCTCGTTCCCCGCGAGTGCGCGGCCGAGGTCGAAGCACTGCTCGTCGCCGACGAACACGCGCACGTGCCGCCGGATCCGCTCCTGCTCGTCCACCATGCGGAATCGGATGCCGGGAAACTGGCGATCGAGGTCGTCGAAGAGCGCGCCGAGCGTCGTGCCGCTAGCCTCGACGCGCGAACGGCCGGTGTAGGAGCGCAGCGGGCTCGGGATCAGCACCTGCACGCCAAGCCCCTTAGAACTCGCCCGCCTCGACGGCGTAGATCTCGGGCAAGTTGCGCGCGAGGCAGCGCCAGCGATCGCCCTCGTCGCGGCTCGCCCACACCTCGCCGCTGGTGGTGCCGAAATACAGGCCCACGGGGTCGCGCCCGTCCGTGCAGAGCGCCTGCCGCTTTACCGTCCACCACGCCTGTGATGCGGGGAAACCTTCGTCCTGCCGCTTCCAGCGCTTGCCGCCGTCGCGCGTGACATAGAGGCAGGGCTTGCCGCCGGGGCTGGTGCGCGGCCACACAGTGGTGCCGTCCATCGGCAGCATCCACGCCGTGTCGGCGTCGTGGGGGTGCGTGACGAGCGGCAGGCCGATGTCGCCGACCTTCTTCGGGATGCCGCCGCCGATGCGTACCCACTTCGTCGACGGACGGTCGAGCCGGTACATCCCGCAGTGGTTCTGCTGGTAGAGGCGATCCGGATCCGCCGAGAAGCGCACGCAGTGCGGGTCGTGGAACGCGAGGTTCGCGCGATCGAAGCCCTCGACCACGTCGAGGCCGTCCACGAGCGGATGGAAGCTCGCACCGCCGTCGGTGGACTCGTGCACGCCGCCGCTCGACATCGCGAAGTACAGGTGCTTCGGGTCGCGCGGGTCGACCAGGATCGAATGCAGCTTCGGGCCGTCGGGCGTGCCGTCCTGCTCGGTGCCCATCCACTCGCGGTAACGAGGGTCGTCGTTGATGCAGGAGAACGGCGCCCAGGTGACCCCGCCGTCCTCGGAACGGAAGAGCCCTTGCGGCGAGGTGCCCGCATACCACACGCCGGGCTCGGCAGCGGTCGACGGCGTCAGCCAGAAGGTATGGTCCACCGCGCGCCCCTTCTCGCCCGGCTTCGCCTTCGCGAACGCAGGCGGTCGCGCCGCTTCCTTCCAGGTGCGACCGCGATCGGTGGAGCGGAAGATCGTCGGCCCGATGTGCCCGGTCTTCGCCGCCGCGAGCAGCGTGCGCCGGTCGCGCGGGTCGAGCACGACGTGGCTGATGACGTGGCCGAGGAAATGCGGGCCGTCCACGCGCCACGTGCGGCGGGACGGATCGCCGTGGTAGAGCCAGGCGCCCTTTCGGGTCGCGACCATCAGCAATAAGCGGCGCGGCGGGCGTGCGGGCATGGCGGGTTCCTCATGGGACGGGCGCCCGGCGATTCTGCCGCCGCTTATCCCGCGTCGTCGAGCAGGGAAACGATCGCCTTGCCGAAGGCTTCGAGGTCGCGGGTACCCGCACGGGTGGCGCGCAGGACGATGTCCCAGTCGACCTCGGTGTACTCGTGGACTAGCACGTTGCGAAAGCCGGCAGCGAGCTGCATGCGCTGCGCGAGCGCCTTGTCGACCAGCTTCAGCTTGCCGAGCTGCGCGAACGCGTCGCCCGCCGTCTGCGGCACGCTGCCGTGCGCCGCGCAGAGATGCATGGCCACGTCGATGCAGGTCTGGATCGCGAGCGACAGGTTCCGGGACAGGATGTCCTGCAGGTCCTCGTCCCGCGCGAGCGCCGCGACCGACGCCGGACGCTTGGCCTCGATTCGCTTCAGGCGCTTCGACAGCTCCCGCAGGCGCGCGTCGAGTACTTCGCGATCGTAGGCCGGCTTCACTTGAAGAGCCCCGCCCGCACGACGCGCGCCGCGCGAGCCGCGGAGATGCGGTCGTCCTCCGCCCTCAGCAGCTTGCACGCCATCCGCGTGCGCGTGGCCACGGCATCGCAGACGATTTCCCTGCCGGCGAGCGCGCGCGACAGGACGAGGCCGTCCGCCACCTCGAGATCCACGAGGTCCACTGGTCGGCCGGACGCCTCCGCAACCAGCCCGATCAAGGCCATCCGCAGGTCGGCGCTGATCGGCCGCCCGAAGCTGACCGCGACGTCGAGGTCGCTGTCGGCTCGCGCCTCGCCGCGCCCCGCCGAACCGAAGATCGTCGCGTATGCCGCGCCTGCCGCGCGCAGTCGCTCGGCGACTCGCTCCTCCATCGATCGAGGCTCTTCGCGGTGCGCCTCCGGCGGCACGACGTACGCCACGACCCGCCCATGCCGCTCGATCGCCACTGGCCCGCGCGCAGCCGCCTCGAGCAGTTGCCCGAACCGATTCTTGGCGTCGGTGGCGTGGAGTGCCGTCATTGGATCATTTTAGCTATTTTAGCCAATAGATTTCAAGCGCGATGCCACACGCCGCCACCCGCCTCCCGTAAAATGCCCGGGTGAAGCAGGAAGCACCCCCGCCCCCTGCCGACGCCATCATCATCCGCGGCGCCCGGCAGAACAACCTGAAGAACCTCGACGTCGCGATCCCCACCGGGGAACTGGTGGTGGTCACGGGCGTCTCGGGCTCGGGCAAGTCCTCGCTCGTCTTCGACACGCTGTACGCAGAGGGGCAGCGGCGCTACGTCGAGACCTTCTCGCCGTACGCGCGGCAGTTCCTCGACCGCATGGACAAGCCGCAGGTGGACGCCATCGAGGGCATCCCGCCGGCGATCGCCATCGACCAGACCAACCCGGTGCGCACCTCGCGCTCGACGGTCGGCACGATGACGGAGCTGAACGACCACCTGAAGCTGCTGTTCGCGCGCTGCGCCACCCTCTTCTGCCGCGGCTGCCGGAAGCCGGTGCGCCGCGACACGCCGGAATCCATCTTCGCGTCGATGAGCCAACGCGCCGCCGCCGCGGGCGACCCGCGGCTGGTGGTCACGTTCGCCGTCACGGTGCCGAAGAACTTCTCGGACGCGGAAGTCGAGAAGTACCTCCAGCAGCAGGGCTACACGCGGGTGCACGCGCGTTCCAAGACTGTCTTGGAGATCGTGCAGGACCGCTTCCGCATGGGTAACGTCGAGCGCGCGCGCGTGATGGAAGCGCTGGAAGCGTCGTTGCGCGTCGGCCAAGGGCGCGTCGCGATCTACCTCGAGGATGGATCCTCCTGGCGCTACTCGGCCGACCTGCACTGCGCCGACTGCGACCTGCACTATTCCGAGCCGACGCCGGCTGCGTTCTCGTTCAATTCGCCGCTTGGCGCCTGCGAGAACTGCCGCGGCTTCGGGCGCGTGATCGACGTCGACTTCGGCCTCGTGATCCCGGACGAATCGAAGTCCCTGCGCGACGGCGCGATCCGCCCGTGGCAGACGCCGAGCTTTAAGGAGTGCCAGGACGACCTCGCGAAGTACGCGAAGAAACACGAAGTCGCCATGGACATCCCGTGGCGAGAGCTGCCGCCCGAGCACCGCCAGTGGATCCTCGAGGGCGACGACGACTGGGTGAGCTGGAAGAAGTCCTGGCCGGGCAAGTGGTACGGCGTGCGCCGCTTCTTCAAGTGGCTCGAGAGCAAGGCCTACAAGATGCACATCCGGGTCCTGCTCTCGAAGTACCGGGCCTACGCGCCGTGCACGGTGTGCAACGGCACGCGGCTGAAGCCGGACGCAACGCTGTGGAAGCTCGAGTCGGTCGCGGACGGGCAATCGGACCATCGCTCGGTGCACGACCTGATGTTGCTGCCGATCGATCGCCTGCGCAGCTACGTCGACGGCCTGAAGCTGCCGGCGCCGCTGGACGAAGCGACCGAACTCCTCGTCGGCGAGATCAGGACACGCCTCGCCTATCTCTGCCAGGTCGGCCTCGGCTACCTCACGCTAGACCGGCAGTCGCGCACACTCTCGGGCGGCGAGGTGCAGCGCATCAATCTCACCACCGCGCTCGGCACGTCGCTGGTCAACACGCTCTTCGTGCTGGATGAGCCCTCGATCGGCCTGCACCCGCGCGACATGGGCCGCGTGATCGACGTGATGAAGAAGCTGCGCGACGCCGGCAATTCGCTGGTGGTCGTCGAGCACGACCCGCAGATCATGTTCGCCGCCGACAAGCTGATGGACATGGGCCCCGGCCCTGGCGAGCGCGGCGGCGAGATCGTCTACTTCGGCCATCCCGAGGAACTGCGCAACCGCCAGACGCTGACCGCCGAGTACCTCTCGGGCCGGAAGCGCGCCGACCCCGGCATCGTCTTCTCGCGCGTGACGAAGGAAACCGCCCGCATCGAGCTGCTCGGCGCGTCGGCCAACAACCTGAAGAACGTGGACGTCGCCTTCCCGCTGCACCACCTCGTCTGCGTCGCGGGCGTGTCTGGCTCGGGCAAGTCCACGCTGGTGCAGGACGTGCTCTACCCTGCGATGCGCAAGGCCAAGGGCAAGCCCACCGAGTCGCCCGGCGCCTTCAGGCAGCTGCGCGGCGACGGGCTCGTCACCGACGTCGTCATGGTGGACCAGTCGGCCATCGGCAAGACCACGCGCTCCAACCCCGCGAGCTACGTCGGTGCCTTCGACGCCATCCGCGACCTGCTCGCCAAGGCGCCCCTGTCGCGCGACCGCGCCTACACCGCCGGCACCTTCAGCTTCAACTCCGGCAACGGCCGCTGCCCGACCTGCGGCGGCAACGGCTTCGAGCACGTGGAGATGCAGTTCCTGTCCGACGTCTACCTGCGCTGCTCGGACTGCAACGGCCAGCGCTACCGGCCCGAGGTGCTGCAGGTGTCGCTGCGCGGCAAGAGCGTGTCGCAGATCCTCGAGATGACCGTCTCGGAGGCGGTGCAGTTCTTCCGCAACAACCGCGAGGTCGTGACGCGCCTGCGGCCGCTCGCCGACGTCGGCCTCGAATACCTGCGCCTCGGCCAGCCGGTGCCGACGCTCTCGGGCGGCGAGGCGCAGCGCCTGAAGCTCGCCGGCCACCTCGCCAGCGCGCACGCCGGCAAGGGCGAAGGGCCGATGCTCTTCCTCTTCGACGAGCCGACCACGGGCCTGCACTTCGAGGACGTCTCGAAGCTGCTGAAGGCCTTCCGGCAGCTGATCGCCGCCGGCCACTCGATCGTCGTCATCGAGCACAACCTCGACGTGATGCGCGCCTCGGACTGGCTGATCGAACTCGGCCCGGAGGGCGGCGAAGCCGGCGGGACGCTGGTCTGCGAAGGGCCGCCCGCCGAGATCGCGCAGCATCCCGATTCGCACACCGGCCGCGCGCTGCGCGAGTACGAGGCGGCGTTCAAGGCGGCGATCGTACCGACGGCCAAGGAGCCAGAGGGCCGGTACCTGGGCAACGTCGTGCGCATCCACAACGCACGCGAGCACAACCTGAAGAACATCGACGTCGACATCCCGCGCAACCGCTTCACCGTGGTGACCGGCGTGTCGGGTTCGGGCAAGTCCACGCTCGCCTTCGACATCCTGTTCTCGGAAGGCCAGCGCCGGTACCTGGAATCGCTGAACGCCTACGCGCGCCAGTTCGTGCAGGTCGCCTCGCGCCCGGACGTCGATGCGATCTACGGTATCCCGCCCACCGTGGCGATCGAGCAGCGCACCAGTCGCGGCGGGCGCAAGTCCACCGTCGGCACGCTCACCGAGATCCACCATTTCCTGCGCCTGCTGTTCGTGAAACTCGGCACGCAGCACTGCCCCGACTGCCGCGTGCCGATCGAGCCGCAGAGCGAGGACGCGATCGCAGCGCGCCTGCTGCGCGACTACAAGGGCCAGAGGATCGGCCTCCTCGCCCCGCTCGTGGTGAACCGCAAGGGCGTCTACACGGAACTCGCCAAGTGGGCCGAGGCGCGCGGCTATCCGGCGCTGCGCGTGGACGGCGCCTTCCTGCCGGTGGATCCGTTCCCGCGCATCGACCGCTTCAAGGAACACACCATCGAGCTGCCGGTCGCGGACGTGCGCGTGACGCCCGAGAACGAGAAGCTGCTCAGGGCCGGCCTCGCCAAGGCGCTGGAGTACGGCAAGGGAGTGGTGCACGTGCTGTCGGACCTCGACGAACTCGTGAAGGCGGCGTCCAAGGCCAAGGGACTCGTCGAGCTGGACCTGCGGCAGCAGGTGTTCTCGACGCATCGCGCCTGCCCTTCGTGCAGCCGCAGCTTCCAGGAACTCGACCCGCGCCTCTTCTCGTACAACTCGAAGCACGGCTGGTGCGCCGCCTGCTACGGCACCGGCCTGCAGCTGAAGGACGTCGAGTGGACCGACGAGCGCGCGAAGACCGGCGCCGAGGACCACGTGCTCGACTCGTGGATCGACTGGCTCGAAGTGGACGAGCCCTGCCCGTCCTGCGACGGCCAGCGCCTGAACAAGGAGGCGCTCGCCGTCACGTGGCGCGAGCGCAGCATCTCGGAGTACGGCAACCTGCCGATCGAGGCGCTCGGCCGCTTCTTCGGCGAGGTGGACGTCGAGGGCCGCGAGCGCGAGATCGCGCGCGACCTCCTCTCGGAATTGCGCGCCCGTCTCGGCTTCCTCGGGGAAGTCGGCCTTGGCTACCTGACGCTCGACCGCTCCGCGCCCACGCTCTCGGGCGGCGAGGCGCAGCGCATACGGCTTGCGGCGCAGCTCGGCTCCAACCTGCGCGGCGTCTGCTACATCCTCGACGAGCCGACCATCGGCCTGCACCCGCGCGACAACCAGATCCTGCTCGGCGTGCTCGAGAAGCTCGAGGCCAAGGGCAACACGCTGGTGGTGGTCGAGCACGACGAAGACACCATCCGGCGCGCGCACCACGTGATCGACCTCGGCCCCGGCGCCGGCAAGCTCGGCGGCCGCGTGATCGCGCAAGGCCACGCCGAAGACCTGATGAAGCAGCCCGACTCGCTCACCGGCCGCTTCCTCAACAACCCGCTGCGCCACCCGGTGCAGCCGCGCCGCCCGGTGGCGAAGAATGGCCCGTTCCTCGAGGTCTCCGGCGCGTCGCTGCACAACCTGAAGAAAACCGCGGCCCGCTTCCCGCTCGGGCGGCTGACCGTCGTGACCGGCGTCTCAGGCTCGGGCAAGTCCACGCTCGCGCGCGACGTGCTGCTCGCGTCGCTGCAGGCGAAGCAGCCGGTCGGCTGCGAGGCGGTGAAGGGCCTCGACAAGGTCGAGCGCGTGCTGGAGGTCGACCAGACACCGATCGGCAAGACGCCGAGGTCATGTCCGGCCACCTACGTCGGTTTCTGGGACGCGATCCGCAAGCTCTTCGCCGACACCGCCGAATCGCGCATCCGCGGCTGGAGCGCGAGCCGCTTCTCGTTCAACACCAAGGGCGGCCGCTGCGAGGAGTGCGAAGGGCAAGGCGTGCGCAAGGTGGAGATGAGCTTCCTGCCCGACGTGAAGGTGCTGTGCGACGCCTGCCGCGGCCAGCGCTTCGGCACCGAGACCATGGCCGTGCAGTTGCGCGGCAAGTCGGTCGGCGAGGTGCTGTCGATGAGCGTGGACGAAGCGGTCGAGTTCTTCGCCGCGCACCCCTCCACGCACCACGCGCTGCGCCTCCTGCAGGACGTCGGCCTCGGATACCTGACGCTCGGCCAGCAGAGCCCGACGCTGTCGGGCGGCGAGGCGCAGCGCATCAAGCTCGTCAGCGAGCTCGCCAAGCGCAGCGAGACGAAGACCGTCTACGTGCTCGACGAGCCCACCGTCGGCCTGCACATGGCCGACGTGGAAAAACTCATCCGCGTGCTGCACCGGCTGGTGGATGCCGGCAACACCGTGGTGCTGATCGAGCACAACCTCGACGTGATCGCGGAAGCCGACTGGATCGTCGACCTCGGCCCCGAGGGCGGCGACGGCGGCGGCCGCGTGGTCTTCGAGGGCCCGCCCGAGGCCATGAAGGGCAAGGACACGCACACCGCGCGCGTCGTCACCGAGTTCCTCGCCGAGCGCGGCGCTCACCCCTGAGTCGATTCGCTATACTCGGTCGCATGAGGAAGGTGGGCAATCGCGAGGTCCGGCAGCCCGGCGTGCCGTCAAGCGGCGCGCTGGTCGCCATCGCCCCGCACCTTCGCCTCGCCCGGCGCCTCGCCCGCGTTTCGAGCACCGGGATCGCGAAGGGCGTCTACCGCTTCTCCAGCCACGAAAGCGCGAATGCGCATGCCGACGAGGCGCTTGCGCGCGTCGTCGCCGCCAACGCCCGGGCACTCCGCAAGCAATGAGCGCTACGGCCCGCCCGGCCGACCTTGAAGACCTCAAGCGGCTGGTCCGTGCCCTGAACGACCAGGGCGCCGACTACGTGCTGATCGGTGGATACGCGCTGCTGGCCCTCGGCTACCAGCGCGCCACGACCGACATCGACCTGCTGCTGCCGCGCTCCATCCCGAACGGCGAGCGCGTGAAGCTGGCGTTGCTGGCATTGCCCGACCGCGCCGCGGCAGGCATCGATCCAGCCTGGTTCGCAGACGACGAAGCCATCCGCGTCGCGGACGAGATCGTGGTGGACCTGCTCTTCGGGTCCTGCGGCGAAACGATCGAGTCGCTGCGTCCGCACATCGTCACGATCGACCTGGACGGCGTCGCCGTGCGAACGCTGGACGTCGAAGGGCTGCTGAAGACCAAGCAATCGCTGCGGGACAAGGACCGCCTCGATCGGATCATCCTCGAGCGCGCGCTCGAGGAGTCCCGGCGTCGCGACTGATTCATTGCATTCCACGGAGCCCTATCGCCCATGCCGCTCTCCCTCGCCTTCACCCGCGACATCCTCGCCGCCGGCGCCACGCTCGACCTGCCCGCCGGCCCGAACCGCGTGCTCTTCGGCTGGCAGGGCAAGGTGACGATCCGTGCCGCTGGCACGGTGGCCACGCTCTCGACCAACTCCGCGTGGCACGGCGCGATGGCCGCGACCGCCACTGCCGGCAAGGAGGGCGCGGAGGTCTATCGCTGGGAACTGCACAAGGGCACGCCGCCCGAGGGCGCGAAGCTGGTGTCGCCGCTGGCGATCGACGAGTCGAAGAAATGGCTGATGCGCTGCGACCGCGTTGACTTCCCGCTCGGCGGCATTGCGTACACGCATACGCACCAGGGCCCCGGAACGCGCGCGCTCCTCACCGGCACCTTCCGCGTGCAGAGCGCGGGACACGACTTGCGCATCGCCGCGGGCGAGCCGTGGTTCGAGTCGGGCCCCGACCCGGTTCTTGCTCACGCCTCGGAGACCGAGCTCTCCTCGTTCGCGCGCGTGATGATCCTGCCGGTGGAACTGCTGGGGAAGAGTTCGATCAAGTACATCCTCCCCGAGGACCAGGACAAGCCGAAGCGCCAGACTTACCAGCTCTTCATAGATGAACCGATCGCGCTCTAGTTTGCGTCAATCGTAATTCCGCCCTTCTGCACGATGCCGCGCCACTTCGCCACCTCGGCGGAGATGAAGCGGCCGAGTTCCTCGGGGCTGCTGGCGTGCGGCTCGGCGCCGAGGTCGTTGAAGCGCTGGCGCACCGCCGGGTCCTGCATCGCGGCGACGACCTCCTTGTTGAAGCGCTCCACGATCGGCCGCGGCAGGCCCTTCGGCCCCACGAACGCGAACCACGCCGCGGACTCGTAGCCTTTCACGCCGAGCTCGGCCGCGGTGGGCACGTTCGGCAGCGCCGCGAGGCGCTTCGCGCTCGCCACCGCGAGCGGCCGCACCTGCCCGGCCTTGATCGCGCCGGCCACGTTCGGCATCAGCTGGAAACTGAACGGCACCTCGCCCGACACGAGGTCGGCCTGCAACTGGGACGTGACGCGATACGGCACGTGGTTCATCGACGCACCGATCAGCTGCTCGAAGTACGCGCCCGCGAGATGCTGCGAGCTGCCCGGGCCGACCGAGCTGTACGGCGACTTCGGGTTCTTCTTCACGTGGTCGATGAACGCGGCGAGGTCCTGGATCGGCAGCTTCGCGCTCACGACGACGATGTTCGGCAGGCTGGCGAACAGCGCGATCGGCGTGAAGTCGGTCTCCGGGTCGTAGCCGAGCTTCGGGTAGAGCGCCTTGTTCGCGGCGAGCGGGCCGGACGCGCTGGCGAGCAGCGTGTAGCCATCGGGCTCCACCTTCGCCACCTGCCCGGTGCCGACGTTGCCGCCGGCGGCGGGCTTGTTCTCGACCAGGATGCGCTTGCCGCTCGCGGCGAACATCCTGTCGGTGACGATGCGCGCCATCACGTCGCTCGCGCTGCCGGTCGAGAACGGCACCACGAGCGTGATGTTGCGGGCGGGGTACTCCTGCGCGCCGGCGGCGCCTGCAGCCGCGACGAGCGCCACGGCGAGGATCAGTGGTTTCATGGTCGGGATCTCCTTTGCGGAAATGATATCAATGGCCCCTCGCCTCGATCGCAAGCTCAGCGAACCACGGCGAAGAATTCCTTCATCAGGAAGGCCTCGAGTTCGGCGTCGTGCTGCGGGCGCGCCGAGAGCGTGAGGTGGCGTCCGAGGCGGCGCGATTCCCAGGTGAAGTCGCCCGGCTCGTGCTCGCGGATGATGTCGATCATCCTGCGCACGATGGCGACCTCGGTGCTGCGATGCGTGCCGCGCTGCACCTCGATGAGCTGCCGCGAGTTGCGAGCGATCGCCTTGTTCCAGCCGAAGAACAGGAACTCGCCCTCGGTGTAGCCGACGCGCACGATCTGGAAGATGCCGCCGCCGTGCGCCTGGTCGCCGGCGAAGGTCGGCGTGCGATCCAGCCCGAGGCTCGAGGCCACGGTGCGGTTGTGCCGCTCCTGTTCGCTCTCCACGGGTGGAGAAGGTGCCGATGGCGGCCCGCCCTCCCGCGCGCGCCGGCGCGCCGCAATGTAGGCCGCGAGGTCCGTCGCCCCCCCGGTGCTGGAGGGCGCAGGCGCAGCGGGACTCTCGGGCGCCGGAGCGGGAATCACGGCCGAAGCGGGACGCTCGGTCGTCATCACCTTCGGCGGCGCGGCCGGGCGCGGCACGGCGCGCGGCGCCGACGGCCGCTGCGCTGGCGCCGGCGATTGCAGGATCCGCTCGGGCGGCGCGGCGGGCGCGGCCGGCGCCGATGGCGGGGACGGCTTGGGCACGATCCTCACCGCCAGCGAGCGTTTGCGGCCGGCGGCCTCGCCGCCCTCCGAGGGCTGCAGGAAGTTGCGCGGAACCAGGCCGGCGAGCAGCAGCAGGTGCAGCAGCAGCGACGCCGCCACCGCCAGCCAGAGGGTGGGGATCGCGATCCGTTCGTGGCGGAGCGCGTCCTGCAACTCAGTCCGCGAGGATCCGGTCGAGCGCCAGCCCGTGGGTCGGGTTCACGACGGCGTCCGGGTCGATCTTCTCCTCGCCCGGGATGCGGATCACGGTGAACACGTGCCCCTCGTACTGCAGCGGCTTGGTGGCGTCGAGCCCCATCTTCGCGCTCATGCCCTGGAACTCCGGCGGGATCGGCTTGCCGGACCACGGCACGGTGGTGGACGGGTCCAGCGCCGAGCCCTGCGCGCCCGCGATGACGACGAGGTCGCGATCGGCCTGGAAGCGCGTCGCCACCGCCCACTCCACCTGCTTCGGGTCGTGGATATCCACGTCCTCGTCCACCACGATCACCTGCTTGACGTCGAAATGCCCGCTGATCGCGCCGAGGATCACGTTCTTCGGCTCGCCTTCGCGGCGCTTCTTCATCTTCACGACGAGGTGGTAGCGGCAGGTGCCGCCGGGCGGCAGGTGCACGTCGAGCACGCCCGGGAAGCTGCGCTGCAGGTGCGACAGCAGCGTGGCCTCGCGCGGGATCGCGCCGAGCAGCAGGTGCTCCATCTCCGCCGGCACGATGGTGTGGTAGATCGGGTTCGAGCGATGCGTGATGGCGTCGATCTCGATCACCTCGCGCTCGTCGCGCGGGCTGTAGTAGCGCGGGAACTCGCCGAACGGGCCTTCCGGCGCACGCTCCTTCGGCAGCAGCCGCCCTTCGATGACGATCTCGGCATCGGCCGGCACGCGCACTTCGCTCGTCAGGCACTTCGCCACCTCGAGCGGCGCGCCGCGCAGCGCGCCGGCGATCTCGAGCTCGTCGTGGTCGATCGGCGCGATCGCCTGCGAGGCGAGCAGCGTCAGCGGATCCACGCCGATCACGATGGCGACGTGCAGCGGCTCGCCCGCCTCCTCCGCCATCGCATAGTAGGTGTTCAGGTGCCGCGGCAGCATCAGGATGCCGAGGCGCTTGCCGTCGGTGACCTGAACGCGGTTGATGGACACGTTCTGGATGCCGGTCTTGGGATTCCTCGCGATCACCAGGCCGGCGCTGATGTACGGGCCGCTGTCATGCTCGCTGTGCTTCGGGATCGGAAGCAGCGCGCGCGGGTCCACGCCGCGGTGCTCGACTTCCTGGCAGCGTGCCTTCGCGCGCGGCACCTCCTTCCACGGCAGCGGCGACGCGGCGGCCTTGCGATAGTGGTCGAGCAGTTTCGACTGCGGCACGCCCATTGCGTCCGCGATCCACTCCCGGCGCGAAACGATGCCCGAGACCACCGGCACCGCGTGGCCGCCCGGCTTCGGGAAGAACGTGGCCTTGCGGCCGTCGAGCTTCTTCGAGATCGCGGCGAGTTCGTAGGTGAGATCGACGTTGTCGCGGATCACCGCGAGGTCGCCCTTCGCCGAGAGGTGGCGCAGGAAACCGCGGAAGGAAAAGGGATGGCTCATGCGGCGTCGTACTCCCCGGAAACGAGCTTGCGGCGCAGGATCTTGCCGACCGGCGACTTCGGGATTTCCTTCACGAACACGTACTCGCGGGGGCGCTTGTAGTTGGGCAGCGTGGACTCCCTGCAGTATGCATCCAGTCCGGCGGCGTCGACAGCCCCCTTCGCCTTGATGAACGCCACCACCTTCTGGCCCCAGCGCTCGTCCGGCAGTCCCGCCACCGCGACCTCGTCCACCGCCGGGTGGAAGGACAGCACCGACTCGATGTCCACCGGAGAGATGTTCTCGCCGCCGGAGATCATCATGTCGTCCACGCGGCCGGTGACGAAGAGGTCGCCGTCGGCATCGACCACGCCGGTGTCGCCGGTGAAATACCAGCCCGATCTCAGCGACTTCGCGTCCGCATCTGGCCGCTTCCAGTAGCCCTCGAAGGCCTCGTCGCCGCCGAGCTCGGCGATGATCTGGCCCTCCTCGCCCGGCGCCGCGAGGTCGTCCGGCGTGCTCTTGCGATCAGCGGGGTCGAGCTTCACGACGCGCACGCGCGCGTTGTAGCCCGCGCGGCCCGCGCTGCCCGGCTTGCCCGGCGCATCCGGCTCGATGCTGAAGGTGTAGATCTCCGACGAGCCGTAATGGTTGACGAAGAGCTGCGGCTGGAAGGTGTCCTGCAGGCGCTTGAGCAGCGCGTCCGCCATCGGCGCGCCCGCGAAACCGAGCGTGCGCACCGAGGAGATGTCGAACTGCGAGAAACCCGGAGCGGCCAGCAGGTCGTGGTACAGCGTCGGCACGAGGAAGAGATTCGTGATCTTCTCCGCCGCGATCAGGCGCAGCGCGAGCGTGGCGTCGAAGCGCGGCAGGCAGACGACGGTGCCGTCGATGATCGCCGCGGCCAGCAGGGAACGCACGCCCATGGTGTGGTACATCGGCATCACGCCGAGCGTCACCTCGCCGACGCGCATGCGGTACTGCGCCACCTGCGCCACCGCCGCCATGCGCTCGGCGCGGTGCCGGCGCGGCACGCCCTTGGGCTTGCCGGTGGTGCCGGAGGTGTAGAGCATCAGCGAGACGTCGTCGGCCGAGGCATTGAGCAGCGTCGCCATCGGCTTTGCGGCGAGCAGGGCCTCGAATGCAATCGTGCCCCCCGCCGCCCCGCCCACGGCGATGCGCGGGATCTTCGCGCAGGCGGCCGATCCCGCCACGCCCTCGGCCGAGATGCCCTCGAAGGCGATCGCCTTCGCCTCGGCGTCGTTCGCGCAGTACTCGATCTCGTCGGCCTTGGCGCGCCAGTTGAGCGGCGTGACGATCACGCCGAGGAACTGGCAGGCCCAGTGCAGCGTCGCCATCTCCCAGCGGTTCTGCATCACCACCACGAGGTGGTCGCCGCGCGCGAGGCCGAGCCCGGCCAGCCCGCCCGCCACCGCACGGATGCGTTCGAACCACTGCGCGTAGCTCAGGCGCGTGTCGCCGTCCACCACCGCGAGCGACGACGGGCGCCGCTCCACGCTTTGAAGGAAAGTGCGTCCCAGGTCGAACATGCCGTGCCTCTCCCAGTTCCTGTGTGCTCAGACCGCGATCGCCTCGACCAGCTTCTGCCGGTCGGCGGCGACGCGCGCATCGCCCTCGAAGACCGCCGTGCCGCGCTCCAGCGCGACGAAGTGGTCGCAGACCTCCATGGCGCGCATCACGTTCTGCTCGACGAGCAGCACCGGGATGCCGTCGGCGCGAAGCTCGGTGACCAGCGCGAAGATTTCGTCCACGATCATCGGCGCGAGGCCCTCGGTGGGCTCGTCGATCAGCAGCAGTCGCGGCGCGCCGACCAGCACGCGCGCGATCGCCAGCATCTGCTGTTCGCCTCCCGACAGCGTGGTGCCCATCTGGCGGCGGCGCTCGGCGAGGCGCGGGAAGCGTTCGAAGGTGCGTTCCATCGCACGAGCCGACTCCGCCTTCGAACGCGACGGCACCTGCATCAGGCCTAGGCGCAGGTTCTCCTCGACCGACAGGCCGGGGAACACCCGGCGGTCTTCCGGCACGAGGCCGATGCCGCGGCGGCAGATCTGGTCCGGCGCGAGCCCGCCGATGTCCTCGCCGTCGAATCGCACCGAACCGCTAGAGGGGCGCACCCAGCCAGCCACCGTCTTGATCAGCGTGGTCTTGCCGACGCCGTTGCGGCCGAAGAGCCCGACCACCTCGCCCTTCCCGACCGCGAGCGTCACGCCCTGCAGCACGTGCGAGAGCCCGTAGTGGGCGTGCACCGCGTCGAGCTTCAGCATCAGTGGGCCCTGCCCAGGTAGGCGCTGCGCACGGACTCGTCCGCGCGCACCGTCGCTGGCGGGCCTTCGGCAAGCTTCTGGCCCTGGTGCATCACCACGACGTGATCCGACAGGTTCATCACCACGTCGATGTCATGCTCGATCAGCAGGATCGTGAGGTCCCCGGCGAGGCCGCGGATCATCTCGGCAGTGGATTGCGTGTCGCCGTGCGACATGCCCTGCGTGGGTTCGTCCAGCAGCAGGAGGCGCGGGCCGCTCGCGAGCGACACCGCGATCTCGAGCCGGCGCTGCTCGCCGTGCGACAGATGCCCCGCGAGCTCGGTGGCCTTCGCCTCCAGCCCGAAGCGCTCCAGCAACTGCTCGGCGCGCTCCGCGGCACGGCGGCTCTTCATCATCGGCAGCATCGCGTGCAGGCCGGGTTCCAGCACCTGCGCGGCAAGCCGCAGGTTCTCGTGCACGCTCAACTCGAAGAAGAGGTTCGTGATCTGGAACGAGCGCGACAGACCGGCCTTGAGCAGCCGGTTGGGCGGCTGGCCGGTGACGTCCGCGCCCGCGAAGCGCACGCGCCCGTGGCTCGGCCGCAGCGCGCCGGAGACGAGGTTGAAGAGCGTGCTCTTGCCGGCGCCGTTCGGCCCGATCACCGAGGTGATGCCGCCCTTCGCCGCCTTGAAGGACACGCCGTTCACCGCCATCAGCGCGCCGAAGCTGATCGACAGGTCCTCGACCTCGAGGATCGCCTCGCTCACGACCCGTTCCTCGCGAAGCGCGCGCGCAGCCGCGGCAGCACGAAGCCGGCAAGCCCCTTGGGCAGGAAGATCACCGACACCATGAAGAGCGCGCCGATCAGGATCAGGTGGTGCTCGGTCCAGGTGCCGATGATCGACTTCAGGCCCGTGAGGATCACCGCCCCGTACAGCGGGCCGACCAGCGTGCCGACGCCGCCGAGGATCACCATGATCACGGCGTTGCCGGAGGTCTGGAACATCAGCAGCTCGGGCGACACCACGCCGCGCAGCATCGGGTAGAGGCTGCCGCAGAGCGCTGCGACGACCGCCGCGAGCACGAAGGCCGAGAGCTTCACGATCCAAGGGGAAAAGCCGAGGAAGGGCACGCGCGGCTCGTTCGCGCGCACCGCCACCAGCAGCCGGCCGAACGGCGTGCGCATCAGCCACGCGAGCGCCGCGTAAAGCGCCATCACGAAGGCCAGCGTGACGAGGAAGAAGCCGCCCGCCGAGCTGGCAGGCACCGAAAGAATGCCGAGGTTCACGACGATCTGCGGGATGCCGATGATGCCGTCCGAGCCGCCGAGTTCGCGCGTATTGAACACCGCCTTGAAGACCACCTGCGCCAGACCGAAGGTGATGAGCGCAAAGTACACGCCGCGCGCCCGGATCGCGATCACGCCCGCAACCACGCCGAGCAACGCGCTTGCCGCCAGCGTGACGCCGACCGCCGCCCAGAAGGACGGCGTCCACTCCTTCAGCACCAGCCCCGACACGTAGGCGCCGAAGCCGAAGAAGAGCGCGTGCCCGAGCGACAGGAGGCCCGTGTAGCCGAGCAGCAAGTCCACCGCCATCGCCACGCCGCCAAGGATCAGCGCCTCGGTGGCGAGGCGGAAGAAGAAGGTGTCGCCCAAGGCCGCGGCGATCGCCGCGAACACGAGCGCGATCGCGACGAACGCGCCGGCCAGCACGCCCTGCCCGCGCGCATCGGCGCGGTCGCCGGCCAGCACCGCTGCGCGCACTGCCTCGCGGCTGGCCGCGTCAGCCATGGCCCAGGCGCCCGGCGAGACCCTGCGGCCGCACCATCAGGAAGATCACCATGATCCCGAAGACCAGCGGGTCGCTCCAGACCGGCGAGATCCAGAGGCTCGACAGCGACTGGATCTGCGTCAACGCGAGCCCGGCGATCACCGCCCCCTTGATCGAGCCCATGCCGCCGACGATCACCACGGTGAACGCGAGCAGGATGAAATCCTTGCCCATGGTCGGGAACACCGAGTAGATCGGCGCCAGCAGCACGCCCGAGAGTCCCGCCAGCGCGACGCCGAACGCGAAGGTGCCGGCGTAGACGCGGTTCACCGGCACGCCCAGCGACGCCGCCATGTGCTTGTCCCACGCGGCCGCGCGCACCATCGCGCCCAGGCTCGTGCGGTACACCACGATCCACACCGCGGCGATGATCGCGGCGCCGGCGACGATCAGGAAGATGCGGTAGTTCGGCAGCATGATGCCGAGGAACTCGGAGGCGCCGGTGATCGGCGCCTCGGGCTTGTACGGGTTGGGGCCGTAGGCGAGCTTGTAGGCGTCCTCGGCGATGATCGCGAGGCCGAAGGTCAGCAGCAGCGTGAGGACGTGCCGGTCCTTGTGGTGGAACACGCGCTGGATCAGCGTGCGCTCCGCCGCGTAGCCGATGGCCGCCATCAGCAACGGCACCAGCGCGAGGCAGATCCAGAAGTTGAGGCCCTTGCCCACGAGCGTCACCGCGAGGTACGCGCCGAGCGCGTAGAACTCGCCGTGCGACATGTTGATCACGTCGAGCAGGCCGAAGATGATCGTCAGGCCGAGCGCCATCAGGATCACGGCGACGCCGATGGCGAGGCCGTTCGCGACCTGCGGGCCGTAGACGAACTGCAGCGATTCGAGGAATTCGGTCATGCGGGGACGGCCGCGACCCCGGGGGCCGTGGCCGCATCCGGCATCAGAACTTCGTGCAGGTATCGGGGCCGACCGCGGCCTCGCCCGGGACCTTGGCGATGATCTGGAACTTGCCGCCGGTGACCTTCACCGCGTACATGTCCTGCACCGCCTGGTGGTCGCCCGCGCGCATGGTCTTCTTGCCTTGCGGCGTGTCCCATGCGAGCCCGCGCATCGCCGCGCGCAGCTTGTCGGTGTCGACCGTGCCGGCCTTCTCGACCGCGGCCTTGTAGAAGTACATCACGCCGTAGGAATCCACGCCGTAGAGGTCGGGCTCGGCCTTCCACGCCGCCTTGAAGTCGGCGACGAACTTCTTGTTGGCCGGCGAATCCAGCTCCGGCGAGTATGCCGCGCCGGTCACGTAGCCCTCGGCGGCCTTGCCGATCGCGCCCATGTTCTGCGCGGTCACGGTGCCGGCGGCGCCGACGATCTGGATGCCCTTCGACACGCCGAACTCGGCCATCTGCGACAGGAACCTCACCGTGTCGTTGCCGGCCACCGACGTATAGAGCACCTGCGGCTTGGCGGCGCGGATCTGGCCGAAGAACGGCGAGTAGTCCTTGTTGTCGAGCGGCGCGAACACGTCGCCGACCGACTTCGCGCCCCGCTTCTCGGCGGCGGACTTGAAGGCCGCGACGGTGCTGCGGCCCATCTCGTAGTCCGGCCCGAGGTAGAACACCGAGGGGCTCGGCTTCTCCTTCACCATCCACTCGACCAGCGCCGCGGACTGCATACCGGCCTTGGCGTTGACGCGGAACATGTTCGGCGAGCACTTGTCGCCAGTGATCGCATCGGAGAACGACACCGTGGTCGCGGCGAGGCGCTGGTTGCGCTCCGCCACCTGCCCCACCGCGAGCGTCGAGCCGGAGTTCACGGTGCCGGTGAGGAAGTCCACCTTCGCGACCTGGAACAGCTTCTCCGCCTTCTGCACCGCGACGTTCGGGTTCGCCTCCTCGTCCTCGTAGACCGCCTCGAGCTTGCGGCCGAGGATGCCGCCCTTGTCGTTGATCTCCTTGATCGCGAGGTCGATGCCCCACTTCACCTGCTGGCCGATGCCGGCGTACGTGCCGGTGAGCGGCGTGACGACGCCGATCTTGATCGGGCCGGCGCCTTGCGCGCAGGCCTGCCCGGCGGCGAATGCGACGGCGAGCGCCGCGACGAGTTTCAGCTGTTTCATGTCTTCTCCTCCTCCTTGGTGGATCTCAGTTGCCGGTGTAGCTCGGCTTGCGCTTCTCGAAGAACGCTTCCGCGCCTTCCTTGTAGTCGTGCGAATCGCGCAGCTTCTCGTAGGCGTGGCCCTCGAGGTCGAAGCTCGCCTCCAGGCTGGCGTCGTCGCCCTGGTTCAGCACGCGTTTCAAGGTCGAGAGCGCGAGCGGCGACAGCGCGTTGAGCTTTGCTGCGTAGCTGTCGATGGCCTTGTCGAGCGCGGCGGAGTCCTCCACCACCTCGGTGATGAGGCCCCACGAGTGCGCCTCGGCGGCCTGCAACCGGCGGCCCATCATCACCATGTCCTTCGCGCGCGTCATGCCGACCATGCGCAGCACGCGCTGGCTGCCGCCGGAGCCCGGCATCTGGCCGATGGTGATCTCGGGCAGCGCGACCAGCGTGTCCTTGGTGGCGATGCGGAAGTCGCAGGCCAGCGCCAGTTCCCAGCCGACGCCGAAGGCGTACTTCTCCATCGCGCAGATCACCGGCTTCGGGCAGCGCTCGGGCGCGCCGATGTTCCAGGCCAGGTGCGACATGCCGTCGCGCGGCACCTTGAAGAAGCCGCGCACGTCGCCGCCGGAGGTGTAGACCCCGTTCGCGCCGCGCACCACGATCACGCCGACCTCCGGGTCGCGGCCGAGTTCCTCGAACAGCGCGCCGATCTGCGAGCGCGCCTTGTACGACACGATGTTGAGCGGCGGGCGGTCGAGGATCAGCGTGGCGGTGCGCTTCGCGGCATCGAACTCGAGGCGCATGCCGTCGAGTTCGGACAGCAGGTCTCCGCGGGGCTTGGCGTACTTGGTCATTGCAGTGGCTCCTTTGCTGGGCTTGATTCAGGACTGGGCGGCTCGCATCTCTGCTGCGGCGTCCAGTATCGCGGCGACGATCGGGACGTAGCCCGTGCATCGGCAGATGTGGCCGGAGAGCATGTCCTTCACCTTCGCCTCGTCGGGCTCCGGGTTCTCGACGAGGAAGTGTGCCGCGGACATCAGGATGCCGGCGGTACAGAAGCCGCATTGCAGCGCGTGGTGGCGGTTGAAGGCGCGCTGCAAGGCATTCAGCGCGCCGTCCACCGCGAGGCCTTCGACCGTGCGCACCTCCGCGCCGTCGCACTCCACCGCGTACTGCATGCAGCTGCGCACCGCGCGGCCGTCGACCTGCACGGTACACGCGCCGCAGACGCCGTGCTCGCAACCGACATGCGTGCCGGTCAGGCGGAGTTCGTGGCGCAGGAAATCGGCAAGCGTCGTCCTCGGCTCGGCTTCGCCGCCGACGAGCTTGCCGTTGACCTTCAGCATCACGCGATGGCGCTGGCCGGGCTTCAGGCGGATCATCGGGATTGCCTCCGCGCATCGGCGAACGCGCCTTCGATGGCCTGCGTGCCGAGGGTTTCGATGAGCGCGCGGCGATAGTCCGCCGACGCCTTCAGGTCGGCCATCGGGTTCGCGCGCGCCGCGGCCTGCGCCGCGATGGCTCGCGCGAGTTGCGCATCGGCCTTCTGGCCGGCGAAGGCCGAGGTGTCGGCGAGGACCGGCCGTGTCTCGACGCCGCCGAGGCCGAGCGACAGCCGCTCGAGCGTGCCATCCGGCTTCAGCACCGTCTCGACCGCGACCGCGACGATCGCGAAGTCTCCGTGGCGCTGCGCGATCTCGAGGAACGCGTGCCCTGCCCCCGCGCGGCGCTTCGGCCAGATGAGCGCAGTAAGCAGTTCGTCGGGCTGGCGCACCGTAGACAGCACATCGAGGAAGAACTCGCTCGCCGGCACGCGGCGCGTGCCGCGGCGCGAGCGCAACTCGACCGCGCCACCCAGCGTCAGCAGCGCGAGCGGCGTTTCCGCGCTCGGGTCGGCGTGCGCCACCGAGCCGCCGAGCGTGCCGCGGTTGCGCGTCTGGAAGTGGCCGACGTTCGGCAACGCGAGCGCCAGCAGCGGCACCGCCTGCATCAGTGGCACGTTCGCGAGCGCAGCCGCCTGCCGCAGCGTCGCTCCGGTGTGCACCTCGCCGTTCACCTGCACCGCGTCCAGCCCCGCGACGCGCTTCACGTCGATCACCGCAGTCGGGCGCACGAGGCGCATGTTGAGCATCGCGCCGAGCGACATGCCGCCGGCGAGCACGCTTGCGTCGGCGCCGAACTCGTCCAGCAGCGCGAGCACTTCGTCGACGCTCTCGGCGCGGCAGTACTCGAAGCCGACCGGCTTCATCGCGCGCCTCCGTCGAAGCCGAGCCAGCGCAGCAGGCGCTGCCAGAAAGAAGGCTCTCGTGCGGCAGCGTTCCCCGGACCGCGGGATTCGAAGGCCTTGAAGAACTGCCCGATCAGCACGCCGGTCACGGAACCGAGCATCCGGTTGCCGACCGCGGCCACCGTGCCGCCGACGTCGAAGCCGTAGCGATACGCGAGCTTCGTGCCCGCGCCTTCGGGTGCGAGCGTCACCCACGCGCTGCCGCCGCCGTTGCCGAGGCGACCGTCGACGCGGAAGTCCATGCGCATCGACTGCGGCGGCACCTGCTCGGCGAGCCTGACCTTCGTCTCGTAGGTGCCGCGGATGCCTGCGACGCCGATCGACACCGTGGCCTCGAAACCGTCGTCGCCGACGCGAGCGATGCGCTTGCAGCCGGGAATCACCGTGGCGAGCACGTCCGGATCGAGCAGGCGGCTCCAGACCTCCGCGGGCGGCGAGCCCAGAACAACCGAACCCTCGCCCTGCAGCGCGCCGCCAATCTCGGGACCGGCGCCCTCGCCGCGCGCGACCTTGGCGTAGGTGCCGCTCGGCGTTACCGGACGGCCGTTGGCGAGCTCCCAGACGCGGTTCAAGGACAGCGGCAACTCGACGTCCTCGCGCCCCAGCGCATCCGCCGCGGCATTCGCGAGCGCGGCCGGCGCGAGCATCGAGCTGCCGTCGCCCATGCCCTTCGCGCCGGTGAGGTTCACCGGAGTCGGCGTGGACACGTGGCCGATGTCGAGCTTCGGCATCTCGGGTGCCGTCGGGCAAAGGTATTCGGCGAACGTCCCGGAGACGAAGTTGCCCGCCGGGTCGTGCACCAGTTCCTCGAACAGCGCCGCGCCGAGGCCGTGCGCGAAGCCGCCGTGGATCTGCCCCTCGACGATCAACGGGTTCAGCATGCGGCCGACGTCGTGCACCGATACGTACTTCACGATCTCGACGCGTCCGGTCGCCTTGTCGATCTCGATCGCGGCGAGGTCGGCGACGAAGCCGTGCGTCATCGCCGAGGCGACGCGATCCTGGGCGTCGATCGCGGTAAGCACCGGCGCGTCCAGAACCACGGTCTCGTGCAGGCCCGCCTCGACGCGACCCGCGAGCGCGGCCGGGTTCCAGTGCACGCGCGAGGCGAGGCGCCCGACGCTGATCGCGCGCTCCGGCTGGCCCTTCACGCGCGCCGCGCCGGCGACGAGCTCGATGTCCTCGGGCGCGCACTTGAATTCGTCCGCCGCCATCGCCTTCAGCTTCCCTGCGATCTTGCGCGCGCAGGCGAGCACGGCGCTCGTAACGGCGGAAGCGAAGCGGTTGGAGTAATTGCCCGACGCGATGCTCCACGCGGTCTGGCGCGTGTCGGTCTCGGTGAGGACGTCGACGTCGTCCGGCGAGAGGCCGAGTTCCTCGGCGACCAGTTGCGCCGCGACGGTGGCGTGCCCCTGCCCGTTCGGCGTGCTGTCGAGTTGCACGGTGATGCCGCCGCTCGGGTCGACCGAGATCGTCGCCGCGGCGTTGGCGCCGGACTTGTCCTCGCCCTTGCCGCGCTGCTCGGCGGTTTGCGCGAGGCTCACGTACGCCATGTTCGAGCCCGAGGGCTCGACGCCGAGCGCAAAGCCGATGCCGAAGAGCTTGCCGTCCTTGCGCGCCGCTTCGCGCCGGGCTTGCAGCGCGGGATAGTCCGCGAGGCGCAGCGCTTCCGCGAGGCAGGCCTCGTAGTCCGCGGCGTCGTAGATCGCGCCGGCGGGGCACGTGTACGGGAACTCTTCCTTGCGGACGAGATTGCGCCGGCGCAGCTCGGCCGGATCCATCCCGAGGCCGCGCGCCGCCATGTCCATCAGGCGCTCGAGCGCAAAGTAGAACTGCGGGCCCCCGTAGCCGCGATTCAATCCCGCCGGCTGGCGGTTCGACACCACGAGCGCGTTGTCGACGGCGATGTTCTTCACCCGGTACGCGCCGTTCGACGCCGCGTGCATGCGATACACCGAGGCCGGCTCCGGCGCGCGGATGTAGGCGCCGACGTTCACGAAGTTGCGATAGCGCAGCCCGGTGAGCTCGCCGTCGGCGCTGAACGCGCCCTCGACCGTGCCGACGCGATCGGTGGCGGCGGTCGAGGCCATCAGGTGCTCGAGGCGATCCTCCGTCCACTTCACCGGCACGCCGAGCACGCGCGACACCGCGGCGACCAGCACGATGTACGAGTACACCGCCTGCTTGATGCCGAAGCTGCCTCCCGAATTGGGCGGCGTGACGAGGCGCAGCCGGTGCCCCGGCACCGCGAGCGCGCCGGCCATCAGCGGCTGCAGCACGAACGGGCCCTGGAAGTTCGACCACACGGTATAGCGATCGGGATCGGCTTCGAACTGCGCAATCACGCCGTAGGTCTCCATCGGCGTCGCGATCGAGCGCGGGAAGCGATAGTCGAAGCGGAAGGTACGGGCCGCGGCGGCGAACGCGCCGTCCGGGTCCCCATAGCGGAAGCTGCGGTCCTGCGCGACGTTCGAGCCCGCTTCCTCGAAGAGCAGCGGCGCGCCGGGCGCGATCGCGTCCTCGATGCGCGACACGCCGGGCAAGGGCTCGTAGTCGACGTCGATCAGCTCCAGCGCGTCCTCGGCGACGTAGCGATCCCTCGCCACCACCACCGCGACGGGCTCGCCCGCGTAGCGCGCCTTGGCGGTCGCGCAGACGTGGAAGCGCATCTTCGAACGCACCACGCTCGGGATCGGCCCGGCGACCTTGGCGATCTCCGCGCCCGTGACCACGCCGACCACTCCCGGCAAGGCCGCGGCGCGCGAGACGTCGATCGAGCGGATGCGCGCGTGCGGATGCGGGGACCGCAGGATCGCCGCATGGCGCAGGCCCGCGACCGGCTCGAGGTCGTCGATGAAGCGCCCGCGACCGGTCAGCAGCGGGCGGTCTTCCTTGCGGGGAAGCGCCGCGCCGACCCAGTTGGCGGTGCCGGTACGGGGTGCGTCGATCGCAGGCATGGCAGGTTGGCCGCCGATTCTAGGGTGGGGGGCGCCCGGCCCCCTCGGCATGGCCAGACTCGGTGGTAAATGCCCCCGGCCCGGGGACCGGATCAGGCGACCAGGGCGAGCTTGCGGCGGTACTCGGTGGGCGTGATGCCGAGGTGCTGGCGGAAAAACCTCGTGAAATGGCTCTGCGCCGGGAAGCCGAGGCCGGCGGACACCGCGCCCAGCGGCTCCGGCCCGGCGGCCAGCAGGTCGATGGCGCGCTCCATGCGCACCACGTTGCGAAACAGCGTCGGCGTGAGGTCGGTTTCCTCACGGAAGCGGGCGTAGAACTGGGCGCGCGACAGTCCGGCGACGCCGGCGAGCGAACCGCCGTCGATCGGCGCGGCGGGGTTGTCCTCCAGCCACTCGAGCGAACGCCGGACGCGAAAATCCACCACCCTGGGCGTCGCACCCGCTCGCGGGCGCAGGAGTTGCCGGCGCGAGAAGCGCACGCCGATCTCGCACATCAGGCGGCCGAGCTCGTCCTGCTCCAGCGCCGCGCCATGCGCCAGCGCCTGGGAGATGCGCTCGACGAGCACCGCGACCTCGGTGGGCACCGCCACCCACGGCGCGGAGAAGAACCCGGGATCGCCGCTGCCGCGAAAGCCGCGATCGATGTCGGCGAACCACTCCGGCTCGATGTACAGCGCGAGGATCAGCGTGGAGGGAGTGCCCGGCGAATGCACGTAGGCATGCGGCTCCCAGGAATTGACGAGGACCGCCCCCTTCGCGCTCAGGGGGCACAGTTGCCCGCGCACCTCGAAGGCCGCGTCGCTGCCGCCGGCCTTGAAGAGCACATGGCAATGGCGGTGCGCGTGCGTGACGAGGTGGCCGTCCATGTCGAGCAGCGCGACACGGCCGAAGCGCCCCTGCACGATGCGGATCGCCCTCGACACCCTCGGGTTTCCTCCTCCAGATCCTCTCGACGAGGATAGCACGCACCCCTGCCCCGGCCGTCCTGCGAAACAGGGCCGGCGCGAACCTGCCACGCGGGGTATGAAGGCGCATCGCCACACGCTGGAGCCGGACCCCGATGACCCTGCGCCTGCTCGCCGCCGCCACGGGACTGTGCCTTGCCTTGCAGGCCCACGCCCAGGCCTGGCCCTCGAAGCCGATCACGCTGGTGGTCGGCAGCGCGCCCGGTAGCGCACCGGACGTCTACTCGCGCGCGATCGCCGAGCCGATGGGCAAGCTCCTCGGCACCACCGTGGTCGTGGACAACCGCGCGGGCGCCAACGCCAACATCGCGGCGGAATTCGTCGCGCGCGCACCGGCCGACGGCCACGCGCTGTGGGTGCCGGCGCAATCGCAGATGGAGATCAATCCGAGCGCCTACGCCGACCTGCGCTGGAAGCCCGCGGACTTCGCCGCGATCCTGAAAGGCGTCGAGGCCCCGGTGATGCTCGTGGTGCACCCCGCCATTCCCGCGAAGACGCTGGTCGAACTGGTGGCGCACGTGAAGGCGAATCCCGGCAAGCTCTCGTACGCATCGTTCAGCCCGGGCACGCTGTCGCACTTCCTCGCGCACCAGCTGAACGAGAAACTCGGCATGGACCTGCCGCACATCCCGTTCAAGGGTTCGGGCCCGCAGGTGCAGGCACTGCTCGGCGGCCACGTCGGCGTCGGCTTCACGCAGGTGAACACGGGCCTCGCGCACGTGCAGGCCGGCAAGCTGGTCGCGCTCGCCGTGTCGGGCGCGAAGCGCTGGCGCCAGCTGCCCGAGGTACCGACGCTGGCCGAACTCGGCCATCCGGAACTCACCGCGACGACCTGGTTCGGCCTCGTCGCGCGAGTCGGCACGCCGCAGCCGGTCATCGACCGGCTCATCGACGTCGCGGTGCGCGCGCACACCGATCCCGCGATCCGCGAACGCCTCGAGCAGATGGGCTTCGACGTGTCGGCGCAGTCCGGCGCCGAATTCGCCGCTTCGCTGCGCGACGGCGAGGCGCGCTGGGCGAAGGTCGTGAAGGCCACCGGCTTCAAGGCGGCCAACTAGGGCGACCTACTTCGGCTTCACCGCCTTCGGCGTCTGTGCCACGGGCAAGAGGCGCATGAATTCCCCGAGCTTCGCGTAGACCGGCCCGCCGAGCCGCGCCAGCGGCCGCAGCTTCGCGGTCTCGATCTTGCCGTTCTCGCACAGGCCGTCGCGGACGTGGAAGCGCACCACCTCGCCGACGATGAATTCCGAGCCGGTGTCGCCATACGGCGTGGCGCTGTGGAAGCGGCACTCCATCGCGATCGGCGCGATCGCGAGCCGCGGCGTGCGCACGTCGACCGAGGGCAGTGTCTCGAGGCCGAGTTCGTCGACCTCGCTCACCTCGGGCGGGTACTCGATCGCGCTGGCGTGCAGCGGCTCGACCAGCGTCTCGTCGGCGATGTGCACGACGAACTCGCGCTCGCGATGGATGTTCACGCCGGTGTCCTTCAGCGCGCCGGCCTTGGTGCCGCAATTGATGCCGAGCATCGGCGGCTTCACCGACACGTAGGTGAACGCAGAGAACGGCGCCAGGTTCACGCCGCCCGCCGCGTTCAGCGTGGTGATCCACGCGATCGGGCGCGGCACGACCGCGCCGACGAGCAGCTTGTAGGTGGCTTCGGGATCGAGGCTGGCGGCGAGGATCTGCATCTGTGAACGGGGCTGGCGCGGGAATGGCACCGCAGTTTACAGTTCCGGTTCTCCCGGAGGAGGAACCATGCCCATGAAGCTCGTGATCGCCGCCCTGCTCGCCGCCTTCGCGGCCGGCGCGCAGGCGCAGAAGTGGCCCGACAAGCCGGTGAAGCTGATCGTCCCCTACCCGCCCGGTGGCAACGTCGACACCGCCGCGCGCATCGTCGCGCCCGGCCTGCAGGAGGCGCTCGGCCAGCCTGTCGTGGTCGAGAACAAGCCCGGCGCCGGCGGCCTGATCGCGGGCGAGTTCGTCGCGAAAAGCCCCGCCGACGGCTACACGCTCTTCTTCACGGCCAACTCGCCACTCTTGCACGCGCCGATCATCTTCCGCCGCCCGGCCTACCAGTACGACAAGGACTTCGTCGCGGTCGGCTCGGTGTCGTTCACGCCGATCGTGCTGCAGGTGCATCCGTCGGTGCCGGCGAAATCGGTGAAGGAACTGCTCGACCTCGCGAAGGCGCAACCCGGCAAGCTCGCGATGGCGACGCCGTCCGCCGGCACGACCAACCACTTGCTTTCGGAGTTCATGCAGGGCGTCACCGGCGCAAGCTGGCTTACGGTGCACTACAAGGGCAACGCGCCCGCCACCACCGCGATGCTCGCGGGCGAGGTGCAGATGGGCTTCGACCAGGTCTCGGTCGCGCTGCCCTACATCAAGCAGGGCAAGATGCGCGCGCTCGCCACCACCACCGAGAAGCGCGTCGCGTCGCTGCCCGACGTGCCCACGTTCGCCGAGGCCGGCGTGAAGAACATGGAGGCCGCGACCTTCACCGCGATCGTCGCGCCCACCGGCACGCCGAAGGAGGCGGTTGCGCGGCTGTCCGAGGCGCTCTCGAAGGTGCTCGTCGAGAAGACGGTGATCGAGCGCTTCGACGGCATCGGCGCCGAGGCGAAGCACACCGCGCCCGACGCGCTCGCCGCGTACTTCCGCGCCGAGTACCAGAAGTGGACGCCCGTCATACAGAAGGCAGACATCAAGGCGAATTGAGACCATGCCCAAGCGCACCAGCATCTACGTCGAAGGCTTCAGCCACAAGAACCCGATCCCGGCGGCGTGCCGCGTCGGCAACATGGTGTATTCCGGCAGCATCCAGGGCACCGATCCGGCGACCGGCAAGTACGGCGCGACGCTGGACGATCAAGCGGCGCTGATGTTCGCGCACGTGAAACGCATCGTCGAAGCGGCGGGCGGGACGCCGGAGAACATCGTCAAGATGACGGTGTGGCTGAAGGACCGCGGCAACCGGGAGCCGGTGAACCGCGAGTGGCTGAAGATGTTCCCCGACCCGCACTCGCGCCCTGCGCGCCACGCCATCCAGTCCGCGCTGGACGGCGACAAGCTGCTCGAGTGCGACTTCATCGCCGTGATGGATTGATCGCCGCATGAACGCGCCGAAGTACTACCCGTTCGACCCGAATCCGAGGAAGCCCTCGGAACCACCGCCGCCGCTTTCCTGCGACTGCCAGTTCCACCTGCTCGGCCCAGAGGACAAGTACCCGCCGCGCCCCGGCGCCGCCTACGTGATGCCGATCGCGACCTGGGAAGCGGCGAAGCGCATGCACGACGCGCTCGGCATCCAGCGCGGCATCGTCGTGCAGCCCACGACCTACGGCGCGGAGCACCAGGTGACGCTGGACGGCCTCGCGATCCTCGGGCCGAACTACAAGGGCTGCGCGAACGCGGCGGTGTTCGCCGAGAAGGACGACGCCTACCTCGCGAAGCTGCACGACGCCGGCGTGCGCGGCGCGCGCTTCACCCGGCAAGGCCTCGGCCTCGCGCTGTCGAAGGAAGCCTACGCCGCCGCGATCGAGAAGGTGAAGCGCCTCGGCTGGTACGCCAAGTTCCAGCCCGAGCCGGGCGGCATGATGGACCAGATGTGGATGGTCGAGGACCTCGAGATCCCGGCGATCCTCGACCACATGGGCCGCGCGGATCCCGCGGCCGGTGCCGCCGACCCGACGCGCAAGAAGATCGTCGAACTGCTCAAGCGCGGCAACTTCTGGGTCATGCTGTCGCTCGCGGAGAAGATCTCGAAGTCCGGCCCGCCGTGGGATGACGTGATCCCGCTGGCGCGCGCCTACCTCGACGCCGCGCCCGACCGCGTGATCTGGGCGAGCGACTGGCCGCACCCGGTGTCCGCGAAGCAGCCGCCGAACGAGGCGGACCTGCTGGAGTTCCTGTACCGCGTGGCGCCCGACGCCGCGACGCGCAAGCGCATCCTCGTCGACAATCCCGCAACTCTCTTCGGTTTTTGACGAAAGCCCAGCAATGAAACTCCTGTCCTTCGAAGTGGCGGGCAAGGCCCGCTGGGGCGCCGTGGTCGGCGACGGCGTGGCCGACCTCTCCGCGCAGTACCCGAGCCTGCGCGACGCGCTCGGCAAGCCGATCAAGCTGCCCGCGAAGGCGGACTTCGCCCTGTCGGAGATCGCGTACCTGCCGCCGATCCCGTTCCCCGAGACGATCATCTGCGTCGGCGTGAACTACGGCAATCGCAACGCCGAATACAAGGACGGCTCGGACCTGCCCAAGTACCCGAGCATCTTCGTGCGCTTCCCGGGCTCGCTGGTCGGCCACGGCCGGCCGCTGATGCGCCCGAAGGAATCCGAGCAGCTCGACTACGAGGGCGAGATCGCGATCGTCATCGGCAAGGCAGGCCGGCGCATCGCCGAGTCGGAAGCCGAGTCGCATATCGCCGGCCTCACCTGCTGCAACGAAGGCACGATGCGCGACTGGACCCGCCACGGCAAGTTCAACGTCACGCAGGGCAAGACCTGGGAAGCGAGCGGCGCGATCGGCCCGTGGCTGGTCACCGCGGACGAATTCAAGGGCTTCGACAACGTGCAGGTCACCACGCGCGTCAACGGAGAGAAGAGGCAGGACGACAACACCTCGAACCTGATGTTCCCGTTCCGTTCCCTCATCCGATACATCTCCACGTGGACGGCGCTGAAGCCCGGCGACGTCATCGTCACCGGCACGCCGGTGGGGGCCGGCATCCGCTTCACGCCGCCGAAATTCCTCAGGCCCGGCGACGTGGTCGAAGTCGAGGTCTCGGGCGTAGGCACGCTCTCCAATACGGTGGCGGACGAAAGCTGATACAATCCAAGCCAAGGTTTCTGTTTCGCGTCATCCGGTTAGCGTCTCAGTCGTTTCACGGCCCATTCGGGGCCGTCGAATCACCCCGCCTCAACTTGTCTGCCTGAACCGGTCGGTAGCCTCGCGCTGCCCAGGCCGATGTTTCAGGAGAACTCATGAGTTCGTTCGATACGCTCGGCCTGCGCGCCGAGCTGCTCCGCGCTGTCGCGGAAGAAGGCTATTCCACCCCCACCCCGGTGCAGGCGAAGGCCATCCCGGTGGTGCTCTCGGGCCGCGACCTGCTCGCCGCCGCCCAGACCGGCACCGGCAAGACCGCCGGCTTCACGCTGCCGCTGCTGCAGCGCCTCGCGGCCACGGAAGTGGCGGGGCCCAGGAAGGTGCGCGCGCTGATCCTCGTGCCGACGCGCGAGCTCGCCGCGCAGGTGCAGGAGAGCATCCGCACCTACGGCAAGCACCTCGGCCGCATCCGCACCACGCTGATCTTCGGCGGCGTCGGCATCAACCCGCAGATCGCCGAGCTGCGGCGCGGCGTCGACATCGTCGTCGCCACGCCCGGCCGCCTGCTCGACCACGCCGGCCAGAAGACGATCGACCTGCGCCACGTCGAGGTGCTGGTGCTGGACGAGGCCGATCGCATGCTCGACATGGGCTTCATCCACGACATCCGCCGCATCCTCGCGCTGCTGCCGAAGAAGCGGCAGAACCTGCTGTTCTCGGCGACGTTCTCGGACGACATCCGCAAGCTCGCGGGCTCGTTCCTGCACGACCCGGCCTCGGTCGAGGTCGCGCGCCGCAATACCCCGGCCGAACTGGTGGCGCAGGTCGCGCACCCGGTGCCGCAGGACAGGAAGCGCCACCTCCTCGCCCACCTCGTGAAGACCAACGACTGGCAGCAGGTGCTGGTCTTCACCCGCACCAAGCACGGTGCGAACCGCCTCGCGCAGCAGCTGGAGCGCGAGGGCATCGAGGCCGACGCCATCCACGGCAACAAGAGCCAGGGCGCCCGCACCCGGGCGCTGAAGCGCTTCAAGGACAACGAACTGCGCGTGCTGGTCGCCACCGACATCGCCGCCCGGGGCCTGGACATCGATGCGCTGCCGCACGTAGTGAATTATGATCTGCCCCACGTGCCCGAGGACTACGTGCACCGCATCGGCCGGACCGGCCGCGCGGGCGCCTCGGGGGAAGCGGTGTCGCTCGTCTCGCACGAGGACCGGCCGCTCATGAGCGCGATCGAGAAGCTGATGAACCGCAAGGTCGAGCGCCGCACGGTCGCCGGCTTCGAGCATTGAGGGAACGGGCATGGCCAAGGAAGAACTGATCGAGATGGACGGCGTGGTCGAGGAAGTCCTCCCGAACACGCAGTTCCGCGTCACGCTCGCCAACGGCGTCGCGGTGCTCGCCTACGCCTCGGGCAAGGTGCGCAAGAACCGCATCCGCATCCTCGCCGGGGACCGCGTGACGCTGGAGATGTCGCCCTACGACCTCACCAAGGCGCGCATCAACTTCCGCCACAAGGACGAGCGGGCCGGTCCGCCCCCTGGTCCGCGCAAGAACTTCCAGTTCCGCAAGCGCTAGCGCGCGGCCGCGCCGGCACGCCCTAGGCGGCGCCGGCGCGGATCATCATCGACGCAAGCGGCCGCCGGCGGCGCGGCCCGGTTTCCCCGTCTGCGTATCCCATCCGGAAGAGGTGCTGCGGCACCCGCTCGCCGAGCGAGAACAGCTTCGCCACTTCGGCCCGCGTGTCCGACACCTCGAGCACCTGGCTCACCGGCTGCACGCGGATGCCCTTCGATTCGGCCATCAGCGCGAGCCGCATGTAGGCCTCGCCTGCCTGCACCGCGTCGGTCGCGAGGTCGTCGCGCGAGCTGAGCAGCGCCACCAGCGGCGAACTCGCCAGCCGCGCCGCATCGTCCTTCGCCACGCGCTCCGCGACCGGCAGGTTGCCGACCGCGAACTGCCCCAGCTTCGACACCAGCCAGCCCGTGCCCAGCATGCCTTCGCCCACCCACGCCGACAACTCGTCGCGATAGGCCGCGTTCGAGAACAACCGCCGGTCCGCGGTTTCCTCTAGCTCGGCGAGCGCGAGCATCGCCGGGCGCTCCTGCAGGAAGTGCAGCGACACGTCGCCGATCTCGAACGAGCGGTACAGCACCTTGCGATCCTCGTCGGACACGACGCGCTCGCGCGTGAAGGGCTTGTGGCTGGTGCGCCGCGTGACGATGTGCTCGAGGAGCGAGGCCGCGGGCATCGCGCGCTTCGGGCCGCCGAGCGCGATCGACACGCGCGCGACCAGCGTCTCGTCGTACTCGACCGGGAAGTACTTCACGCTGGAGCCGAACTGCCCGTAGTCCGCGGCGATGCGAATCGCCTCGATCGCGCAACCCAGCGATGCATGCAGTTCGCGGCGCGACGGATCGGACACCTTCAGCCAGCGCGAAAGGTCGGCGAAGACGTCGATCTCGGCCGCGCCGACGACGAACTTCCAGGGCTGCGAGTTGTGGCTCGAGGGCGCGAGCCGCGCGTAGTACACGAGGCGCTCGAGGGGATCGGCCGGCAGCGGCGCGTCCTCTGTCGCGAACCACCCGTCGACCATCCGCGGGTGCTTCAGTTCGGCGAGGTGTCCCGGGTTCTTCATGGCTTCTCCTTGCGGCCCGCGAAGCCCGGTGCCGCAAGGACATGCTCCCACCTGACGAAAATGTCAGGCTTGACCCAGATCAGAAATCCGCGTCGCCGTCCTGCGCCTCGGCGGCGCGCTGCTGGCGGCGGTGCTGCCAGATCGCCGCGGCGAACGACACCACCGAGCCCGCGAGCAAGAGGCCCGAGATCGGCCGCGTGAGGAACAGCCACGGATCCGGATCGGTCATCACCGCGCGGATCAGGTTGACCTCGATCTGGTCGCCGAGGATCACGCCGAGGATGAACGGCGCGAGCGGGAAGCCGAGCTTCACCATGCCATAGCCGAACACGCCGAACGCGGCGAGGATCCAGACGCTCGACATCGAGTTGCCGAGCGCGTAGGCGCCCACGACGCAGAGCACCAGCACCACCGGGAACAGCACCGCCTTCGGCACGGTGACGATGCGCAGCATCCAGCGCACGCCGACCAGCAGGATCGCCAGCACCACCGCGTGCGCGATGATGTACGCGGCGAACATGCCGTAGGCGAGCTGCGGGTTCTGCGAGATGAAGAGCGGCCCCGACTGGATGCCGTGG
>CAZTXP010000069.1:0-8813 GCA_964617355.1 uncultured Enterobacteriaceae bacterium
CCGATCAGCAGGCACACCACGCCGACGACGGCGTTCCAGCGCATCAGCTTCTCGGCCGGTTCGTGGAAGAGGAGCCCGGTGGACGGGCAGGTGCGGAAGTTGCGGTTCGTCGCCATGTGTCCCTCTCCCCTACTTCACGTAGATGCGGCTGATCATCGTGTGGTGGTTCACGCCGCAGTACTCGTTGCAGATGATCGAAAACGTCCCCTTCTGCGTGGGCGTCATCGTCACCGCGTGGTCGTAGCCCGGATGCACCTGGATGTTGATGTTCTCGGGCTGCAGCGAGAAGCCGTGCAGCCAGTCCATCGACATCAGGTGGACCTTGTAGGTCTTGCCGGCCTCGAGCTCGAGCAGCGGCCACCAGGACCACAGGCGCGCGACGAGGTAGACGTCGCTGTCGGGCGGCGGCGCGATCACCGGGATCTTCTGGTCGGTCTCCTCGCGCACCTTCCACTTCGCGACGCCGTCCTCGGCCTTCTTCATGTAGGACTCGGCGCTGGTCTTCACCGCGGCGTGGGCGAGGTTCTGCTTACCGAAGACGTGCCAGTACGGCATCATGAAGAACATGAACAGGCACCAGACGAACGAGAGGAGGATCCAGATGACCTCCTCGCGGTCCATCGGCTGCTTCCACCAGTAGCGCTCGGTGATCGGGGTGATGGCCATGGCGGCTCCCTATTTCGCGATCGGCAGCGAGACGATTTCCATCACGCCCCAGACGATGTAGAACACCGTCGGCACGACCACGCCGAGGAACAGCAGCAGGAACGGGTTGTCCAGCACTTGCTGCATTGCGGGAATCGGTTCCTCGGACACGTCGTCGTGCAGGGCGTTCGGGGCGGTCTCGGCCATCGCAGTCTCCTTCGGGGTCGGTTCTTCGGGACGATGGCCGGGACTGTCTCGCGTCGCGACCCCCCGGCGACTTGATACGTATCAAGCAAGTTCCGGCGCACCGGGGCAGGATGCGCCGATGCGCGAAACTCGCAGTGCGGGAGTCGCCGCGGCGCTGGCCGCGGCACTGATGTTCGCGGTGGTGGCCGCGAGCGCGAAGATCCGCGCCGCGGGCGGCATCGACGTCGGGCTGGAGCGCGGCGTGCACCGCGTCGCCGCGTCCACGGTCGCGCTCGTCGTCGCCGCGCTCGCGTGGCTGTGCTGGCGGAACGCGCGCCTGCGCCGCATGGCGCTCGCCGCCTTCGCGCTGATGCTGGCGCTCTCGGTCGTCGGCGCGATCGGCGGCACCTCGCCGCCGCCGGGCGTCGCCTTTTTCAATCAGGCCGGCGGCCTCGCGCTGACCGCGATGCTGGCGTGGCTCTGGGCGCGTGCGCAATGGGCCGCCCGGGATGCGATGCGGCCGGTGGCGCTCGTCGCCACGGCCTTCGCCGGCGCGCAGTGCCTCTATGGCGCGGTGCTCGCGGCCTTCGCCGCGCATCCCGGAACCCTCGCGATGCTGGCCCACGCCGCGCTGGGCCTCGCGGCCGCCGCGGCGCTCGCCGGCACGCGGCATCCGCTCGGCATCCTCGCCGCACTGGCGGCACCCGCGATCGGCGCCTGGGCGATCCTGCCCGATGCACACGGGCTCGCGCCGGTGGCGCACGCCGTCGCGGCCGCGTCGATGCTGGCCGCCGCGGCCGCATTGCATGGTCGCGCCCCCAAGGAGGAGAACGTCCATGGCTGACCGCGAAGTGGACGTCCGCTGGCTGCAGCCGCCCGAGCCCTTCGAGCGCATCGTCGCCGCGCTCACCTCGCTGAAGCCCGGCGAGCGCCTGCGCGTGCTGATCCACCGCGAACCGGTGCCGCTGCTCGACATGCTGCGCGAGAACCGCTACGGCTACGAGGTCGAACCACAGGACGACGGCACCTTCGCGATCATCATCTGGGAGCATCCGGCGTCCTGAAGGCCTTCCCCCGCCTGCCGGCAGGGGATTGCTTAATTCACATCAAGGGCGCCCTGCCCCCCGTGGGCGGAACCTTGCGATCAAGCATCCAACAGATCGAAGTCCATCGGAGGGTTCCATGAAGAAGACGTTGCTGGCCACCACCATGCTGGCGTTCGCGGTCGGCACCGCGTTCGCGCAGCCGACGCAGCCGGGTCGCGCGCCCGTCACCGAGTCGGAAATCCGCTACCAGGCCGGCGGCTCGCCGCTCGCCAAGGAAGACATGCACCAGAACATCAACCCGAAGGCGCCGCAGATGACCAAGGCCGAGTTCGACAAGGGCCGGGTGATCTACTTCGAGCGCTGCGCGGGCTGCCACGGCGTGCTGAGGAAGGGCGCCACCGGCAAGCCGCTGACCCCGGACCTGATGCTCGGCAAGGGCACCGAGATCCTCAAGGTGTTCATCAAGTACGGCTCGCCCGCGGGCATGCCGAACTGGGGCACCTCGGGCGAACTGAACGACGCCGAGGTCGACCTGATGGCGCGCTACATCCAGCAGGAGCCGCCGACGCCGCCGGAATTCGGCATGGCCCAGATGAAGGGCACCTGGAAAGTCATCGTGCCGCCCGAGAAGCGGCCGACGAAGAAGATGAACAAGTACAACATCGACAACATCTTCTCGACCACGCTGCGCGACACCGGCGAGGTGGCGCTGATCGACGGCGACACCAAGCAGATCATCAACATCGTCAAGACCGGCTATGCGGTGCACATCTCGCGCACCTCGGCCTCGGGGCGCTACCTCTACGTGATCGGGCGCGACGCCAAGATCAACCTGATCGACCTGTGGATGGAGAAGCCGGACAACGTCGCCGAGATCCGCGTCGGGCTCGAGGCGCGCTCGGTCGACACCTCGAAGTACAAGAAGTACGCCGACAAGCTGGCGATCGCCGGCTCCTACTGGCCGCCGCAGTACACGCTGATGAAGGGCGACACGCTCGAGCCGCTGAAGATCGTCGGCACGCGCGGCATGACGGTCGGCGACCAGGAGTACCACCCCGAGCCGCGCGTCGCCGCGATCGTGGCCTCGCACTTCAAGCCGGAGTTCGTGGTCAACGTGAAGGAGACCGGCAAGGTGCTGCTGGTCAACTACGAGGACCTCGACAACCTCAAGGTCACCGAGATCGGCGCCGCCAAGTTCCTGCACGACGGCGGCTGGGACGCCTCGAAGCGCTACTTCCTCGTCGCCGCGAACCAGTCGAACAAGGTGGCGGTGATCGACGCGAAGGAAGGCAAGCTCACCAAGCTCGTGGACGTGGACAAGATCCCGCACCCCGGGCGCGGCGCCAACTTCGTCGACCCGAAATTCGGCCCGGTGTGGGCCACGGGGCACCTGGGTAGCGAGAAGATCGCGCTGATCGGCACCGACCCGGTGAAGCACAAGGACAACGCCTGGAAGGTGGTGCGCATGCTCGACGGCCAGGGCGGCGGGAACCTCTTCATCAAGACGCACCCGAAGTCGAAGAACCTGTGGGTCGACACGCCGCTCAACCCCGACGCCAAGGTCGCGCAGTCGATCGCGGTGTACGACATCGCCAACCTCGACAAGAAGCCCGAGGTGCTGCCGATCGCCGAATGGGCGGGCCTCGGCGAAGGCGCGAAGCGCGTGGTGCAGCCGGAGTACAACAAGGCCGGCGACGAAGTGTGGTTCGCGGTATGGAGCGCGAAGAACCAGCAGTCGGCGCTCGTGGTCGTGGACGACAAGACGAGGAAGCTCAAGGCCGTGATCAAGGACCCGCGCCTGATCACCCCGACGGGTCACTTCAACATCTACAACACGCAGCACGATATCTACTAGACGGAGGATGCGAAGGATGAATCGATCGAAGCTCCTCGCCGCGGCGGCCCTCGCCGCCGTGGCGGCCCTCTCCTCGCCCGCGCAAGCGAGCGAGGAGCTGGCGAAGAAGCACAACTGCCTCGCCTGCCACCAGGTGGGCGCGAAGTCGGTGGGCCCGTCCTACAAGGACATCGCCGCCAAGTACAAGGGGCAGGCCGACGCCGCGGCGAAGCTCGCCGACAAGGTGAAGAAGGGCGGCTCGGGCGTCTGGGGCCAGGTGCCGATGCCGCCGAACGCGGCGGTGCCCGACGCCGACGTGAAGACGCTGGTGGGCTGGATCCTGAAGATGTAGGGGGGGCTCTCCCCAAGCCCCTCGGAGCCGGCGGCTTCCCCCCGCCGGCTCTTTTTTTGGCCTCGGCCTAGTCCGAGTACGCGATGCACTCCTCGCAGACCGTGCCCTTCACGTCCTCCGCGAGGTTGGCGCTGCGCAGCTTCCGGAAGCGCTCGCCTTGCCACGCGGCGAGGAAACCCTCCTTCGTCAGGTCGCCCATCTCGAAGCGGCCGTCGTGGTCGAAGCAGCAGGCCGAGAGCTTGCCGTCGTAGGTGACGTGCCCTTCGGTGAACAGCGACCAGCACGGCAGCGGCTTCCTCAGCGCGCCGATGCGACCCTGGTTGCCGGCGGTGGGCACCGTGCCCTTGGCGCCCGCGGTCAGGCCCGCCTGCCCGTAGAGCGGCAGCCAGTAGTGCTCGTCCACGCAAGGCGCGATACGCGCCACCGCGGACTCCATCTTCGCCTGCTGCGCGTCGTCGTAGCGGATGCTGGAGGCGTACAGCCCGCAGCGATGCCCGGTCTCGACCTCGACCTCGTCGCGCACGCGGCGCGCCTCGCGCAGGTGCGTCTCCACCTTCGCGTAGTCCCCGGCCCGGACGCGCGTCACTTCGTGGAACTGCTCCGCATCCGCGAAGTTGTAGCTGAACTTCAGGCTGTCGAGGCCCGCCTCCATGCAGGCGCGCACGCGCTCCGGGGTCGCGAGCCGCCCGTTGGTGGTGAGGAACACGTACGGGTAGCCGCAATCGTGCTTGGCGTAGCGGATCGCCTCCGGCAGCCAGTCGCAGAGGAAGGACTCGCCGAGGTAGAACAGTCCGATCTCCTCCACGCCTTCGTCGCGCATCTCGCGCAGGATCCGCCGGTAGAACGCCGGGTCGATGTCGGCCTTCTCCCGCAGCCGCATGTGGCTGGCGCAGAAGAAGCACTGGAAGTCGCAGCGCGCGGTGAGCTCGATCTTCACGCTGCGCGGCGCGGGCGGCGCGGGCGAGCGCCATTCGTCGGTGAGGAGGGTAATGCGGTCGATGCGCGAGGTGATCGTGCCGGTGCGAGGAGCCATGCGGACCTCCGGTCTAGAAGAGCTTCTTCAGGAAGCCGGGCAAGGCCTCGCGCGGATCGGCCGCGTCGAGGGTGTTCTTGACGATCAGTCCCAGCTCGGTGTCGCCTTCCATGACGAGGCGCCGGTCGAAGAACAGCGCGTCCGGGTCGGCGCGGCGCAGCGCGAGCGCGGCGAGGTCGGCGGCGTTCGCGCGCACCACGAGGTCGGGCGGCAGTACGCCGAGCGAGAGGCGAAAGCCCTCCCGCTCCAGCCGGAACGAGAGCTTGAGCCCCGCATCGGAGACCTCGACGCGCATCACCTTGCCGAGCATCGGCGCCAGCGCCTCGCACGGCAGCACGCGATCGAGCGCCAGGTTGAGGAGCGCGACCAGCGCGAGCGACGGCGGCCACTGCGGCAGGCGCTCGCCGAGCGCGCGCAGCGGCGACGGCAGCGTGAACGGCGTCGTCGCCTCGGGACGCACGGGGGACTCGGCAGCGGCGGCGCGCATCAGGCGGCGCCTTGCAGGGCCACGGCTTCCAGCCCCGGCCGGCCGTGGAAGAAGCCGTCGCAGGGCGCTTCCGGCATCAGCGGACGCAGCTCGCGCACCGCGTCGGGCGGCGCCAGCGCACCATCGCAGGCCGCGCGCAGCAGCCGCAGCACCTCGGGCATGTTCTCGGAATGCGCCGAGGCGCGCAGCACGTCGACGCCCAGCGAGCGCAGCGCCGGCAGCGCCTCGACCAGGCAATAGACCTGTGCCGACTGCGTCTGGATGCCGTTCAGCACGAGGAAGGGCTGGCCCTCGCCGGAGCGCAGCGCCATGCCGTCGGGGAACTCGCCGCAGCGAAACTCGCAGGCTTCCTTCTGCAGGTTGTAGCGCCGCGCCGTGAAGCAGCGCGCCGAGAACGCAAGCGGCAGACGCCCGTAGCCGAAGACCTCGGTCTCGAGGCCCGCGGGCCGTTCGGCGAGGATGCCCTGCAGCGCGTCGCGCGCGATCTCGACCGGGGCGACCCAGCGCGTGGCGCCGAGCCCCGCCAGCATCTCCAGCGTCCTCGGGTTGTAGACGTTCAGGTGCGGGCCGGCGACCCAGCCCTCGTGGCCGGCGAGCAGGCGCACCGCGCCCATGTCGTTCGCCTCGACGCGAAAGCGCTCGTTGCCGACCAGCTGGCGCACCAGCTTCAGGTCGCCCTCGCCCTCCACCAGCACCTGCGAGGACAGCACCACCTCCTTGCCGCGGCCGGCGAGCCGCTCGCCCAGCGCCACCCAGTCCTCGAGGCGCATCTCGTGCCGCCGCGAGCACACCTGCTCGCCGAGGTACACGGTGTCGACGGGTGAAGCGGCGATACCCTCGTAGAACGCCACCAGCCGCTCGCGAGACCAGTAGTAGGGGACGGGTGCCAGGGCGAGGCGCATGCGCCGCCTACTTCCACGGGCGCGAGAACGCGCCGAGCGTCTGCTGGCCGCCCTCGGAATGCGACGCGAGCGTCGCCTGCCAGCCGGCCTGCGGGGCGAAGGCCGCCGGATTGCGCCGGCAGGCGTCGATCGCCTCGCGCCACGCGCGCGTGACCTGCGCGACGTACACCGCGCTTCGCTGCCGGCCCTCGATCTTCACCGCGCGCACGCCGGCGGCGGCGAACTGCGGCAGCAGCTCGATCGTGTTCAGGCTCGCCGGCTCCTCGATCGCGTGGTAGACGCTGCCCTCGACCTCGAAGCGGCCCTTGCACAGCGTCGGGTAGGCGGCGCGCTCGCCCTTGCCGTAGCGGTCGATGAGGATGCCGTTCAGCCGCGACTCCATGTCGTCGCCGACCTGCTGCCAGCGCACCGCCTTGGCGGGCGAGCAGGCGCCCGTCGTGTTCGGCGACTCGCCGCAGGCATAGCCCGAGAGCGCGCAGCGCCCCTCGACCATCACGCACAGGCCGCCGAAGCCGAACACCTCGATCTCCACCGGCGTCTTGCGGACCACCTGCTCGACCTGCGCGAGCGACAGCACGCGCGGCAGCACCGCGCGCTTCACGCCGAAGCGCTCGCGGTAGAAGTTGATCGCCTCGTGGCTCGTGGCCGAGCCCTGCACCGACAGGTGCAATTCGAGCCGCGGATGGTGCTTCGCCGCGTGCGCCATCAGGCCGGGATCGGCGAGGATGATGGCGTCCACGCCCTTGTCGTCGGCGCGCCGCAGCGCGTCGGTCCAGCGCGACCACGTCGCCGCCTGGGGGTAGGTGTTCAGCGCGAGCACGACGCGTGCCTTGCGCGCGTGCGCGTAACGCACGCCTTCGGCGAGCGCCGCATCGTCGAAGTTCAGTCCGTTGAAGTTGCGCGCGTTGGTGTTGTCGCGCAGGCCGAGGTAGACCCAGTCCGCGCCGTTGTCGACGGCGGCCTTGAGGGCCGGCAGATGTCCCGCGGGGCAGACGAGTTCCATGGGCGAGCGCGCGATTGTACGGCGGCCCGCCGAAGCGGCGTCACGCGGAAGTGACTCGCGTCAACGTCCTCGCAACTCGGGCGCTCAGCCCCTGAGGCGCGTCAAATCCGGGATGCGGACTTCGCGGCCATTGACCACGATGCGGCCATCGGATTGCAGCTCGTGGAGTATTCGCGAGAAGTGCTCCGGGGTCATGTTGAGGCGCGAGGCGATGACGCTCTTGCCGGCGTTCAGCGTCAGCGTGACTTCGTTCACGGATTCGTCCATCGGCGCGTCGCGCAGGAGATACCCGATCACGCGGTCGACGCCGGAGCGCAGCGTGTACGCCTCGACGTCCTTCACCAGCCCGTGCAGGCGCCGCGCGAGGCCCGAGATCACCTTGCGCGCGAATTCCGGCTCGCGCGCCAGCTCGTCGAACACCACGCGCTTGGAGATGTGCAGCAGCATGCAGTCCTCCAGCGCCGCCGCGAACACGATGTAGGGCCGCTCGAGGAACATCAGCGCCTCGCCGAAGCTCTGCCCGGGGCCGATGATCTCCACCACCTTCTCGCCGCCCTGCGGCGAGGTGAAGCCGAGCTTCACCTGCCCGTAGACCACGACGTGGAAGCCGGTGCACGGGTCGCCCCGGTGCGCGATGGTCTCGCCCTTGGGCACGTACATCGTCTGCGTGCCGTCGGCGATGCGCGCGATTTCCGCGGGCGTCAGCTCGCTGAACATCGGCAGCTTGGCGAGGAAGGCGTCTGCGCTGATCTGCGCGGCCTTCACCTTGCGCATGGGGTGCGCGGCGGCCCCTGTCCCGGGCGTCGGCTGCCCGGTCGTCGGCTGTCCGGTCGTCGGTTGCATGCTGCCTCCCCCGTCAGTGGCTCGTGCCATCGGAGCGCGTGACCTTGTTGAACACGTTGTACTTGCCCGAGGGCTTCTTCATCGGCAGGCGCTTCACCTCGGCGAGCGTCGCGGCGTCGTAGACGATCACCGCGCCGTCCATCTCCCAGATCGACACCAGCGCGTGCCGGCCGTGGCGATCGAACTCGACGTGCGCGGTGACCTTGCCGGGTGCGGGCCGCAGTTCCTTCACGACTTCCAGCGACCGCTTGTCGATCACCTGCATGACATCCTTCTTCGGGCTCATGAAGGCGTCCACCCACGCATACGGCGTGTTCTCGTGGCTGCGCAGGAAGAACCCCGGGCCCGCGGTCGGGATCTGCTTCAGCACCTTCCAGTCCCGGGTGTCGATCACGCTCACCAGCCCCTCGCGCAGGTTCGGCGTCGCCAGCACGTTGCGGCCGTTCCAGTCCCAGGTGATGCCCGAGGCGAGGTGCGGCATG
>CAZTXP010000070.1:0-8229 GCA_964617355.1 uncultured Enterobacteriaceae bacterium
GTCGCACGGCAAGGGCAAGACCTGGGGCGGCAAGTCCTCGAAGGCCTGGGGCGGGCAGAAGTTCATCCAGGTCGACATCTCGCCGCAGGAGGCCGACAGCAACGTGAAGATCGACGCGCCGCTGGTCGGCGACATCGGCTCGTGCGTGTCGGCGCTGCTCGCCGGCATGGGCGCGGGCTGGCAGAAGCCGCCCGCCGAGTGGCTCGCCGCGGTGGCCGACAAGAAGACCAGGAACGTCGCCAAGATGGCCGAGACGCTGGCGAAGGACCCGTCGCCGATGAACTTCCACAGCGCGCTCAACGTGGTGCGCGACCTCGTCAAGGCGAATCCGGACGCCATCCTCGTGAACGAGGGCGCCAACGCGCTCGACTTCACGCGCAGCATCGTCGACATGTACAAGCCGCGGAAGCGCATCGACGTCGGCACCTGGGGCATCATGGGCATCGGCATGGGCTACTGCGTGGCCGCCGCGGTGGCCACGAAGCAGCAGGTGATCGCGGTCGAGGGCGACAGCGCCTTCGGCTTCTCGGGCATGGAAGTCGAGACGATCTGCCGCTACGACCTGCCGGTGTGCATCGTGGTGATGAACAACAACGGCGTCTACAAGGGCACGGACAAGGACCCCACGGGCCGCGACCCCGCGCCCACGGTGTTCGTGAAGGGCGCGCGCTACGAGATGCTGATGCAGGCCTTCGGCGGCGTCGGCGTGCAGGCGTCGACCCCGGCGGAGCTGCGCAAGGCGATGGAGGAGGCGATCCGCTCCCGCAAGCCGACGCTCATCAACGCGGTGATCGACGAGACCGCAGGCACCGAGAGCGGCCGCATCACCAGTCTCAACCCCTCTGCAGGAAAGAAAAAGTAATGGAAGCCCTCAAAGGTGTTCGTATCCTGGACATGACCCACGTCCAGGCGGGTCCGACCTGCAGCCAGCTGCTGGCGTGGATGGGCGCGGACGTGATCAAGTTCGAGAACCCCGCGGGCGACGCCACGCGCGGGCAGCTGCGCGACGTCCCGAACGCCGACAGCCTCTACTTCACGATGCTCAACTGCAACAAGCGCTCGATCACCGTGAACATGAAGTCGCCCGAGGGCAAGCAGGTGTTCGTCGACCTGCTGAAGCAGTGCGACATCATCATGGAGAACTTCGGCCCCGGCGTGCTCGACCGCTTCGGCTTCACGTGGGAGAAGATCCACGAGGTGAACCCGAAGATCGTGATGGGCTCGATCAAGGGCTTCGGCTCGACCGGCCCGTACGCCGAGTTCAAGGCCTACGAGAACGTCGCGCAGGCGATGGGCGGCGCGATGAGCACCACCGGCGTGCCTGACGGCCCGCCGTTCGTCACCGGCGCGCAGATCGGCGACTCGGGCACGGGCCTGCACCTCGCGATCGGCCTGCTCGCCGCGCTGCGCCAGGCGGAGAAGACCGGGCAGGGGCAGTACGTCGAGGTCGCGATGATGGACGGCGTGATGAACCTGTGCCGCGTCAAGTTCCGCGACCACCAGCGCCTGCAGCACGGCGAGCTCTCCGAGTATTCGGTGCCGACCTACAAGGAGATGGGCGAGGTGCCGCGTGCCGGCAACGACTCCGGTGGCGGCCAGCTCGGCAACGCGATCCATTGCAAGCCGCACGGCGCGAACGACTGGCTGTACATCGTCGTGCAGGAGGCGGTGTGGGAGGCGCTCGCGAAGCGCATCGGCCCCGACGTCGGCAAGCCCGATCTCGCCGCCGACCCGCACTTCTCGACCATCGGCGCGCGGCGCAAGAACCAGCAGCTGATGTGGACGCTGATCAACAAGTTCGCCGAGAACCACACCAAGCGCGAGCTGATGGCGATCCTGAACCCGCTGGACGTGCCCTGCGGCCCGATCATGAGCACCGAGGACCTCGCCAACGACGAGCACGTGCGCGGCCGCGACATGTGGGTCGAACTCGACCATCCGCAGCGCGGCAAGTGGTTCAACGTCGGCATGCCGATCAAGCTGTCGGCATCCCCCGCGGTGATCCGCCGCTCGCCGACGCTGGGCGAGCACACCGACGAGGTGCTGCGCGAGGTGCTCGGCTACGACGACGCCAAGCTCGGCGCGATGAAGGCGGCCGGCGCGTTCTCGCTGCCGCCGAAAAAAGCCAAGTAGGGAAGCGGGGGACGTTCCGCCGTCCCCCGTTGGCCCCCTCACAAATCGAGTTCAAAGGCGAGGGTCACGATGCGTATCGCGATGGTGGGTCAGCAGGATTTCGGCAAGGCGGTGCTCGAGGCGTTCCTCGCGCGCGGCGACACGGTGGCGGCGGTGTTCTGCGCGCCGGAGAAGCCGGGCGCGCGCCCGGACGCGCTGAAGGTGGCGGCGCAGGAGAAGGGCCTGACCGTGCACCAGTTCGCTTCGCTGAAGAGCGACGAGGCGCGCGCGGCGATGCAGGCGGCGAACGCCGACATCGGCATCATGGCCTTCGTGCTGCAGTTCGCGCCTCAGGAGTTCGTCAACATCCCGCGCCTGGGCACCATCCAGTACCACCCGTCGCTGCTGCCGAAGTACCGAGGCCCGTCGTCGATCAACTGGCCGCTCATCCGCGGCGACGCGAAGACCGGCCTGACCATCTTCCGGCCCTCGGACGGCCTCGACGAAGGCCCGGTGGTGCTGCAGAAGGAGACGCTGGTCGGGCCGGACGACACGCTCGGCACGGTGTATTTCGATCGCCTGTTCCCGATGGGCGTCGCGGCGATGCTCGAGGCCGCGGACCTCGTCTTCGCGGGCAAGCACCGCGAGGTCGTGCAGGACGAGGCGCAGGCGACCTACGAAGGCTGGTGCCGCAAGGCCGAGGCCCGCATCCAGTGGGCGAACCACGTGGACTTCGTCTACAACCTCGTGCGCGGTTGCAACCCCGCGCCGGGCGCCTGGACGATGGCCGACGGCAAGGAACTGCAGATCTTCGACGCGAAGAAGCACCCGGTGCGCACCTTCGGCGCGGTGAAGGGCAAGATCGGCGAGGTCGTCGAGGTCACGGACAAGAGCTTCCAGGTGACCGCGCAGGGCGGCCGCATCGAAGTGCTGAAGGCGAAACTCGGCGACGGCAAGAAGGTCGCGGCCTCGGAACTCCTCGCCTCCGGCGCCATCAAGGCCGGCATGATCCTCGGGGCCTGACCCCGCTCGCGGCCGCCTGGCCAAGGCGGCCGCCGTTTTCCTCTGCGAACGAGACGGGCGCCGTCCCCGGCGGGGCGCCCAACGTGCGCGCCAAATATTTGACGCAGCTTAGGATTAACTGCAAGAATGCGGCTCAGGCCACTGTTTTCTAGGGGGTTGCGAGCGGTCTAGGCAGTACGGCAGGGGGGATGGCGTGCGTCCGGGAAGGCCCGGGACGCCCGGTGTTGCGCACAGCGCGCCGGTAACGCGTTGATTTTCTGGCAATTCGCGGCGAAGGGAATCGGCGTCGCGGGCCGGACGATGACGTAGAATTTTGCGTCCACCCTGATCCGCTCATAACCACAAGAACGGGGAGCGCCTGCGCATGAAATCCGGGTTCTGGAAGTCCGACTGGTTCCTCGGCGTGATCGTCGTGGTCGTGGTCGCGCTGTTTGCGCGCGTGTCCGACCTGATCCCGAGCCTGGAGCGCAAGGCCTACGACCTCGGCGTCACCGCGACTTCGCGTACGCCCTCGGACAAGATCGCGGTGATCGCGATCGACGACACCAGCCTCGCGAACATGGGCCGCTGGCCGTGGTCGCGCAAGGTCCTCGCCGACATGACCGACAAGCTGGCGGCGGCGAAGGCGAAGGTGATCGCCTACACGGTGCTGTTCTCCGAGCCGCAGATCGATCCCGGCTACAAGTACATCACGCAGTTGCTCGAGCTCGCATCGAAGGCGCCCGGGGCCGAGCCCGCTCCCGCGGCGGCGGCGCCCGCCGCGCCGGCCCCCGCGGGCACCGCGCCCGCGCCCGAAGCCGCGCCCGCGCCTGCTGCGCCCGCTAACCCGATGCTCGCGCTGCTGAAGGAGGCCGAGCAGGAGCTGAACACCGACCGCAAGCTTGCCGAGAGCTTCGCGCGCGCGGGCAACGTCGTGCCGATGATGCTCTTCGAGATCGGCATCCCGCAGGGCAAGCCGGACAAGCCGCTGCCCGAGTACGTGACCAAGAACAACCTGCCGAAGACCGGCAAGGGCGGCGACGACGACGTGCTGTCCACGCGCCGCGCCGAGTACCCGATCGAGACCATCGGCAAGGCCGCGTCGGCGATGGGGCACCTGAACGCCACGCCCGACGTCGACGGCGGCACCCGCACCGAGCCGCTGGTGCTGAACTACTTCGACCAGACCTATCCGTCGCTGTCGATGATGATCGCGGCGAAGAGCCTCAACCTCGGCGTGTCCGACGTGAAGGTGGCCCCCGGCGAGCGCGTGTCGCTCGCGCGCCTGAACATCACCACCGATCCCGCGACCCGGATGTACACGTACTTCTACAAGGATCGCGGCGACCGGCCGGCGTTCCAGGTCGATTCTTTCTTCGACGTGCAGGCCGGCAAGATCCCCGTCGACAAGTACAAGGACAAGATCGTCCTGATCGGGCCGACCGCCGCGGGCCTCGGCAGCACGACGGTGACCCCGGTGTCGCCGGCGATGCCGCCGGTGCTGGTGCTGGCGCACTCGGTGTCTTCGATCCTGCAGGAGCACTTCTTCGTCTCGCCCGGGTGGGGCTACTGGCTCGAGATGGTGGTGGTGCTGCTCGTCGCCGCGTACCTGATCGCGCTGCTGCCGCGCCTGAAGGCCGGCATGGCCCTCGCGATCTCGGGCGGCCTGTTCATCGCGCTGATCGCGATCCACTTCGGCCTGATGGTCGGCGCCGGCATGTGGATCCAGCTGATGCTGCCGGCGACGCTGCTGCTGGTCGGGCACGGCGCGCTGGTCTCCAAGCGCTTCATCGTCACCGAGAGCGCGAAGCTCAAGTCCGACGAGAACACGCACGAGTCGAACCGCATGCTCGGCCTCGCCTACCAGGGCCAGGGCCAGCTCGACATGGCGTGGGACAAGTTCCGCCAGGTGCCGCTGTCGGACGCGCTGATGGACAACCTCTACAACCTCGCGCAGGACTTCGAGAGGAAGCGCCAGTTCAACAAGGCCGAGACCATCTTCAAGCACATGGCCGGCCACAACCCGAAGTTCCGCGACATCGAGCAGCGGCTCGCGCGCGCGAAGAACCTCTCGGAGACGGTGATCCTCGGCGGCGCGGGGGGCGGCGGCAAGACCAACACCAGCATCCTCGGCGGCGACGGCAGCGTCGAGAAGCCGATGCTCGGCCGCTACCAGGTCGAGAAGGAACTCGGCAAGGGCGCGATGGGCGTGGTGTACCTCGGCAAGGATCCGAAGATCGGCCGCAGCGTCGCCATCAAGACGATGGCGCTGGCGCAGGAGTTCGAGGCCGACGAGCTGGTCGAGGTGAAGGAGCGCTTCTTCCGCGAGGCCGAGACCGCGGGTCGCCTCAACCACCAGAACATCGTCACGATCTACGACACCGGCGAGGAGCACGACCTCTGCTACATCGCCATGGAACTGCTGCACGGCGGCGACCTGGTGCCGTTCTGCAAGGCGGGCAACTTGCTGCCGATCGACAAGTCGGTGTCGATCATCGCGCGCGCGGCCGATGCGCTCGGCTACGCGCACAAGCAGGGCGTCGTGCACCGCGACATCAAGCCGGCGAACATGATGTACCACCTCGAGACCGACACGCTGAAGCTGGCGGACTTCGGCATCGCGCGCCTCACCGACTCGTCGAAGACGAAGACCGGCATGGTGCTCGGCACGCCGTCGTACATGTCCCCCGAACAGTTGTCCGGACGCAAGGTCGATGGCCGCTCGGATCTGTTCTCGCTCGGCGTGATGCTGTACCAGATGGTGACCGGCAAGCTGCCGTTCCAAGGCGAATCGATGGCGACACTGATGTATAAGATCGCCAACGAACCCCATCAGGACATAGCGGAACTGAAGCCCGAGCTCGCGAAGCAACGCCCGTGCCTGTCCGCAATCATCAACAAGGCGCTGCAGAAGGACGTCACCAAGCGTTACCAGACCGGTGCAGAGATGGCACGAGATATCCAAACCTGCCACAAACAGGTAAGCGGCTGAAGCAGGCACTGCCGCAATGCCCTTTCTCGACATCGAATTTGCAAACGTCTCGGACAAGGGTCTCAAACGGCCACACAATGAAGACAGCTCAGTGACCGACGTCGGTGTCGGCCTCGCGGTGGTTGCCGACGGCATGGGAGGTTACAAGGCTGGCGAGGTGGCCAGTGCCATTGCTGCGAAGGCCGTCCTCGACGGCATGCGCGAGAACGGTGGCAAGCCCGGTCCCCGACGCGCGACGGCCGATGGCCCGTATTCCTCGGCCGAAGCCCAGTTGATCCGGGACTGCATCCAGACCGCCAACCGCCATATCTTCGACACCGCCCACGCCATCCCGCAGTGCCACGGCATGGGCACGACGATCGTCGCCGCCGTGTTCACCGCAGGTCGCGTGATTCTCGCGCACGTCGGCGATTCGCGGATTTACCGTTTCCGGGGCGACGAGCTGAAACAGGTGACCAACGATCACTCGCTGGTTCAGGAACTGATCGACAGGGGATTCTTCACCCCGGAGGAAGCCCAGGCGAATACGCCGAAGAACCTGGTGACGCGCGCGCTGGGAATAGACGAGCACGTCGAGGTCGATGTCCAGGAGATGGAAACCCTGCCCGGGGACATCTTCCTCCTGTGCTCGGACGGCTTGAATGATATGGTAAATGATGAAGAAATTCGCTTAACCCTAAGTAAATATAGTGCTAATCTTTCGCGAGCGGCCCATGAGCTGGTGCGCTTGGCCAACGCGGGCGGAGGCAAGGACAACGTCTCCGTCGTCCTCGCCCGGCCCCGCCCCGGCGCGCCGGGGTCAGCGGGACTACTCGCGAAAGTGATGGGGCTTTTTACGAGGGGAAGCTGACAGGACACAACAATGGGCAAACTCGTACTCAGCTTGAATGGGGCGGTGCAGGGAGAATTCCAGCTCGGCAAGGAGCGGATGACCGTTGGCCGCAAGCCCGACAACGACATCCAGATCGACAATCTGGCCGTCAGCGGCAAACATGCGCTCGTCATCACCATCCTCGACGATTCCTTTCTCGAGGACCTCGGCAGCACCAACGGGACGTACGTCAACGGCAAGCTGATCAAGAAGCACGCGCTGCGCGACGGCGACGTGATCGGCATCGGCAAGCACGAGCTCAAGTACGTCAACGAGCACGCGACCGCCGACGACGAAGAATTCGAGAAGACGATGATCATCCGGCCGGGCTCGGCGAGCGCGGCAGTCGCGGCGGCGAAGGCCGCAGAACACGCGAATGCGCCGGCACCCCCCGCTGCGCCACCGCCGGCAGCGGCACCCGCTGCCGCTGCCGCTGCCGCACCAGTCGCGTCCGGGATGCCTTTCGGCAAGCTCCACGTGCTCAACGGCCCCATCGCCGGCAAGGAACTCGAACTGACGAAGGCTCTCATCACGCTCGGCAAACCGGGCGTGCAGGTGGCCGTGATTTCCCGGCGTCCGCACGGCTACTTCCTGACGCACATCGAAGGTGACGGCAAGAACGCCAATTTCCCTGTCGTCAACGGCACGCCGATTGGCCAGCAGGCGTACGCGATGAAAAGCGGCGACATCATCGAACTCGCCGGCATCAAGATGGAGTTCACGCTGACGCGCTGAGCCACCGTGCGCAGTTCGACGGAAGCGCCCCTCGTGGGCGCTTTTTCGTCGGGGGTCCGCCACCCGGCCTATTTGGTCGCGTACGTGAAGACGCCGTCCCAATCGGTGTGCGGCGGGTGCAGCCGGTATTGCGCGATGCGCTCCGCATAAACGCGATAGAGCTCCGGCGAGCGCGACGAGCGCGACAGGTTCAGAAAATTCATTTCCGCCATGTCCCACTCACGAGCGCGATACAGGCGTAACGCCTCGCGATAGAGCTTGAGTTCGTCCTTCCATTTGCTGTCGATCCGGTCGCGCAGACCCAGCGGTTCGTAGATCGTGATCGGCCTGTCCTTGCCTTTTACGCGCACGCGATCGATTTCCCGATACGCGTATTCCGGTACTGCCGCGCGGGTCGCTTCACTGACAATCAGCGACACCCCGTAACCTTTCGTCAGACCTTCGAGCCGGGAACCGAGATTCACGGCATCACCGAGCACCGTATAGGCCATTCGGAATTCCGAACCCATGTTGCCGA
>CAZTXP010000071.1:0-43884 GCA_964617355.1 uncultured Enterobacteriaceae bacterium
TAGATGCCGTCGCCGAAGATGAAGCCGCGGTCGAGGACGGGGATCTTCGCGTCCTCGATCGGCATGAACTGCCCGTTCAGGAAAATCATCGTCGCTCCTGCTACTTGAACCAGAGCATCAGTGTATCCCACGCCCTGCCGAAAAACCCCGCGGCGGGCACGGCCTCGAGCGCGACCAGCGGATACTCGCCGAGAGGCTTGCCGTCATGGGAGACGCGCAGCGTGCCGACGCGCTGCCCCTGCGCGATCGGCGCGACCAGCGGCGAGTGCGACACCAGCTCGGCCTTCAGCTTGTCGGCCCCTCCCTTGGGTACGGTGACCGCGAGGTCGCTGCGGAACCCGGCCTTCACCGTGCGCACCGCACCCTTCCACACCTCGAGATCCTTCACCGACTGGTTGGCGCCGTAGAGCTTCACCGCGTCGAAGAACTGGAAGCCCCAGTTGAGGAGCTTCTGCGATTCCTGCGCGCGCGACGCCTCGGACGTGGCGCCGAGCAGCACCGACAGCAGCCGCCGCTCGCCGCGCTTGGACGATGCGATCAGGCAGTAGCCCGCGGCCTCGGTGTGGCCGGTCTTCACGCCGTCGACGGTGGGGTCGAGCCACAGCAGGCGGTTGCGGTTCGATTGCGTGATGTTGTTGTAGCGGTATTCCTTCTGCGAGTAGTACTGCGCGTACTCGGCCGGGAAGTCGCGGATCAGCGCCGTGGCCAGTACCTGCAGGTCGCGCGCGGTGCTGACGTGCTGCGGGTCGGGCAGCCCGGAGGAGTTCATGAACTTCGTGCCCTTCATGCCCAGCCGCTCGGCCTCGCGGTTCATCATCTGCGCGAAGGCCTCCTCCGAGCCGCCGACCGCCTCGGCGAGCGCGATGCAGGCGTCGTTGCCCGACTGCACCACCATGCCGCGGATGAGTTCGTCGACGGTGACGGGCTTCCTGGGCTCGATGAACATCTTCGAGCCGGTGGCGCGCCAGGCGCGCTCGGACACCGGCACCGCCTGCTCTAGGGTCAGTTTCTTCTCGCGCAGCGCCTGGAACACCACATAGGCGGTCATCAGCTTGGTCAGCGATGCCGGTTCGATGCGCTCGTCGGGTTTCTCGGCGGTCAGCGTCTGGCCGCTCGCGAGGTCGACGACGATCCACGCCTTGGCGTAGATCGACAGCTGCTGCGAGGGCTGCGCGTGCGCGCACGCGAGGAAGCCCGCGGTCGCGAGCAGGGCGAGGAGTCTCTTCATGGAGGGCGCGGATTATACGCGGCGAGGGATCTCGCCTATCGAGACACCACGGTCGGCGAGAAGTTCAGCTCGCCGCGGATGCGCTCGGCGACGCCGCGCGCGGCCTCGGCGTTCGCGTAGGGGCCGAGTTGCAGGCGGAACAGGCCGTTGCCCGGGACGATGTGGATCGGGTCGTTCAGCCACGCGAGCTCGCGATAGATGCGCGCGCGGAAGGCATCCGCGTTGTCGCGGGCCGCGAAGGCGCCGAGCTGCAGGAAGGTGCCGCGCGCGGGGGCGGGCTCGGGCGCGGCGGTTGGCTCCGCAGGCGCGGGCCTGGGCGCCGCCGCGGGGGCCGGAGCGGGTGTCGCAGCGGGTGACGCGGCCACGGGCGCCACGTCGCCGGGCTGCACGCCTTCCACCTCGACCAGCGTGCTGCCGGCGTTGACGTAGCCGAGCTTCAGCGCGGCGGTGTACGACAGGTCGATCACGCGATCCGAGTGGAAGGGGCCGCGATCGTTCACGCGCACGACGACGCTGCGACCGTTCGATACGTTCGTCACGCGCACGTAGCTCGGGATGGGCAGCGTCGGGTGCGCGGCGGACATCGCGTACATGTCGTAGACCTCGCCGCTGGAGGTCTTCTGGCCGTGGTACCGGCGCCCGTACCAGCTGCCGATGCCGCGCTCGCGGAAGCCCCGCGAAGTCGCGATCGGCGTGTACGCGCGCCCGAAGACTTCGTAGGGACGGTTGGCGAAGCGATGCAAGGGTTCGGCTCGCGGCACCGCGTCGGGCGTCTGTTCCAGGTTCGGCGGCGCATTCGCGCCGGGGCCGTCGTCCTTGTAGTAGCCGCCGCGGCGCGGCTCGGCGCCCGGTCGCGACGGCTCTGCGCGCGGGCCGCCTTCCGGGCCGCCCGATACCGGCGCGCGCGACACGGTGCCGCAGCCCGCGGCAAGGAATGCGACTGCAAGAACGAGCCGCTTCATCGCGCGCCGCGCGGCGCTCAGGCCTGCTCGAACACCACGTTGCCGGCGACGACCGTGCAGCGCACGCGGCCGTTGAACTCGTAGCCGAGGAAGGGCGAGTTCTTGCCCTGGCTCTTCAGCGTCGCGGCCGAGATCGCGACCGGGGCCTCGGGGTCGAACACCACGAGGTCGGCCGGCGCACCCACCGCGAGCGTGCCGGTCTGTACGCCGAGGATGCGGGCCGGATCGCTGGTGACGCGCGCGAGTGCGCGCGCGAGCGGCAGCTTCGCCGCCTCGGCCCAGCGCAGCACGAGCGGCAGCAGCAGCTCCAGGCCGGTGGCGCCGGGCGCCGCTTCGCCGAAGGGCAGCTGCTTCTCGTCGTCGTCCAGCGGCGTGTGGTCCGACACCACGCAGTCGATCGTGCCGTCGGCGAGCGCATGCGCGAGCGCCTCGCGGTCGCGCTGGCCGCGCAGCGGCGGATCGAGCCGCAGCTGCGGGTCGAAGTAGCCGATGTCGAGTTCCGACAGGTGCAGGTGGTGGATGCCGACGTCGCAGGTGATCGGAAGGCCGTCGTGCCGAGCGCGGCGGATCATGTGCACGCCACCCGCGGAAGACACGCGGCAGACGTGCACGCGCGCGCCGGTGGCGCGCACGAGTTCGAGCAGCGACGCCAGCGCGACGGTCTCGGCGAACGCCGGCACGCCCGGCAGGCCGAGCCGCGACGCGACTTCGCCATCGTGCGCGACGCCGCCGCGGGCGAGCCACGGATCCTGCACGCGCAGCCAGACCGCGTGGCCGAAGGTCGCGGCGTACTGCAGCGCGCGCCACAGCACCTGCGTGTCGGTGATCGGCAAGTTGGCCTGCGAGAAGGCGACGCAGCCCGCGTCGGTGAGCTCGCCCATCTCGGTGAGCGACTCCCCCTTCAGCTTCACGGTGAGCGCGCCGATCGGGTATACGCGTGCGCACGACAAGGCCTTGGCACGACGGCGCAGCATGTCGACGAGGCCCGGCTCGTCGAGCGGCGGGTCGGTGTCCGGCGGGCAGGCGAGGCTGGTGATCCCGCCGGCGACGGCGGCGTGCATCTCGGAATCGAGCGTCGCCTTGTACTCCTGCCCGGGCTCGCGCAGGCGCGCCGAGAGGTCGATCAGGCCGGGTGCGAGCACGCAGCCGCCGGCGTCGATGACGCGGTCGGCACTCGCACCCTTCGCCGCGGCATCGAGCGCGGCGATGCGGCCATCCTCGACCAGCAGTTCACCGGCCGAATCGCGGCCGATCCTCGGGTCCACCACGCGGGCATTGCGGATCAGCAGGCGCATCGTCAGTTCCCCGCCACGATGGACATCACCGCCATGCGCACGGCGATGCCGAACGTCACCTGCGGCAGGATCACCGACTGCGGGCCGTCCGCGACCGGCGAGTCGATCTCGACGCCGCGGTTCATCGGGCCCGGGTGCATGACGATCGCGTCGCGATTGGCGCGCGCGAGCTTCTCGTCGGTGAGCCCGTAGTGCTTGAAGAATTCCTGCGCGCTCGGCAGGAGGGCCCCGCGCATGCGCTCGTTCTGCAGGCGCAGCATCACCACCACGTCGCAGCCGGCAAGGCCCTCGCGCATGTCGTGGAACACGCGCACGCCCATCGACTCGATGCCGGTCGGGATCAGCGTGCGCGGCCCGATCACGCGCACATCGGGCGCGCCGAGGATCTTGAGGCCCTGGACGAGGGACCGCGCGACGCGCGAGTGCAGCACGTCGCCGACGATCGCCACGGTGAGGCTGGAGAAGTCGCCCTTGTAGTGCCGGATCGTGTAGAGGTCGAGCAGGCCCTGCGTCGGGTGCGCGTGCCGCCCGTCGCCGGCGTTGACCACGTGCTCGTGCGGCTTCACGTGGCGCGCGATCAGGTACGGCGCGCCGGAAGAAGCGTGGCGCACGACGAAGAGGTCGGCCTGCATCGCCGAGAGGTTCGCCACCGTGTCGAGCAGCGTCTCGCCCTTGGTCTGCGAGCTCGCGGCGATGTTCAGGTTGATGACGTCCGCCGACAGGCGCTTGGCGGCGATCTCGAAGGTGGTACGCGTGCGCGTCGAGGGCTCGAAGAACAGGTTGAACACGCTCTTGCCGCGCAGCAGCGGCACCTTCTTCACCTCGCGTTCGGTGACGCCGACGAAGGACGCCGCGGTGTCGAGGATCTGCAGCAGGTTCGCGCGCGGCAGGCCGTCGATCGACAGCAGGTGCACGAGCTCGCCGTTGACGTTCAGCTGGGGGTTATGCAGCACGCTCGACCTCCAGCGCGAGGCGGCCGTCGGCGCCGCGCTTCAGGCGCAGGCGCGAGCCTTCGGGGACGTCGACGGTGGCGCCGCAGTGCTGCGCGCAGATCGGCAGCTGGCGGCCGCCACGGTCGGCGAGCACCACCAGCGAGATCGACGCCGGCCGGCCGTAGTCGAACAGTTCGTTCATCGCCGCGCGCACGGTGCGGCCGGTGTAGAGGATGTCGTCCACCAGCAGCAGGTCGCGGCCCTCGATCTCGAACGGGATGCGGGTGCGCTTGGGGTCGTGGTGCAGGCCCTGCTTCGCGTAGTCGTCGCGGTAGAACGCGATGTCCATCAGGCCGAGCGGCGTCGGCAGGGCAAGCGCGGCGTGCAGGCGCTCGGCGAGCCAAGCGCCACCGGTGTGGATGCCGATCATCGCCGTGGTCGGCTTGAGCACGGGCTGCAACCGCGCGACGAGCTGCGCGCAAAGAGCTTCCGCGTCGGGCAATGTCGCCATGTCAGGCGGCCTCCGCTAGGTATTGTTCGAGGATCACGCGCGCGGCCAGCGAGTCGAGCGCGCGCTCGCGCGAGGCCTTCGCCGCGCGCCGCGCGCCCGCCGCTTCGCGCAGGCGGCTCTCGGCTTCCGCCGAGGTATAGCGCTCGTCGACGCGCGCCACCGGCAGGCGAAAGCGCGCCTCGAGCTGCCGCGCGAAGCGCTCGGCGCGCCGCGTCATCTCATGCGCGGCACCGGCCGTGTCAACGGGCACGCCGACCACGAGCTTCGCGGGCTTCCATTCGGCGACCAGCGCGTCGAGGGTGGCCATCAGCTGCTCGCCGCTCGCGGCGATGCCGGGCAGCGCGTGCGCCGTGCCGAGCGAAGGTTCGCCGACCGCGACGCCGACGCGTTTCGTGCCGTAGTCGAAGGCAAGCACCGTGCCCTCAGGCATGGCCTGCCGCATCCGAGAGGCGCGCGAAATCGATGCCGAGGAGTTCCATCGCGGCCGGCAGGCGCTCGCCGGCGGGCAGGTCGAAGAGGATCGCGTCCTTCGCCTCCACCGTGAGCCAGGCGTTCTGCGTGATCTCGCTCTCGATCTGGCCCGGCGACCAGCCCGCGTAGCCGAGCATCACCAGCACCTTGCCAGGCCCTTCGCCACGGCCGAGCGCCTCGAGCACGTCCTTCGACGTGGTGAGGCCGATCGCGTCGTTGACCTTGAGCGTGGATTGCCAGTCACCGGCCGGCGAGTGCAGCACGAAGCCGCGGTCGGTCTGCACCGGGCCGCCGTACAGCACCGGCGCCTCGGCGGCCTCGCGGTCCTCGAGCTTCAGCGACAGCCGGTCGTACAGCGAGCCGAGGGTCATGTCGATCGGCCGGTTCACCACCACGCCGAGCGCGCCACGCTCGTTGTGCTCGCAGACGTAGGTGAGGGTCCTCGAGAAGTGCGGATCCGCCATGCTGGGCATGGCGATCAGGAAGTGATTCGTCAGATTGATCGAGGACACGCTTGCGGCTATTTTAGCGCAATGGCCGAGGCGAGCGGAGCGTTGGTGTGGTTCCGGCGCGACCTGCGGGACACAGACCACGCTGCGCTGCACGCCGCGCTCTCGGCGCACCGCGTGGTGCACTGCGCCTTCGTCTTCGACACCGCGATCCTCGACGCGCTCGAGGACCGCGCCCACCGCCGCGTCGAGTTCCTCTGGGAGAGCGTGCGCGAGCTGCGCGACGCGCTCGCCGCGCGCGGCGGCGGGCTGCACGTGCTGCACGGCGCCGCGCGCGAGGAGATCCCGCGGCTCGCGGCGACCCTCGGCGTAGCCGCCGTCTACGCGAACCGCGACTACGAGCCCGGCGCGATCGCGCGCGACGCCGCGATCGCGGAGGCGCTCTCCGGCCGCGGCATCGCGTTCCACGGGCGCAAGGACCAGGTGATCTTCGAGCTGGACGAAGTTCGCACGCAGGCGGGCGGCCCGTTCAGCGTGTTCACGCCGTACAAGAACGCCTGGCTGAAGAAGCTCGAGCCGTTCCATGTCAAGCCGTATCCGGTCGAGCGCCACGCCGGCAATCTCGCGCCCGGCCCCGGCACGGCAATGCCCTCGCTCGAATCGCTGGGATTCCGGCGTACCGACCTCGCCGATCTTGGCGTCGTGCCGGGCATGTCCGGCGCGCACGCGCGCCTGGGCGACTTCCGCCGCCGTATCGATCGCTACCGCGACACGCGCGACTTTCCCGCGATCAAGGGGCCGTCGTACCTGTCGGTGCACCTGCGCTTCGGCACGATCTCGATCCGCGAGCTGGTCGCGGAAGCGCTTCGGCACAAGGGCGAGGGCGCGGCGACCTGGCTCTCGGAGCTCGTCTGGCGAGATTTCTACTTCATGATCCTCGCGTCGCGGCCCGATGTCGTCGAGCGTGCCTTCCGCCGCGAGTACGACGCAGTGGCGTTCGAATTCGACGAGATGCGCTGGCGCGCGTGGTGCGAGGGCCGCACCGGCTACCCGTTGGTGGACGCAGCGCAGCGACAACTGCTCGCGAGCGGCTACATGCACAACCGGCTGCGCATGGTGTCGGCGTCGTTCCTGGTGAAGCACCTCGGCATCGACTGGCGCCGCGGCGAGCGCTGGTTCGCGCGCTGGCTGCTCGATTACGACCTGTCGGCGAACAACGGCGGCTGGCAATGGGCCGCGTCCACGGGGTGCGACGCGCAGCCGTGGTTCCGCATCTTCAATCCGGTGACGCAATCGGAGAAATTCGACGCCGAAGGCCGCTTCATCCGCCGCTACGTGCCCGAACTGGCGAAGGTGCCGGAGTCCGCCATCCACGCGCCGTGGACGATGGACCCGTCGACGCAGGAGGCTTGCGGATGCCGCATCGGCCGCGACTACCCGGCGCCGGTCGTCGAGCACGCTGCGGCGCGCCAGCGCACGCTGGATCGCTACGGGATCCTGAAAAAACCGAAGGCCTGAGCGAAGGCGCGGCTACCGTCCGACGAAGCCGGCGATGTGGCCGAGCAGTTCGTCTTCCTGGTAGGGCTTGCCGAGATAGACGTTGACGCCGAGCTCGGCGGCGTAGTTGCGGTGCTTGTCCGCGGTGCGCGAGGTGATCATGATGATCGGCACCGACTTCATGCGCGAGTCGCCGCGCACGTTGCGCGTCAGTTCGAAGCCGTCCATGCGCGGCATCTCGATGTCCACCAGCATCACGTCGGGCAGGCGTTCCTTCAGCTGCTCGAGCGCATCGACGCCGTCCTTCGCGGTCAGCACCTCGTAGCCCTCGCGCGCGAGCAGGCGCCCGGTGATCTTGCGCACCGTCAGCGAGTCGTCGACCACCATCACCGCGGGCGCGGCCTTGGACGCGACGTGCACCGGCACCACGGCCGCGCCGTGCGCGCCGGCCTGGCGGCGCGGGCCGGTGGCGAGCTGCACCGGATTCATGATGAGCACGATCTCGCCCGTGCCGAGCACCGTCGCGCCGGTGACGCCGGGCACGCGCGCAAGCTGCGGCCCGATGTTCTTCACCACCACTTCCTGGTTGCCGGACATGTCGTCGACGAGGAGCGCGATCGCCTCGGCGCCGGCGCGCAACAGCAGCACCGAGTGGTGCTTCTTCGGCACGCCCGGCGGCTCGCCCGGCTCGCCCAGCAACTCGGGCAGGTAGAAGAACGGATAGCGCCGGCTCGCCCACTCGACCTGCCCGGCGGCGCGGACGCGCTCGAGCTGCTCGGCGCGCAGCTGCTGCACCTGCTCGACCATCACGGCCGGCAGCGCGCAGGTCCGTTCGCCGGAGCGCACCAGCACCGCCTGCGCCACCGCCGTGGTGAGCGGCAGGCGCACCACGAAGCGCGCGCCCTGCCCCGGCGTCGACGACAGTTCGATGCGGCCGCCGAGGCCGCTCACCTCGTTCTTCACCACGTCCATGCCCACGCCGCGGCCCGCGACTTCCGTGACCGCCTGCGCGGTGCTGAACCCGGGGAGGAAGATCAGGTCGGCGAGCACGCGATCGTCGACCGCGTCTCCCGCGCGCACCAGCCCCTGCGCGAGCGCCTTGTCGCGGATGCGCGCGAGGTCGAGGCCGGCGCCGTCGTCCGACAGGGTCAGGATCACTTCCTGCCCTTCCTGCCGGACTTCCATCCGGATCTCGCCGGTATCGGGCTTGCCGCCCGCGCGCCGCGCCTCGGGCGACTCGATGCCGTGCGTAACCGCGTTGCGCAGCAGGTGCTCGAGCGGCCCGATCATGCGCTCGAGCACCGAGCGGTCGACTTCCACCGCCTCGCCGACGAGGTCGAGGTTGGCGCGTCGGCCGAGCTCCTTTGCCGTTTGGCGCACGATGCGGTGCAGGCGCTCGGCGATCGAGCCGACCGGTACCATGCGCACGCGCATCAGGTCGAGTTGCAGCTCGCGATTCATGCGCGCCTGCGAGCCGATCGCGCCGTCGGCGCTCTCGGCGATGCGCGCGATCGTCTGCTGCACGGTGGCGACGTCGTTCACCGACTCGGCCATCATCCGCGTCACTTCCTGGAAGCGCGTGAAGCGGTCGAACTCGAGCGGATCGAAGCTCGCGTGCCGCGTTTCGGCTTCGCGCGTGCGCGCCTGCATCTGCGATTCGGCCTGGATCTCGATTTCGCGCAGCTGATGTCGCAGGCGCGAAACGTTCTCGACCAGCTCGCCGAGCGCACCGCGCAGCGCGCGCACCTCGGATTCGATGCGCGAACGCGAGATCGCGACCTCGCCGGCGAGGTTGACGAGCTTCTCGAGCGCCTCGGCGCGCACGCGCATGACGGCGCGCGGCTGCCCCGAGTCGACGCGCGGCGAGGTCGAGTCCGCCTCCACGGGTGCCGCGGCCGGCGCGGGGGCGCCGCCACCCTGCAGCCCCTCGAGCAGGTGGTTCACGCGATCGTAGGAAGTCTCCAGCTCGTCGAACAGGGCCGGCGGCACCGATTGCAGCGCCATCGCGTGCTCGACGCGCGTCTCCATGTGGTGGGTGAGCTCGCCGATGCCCATCGCGCCCGCCATCCGCGCGCCGCCCTTGAAGGTATGCAGCGCGCGCTGCAGGGCCTTGGGATGCTCGAGCTGCGCCGGCTCGCGCCGCCAGGCGCGCAGCAGCTCGCCGATCTGCGGGCCGAGTTCCTCTGCTTCCTCGAGGAACACCGAGAGCAGGTTCGGGTCGATCTCGTCCTCGATGCGCTGCTGGCGTCGTTCGGCGGGGAAGAGTTCCTCCACCGGCGGCGCCTCGATCGGGGCGGCGGCCTCGACGAGCGGCGCCTCGAGCGGCGCGGAGGGTGTCGCCACGGGAGCCGCTACGGTCTCCTGCACCGGCGGCGCGGGGATCGCCGCCCTCGCAAGCCCGCCCGCGATGGCAGACAGCGCGCCGGACAGGTCGAGCCTCGGGCCCGGATATCGCCGCGCGACCACGTCGGCGTGCATCGCGCGCAGCGCATGCACCGCATCACCGAGCACGCGCGTCGCTTCCTCGCCCGGAAGCGCCTCGTGGTTGCGATGCGCGAGCAACGCGGCCTCGACCGATTGCCCGAGGGCGTGCATCGGTGCCATCTGCGCGGTGCCGCAGATGCCCGCCAGCGTGTGCGAGACGCGCACGAACTCTTCGTTCACCTCTCCGCCAGTCGCGAGCAGGGCGACGGCGCGCTCCAGCGCCTCCAGCAGCTGGCGCGATTCGTTTACGAAGATTGCGTAGAGCGAAGGCGAAAGGATCGCGGGGCCGATCTCGACCGGCGCATCCTCGGGTGCCAGCGACGGCGCCTGCGCCGCGGCCGGCGCTTCGGGCACCGAGGGCGCAGTCTCCGCCCCGGCTGCCGGCTCCCCTCGCTTCACGCGCTCGGCCTCGGCGACCAGCGCCGACGGATCGGGTTGCGGCTCCTTCGCCACGAGCTTCGCGACCCACGCCGAGAACGCCGCGTGCGCGTGCTCGATGAGCGCGAGCAGGTCGGCGTTCGCCGGCCGCTCTTCCTGCATCCAGAGGTTCATCACCTGCTCGATCGCCCACGCGGCTTCGCCCAGCTTCATCAGGCCGACCATGCGACCGCTGCCCTTCAGCGTGTGGAAGCCGCGCCGGATCGTCGTCAGGTGCGGCACGGACGCGGGCTGCGCGCGCACCACGCCGAGGTTCTCGGACACGGTCTCGAGTACGCCGGCGGCCTCCTCGAGGAAGATCGCGAGCAGCTCTTCGTCGATCGCCTCCTCGCTCGCATCCTTGAGGCGCTCCGCCTCGGCCGAGGGCCCCGCGGGCACCGGCGCCATGGTCGCGAGCGTGCGCGCGAGGCCCTGCGTGTCGTCCGGCCCCGCGGCTGCGTCGAGCTGGCGCAGCGCCACGGAAGCCTGCTCGCCGAGCGCGGCATCGGCAACGAGATCGGCGTCGTCGCGGATCGACTCGAGCTTCTCCTTCAGCTCGTGGCGCAATCCCTCGTCGGCGGGACTCGCCTGCAAGGCCTCGAGCAGCACCTGCGTCTCGCGCTTGTGCTGCTCGAGACCCTGCTCCACGGTCTCGGCCTCGGGCTCCGCCGGCGCGGCCTGCGCCGGCGCGACCGGACGCATGGCGGCGGCGAAGTCGGCCTTGCCGTGCTTCAGTGCCTCGATGTAGAAGCCCAGGCCCGACAGCGTGTGCGCGACCTCCTCGAAGGCCTCGATCTCGGGGCGCGTGCCGCCGGCGGCGAACTCGCGCACCTTCGCCGCGCAGCGCTCGAGCGCGCCGCGGGCCTCTTCCTCGCCGAGCACGGCCAGCGCACCGGAGACCTGATGCACCACCGGCTCGAGCGCGACCAGCTCGGCGGCGCGCGCCGGGTCGCGGAAGTAGGCGTCGAGCGCCTGCTCGATCTTGTGCAGGTTGCCCTGCATCTCGGCGAGCACCGCGCTGGTGGCGAGCTTCTCCTGCGCGCGCCGCGTCATTTCGTCGACTAGCGGCACGTTCGGCAGCGTCGCCGGCGCGGCGCGACCGAGCAGCACGGCGCCCAGGCGCGCAGTCATCACGCTCGCCTGCTGCGAAAGGTCGGCTGCGGGATTGCGATAGCCGTCGATCGCGTTCTCGAGCACGAGGAGCGCGGTCGCGACTTCCATCGCGGCGGCCTCGGACATGCGCTTCGGGTCGGACTGCAAGGCGTCGGCGCAGGCCGCTAGCTCGCGTGCGAGGCCGGTGAGCGCTTCGTGCCGTAGCGGCTCGACCTGCCCCGCGACGGCGCGCGCCTGCTGCGCGAACGCGGCGAGCGCGGTCTCGGCGCCGGCGGCGTAGCGGTTCCACGCCGCCTTCGCCGCGGCGATCGACTCGCGCAGCGCCTGCGCGACCGCCATGCGCTGCGAGGTATCCGCGGCCTCCTCGACTTCCGGCAGCGTGCCCAGCAGCTGGAAGGCCTGCTGCGCGGCCGACACGCGCGCGCTGGCGGGCGCGGCCGGCGCGCGCGCCAGCAGGTACAGCAACTCGCGATGCGCGCGCTCCGCCACCGCGGGCGCGCCCTCTCCGGCGCGCTTCATCTGCTGCTCGATGCGCGAACAGGCCTGCCGCGTCGCCGCGTCGGGCTTGACGTCGCCGGAGGCGAGCCCGTCGATCACCGCGCTCGCGGCCCACCAGAAGGCGCGCTGCGCCGGCACGGTCTGCACCGACTCCATCGCGTCGGCGGCGCTGCGCATGTCGGCGAGCGCCGCGGCGTCGGCAGGCGCGCGCAGCCAGCGCAGGAAACCGCGCTGGAACTGCGTGCGCTGCGCCTTGGCGTGGTTCGCGACCTCGTCCTTCGGCAGTCGCGCCGCCGGCTTGTCGCGCGGCGGCGGGGCAAGCGAGAGGTCGGGGAAGTAGAGCTCCGCCTCGCCCGGCGCGGCCGCGCCTCGCGCGACCTGCAGGTCGCGATACACCGGGAACAGCCGCAGCGGCTGGTCGGGCTGGCCGTCGAGCAGCGCCGAGAGGTACTGGCCGATGGCGCCGATGGAGCGCTCGAGCGCGCCGACCGCGCCTTCGCCCACGGGCTTGCCGCCGGCGAGGTCCGCCACCAGCGCCTCGGTCTCCTCGAAGACGCGCGTCACGCCCTCGAGCCCGACGATCTGCACCGCGCCCGCGGCCTGGTGGAGTTGCGTCTGGCACGCGACGAGGTCGGCTTTCGCGTCGGCGTCCGCGGCATACCGCGACAGCGCGGCGCGCGCGCGCTCGAGCGACGCGTCGATCTCGCTCTTGACCCAGGTCAGCGGCCCGACGTCGAAGACCATGGCCCGGCGGGCTCTCCTAGAGCTTGAAGTTGGCGACCGAGCTCTTCAGCTCGCGCGCCAGCGAGGCCAGCTCGCCGACCGAGGCGGCGGTGCGCTTGGAACCCTCGGTCGCCTTCTCGTTCACGCCGAGGATGTTGCGCATGCTGATCGCGACGCCGCCCGCGGCCTTGGCCTGCGCCTGCGTGGTCTGGGCGATGGTCTCGATCAGTTGCGAGAGCTCCTTGGACACGCCGCCGATCTCGCCGAGCGCCTGGCCCGCGGCGTCCGACAGCTTGGCGCCCTCGACCACGCCCTGCGTGCTCTTCTCCATCGCGCTCACCGCGTCCTGCGTGTCGGTCTGGATGGTCTTCACGATCGCGGCGATCTGCTTGGTCGCCTCGGCCGAGCGCTCGGCGAGGCGCTGCACTTCCTCGGCCACCACCGTGAAGCCTCGGCCCGCTTCGCCGGCGGAAGCCGCCTGGATCGCCGCGTTCAGCGCCAGCACGTTGGTCTGCTCGGTGATGTCGGAGATGAGCTCCACGATCTCGCCGATCTCCTGCGAGGACTCGCCCAGGCGCTTGATGCGCTTGGCGGTGTCCTGGATCTGCTCGCGGATCTCGTTCATGCCGGTGATCGCGTTCTGCACCGCCGCCTGGCCCTTCTCGGCGGCGGACACCGAGGTGCGCGCGACGTTGGCCGACTGCGCGGCCTTCGAGGACACCTCGTTGATCGCGCGCGCCATGCCGAGCACCTGCTGGCCGGCGCCGCGGATCTCGTTGGACTGCAGCTCGGCGGCCGAGAGCATCTGCGCCGAGGTGCGCTGCGCGGTATCGGAAGCGCTGGTCACCTGGTCGGCGGCGCCGGTGATGCGGCCGACCAGCGTGCGCAGCTCCTCGATCGCGAAGTTGACCGAGTCGGCGATCGCGCCGGTGATGTCCTCGGACACGGTGGCGCGCACCGTGAGGTCGCCCTCGGCGAAGTTCTGCATCTCGTTCATCAGGCGCAGGATCGCCTCCTGCGTCTGCTCGTTCTGGCGCCGCGTCTCGGCCTGGCGCTTCTCCGCCTCCTGGCGCTGCGCGCGCTCGTTGGCGACGAACGCGACCGCCATCATCGCCAGCACGCCGAGCGCCAGCAACGCCAGCACCCCGGCGATCAGCGTCGCGTTGGAACGCGACAGCTCGGCGTCGTACTCGCGCGCCAGCTTCTCGGTCGCGGCGAGCAGCTTCTCGGAATCGTTGAACACGCCGAACGCGGCGTTCTTCGCCTGGATCAGGCGCTGCATGTTGCCGAGGATCGAGGCCACCGAGTCCTGGTAGCCCTTGAACGCCGTGGCGAGCTCGTTCAGCTTCGCGGTGGTGTCGGCGTCCTTCTCGGCGACGATGCGCATCGAGGCGCTGCCCTGCTGCAGGGCCGCCAGCGTGGTGCGGAACTCGTTGGTGTCCTTGCCGAGCAGGAACGAGATCTCGGGGTCGATGGTCTCGCCCACCAGCAGCGCGTTGGCGTTCTTCGCCAGGCGCTGCGTGAGCATCACGAGCTGGCCGGCGGCCGACACTTCGCGCGGCCCCGCGCCCGACTGCAGCTTCAGGGCCTGCACCTGCTCGGCGAGGTCGAGGAGCTGCGGGTTTGCGCCGTTCACCTGCGCCACCGCGGCGCCCAGGCCGATCAGGTTCTTCTGCTCGCGCAGCAGCACGCCGACGTTGCGGTCGGTCTTGTCCCACTCCTTCTGCAAGGCCTCCAGCGTCGGCAGCACGCGGTCGGGGCTCGGCGGCACCGCGTCGCCGGAGGGCCCCTGCCCGCCCTTCACCAGTCGGTCGAGGATGCCCGAGAACGCGGTCCGGCTGGCATCGACCTGCTTGAAGGCATCGGGGTTGCCGAGCAGGCTCTGCAGGGATGCCTTGGCAAGGCGTTGCGACAGCATGCGCAACTGGCCGGAGTCGGCCACCCAGGCCGCGCCGTTGCGCGTGTCGATCACGTCGACCACCACCATCCACGCGGCCGGCACGACCAGCGCGAGCAGCAGCACGGTGAGGATGCCGAGCTGGTTGCGCAACGGCATGCGCCCGATCAACGGCAGGCCGCCGCCCCCCTTGTTCGCCGCCGGGGCGTTCGCCGCGGTGGCCGTCTTCGCTTTCAGCGCCATCTGTTCTCCGTTTCCAGCAATCAATGCGCCACGGGCGCGGCGACATCGAGGAATGTACGATCGGCGACGAGGCGCGCGGCAGCGAGCTCGCGCCACGTGCGGCCGTCGGCGTCACGCCAGGCCGCCTCGGACCAGTCCGCGCCTGCGCCGGCGGCATCCGCCGCCTCGAGGCTCTGCACGTTGCGCAGTCCCGCGAGCCGGCTGACGAGGATCGCGGCGTTGACGCCGTGGGGCTGCCCGACCAGCAGGATGCGGTTCTCCGCGCTGCGCTCGGTGGGCGCGCCGCCGAGAAGCATGGCGAAATCGCTCACGCCGTAGAGCACGCCACGTACGTTCGTCACGCCCAGGAACCAGTCGCGCGTGAGCGGCACGCGCGCCACCGGCGGCACCGGCAGCACCTCGCCCGAGCCTTCCAGGCGCACCAGCCAGTGCGTGCCGCCCGCCTCGAAGGACAGGCGCGCGCTCGGCGCGGCATCGCCGGCCGCGGCCTTCAGCCGCGCCGCGAGCCCTTCCTGGAAGTCCTTGAGGCTGGTGCGCTTGGCCACGGGATCAGATGGCGGCGATCTTGGCCGCGAGCTCGTCGAGGTTGACCGGCTTCACGAGGTAGTCGCGCGCGCCCTGGCGCATCCCCCAGATGCGGTCGGTCTCGAGCGACTTGGTGGTGCAGACGATCACCGGGATGTGCTTGGTCGCGTCGTCCCTGGCGATCGAGCGCGTGGCCTGGAAGCCGTTCATGCCGGGCATCACGATGTCCATCAGCACGAGGTCGGGCTTCTCGGCCTTGGCCTTGCCCAGGGCCTCCTCGCCGTTCTCGGCGAGCACCACCTGGTAGCCGAGCTTGGAGAGCCCCTCGAGCAGGAACTGCCGGTCGGTGGGCGAATCGTCGACGACGAGGATCTTCTTCACGGGCATGGCGAATCTCCAGGGGTCAGGCGGCCTGCGTCGCCCCGGGACGGGCCGCGGCGTGCGCCGCGACCGAGCGCAGCAGGCTTTCCTTGGTGAAGGGCTTGGTAAGGTATTCGTTCGAGCCGACCATGCGCCCTCGCGCACGGTCGAACAGGCCGTCCTTCGACGACAGCATCACGACCGGGGTGGCGGCGAACTTCGGGCTCTTCTTGATCAGCGCGCAGGTCTGGTACCCGTCCAGGCGCGGCATCATGATGTCGACGAAGATCACGTCCGGCTGGTGGTCGGCGATCTTCGACAGCGCGTCGAAGCCGTCTTCCGCGAGGATCACCCTGCAGCCCGCCTGCATGAGGAAGATCTCCGCGCTGCGGCGAATGGTGTTCGAGTCGTCGATCACCATCACCTTCACGCCCGCCATGCTCCCCGCATCGGACATACGGATACCCCGCGCCTCCCCCAGACGAGGGAGCATACTCGACCCGTGGGAGGGCGGAAAGCCGGGCTTCCCCTGACGGAGGCTCAGATCTCCGTCATCTCGAAGTCGTCCTTGCGCGCCCCGCACTCCGGGCACGTCCAGTTCATCGGCACGTCTTCCCAGCGCGTGCCGGCGGGGATGCCCTCCTCGGGGAGGCCTGCGGCTTCGTCGTACACCCATCCGCAGATGAGGCACATCCACGTCTTGTACTGGACCTGGTTCTCGGACATTTTCTTCAGCGGGTTAGAATCGGCCGGCATCTTACCCTGATCCGCGTTCTCTCCCCCGCGGACCCGCACGCGGATGGCGTCCCTTCCCCGCTTCGTCGTCACATTCTCGGCCTCCGATCCGACCTCGGGCGCGGGCCTGCAGGCCGACCTCCTCACCCTCGCGGGGATGGGTTGCCATGCGCTCACGGTCGTCACGGCGACGACGGCGCAGGACACGCACGGCGTCTCGGGACTGAAGGCGCTGGACGCGGCCTGGGTGGAGACGCAGGCGCGCGCCGTGCTCGAGGAGTTCCGTCCGTCGGCGTTCAAGCTGGGCGTGCTCGGCTCGCCGGAGAACGCGGCCGCCGTCGCCGGCCTGCTCGCACGCCACCCGTCGGTCCCCGTGGTGCTCGACCCGGTGCTCGCCTCCGGACGCGGAGATCCGCTCGGTGCCGAGGGCATGCTCGACGCGCTGCGCGAGCACGTGCTGCCGCTGGCGACGGTAGCGACGCCGAACCTGCCCGAGGCGCGCGCGCTGGCGGGCGGCCGCGACCTTGCCATCGACGACTGCGCGCGGCGCATCCTCGAACTCGGCTGCCGCCACGTACTGGTGACGGGCACGCACGCCGACACCGACGATGTCGCCAACGTGCTGTACGGGCCCGAAGCACGCATCCGCGAGGATCGCTGGCCGCGGCTGCCGGGGAGCTACCACGGCTCGGGCTGCACGCTGGCCTCCGCGATTGCCGCGCGCCTCGCGCAGGATGCACCGCTCGAGGTAGCCTGCCGCGAGGCGCAGGAATTCACCTGGCAAGCGCTTGCCGCCGGGTTTCGGCCGGGCACCGGCCAGCACATTCCGGACCGCTTCTTCTGGGTGCGCAACGTGGCGAGGGCCGCAGGGTGAAGGGCCTCTACGCCGTCACGCCGGACGAAGCCGACAGCGAGCGCCTGTTCACGCGGGTCGAGCGCGTGCTCGCGGGCGGCGCGCCATGGCTGCAGTACCGAAACAAGAAGGCGGGCGACGCGCAGCGCGCGCGGGAAGCGCGCCGCCTGCGCGAATTGTGCGCAGCCGCTGGCACTCGGCTCATCGTCAACGATGACCCGCGGCTCGCCGCCGACGTCGATGCCGATGGCGTGCATGTCGGCCGCGACGACGGCGGCGTCAGGGCCGCGCGCGCGATCGTCGGCCGTCGCATCATCGGCGTGTCGTGCTACGACCGCATGGAACTCGCCGAGGCCGCGGTCGCCGCCGGCGCCGACTATGTCGCGTTCGGCAGCGTGTTCGCCAGCCCCACCAAGCCCGCCGCCGTGCGGGCGCCGCTCGAACTGTTCGCACGTGCGCGCACGCTAGGCGTGCCGCTGGTCGCGATCGGCGGCATCACGCTCGAGAATGCACCGCAGGCGATCGCCGCCGGCGCCGACGCGCTCGCCGTGATCGCCGATGTGTTCGGCGCGCCGGACCCGCAAGGTCGCGCGCGTGCCTTTGCCGCCCTGTTCCCCCACCGAGACCCGACGCCATGACCACGCAGAACGAAATCCTCTTCCAGCGCGCGCAACAGCACATCCCGGCCGGCGTGAATTCGCCGGTGCGCGCCTTTCGCGCGGTCGGCGGCTGCCCCCTGTTCTTCGAGCGCGCGGCCGGGCCGCACGTGTGGGACGCCGACGGCAAGCGCTACATCGACTACGTGAACTCGTGGGGTCCGATGGTCGCTGGCCACACGCATCCCGCGGTGGTGCAGGCGATCCAGTCCGCCGCCGCGCGCGCGATCTCGTTCGGCGCGCCGACCGCCGCCGAGATCGAGATGGCCGAACTGCTTTGCCGGCTGGTGCCGTCGATCGAGATGCTGCGGCTGGTGTCCTCCGGCACCGAGGCGACGATGACGGCGCTGCGCCTCGCGCGCGGCTTTACCGGACGCTCGGCGATCGTCAAGTTCGAGGGCTGCTACCACGGCCATGCCGACAGCCTGCTCGTGAAGGCCGGCTCGGGCGCCCTGACCTTCGGCAACCCGAGCTCGGCCGGCGTGCCGCCGGAGACCGCCGCGCACACCCTGGTGCTCGACTTCAACGACATCGAAGGCGTGCGCAAGCTGTTCGCGGCGCGCGGCGCCGAGATCGCGGGCGTGATCGTCGAGCCGGTCGCCGGCAACATGAACCTCGTGCTGCCCGCGCCGGGATTCCTCGAGGCGTTGCGCGAGGAATGCACGAAGCACGGCGCGGTGCTGATCGTCGACGAGGTGATGACGGGCTTTCGCGTGGCCAAGGGCGGCGCCCAGGCGCACTACGGCATCCGCCCCGACCTGACGACGCTGGGCAAGGTCATCGGCGGCGGCATGCCGGTGGGCGCCGTCGGCGGCCGGCGCGAGGTGATGCAGAGCATCGCCCCGCTCGGCCCCGTCTACCAGGCGGGCACGCTGTCGGGCAATCCGGTCGCGGTCGCGGCGGGACTCGCAACGCTGAAGCTGGTGGACGAACCCGGGTTCCAGGAGCGTGTCGCGGCCACGGCGCGCGCGCTCGTCGAAGGGCTTGCCGCCGAGGCGAAGGCGGCCGGCGTGACCTTCTCCGCGCAGTCGATCGGCAGCATGTTCGGCGTCTACTTCCGCGAGCGCGTGCCGACGAGCTTCGCCGAGGTCATGCAGTGCGACAAGGAGCGCTTCAACCGCTTCTTCCACGAGATGCTGAAGCAGGGCGTGTACCTCGCGCCCTCGGCCTACGAAGCGGGCTTCGTGTCCGCGGCGCACGGCCCGAACGAGATCGAGGAGACGCTGAAGGCGGCGCGCGCGAGCTTCGCCGCCGTGCGCTGACGGCTTCCCGTCAAGTTATTGGGCTATCCTCCGCCCCGCGCGGAGCGCAATGGCCATGGCACCCCAGGAAACCACCGATTCGAAGTTCGACCGCCTGAGCGAGCATCTCGAGGCCGCGCAGCGCCTGCTCGCGCGCCACCGGCTGGTCGAGAACCTGGTGAATCGCCAGGAGATGCCGCAGCACGAGCTGGTCGAGAACATCGTGCAGAAGCAGAACCTGGCCGAGCTCGGCCGGCTGCTGAACGGCCTCGACGCGCCGGACGTAGCTCGAGTGCTCGAGGCACTGTCCCCCGAGGACCGGCTGCTCGCCTGGGAGCAGATCCGCGTCGACCGGCTGGACAGCATCCTGCTCCTCGTGCTCGACGACGTGCGCGAGGAGCTGGTGAACGCTTCCTCCCACCAGAGCGCGCGCGTGGCGCTCAACGTCTTCGACCTGCACGAGGGGCGACTGCGCCACGTCAAGGTGCAGAACAAGGCCGACCTCGCCGGCGTGAAGCCGATCTGGGTGGACCTGGTCGCGCCCTCGGCGGAGATGCGCTACTGGGTCGGCGAGTTCTTCGGCCTGCACCTGCCGGATCCGGATACCCTCACCGACCTCGAGCCGAGCGCGCGCTTCTACGTCGAGGACAACGGCGAGATCCACCTGCACTCGGACTTCCTGCTCGACGCCGACAGCGAGGCGCAGAACGTGCCGGTGGCCTTCATCCTGCACAAGGACGTGCTGTTCTCGCTGCACAAGGAGGAGCTCCCGGTCTTCCGCCTGCAGCGCCTGCGCGCGCGCACCCAGCCGGGCTACGTCACCGAAGGCAAGGACGTGCTGCTCGACCTCTACGCGGCCGACGTCGAGTACTCGGCGGACGCGCTCGAGGACGTCTACCCGGAGCTCGAGAAGGTCGGCAAGCGCGTGCTCAACCCGAGGGTGACCGACGAGGCGGCGGCGCAGGTGCTCTCCGAGATCGCGCGCGGCGAGGACCTGAACGGCCGCATCCGCCGCAACGTGCTCGACACGCGCCGCGCGCTCTCGTTCCTGATGCGCGGCAAGTTCCTGAATACGCGCCAGCACGAGGAGGCGCGCGAGATCGTGCGCGACATCGAGTCGCTCGACGGGCACACGACTTTCCTCTTCGGCAAGATCAACTTCCTGATGGACGCCACGGTCGGCTTCATCAACATCAACCAGAACAAGCGCGTGTCGAAGCTGACCAGCATCAGCATCATCTTCATGCCGATCAACATCCTCGCGGGGATCGGCGGCATGTCGGAGTTCTCGATGATGACCAAGGACTATGGCGTGGGCTGGCCGGTCGCCTACGCGGGCTTCATGATCGGCTCGGTGCTGGTCGGCTGGGGAACCTACCTCGCGCTGCGCTACATCGAGGCGCGCGCGACGCGACGCGCGCTCGCACGAGGCGGCACGAAGGCCGCCTGATCCCGCGGCTCAGGGAATCTGCGCCGACTCCATGCGGCCGAGGATCGTCTCGACGCGCGAGGCCACGTACGGCGTCGCGCGCCCGCGCTCGTAGCGGCGCGGGCTTGGCAGGACGGCGGCGAGGTAGGCCGCTTGCGGGGCGTTCAAGCGTTCCGCGGTGGTACCGAAGTGGTACTTCGCGGCCGCCTGGGCGCCGAACACGCCGTCGCCCCACTCCACGACGTTTAGGTAGATCTCGAGGATGCGCTCCTTCGACATGAGCGCCTCGAGCATCCAGGTGATCACGGCCTCCTGGCCCTTGCGCACCCACGAGCGCTCGCCGGACAGGAAAAGGTTCTTCGCCAGCTGCTGGCTGATCGTCGACCCACCGGCGACCGTCCTGCCCTTCTTGTCGTTGCGCTCCAGCGCGCGCTGGATGCCCTCGAGGTCGAAGCCCTCGTGGTTCACGAACTTGGCGTCCTCGGCGGCCACCACGGCACGCTTGAGCGACACCGCGATGGATTCGTAGGGCACCCACTGGTGCGCCAGCGCGGCCTTGGGATCCTTCGCGCGAAGGCGCTCGAGCTGCGCGCGCATGAATGCCGTCTCGCGCGGGTCGTGCTCGATCCACCACCAGACGTGCGTGAAGTACCACCCTTGCACGGCGACCAGCACGAGGACGATCGCGCCGAGCGTGTAGCAGTACGCCTTCCACGCGATCCGCAGGATGCGCATCATGGTCTTCAGGCCGCGCGCAGGGCCTTCCGCACCGGCGCGGTATCGGGACGCACGCCGCGCCAGACGAAGAACGACTCCGCGGCCTGCTCGACCAGCATGCCGAGGCCATCGACCGCGCGCCCGCCCGCGGCACGTGCCCAGGCGAGGAACGGGGTGTCGCGTCCGTACACCATGTCGTAGGCCACGCCGCCGGCCGCCAGCAACCCGGCCGGCAGCGGCGGCGCTTCTCCCGCCAGCCCGGCAGACGTCGCGTTGACGACGAGGTCGAAGCGCTCGCCCGCGAGGTCCGCGTAGCCGCAGCCGCGCACGCCGGCAAAGCGCGCGGCCAGCGCCTCGGCGCGCGCCGCGGTGCGGTTCGCGACGACGATCGACGCGACGCCGGCTTCGCGCAACGGCAGCAGCACGCCCTGCGCCGCGCCGCCCGCGCCGGCGATCAGCAGGCGCCGGCCCTCGAGCGCGACGCCGAGGTTCCCGCGCAGGTCGCGCACCAGTCCCACGCCGTCGGTGTTGTCGCCCTCGATGCCGGCTGCGGTAAATGTCAGCGTGTTGACCGCCTCGGCCGCGCGCGCGCGCGCCGACACGGACGACGCGATCCGGAACGCCTGTTCCTTGAACGGCAGCGTGACATTCAATCCACGCCCGCCTGAGCGACGAAACGCCTCGACCGCCGCCGCGAAACCGTCGACCGGCGCCTCGAGACGACCGTACTCCATGTCCTGCCCCGACTGCCCAGCGAACGCCGCGTGGATCGCCGGCGACTTCGAGTGCGCCACGGGGTTCCCGATCACGGCATATCGGTCAGGCATGGAAGCGAGCTCGTACGGGTCAGCCGGTGGAATGGGACGCGGGGGAAACGACGTCAGTTTCCCGCGTTCGTCTATTCAGTGCGAATGCGATCGCCCTGCGTGAAGAACCAGGTCCGCGTGATCACGAGGAGGTCGGTGTCCTTGCGGATCTCGGGCGGGAACGCGCCGTACGGCGCCGCCATGCGCACGATACGGAACGCGGCCTCGTCGAGTACCTTGAGCCCCGAGGACTTGTCGAGTTCGATCCCCTCGACGCTGCCGTCGGGCTTGAGCGTCACCGTGAGGCGCAGGCTGCCATACACCTTGCCGCGCGCCTCGGGCGGGTAGTTGAGGGTGCCGAAGCGCTCGACCTTCATGCGCCAGTCTTCCTCGTACTGCGCGAAGCGGTACTCGCTGGCGCGGGCGCCGATGAACTGGCGGCGCGGCCGCTTCTGGTACTCGTCGAGCTGCTTGTCGAGTTGCGCCTGCAGGCGCAGCGCGGCGATCGACAGGTCGGCGAGGTCCCGACCGCTCGTGGCGGGCGTGGCTTCGCGCTCGGTGGAGGCGCGCGGCGCGGGCGCGGGCGTCGGCGTCTTCGACTCGCGCGCCTGCGTCATCAATTCGCGCTGCTGGGCCTCGAGCTGCTGCACGCGACGTTGCGCCTGCGCCAGGTCGCGACCGGCGGAATTCGACTTGGTGACCGGCAGCGGCGTGCGCGCGCGACGATTGGCGTCGGTGTTGCCGCCGCCGTCGAGGTTCGCCTGCGCGAGCGCGTCGGCCTTCACCGGGCGCTCGCGCGTCTTCGCGTTGACGAGGATCACGTCGAGCGCCACGCTCGCCTGCTGGCGCAGCATGTCGGGCAGCTTGAAGTGGATCGACAGCAGGACCGCGTGCAGGAGCAGCGACACCGCGAGGCACATGTAGAGCACGCGGGACTGGCGGTCCAGCGTGTCCGTGTATTCCTCTGTCCTCGCGATGGTCAACGACGCTGCCGTCAATTCGGCTCCCCGCACGAAATCGGCGCCATTCTACGGCTTCAGGGGGCTTCCGGCGCCTCCTCCACGACCGCCGGCGCGTCGACGTGCCCGAGCGATTCGAGGTAGCGGCACGCGAACGTGCGCTCGAGCAGGTCGATGTCCTTCACCTCGACGCGAACGCGCGAGCCCGACTCGGTGTCCGGCAGCGAGGGCACGCGGGCAAGGAGCGGCAGGCCGTCGAAGCGCACCAGGTTCTCGCGCAGCACCACGCCCTCGAGCTGTGCGCGGTTCTCCTGCAGCAGCCAGCGCAGGCACCAGTAGTGTTCCATCCCGCGCTGGTGCTCGTCGTAGCGGGCGTAGACCACCTCGAAGGCGCGCAGCGCCGACAGCAGGCCGTCGGAGTTGCGCGCATAGGGCGCACGCCGGCCGGACACGGCGGCGATCAACTGCCACTGGTTGACGAGGTCGACGTAGCGCCGCAGCGGCGAGGTCATCCACGCGTAGCAGGACACCCCGAGGCCCTCGTGGGCTTCGGGGTGCACCGAGAGCCGTACCTTGCCGGTGGTCTGCACGCGGTAGATCGCCGCCACGTCGCGCTCGGCGAGGAGCGTCCCCCACGTGGTGTTCGCGAGGATCATCAATTCGGACACCAGCTTGTCGAGCGGCGCGCCGCGCCGGCGACGCTCGATCGCGACACGCTCGCCCTCGACGCGGAACGTGTAGTCGGGCAACGCCGTATTGACGCTGGGTTTCCCGCGCCGGGCCTCGAGGGCATTGGCGAAGCGCCAGAGCAGGCGCAGGTCGTCCTCGTGCGGCAGGCCGACCTCGCGACCTTGCTCGAAGGCCTCGTTCAGGGCCTCATGTTCAGCATGGCGCAGATTCGCCGCGATGCGTACGCGCTCGATGCGCGTGGACTGCCCGCGCACCTCGAAGTCGGGACCGGACACAGCCAGGTACAGCGATACCGCAGGACGCGCGCTGCCCGCGTCGAGCGAATAGCCGGCCACCACGTCGTCGGGAAGCATCGTCACCTTGCGACCCGGCATGTAGGCCGTCGACAGGCGTTCGCGCGCGACCGCGTCGAGGGGAGAGCCGGGCGCGATCGCGAGCCCCGGCGCGGCGATGTGCACGCCGATGCGCCACTCCGTCTCCGAGATCCGCTGCACGGAGAACGCATCGTCGATCTCGGTGGTGCCGGCATCGTCCAGGCTGATCGCCTCGACCTCCGCCTCGGGCAGCGCAACCGGCGGCGGGGGCACCTCGTGCGGCGGAAAGGCATCGCCACCGGGATGGAACTCGAACAGGAAGCGGTTGAAGTGATAGGCGTGCGTGTCCTCGAGGAGGCCGCAGCGCCGCAGCAGTTCGACGCCCGAGAGTCCGGTTTCCTTGGCGGCCTGCTCGAACGCCTTGGTCTCGGGCTTCGCGCGGTCGGGCTGGTAGAGGAGTTCGTCCTTCAGCGCGGCGACCTCGGGCGGGCAGTCGAAGCGGGCGAGTCGCGCGACCCAGCCGGCAATGCGCTCCTGCAGCAGGCGCTTCTTCTCCAGCCCGGCGAGGGCGAGCTTCAGGGTCTCCTCGGGCGCGGCGCGGAAACGACCCTTTCCGCGGCGATAGAAGTACATCGGTGCCGAATGCAGCTTGACCAGCACGCCGGCCGCCTCGGTGGGCGAAGGCTCCCGTCCCGCGTACTCGCGCGCAAGCTCGGAAAAGCCGAATTCGTCGGCGCCGCAGCATTGCCAGAGGAAGTCGGTGTCGATCGCCTCGGCATACGCATGCGCCTGCTCGAGCAGCGCCGCGGGCGCCGGTTGCGCGAACGAGAGCACGACGTTGGCGGCCTTTACCTTCAGGCGTCGCCCGTGCGGCGTCTCGACCTGGAACGAGGCAGGCGCCTCGGCGAGGACCGTCGCGGCCTTCAGCTCGCCGTCTTCCTCGTAGAGGACGTGGCTCATGCGGGGCCGAGTCCGGCGAATGCAAGGATGCGCGGCAGGTGTTCCGAGAAGCTTTGCAGGGTGTGGTCGCCGCCCTCGCGGATCACCATGCGTGCGCCCTCGTACTTGCGCACCGCCTCGCGGTAGTCGAGGACTTCGTCGCCGGTTTCCAGCAGCAGCAGGTAGCGCTCGGGATCGACGCGATCGACGGCCAGCGCCTTCCAGCCTTCGATGTGCGCCGGCGTGAGTTCGTAGCGCTCGTGCGTATAGAGGTTCTGGTGCGGCCCCAGCATCGTCGCGAGGCCCACGTAAGGGGATACGGCGGGCTGGATCAGGATCGCGCGCAGGCCGCGGCGCTCCGCGAACCAGGTGGCGTAGAAGCCGCCGAGGGAACTGCCGACGAGGGTCGCGCCGGGCGCGCGATCGAGTTCCGCCTCGATCAGCGGCAATGCGAGCCGCGGATCGTGGGGCAGGGCAGGGCAGCAGAAGCGATCCGCGAGGCCACGCTCCGCCATGTAGCGCTGCATCGTGCGTGCCTTGTGCGAAGACGGCGCGCTATTGAACCCGTGCAGGTAGACGATCACTTCGGCCCCAGCGCGTCCAGCAGCTTGCCGTGGAAGCCGCCGAAGCCGCCGTTGGACATGGCGAGGACATGGTCGCCGTCGCGCGCCTCGGCCGCGACCGCGGCGACCAGCGCGTCGATCCGGTCGTGGTTGGTGGCACGCGTGCCGAGCGGCGCGAAGACCGGCTCGGGATTCCAGCCGAGCCCGGCGGAATGGATGAACACCCGGTCGGCGGCGGCGAGGCTTTCCGGAAGGCTGTCCTTCATGACGCCGAGCTTCATCGTGTTGGAACGAGGCTCGAGCACGGCCAGGATGCGCGACGCGCCGACCTTGCGACGCAGGCCCTCCAGCGTCGTCCGGATGGCGCTGGGATGATGCGCGAAATCGTCATAGACCGAGACACCACGACGCATTCCCTTGAGTTCCATCCTGCGTCGAACACCGGCGAAATCACCAAGAATATGCGTCGAATGTTCCGGATCCACGCCTAAGTGGCGCGCTGCGGCAATGGCCGCGAGGGCGTTCTGTCGATTGTGCTCGCCGAGCAGCTGCCAACGCACGGTTCCAACGCTTCTACCGTCCAGCGCGACCTCGAAGGCCCCGTCCGCCGATGCGGGTCCGGCCTGCCAACGGCCGCGGTCGCCCCCAAAGCGCTCCTGCTCCGACCAGCAGCCCCTCGCCAGTACGCGATCCAATGCGGCATCGGCGCCGTTCGCGAGGATCCGGCCATGCCCCGGAATCGTTCGCACCAGATGATGAAATTGCTGCTCGATCGCCGCAAGATCGGGGAAGATATCTGCGTGATCGAACTCCAGGTTATTCAGGATCGCGGTCCGCGGACGGTAGTGGACGAACTTGGAACGCTTGTCGAAGAAGGCGGTGTCGTACTCATCCGCCTCGATGACGAAGGGCCGGCCCGGACGATGGCGAGCGGAAGTGGGGAAATCATTCGGCACGCCGCCGATCAGGAACCCGGGCTCCTGTCCGGCGCGATCCAGCAGGAAGGCCAGCATCGCCGACGTCGTCGTCTTCCCGTGCGTGCCCGCGACGGCCAGCGTCCAGCCTCCCTGAAGGATGTGGTCCGCCAACCATTGCGGCCCCGAGACGTAGCGATCGCCGCGCTCGAGGATCGCTTCCATCAGCGGATTGCCGCGCGTCACCACGTTCCCCACCACCCAGACATCCGGCGCAAGCGACAGCTGGTCGGCCCCGTAGCCCTCGACGAGGTCGATCCCGAGGCGCCGCAGCTGGTCGCTCATCGGGGGATAGACGGCGGCGTCGCAGCCGGTGACGCGATGGCCCGCCTCGCGCGCAATGGCGGCGACGCCGCCCATGAACGTGCCGCAGATGCCGAGGATGTGGAGGTGTGAGCCCATCGCGAACGCCGCCGCCTTCGCGGGGCGCGCCATTCTATGCCGTCCCCGTCTCCAAGGCCGCCTGCGCGGCTGCGCTATGATGGGCTTCCCTCGAAGGAAAACCCTGCATGAGCCGCAAACCGTCGCGGCCGAACGGCCTTCGCACGAGCATCGCCGCCGCCGCCGCCCGCATCATGGCGGAGGACGGCATCGACGACTTCGCGCTCGCCAAGCGCAAGGCGGCGCGGCAGCTTGGCGCGCCCGACACGCGGGAACTCCCGGGTAACCAGGAGATCGAGGCGGAGTTGCACGCCTATCGCGCGCTGTACCAGGCGGACGAGCATGCCGAGCGGGTGCGCGAACTGCGGCAGGCCGCGCTGGAGATGATGCGGCTCCTGGAACGCTTCCATCCCTATCTTGCCGGGCCGGTACTGTCCGGCACGGCGGGTCCGTACGCCGAAATCGAACTCCAGGTATTTCCAGAAAGCAGCAAGGAACTGGAGCTCTTCTTCCTCGATCGCGATGTCAACTTCGAGATCACAGATACTCGCCGGTATGCCGGGGATCGGCCGCACGATGCGTCCATCCTTCGGGTGGAGCGAGGGGGCCTGCATTTCAGGATCGCGGTGCACGATCCGCGCGACGAGCGCCTGAGCCTGCGAAAGTCGACCGCCGGGCGAACCATCGAGCGAGCAACAGCGGCAGAGGTCGAAGCACTGATTCTTGGAAACACGGGCTAATTTCGCGCTAAGTCTTCGAAAGTATCGTTAAAAGCGGCGAATGTCCGTGAATGCACCCAGCGTCACCTGACCGGCCGGGCCTCGGCCGGACGCTGGAAGCAGCCGAACCGTGGCTCGGGTAAAATGCACGCTTCTTCGCCGATCATGCCCAGAACCTCGAAACCAAGGCGCTCATCGGTCCTCGTGCTGCACGGACCGAACCTCAACCTGCTGGGAACGCGGGAGCCCGCGATCTATGGGCGCGAGTCGCTTGCCGACATCAATCGCCGGCTGGTGACGGAAGGGCGGCGCAAGGGCCTCGCGGTAACGACCTTCCAGTCGAACCACGAGGGCGCGCTGGTCGATCGCATCCAGGCCGCCCGCAAGGAAGGCGCCGCCTTCATCGTCATCAATCCGGGGGCATACACGCACACCAGCGTAGCGATCCGCGATGCACTGGCGGCAGTCGCGATCCCTTTCATCGAAGTGCACCTGTCCAATATCCACGCGCGGGAGCCGTTCCGGCACCGCTCGTTCGTTTCGGACATCGCCGTCGGCACGATCGCCGGGCTGGGCAGCCGGGGGTACGACTTCGCCCTCGAGTTCGCCGCCACCCGGCTCGCCGCGCGCTGACCCTGTCCCGGAGGCATCGCATGGACCTGAGAAAGCTCAAGAAACTGATCGACCTCGTGCAGGAATCGGGCATCGCCGAACTCGAGATCACCGAGGGCGAGGAACGCGTGCGCATCGCGCGCGCCGGAATCCCGGCCCCGGCCCCGGTCGCGGTGACCTTGCCCTCCGCCCCGGCCACCGCCCCGGCCGCCGCGCCAGCGCCGGCGGTCGCCCCGGCGCCGGCCGAGGCCAAGCAGGAAGGGCACGTGGTGAAGGCGCCGATGGTCGGCACGTTCTATCGCTCGCCCTCGCCCGACGCCAAGCCGTTCGCGGAGACTGGGCAAGCGGTGAAGCAGGGCGACACCATCTGCATCATCGAGGCGATGAAGCTGATGAACGAGATCGAGTGCGACGCCTCCGGCGTCGTCAAGGCGATCCTCGTGGAAAACGGCCAGCCCGTGGAGTACGGCCAGCCGCTCTTCATCATCGGCTAGCCGGCACGTGTTCGAGAAGATCCTGATTGCCAATCGCGGCGAGATCGCGCTGCGCATCCAGCGCGCGTGCCGCGAACTGGGCATCCGCACCGTCGCGGTCCATTCCGAGGCCGACGCAGACGCCACCTACGTAAAGCTCGCTGACGAGTCGGTGTGCATCGGTCCCCCTCCTTCGGCCCAGAGCTACCTCAACATCCCGGCGATCATCAGCGCCGCGGAGGTCACCGACGCGGAGGCGATCCACCCGGGGTACGGATTCCTGTCCGAGAACGCGGACTTCGCCGAGAAGGTCGAGGCGAGCGGCTTCGTGTTCATCGGCCCGCGCCCCGAGAACATCCGCCTGATGGGCGACAAGGTCAGCGCGAAGCAGGCGATGATCAAGGCGGGCGTGCCGACGGTGCCGGGCTCGGAAGGCGCGCTACCCGAGGACCCGAAGGAAATCGTGCGCGTCGCGCGCAAGGTCGGCTACCCGGTGATCATCAAGGCGGCGGGTGGCGGCGGCGGCCGCGGCATGCGCGTGGTGCACACCGAGGCGGCGCTGCTGAACGCCGTCAACATGACCCGCACCGAGGCGCAAACCGCATTCGGCAATCCGAGCGTGTATCTCGAGAAGTTCCTCGAGAATCCGCGCCACATCGAGATCCAGGTGCTCGCCGACAGCCACCGCAACGCCGTGTACCTCGGCGAGCGGGACTGCTCGATGCAGCGCCGGCACCAGAAGATCATCGAGGAGGCGCCGGCGCCGGACCTGCCCGCGAAGCTGCGCGAGCGCATCGGCGAGCGCTGTGCCGAGGCCTGCCGCAAGATCAACTACCGCGGCGCGGGAACCTTCGAATTCCTGTACGAGAACGGCGAGTTCTACTTCATCGAGATGAACACGCGCGTGCAGGTCGAGCATCCGGTGACCGAGATGATCACCGGCATCGACATCGTTCAGCAGCAGATCCACATCGCCGCCGGCGCGAAGCTGCCGTTCCGCCAGCGCGACATCGCGTTCCGCGGCCATTCGATCGAATGCCGGATCAATGCCGAGGATCCCTATACCTTCGTGCCTTCCCCGGGCCGCATCGCCGCGTACCATCCGCCCGGCGGCCCCGGCATCCGCGTCGACACGCACGTCTATGCCGGGTACACGGTGCCGCCGCACTACGACTCGATGGTGGGCAAGGTCATCGCCTATGGCGACACGCGCGACCAGGCGATCCGCCGCATGCGCATCGCGCTCTCCGAGATGATCGTCGACGGCATCAAGACGAACATCCCGCTGCACCTGGAGCTCCTGCACGACAACCTCTTCCTGCGCGGCGGCACCTCGATCCACTACCTCGAGCACAAGCTCGCGCAGGAGAAGAAGAAGCCGGCGAAGTGAGCGGCTGGCGCGCGATCCGCATCGAGGTGGACGAGGCGCGCGCCGAGCCGCTGTCGGACGCGCTTCTGGAGGCGGGCGCGCTCTCGGTCTCGATCGAGGACGCCGACGCCGGCAGCGAATCCGAACGGCCGCTGTTCGGCGAACCCGGCTCCACGCCGGCGGCCGCGTGGAGCCGGAACCACGTAGTGGCCCTCTGCGACGCGGATGCGGATCCGGCACGCCTCGTCGCCGAAGCGGCCGCGGCGATCGCGCTCCAGCCCGCGCCGCCCTACCGCCTGGAGGACGTCCCCGAGCAGGACTGGGTGCGGCAGACGCAGTCGCAGTTCGCGCCGCTGCAGATCGGCGGACGCATCTGGATCGTGCCGAGCTGGCACGAGCCGCCCACGGAACCCGAAGCCCTGGTCATCCGCCTCGATCCCGGGCTCGCGTTTGGCACGGGCAGCCACGCCACGACGAGGTTGGTGCTGCAATGGCTGGAGCGCGCCGGCTGCGCCGGCTCCCGCGTCCTCGACTATGGCTGCGGCTCCGGCATCCTCGGCATCGTGGCGGCGCGGCTGGGTGCCGCGGAAGTCGATGCCGTGGATGTCGACCCGCAGGCACTCTCGGCTACCGCCGCGAATGCCAAGGCAAACCACGCGGCGTTGCGCTGCGCGACGCCGGACGCGCTGCCGGGTGGACAATACGACCTCGTGCTCGCCAACATCCTCGCCAATCCCCTGATCGTCCTTGCCCCGCTGCTCTCGGCCCGCTGCCGGCGCGGAGGCCGGATCGCCTTGTCGGGCATCCTCGCCGCACAAGTGCAGGAAGTAGCCGGTGCTTACGCCCCCGCATTCGACGTGCGGGTCGCGGCCGAGGACGAAGGCTGGATCCTGGTGGAGGGCACGCGCCGATGAGCCTCGTCACGCGCTGCCCGCAGTGCGCGACCGCGTTCCGCGTACTGCCCGCGCAGCTCTCGGCCAAGGGCGGCAAGGTCCGTTGCGGCAAGTGCACCGCCGTGTTCGACGGCGTCTCGCACCTGGTCGCGGACGCGGCGCCGGAAACCGTCGAGCCCTCGCCGCAGCTCGGCCTGTTCGAGGCGGGACAGCGCTCGCGGCACGTCTCCACCGGCCCCGATCCGGCGACCGCGACCGCAGGGCGTCGCATCGCGGCCGAGCCCGGACCGTCGCACGACGAGACCCCGCAAGTCATGGTCGAGGACATCGAGTTCCTCGCCGAACGCCCGGCCCCGCGCCGCTTCAATGTCGCATGGACCCTGATGTGCCTGATCGCGATCGCCGCGCTCGGTGCGCAAGCGGCGTTCCACTTTCGTACCGAGCTCGGCGTGCTGTTGCCGGACCTGCGCCCGGTACTGGCGGCGGCCTGCGATGCCATCGGTTGCGAATTGCGACTGCCGCGGCGTCCGGAACTGATGAGCATCGAATCGTCGGAACTGCAGGCGGACGGCCAGCGGGAGGCGGTGATCGTGCTGAACGCCGTGCTGCGAAATCGCGCGCCGTTCCCGCAGGAATTCCCGGCCCTCGAGCTGACGCTCACCGACGCCGGCGAGCAGCCGCTGGCGCGGCGCGTGCTCCAGCCGCTCGACTATGTACGCGAGCGAGGCGGTGCCGAGATGGTCCCGCAAGGCATCGCCCCGGGCGCGGAGTACGTGCTGCGGGTGCCGCTCGATGCGCGGCGCGTCGCGGCCACGGGCTACCGCCTGTACCTCTTCTATCCCTGATCCCGTTCTCCCGAAAGGCAACATGACCACGCTCATCACCGGCTCGATGGCCTACGACACCATCATGGTGTTCCCGGACCGCTTCAAGAACCACCTGCTCGCGGACCAGCTGCACATCCTGAACGTGTGCTTCCTCACGCCGGAAATGCGGCGCGAGTTCGGCGGCACCGCCGGCAACATCGCCTACAACCTGAAGCTGCTCGGCGGCGACCCGCTGCTGATGGCCACGGTGGGCGAGGACATCGCGCCGTACTTCACCCGCCTAGACAAGCTCGGCATCCGCCGCGAGCACCTCAAGCGCATCGACGGCCAGTTCACCGCGCAGGCCTTCATCACCACCGACCTGGACGACAACCAGATCACGGCCTTCCATCCGGGTGCGATGAACAACGCGCACGAGAACCGCATCACGCCCGCGCTCGGCGCGAAGCTGGCGACCGTGTCGCCGGACGGCAAGGAGGGCATGCACCAGCACGCGCGCCAGTGCGCGGAGCACGGCATCCCGTTCGTGTTCGATCCGGGGCAGGGACTGCCGATGTTCTCGGGCACCGAGCTCGACGAGTTCATCCGCCTCGCCGACTACGTCGCGGTGAACGACTACGAGGGCAAGATGCTCGAGGAGAAGACCGGCCGCTCGCTCGAGGCGATCGCTAGGGAAGTGAAGGCGCTCGTGGTCACGCTCGGCGCGCACGGCTCGCACATCCACGCCGGCGGCAAGCGCTACGAAGTGCCGTGCGTAAAGGCCGATTCGGTGGTCGACCCGACCGGCTGCGGCGACGCCTATCGCTCGGGCCTGCTGTACGGCCTCGCCAGCGGTTGGGACTGGGAAAGCACCGGGCGGCTCGGATCGCTGATGGGCTCGATCAAGATCGCGCACCGCGGGCCGCAGAACCACGCGCCTTCGCGCGCCGAGATCGACGAGCGCTTCCGCAAGGCGTTCGGCTACAGCCCGTTCTGAGGCGCGCGGTCGCTAGCCCGCGCCGGGCAGCGCCGCGCGTATGCGCGCGGCGTTCTGCTCGAGCATCTCGCGCGGAGGGTTCTTCACTGGCCAGGTAAGTTCCATGCCGTCGCCGTCCCAGCGCGGCACCAGATGCACATGCAGGTGGAAGACCGTCTGCCCCGAGGCCGGGCCGTTCGCCTGGTAGACCGAGAGCCCATGTGGCTGGAACGCCGCGCGGATCGCCTTGCCCACGCGCGCGGCAGCGCGGAACACCGCGCCCGCCATCGCGTCGTCGAGTTCGAACAGGTTTTCGACGTGCGGCTTGACCGCGACGAGCACGTGCCCGGGATTCACCTGCCCGATGTCCATGAAGGCGAGCGTGTGCTCGTCCTCGTACACGCGCGTCGACGGGATCTGCCCCGCGACGATCCTGCAGAAGATGCACTGCGTCATTCGCCCCCTCCTGGCGACTGGTAACCCGGCGAGGCTACCTGAACGATCGCACGGTCCTCAAGGCGCAGCGCGGTGAGCGCGCCGCCCCAGACGCAGCCGGTGTCGATCGCAGCGACGCGCGGCGTGAGCTTCAGGCCGAGCGTGGACCAGTGTCCGCAAACGACGAACGGCTCGGATGCGTCGCTGCGGAAATCGAACCACGGCCGGAAGCCCGCGGGCGCAGCCGCGCCCTTGGTTCGGACCTCGATGTCGTTCGCCGGCGTGCTGAAGCGCATGCGCGTGAACACGTTGACGATCGCGCGCAGGCGATCCCACCCCTCCAGCGCGTCGCTCCATCGGGAAGGTTCGCTGCCATACATCCGGGCGAGGAAGTCCCGGTACGAGGTCGACGCGAGCACCGCTTCGACCTCGCGCGCCCTTTCGCGTGCCGCCCCGACGCTCCATGCCGGCAAGAGTCCGGCATGCAGCATCGCAAATCCGTCCTCGACATGCATCAGCGGCTGGCGGCGCAGCCATGAAACGATCCCGGCGCCGTCGGGGGCGTCGAGGATCGCGTCCAGCGTGTCGTCTTCGCGGCGCTTCCAGAGTCCCTCCGCGCGGCAGACGAGATGCAGGTCGTGGTTCCCCAGCACGACGCGCGCGCCGTCTCCCAGGTCGCGCACGAATCGGAGCACCTCCAGCGACTTCGGACCGCGGTTCACGAGGTCGCCGACGAACCACAGCGTGTCGCGCGCACGGTCGAACTCGACGCGCGCAAGCAGCTCGACCAGTTCGTCGAAGCATCCCTGCACGTCACCGATGGCCCATCTCGCCATCGCGCGAGTTTAGCGGCGCATCAGGCTGCGGCGTCGAGCCGGCGGTACTGGATCGCTTCCGCGACATGCGCTGCCGCGATATCGTCCTCGCCCGCGAGATCCGCAATGGTGCGTGCCACACGCAGCACTCGGTGGTACGCGCGCGCCGACAGCGACAGGCGCCGGATCGCCTCCTTCAGCAGGGATTCCGCCTGCGCATCCGGGATGCAGGCGCGATCGATCTCGCGCGTCGCCAGCGCCGCGTTCGGCTTGCGCTGTCGCGCCAGCTGGCGTTCGCGGGCCGCGCAGACGCGCGCGCGTATTCGCTCGCTCGCCTCGGCAGGCGCACGCGCGACCATCTCCGATTCGCGTGGCGCAGGGGCCTCGATCTTGATGTCGATGCGGTCGGCGAGGGGACCGGAGATGCGCGATCGGTAGCGCGCCACGACCTGCGGCGCGCAGCGGCATCGGCCGCTCGGGTCGCCGAGATAGCCGCAAGGGCAGGGGTTCATCGCCGCGACGAGCTGGAAGCGCGCCGGGAACTGGGCCTGCCGCGCCGCCCGCGAGATCGACACGGTGCCCGCTTCGAGGGGCTCGCGCAGGGCTTCCAGCACATGGCGGCCAAACTCCGGCAACTCGTCGAGGAACAACACGCCGCCATGCGCGAGCGAGATCTCGCCCGGCCTCGGCGGACTGCCGCCTCCGACGAGCGCGGCGCTGGACGCAGTGTGATGCGGCGATCGCACCGGCCTCTCGCCCCAGCGCGCCGGCTCGAAGCCCTGCGTGGAGGCGGAGTGGATCGCGGCGACTTCGAGGGCTTCCGCGTCCGGGAGCGGCGGGAGGATGCCGGCAAAGCGCGTCGCGAGCATCGACTTGCCCGTGCCGGGCGGGCCGATCAACAACACGCTGTGCCCTCCGGCAGCCGCGACTTCCAGCGCACGCTTCGCCTGCGCCTGTCCGCGCACGTCGGCGAAGTCGGCGGCCGTCTCGCCACGTTTCGGCTCGGCGGCGCGATAGGGCTCCAAAACCGCATCGCACATGAGATGCGCGCAAACATCCAGCAAAGTACGTGCTGGAAGGATGCGGTCGTGGCCGCACAGCGCCGCCTCGGCGGCGTTCGCCTGCGGCAGGACGAACGCGCGATTGCTGCGACGCGCGCCGATGGCCATCGCGAGCGCGCCGCGGACCGGACGCAGCTCACCGTTCAATGACAGTTCGCCCGCGAACTCGTGCCCGGCGAGAGCGCTTTCGCGGACCTGTCCGCTGGCGGCAAGGATCCCGATCGCGATCGGGAGATCGAGGCGCGCCGAATCCTTCGGCAAGTCGGCGGGCGCCAGGTTGACGGTGATGCGACGCGCCGGAAATTCGTAGCGCGCGTAGTGCAGGGCTGCTCGCACGCGATCCTTCGACTCGCGAACCTCCGCGTCGGGCAGCCCGACGATCGCGAACGTGGGCAATCCCGGCCCGAGGTGGACTTCCACGGTCACTTCAGGGGCGTCGATTCCAGCGAGCGCACGGCTCGCGACAAGTGCCAGCGACAATTGCGGGTCCCTCCCCGAGGATCAACGGGGGAACGGACCGACCGGTTTACCGGCGTGCGGATTCCCGCGCTTCGAGTTCGGCCACGCGCGCCTCCAGCGCGGCGAGCTTGCCCTGGGCGCGATCGAGGAGCTTGCGCTGCACCTCGAAGTCCTCGCGCGGAACCAGCGAGAGGCGATCGAAGAATCCCGACAGCAGCACGCGTAGATTGCGCTCGACGTCAGCCGCAGGGGTGTCGCGAAGGGCCTGCGCGACCTTCTGGCCCAGTTCGTCGATCAGCTTGCGGTCGATCATGGGCTGGATTGTAGCCCGACGACGCGCTGCACCACGCCCGCGCCGGACAGGCCATGTTTGCACTGATACGGTGCATCATGATTTCTCCGGCGCCGCAAGCGGTTGTGCGCCAAGGACTTTTTTTCTGGCACGCGGAATGCTTCTCGAGTGGGAACCACAATCCCCCATCGGAGTCCGCCCATGCGCAAATCGCTCGCCTGCCTGGCTGTCCTGGCCGCACTGCCCGCATCGTCGTTCGCGCAGCAGGCCGCTGCACCGGCCGCACAATCCCCGCATACGTTCACCGGCAATGTAGGGCTGGTCTCCGACTATCGCTTCCGCGGCATTTCGCAGACCTACAAGCAGCCCGCCGTCCAGGGCGGCTTCGACTACAGCCACGCCAGCGGCTTCTACCTCGGCACGTGGGCGTCGAACGTCAGCGGCAACCTCTACCCCGGCGGCGCCGCGATGGAGTGGGACTTCTACGGCGGCTACAAGTTCGAGCCGGTGAAGGACCTCGGCCTCGACGTCGGCCTGCTGCACTACTACTACCCGGGCGCCCGCTACTACAACGCCACGCTCGGCAAGTCGGCCAACAAGTTCGACAACACCGAACTCTATGTCGGCGCGAGCTACAAGTGGTTCTCCGTCAAGTACTCGCACGCGCTCACGAACTACTTCGGCACCAAGACCGCGACCTACGGCGGCTGGTGCGGCTTCAACTCCAACGGCACGGTGCCGGCGGCCAACTGCGTCGCCGCGACGCCCGGCGGCTCGAAGGGCAGCAGCTACCTCGACCTGAACGCGAACTTCGAGATCATGGAGAAGACCACCCTCGGCCTGCACGTCGGCCGCGTCTCGGTGCGCAACTACGGGCCGCTCAGCTACACCGACTGGAAGGTCGAGGTGAAGCGCGACTTCGGATGGGCCACGCTCGGCGTCGCCTACATCGACACGAACGCGAGTGCCCAGATGTACCGCTATGGCCCCGCTGGCCTCTACGCCACGCCCCAGGGCACGACGGAGAACAAGGATCCCGGCAAGGGCACGCTCATGCTGTCCGTGCAGAAGACCTTCTGAGGAGTCGCGATGAAACTCGTCACGGCCATCATCAAGCCGTTCAAGCTCGACGAAGTCCGCGAGGCCCTGTCCGCCGTCGGCGTGCAGGGCATCACGGTGACCGAGGTCAAGGGATTCGGCCGCCAGAAGGGGCACACCGAGCTGTACCGCGGCGCCGAGTACGTGGTCGATTTCCTGCCGAAGGTGAAGATCGAGGCCGCGGTGAAGACCGAGCAGCTCGACACGGTCATCGAGGCGATCGAGAAGTCGGCGCGTACCGGCAAGATCGGCGACGGGAAGATCTTCGTCTACCCGCTCGACAAAGTGATCCGCATCCGCACCGGCGAATCCGGCGCGGACGCCCTCTAGGGAGATGGACATGAAGAAGCTGCTCGCCCACCTGCTGCTCGCCGCCACGCTGGCGCTCGCCGGCCTCGCGCACGCGCAGGACAAGGCCGCGCCCGCCGCCGAGGCGAAGCCCGCGGCGGAAGCGCCCAAGGCCGCCGACGCCAAGCCGGCCGCGGACGCGCCGAAGGCGGAAGAGAAGAAGGAAGAAGCCAAGCCGGCGCCGACGCCCAACAAGGGCGACACCGCCTGGATGCTGGTGTGCACGGCGCTCGTGCTGATGATGAGCGTGCCCGCGCTGGCGCTCTTCTACGGCGGCATGGTGAGGGCGAAGAACATGCTCTCGGTGCTGATGCAGGTGTTCGTGGTGTTCTCGCTGGTCACCGTGCTGTGGTGCGTATACGGCTACAGCATCGCGTTCACCGAGGGCAACGCGTACTTCGGGGGCTTCGACCGGCTGTTCCTGAAGGGCGCCGCGGACCTGGCGAAGGGCGAGTTCGCGCCCGCCGCCACCTTCAGCAAGGGCGTGGTGATCCCCGAGCTCGTGTTCGTCGCCTTCCAGTGCACGTTCGCGGCCATCACGTGCTGCCTGATCCTGGGCGCCTTCGCCGAGCGCGCGAAGTTCACGGCGGTGCTGACCTTCGTCGTGATCTGGTTCACCTTCAGCTACCTGCCGGTCGCGCACATGGTCTGGTACTGGATGGGCCCGGATGCGTACACGGACGCCAAGGTCGTCGACGCGATGAACGCCAAGGCCGGCCTGATCTGGCAGTGGGGCGCGCTCGACTTCGCGGGCGGCACGGTGGTGCACATCAACGCCGGCATCGCCGGCCTGGTGGGCGCCTACCTGGTCGGGAAGCGCATCGGCTACGGCAAGGAAGCCATGCCGCCGCACAACCTGCCGATGACGATGATCGGCGCCTCGCTCCTCTGGGTGGGCTGGTTCGGCTTCAACGCCGGCTCGGCGCTCGAGGCGAACGGCACGGCCGCCCTGGCGTTCATCAACACCTTCCTCGCCACCGCCTGCGCGGTGCTGTCGTGGACCCTCGGCGAGGCAATGTTCAAGGGCAAGCCGTCGATGCTCGGCGCCGCGTCCGGCGCGGTCGCGGGGCTGGTGGCGATCACTCCGGCCGCGGGCAACGTCGGCATCCCCGGCGCGTTCGTGATCGGCCTCGCAGCGGGTTTCGTGTGCCTCTGGGGCGTGACCGGCCTGAAGCGCATGCTCGGGGCGGACGACTCGCTGGACGTGTTCGGCGTGCACGCCCTTGGCGGCATCCTCGGCGCGCTGCTGACGGGTGTCTTCAGCTCGCCGGACCTCGGCGGGCCGGGCTTCGTCACGGACTGGGTGACGGCGAAGACCGGCTTCACCTCGATCGGCGAGCAGCTCTGGGTGCAGGCCAAAGCGGTGCTGCTGACGCTGGTGTGGTCTGGCGTGGTCTCCGCGATCGCGTACAAGCTGGTCGACGTGACGATCGGGCTGCGCGTACCCGAGGAAGAAGAGCGCGAAGGTCTGGATGTCTCCTCCCACGGCGAGGCGGCCTACCGCATGTAGGGCAGTCCCCGAGCCGTTTCGAAAGGGCGCCCTCGGGCGCCCTTTTTTTCGCCCTCAGTCGGCGAGCTTGGCTAGCAGGCGCAAGAGTTCCGCCCGCTCGACGCGCGTGAGGCGCGCCGCGATGCGCCGCTCGTGCAGCGCGATGCGCCGCAGCGTGGCGGCGAGGAAGCGCCGGCCGGCCGGGGTGAGCCACAGCCCGTTGGTGCGCCGATCTTCCCCGCGCCGGCGCTCGACGAGATCCCGGGCCTCGAGCTCGTCGAGGACGCCAACGAGGGTCGAGCGGTCCCTGCGCACCGCCTCCGCGAGCCGGCTCTGGGTGATCCCGGGATTCGCATCCACGAGCGCGAGCACGCCGACGCGGCCGGGCGTGATGCCCGGGACGCTGGCCGCGAAGTCGGCGAAGACGGCCTGCTGCGCGAGGCGCAGGCGATAGCCGACGAGCCGCTCGAGCGGCCCGGGGCGCAGGGTGCGGCGCGTCACGCGGCACCACGATTGGTTGGGGTATCCAACAATTTGACTTCCCGACAGGCGAGGCCGGAAAATCGTACGAGAACCGGCACGCTCGCGCAAACCGCCCCTGGCGTCCCGCGACCCGGGCCCGCTTTGGAGGAAGACCCCGATGACCGCACCGCGACGCACGCCCCCGTTCCGCGCCGACCATGTCGGCAGTTTCCTGCGCCCGAAATACCTGCTCGAGGCGCGCGCGCAGAAGCAGGCCGGCACGATTGGCGCGGCGCAACTGCGGGAGGTCGAGGATCGCGCGATCCGCGAGGTGGTGAAGTTCCAGGAGGACGTCGGCCTGCAGGCCATCACCGACGGCGAGTTCCGCCGCACCTATTTCCACATCGACTTCCTCGAGCAGCTGGGTGGCGTGCAGACCGACCTTCCGGTCACCATCAAGAAGCCCGACGGCACCGAGGAGCTTGCGCCGCCCGTGATCCGCGTCGTCGACAAGGTTCGTCACGCGAAGGACATCCAGCTGGCCGACTTCCAGTTCCTGAAAGGCTGCACCACGCGCACGCCCAAGGTCACGATCCCGTCGCCGACGATGCTGCACTTCCGTGGCGGCCGCGCCGGCATCAGCAAGGCACACTACCCTCAACTGGAGCCCGAGTTCTACGAGGACGTGGCCGAGGCCTACGGGGCGGAGCTCCGCTCGCTCGCCGCGGCCGGCTGCACCTACGTGCAGATGGACGACACGAACCTTGCCTACCTCTGCGACGACAAGATGCGCGAGGCCGCGCGCGCACGGGGCGACGACCCCGACGAGTTGCCGCATCGGTACGCGAAGTTCATCAACCGCGTGGTCGCGCGCAAGCCGGCCGGCATGACCCTCGCGGTGCACCTCTGTCGCGGCAACTTCAAGAGCACCTGGGCCGCGCAGGGCGGCTACGAGCCGGTCGCGCAGGCCCTGCTGTCGGAAATGGACGTCGACGCGTATTTCCTCGAGTACGACGATGCGAGGAGCGGAGACTTCCGCCCGCTGCGCTTCCTGCCCAAGGGCAAGTTCGTGGTGCTGGGCCTCGTCACCACGAAGCTCGGACAGCTCGAGAGCAAGGACGACCTGAAGCGCCGCATCGAGGAGGCCGCGAAGTACGCCCCTCTCGAGCAGCTTTGCCTGAGCCCGCAATGCGGATTCTCGAGCACGGTGCACGGCAACGACATCGCCGTGGAAGCGCAGGCGGCAAAGCTACGCCTGGTGCTGGACACCGCGCGCGAGGTCTGGGCGGACGCCTAGCCGCGACGGCATGAACGCCGTCGAGCGCCTGCTGGGACCCGAAGCGCTGGCGCGCTTCGGAGAGCGCCCGGCGTTCGTCTTCGACGCCGAAGTCGTGAGCTATGCGGAGCTCGCCGGGCGCGTGCGCGGCGCGGCCGAGGCCTATGCGAGACTCGGCGTCGCGCCGGGCGATCGCGTATTGATCCTGCTGCGCGATTCCCCGCGCTACGCCTTCGCATGGCTCGGCGCCGTCTGGCATGGCGCGGTGGCGATCGGGCTCAACACCAAGCTCGGCGACGCGGACCTGCGCTACGTCGCCGAGGACAGCGCGGCCCGGCTGCTCGTCACGGAGGCTGCCCTCGCGCGCGACCTCGGCATCGCCACCGCCGACATCGGCGCGATCGACGGCGGTACCGGCAACGCCGAGGCGCATCGCGGTTCGGCGGAAAGGCCGGCGTTCTGGCTCTACTCGTCCGGCACGACCGGACGCCCGAAGGGCGTAATGCACGCGCATCGCGCGATCCTCAGTTCCGGGCAGGCGCAGCGCGAGGCCCTCGGCCTCGCCGAGGGAGACCGCGTCCTCACGACCTCGAAGCTCTTCTTTGCCTACGCGCTGGAGCACGGCCTGCTTGGCCCGCTGAGCTTCGGCGGCTGCAGCATCCTGAATGCGGACTGGGCCGAGCCCGAGGCCGTGGTCGAGCTGGTGCGGCGCGAATCGCCCGCGGCATTCTTCAGCGTGCCGTCCTTCTATCGCGCATTGCTCGGGATGCCGTCGAGCAAGCTCGAGCCGTTCCGGCGCGTGCGCCGCTTCGCGGCGGCCGGCGAGCGCTTGCCGGAGCCCATCGTGTCTGCCTGGCGAGGCGCGACCGGAGGCGAGATCCATTCGATCTACGGCATGTCGGAGACCTACGCCGTCAGCCTGGTGACGCGACCCGGTACCTCGACCGGGCGGCATACCGGCAGGCCGCTGGAGGGCGTCGACGCGCGCCTTGAACTGCTCGACGGTTCGCCGGTACCTGCGGGCGAGGCGGGCGAGTTGTGGCTAAGGCATCCCGCGCTCGCGCTCGGCTACGCCAACCGCCCCGAGCTGACGCGCGCGCAATTCCGGGACGGCTGGTTCTGCACGCGCGACCTGTTCTCGATCGATGGGGAGGGCTGCTTCGTGCACGAGGGACGCTCGGACGAACTCCTCAAGGTCGCCGGGCAGTGGGTCAAGCCTGCGGAGATCGAGCAGGCAGCCTCCGCGGTGCCCGGCGTCACGGATGCGGCCTGCGTGCCCTTCGCGGACGCCAACGGGCTCGAACGCGTGGCCCTCTTCGTCTGCGCGAGTGGAAACGCCATCGCCGCGGCCGACGCGGTACAGGCGGCCTGCGAGCGCCAGCTGGCGCGCCACGAGCGCCCGAAGCTGATCCGGGTGGTAACCGAACTGCCACGTACCGCGACCGGCAAGATCCAGCGTTTCCGGTTGCGCGAGCTCCTCGCGCACGATGGCGCGCCCAGCGCTTAGAATCCGACCCTTTCCCGAGAGAGGACACCATGGCCTACGCCCTTCCCCTGTGGACCCCGCCCGCGCTCAAGATCGAGGGCTCGTCCGACCTGTTCCCGGTCCGCCGCATCTTCTGCGTCGGCCGCAACTACGTGGAGCACCAGAAGGAGATGGGTGGCGACGGCCGGGAGCAGCCGTTCTTCTTCATCAAGTCGGCGCATTCGCTCGTCGCCGGTGGCGGCGACGTGCACTACCCGGCGAAGACCGCGAACCTGCACTACGAGACCGAGATGGTGGTGGCGATCTCGAAGCAGGGCCGGCGCATCAGCGCGAAGGACGCGAACGGCTACATCTTCGGATACGGGGTCGGCCAGGACATGACGCGTCGCGACCTGCAGCAGATCGGCAAGGACAAGGGTCGCCCCTGGGACTTCGGCAAGGACTTCGACGAGTCCGCGCCGTGCAGCGCACTGGTGCCGGCGTCGAAGATCGGCCATCCGACCAAGGGCGCGATCTGGCTCAACGTCAACGGCAAGCAGCGCCAGAAGGCCGACCTCTCGGACATGATCTGGTCGGTGCCCGAGCAGATCGAGTACCTGTCGCAGTACTACACGCTGGAGCCGGGCGACCTGATCTATTCCGGCACGCCGGCCGGCGTCGGGCCGGTGCAGCCCGGCGACGAACTGCACTGCGGCGTGGACGGCGTGGGCGAGCTGAAGCTCAAGATCGTCGCCGCGCTCTGAGCGCCCTGCGCGAACCACCTCGGGCCTAGGCATGAAGCTCTACGGGTACTTTCGCAGCTCCGCCGCATTCCGCGTGCGGATCGCGCTGAACCTGAAGGGCCTCGCGGTCGAGCATGCCTTCGTGCACCTCGCGAAGGGCGAGCACCGCAGGCCCGAATACGACGCGGTGAATCCGCAGGGCCTGCTGCCGGCGCTCGACGTCGACGGCGCGCTGCTCACCCAGTCGCTCGCGATCATGGAGTACCTCGACGAAGCGCACCCGCAACCGCCAATCCTGCCCAAGGATCCGCTGGGTCGCGCGCGCGTGCGCTCGCTCGCCGCACTGATTGCCTGCGAGATCCACCCGGTGAACAACCTGCGCGTGCTGCAGCACCTGAAGAAGGCGCTCGGGCAGTCGGAAGACCAGGTGAACGCCTGGTACCGGCACTGGATCGCCGACGGCCTGGCGAAACTGGAAGCGGATCTCGCGCGCGGCAAGGGCACCGGCCGTTACGCGCACGGGGATTCGCCGACGATCGCGGACTGCTGCCTCGTGCCCCAGGTCTTCAACGCGAAGCGCTACCAGTGCGATCTCGCGCCGTATCCGGCCACGATGCGCGTGTTCGAGGCCTGCATGAAACTGCCCGCCTTCGATGCGGCACAACCCTCGAAGCAGCCCGACGCCGAATAGGAAGAAGGAGGAGCACCCCATGGACGTCGCCCAGTACCGGCGGCCCTTCTGGAACACGCAGCCGGAACACCTGTTCCCGCAGTATGCGTCGACCGTGAAGCGTGCCCCGACGAAGCCGCTCGTCATGCTGCCGCAGTCGCTAACCGAGGTCACCGGCCCCGTCTTCGGCCATGACGACATCAAGCCGACCGACTACGACCTTACCAAGCAGCATGCCGGCGAGCCGATCGGCGAGCGCATCATCGTCACGGGCCGCGTGCTCGACGAGAACGGCCGTCCGGTGCCGCATACCCTCGTCGAGGTCTGGCAGGCGAATTCCGCCGGGCGCTATCCGCATCGCGTGGACCAGCACGATGCGCCGACGGACCCGAACTTCACGGGCTGCGGGCGCGCCCTCACGGGCGCCGACGGCAGCTACCGCTTCGACAAGGTCAGCCCGGGGGCCTACACGCTGACCGTGATGATCGGCGGCGGCGGCGCGCGGCCGGGCGACATGTACTCACGGCTGGTCGACGTGCGCGCGGGCGAGACCGCGACGCT
>CAZTXP010000072.1:0-12901 GCA_964617355.1 uncultured Enterobacteriaceae bacterium
CGGTGCGCGTGCCGACGAAGAGCGCGAGCGCTTCCGTCCCGTATTCGGCTTTCACCTTCTCGAGCCGCGCCGCGATCTCGTCGAGCGCCTGTTCCCACGAGATCTGCACGAAGCGGCCCTCGCCGCGCTCGCCGACGCGCTTCTTCGGGTGCAGCAGCCGGTGCTCGTTGTGGTAGAGCTGCAGCGTGAGCTGCGACTTCGGGCACACGCGGCCCTGCAGCACCGGGTCCTCGTCGTTGCCGGTGATGCGCACCAGCTGGTCGCCCTTGAAATGGAACTTGGTCGAGCAGCAGTTGAAGCAGATGTTGCAACCGCCGGGGACCACGCGGTCGGCCTGTACCTCCTCGCGCGGCTCGCGGTAGGGGAAGGCCGGCGCCGAGGGGGCGGACTGAACCTCGGCCGCGCGTGCGTCCATGAACGCCGGGCGGTGGCCGGTGCCGGGCGAGACGCGCGACGGCACCACCGACGGGGCGTCGGCGGCGGGCGGCTGCAGGCGCTCGAGGTACACCGTGGCGGGACCGAGCAGCCAGTGGTCCATGTCGCGCTGCGCGCGACCCTCGGCCTTCGCCTCCGCCAGCAGCTCGTCGCGCCGGCCGAAGCGGATCGCCTTCGTCGGGCAGACGCTGGCACACGCGGTGGTCTGGCCCTTCTCGCGCCGCGACCCGCAGAGGTCGCACTTCACCGCATGGTGGCCGTGCTCGTCGTATCCCATGGCGCTGTACGGGCACGCGATCACGCACTCGCCGCAGCCCGTGCAGCGGTCCTCGATCACGCGGACCACGCCGGTGGCCGGATCCTTCTCGATCGCCTTCGGGTTCACCGGGCAGGCGCGCACGCAGGCGGGCCGCTCGCAGTGCTGGCACGCGAGCTTCAGGAACGCGAGGCCCGGCTCGGCGTCGCCGGAGGCCCAGACCACCTTGTTGCGGTACTCGCCCGGCCCGAGGCCGTGCTCCTGCTTGCACGCGGCCTCGCAGCTCTTGCAGCCGGTGCAGCGTTCGAGGTCGACGAGGAGCGCGAGGCGTCCGGCGGATTCGGGAGCGTTCATCTCACCACGCCTTCAGGTGCCACCAGTGGACCGGGCCGTAGTCGGCGACGTAGCCGGCGAAGAAAGTGACCGTGATCACGTGCACCACGACGCCGAGGACGAAGAGCCACGCGAGCACGAGGTGGAGCGGCCGCCACCACGCCTGTGGGCGCGGCAGCGAGGCGCGCGCGCCGACGAGGCGCGATTCCTCGCGCGCGAGCTTCTGGTACGCCAGCGCCGCACCCGGCTTCGCGAGCATCAGCGGAAGCGTCACCGAGAACGTGCCCTCGTGCGCGCCGGGCGCGAGCGTGGCGAGCAGGCGCCGCTTCTCGGCGAGGATCGCCTTCAGCCGCTCGCGCGTCGCGGCGTCGGGCACCGCGAGCGTCGGCAGGCGCGACGCGAAGGTCGCCGCCATGCGCCGCGATCCCGCGATGCGCGCCCACGCACCGAGCACCGCGAGGGCGACGAGCGCAAGGAGCAGCAGCGCGGGCGGCCGCCGCAGCAAGCCGCCCGAGTGCGCGGCGATCAGCACCATGCCCAGCGTAGAGCACACGACGTGCGCATTGAACCAGCCGCGCGGATCGGCGCTGCGCCCGCCGCGCTTGGCGAGCGAGAACGCGACCGGCACCAGCAGCAGCGCGACGCCGGCGACGCCGGCGAGGTAGAGCTCGGGGCTGCCCGGCGTGCGCCAGGCCTCGGGCAGCCACGCGCGGAACGCGAACCAGCCGACGATGGCCAGCGCCGCCGAGACGAGCAGGGCGGCGAGCTTCGCATCCGACAGGTCCGGGCGGGCCATGGGCCGGGATTCTCGCACCGCCTCGATCAATGCCGTGCAGCGTTTCGCCGCGCGATCAGGCCTGCAGTCAGCCTGAAACCAGCCAGTCCGCCGATTCCTTCCACAGCGAGTCGCGCCAGCGGTCGCGGAAGAAGCCGAAATGGCCGATCGAGCGCGCGCCGTACTGTCGCGGCACCACGGGGACGATCTCGGACTTCGCGTTCGGGTAGAAGCGCACGAACTCCTGCACCGCCTTCGGCGGCGCGAAAGTGTCGTCCGCGATCTGGTACGCGCGCAGCCGGCCCGTGAAGGATGCGAACCCGGGCCGCGCCTCGTGGCCGAGCTCGCCGAGGTGATAGCCGGGGTTCAGGCACCAGCGCGCCCACTCCAGGCCGACGCCCGCGGGCAGGTCGTCGCCAAGGCGCAATACCCGCGAGGGCGTGTGGCCTTTCCAGCGCGTGCCGGCCGGGATCAGTGCGCGCACCATCAGCCAGAAGCCGTATCGATGCGTCGCGGGCCAGTGGCGCCAGTAGCCGCTCTGCGAGCCGACGGTGAACGCGGCGGCGATCCGGTCGTTACCGGGCATCAGGCCGAAGGCCTGCCCGCCGAAGCTGTGGCCGATTGCGCACAGCGTCTCGCCGGGCGCGACGTATTGCAGGAATTGCAGCGCGCCGCCGGCATCGAGGCGACCCCAGTCGCGCATGCGCGCGTGGCTAAGGTCCTTCAGCGGGCCGTGCAGCGAGCGCCCGATGCCGCGGTAGTCGTAGGTCAGCACCGTGAAGCCGCGCTCGAGCAGGTAGGTGGCGTACTTCGCGTAGTACTCCTGACGCACGCCGGTGGCCGCGTTGACCAGCACCGCATGGCCGTTCGGCGCCTCGGGCTTGAACAGCATGCCGTTCAGCCGGTAGTCGTCGAGCGCGGGAAAGCCGACCGGGCCGATCACGATTTCCCCGCGAGCGCGTGCCAGAGGAGCGAACCGCCGCCGACGAGGATCAGCGCTTCCATCGCCAGCACGTGCATCGTCGCGCCCATGCGCTTCACGAGCCACGCGCCGAGCGCGCTGCCGGGGAAGGTGGCGATGCCGATGATCACGCCGAGCGTGGCGCTGGGCGCGTCCAGCAGGTCGAACTTGCCGAACAGCAGCGCCTTGGCGATGTCGACGAGGATGCTCGCCATGGCGTCGATGGCGAGCACCGCGGTGCCGGCGTAGCCCGCGCCGAGGAGGAGCGACACCAGGATCACGCCGGTGCCCGTGGCGACGCCCGAGGCGAGGCCGAAGACGCCCGCGCCCGCGACGAGGCCCGCAGGCCCGACGCGCAGCGATTGGCGCTTCGCCCATCGCCGCAGCGGCACCGACGCGATGACGAAGCCGCCCAGCACCAGGCCAATGACGCGGGCCTCCAGCAGGCTGTAGAGCCAGACACCGAGGACGAGCATCGGCAGCGAGCCGGCAAGCACCCGACCGACGGCCTTCCAGTCGGTGCTGTCGCGGTAGAACCAGTAGCGCCCGCCGTTGATGAGAACGCCGGCGATCGCCATCACCGGCACCACCGCCTTGAAGCCGATCAGCGGCACCAGCACCGCGGTGAGGACAACCCCGGTGCCGAATCCGCCGACGGCGCCGACCACGGCCGCGCCCATCGCGGCCGTGGCGACGTACCCGGTGGTGACGGGATCGAGCAGCAACGCGGCCGCGGCCTCAGGAGCGTTCGATCGGGCGCGGACGCCCGCTGCCGTCGATGGCGACGAACGTCAGCTGCGCCTCGGTGACCTTGACCACCTCGGCGCGCGCCTGCCCGCGCTCGGCGTAAACCTCGACGTTCACCGTCACCGACGTGCGTCCGATACGCACCACGTCGGCGTAGAACGAGAGGAGGTCGCCGATCTGCACCGGCTGCTTGAAGAGGAAGGAGTTCACCGCCACCGTCGCGACGCGCCCGCGCGCCACGCGGCCCGCGGTGGTGCCGCCGGCGATGTCCACCTGCGCCATGATCCAGCCGCCGAAGATGTCGCCGTTGTGGTTCGCGTCGGCCGGCATCGGCACGACGCGCAGTGCCGGCTGGCGGCCCGCGGGCAGCGCGACGTTCGGCGGCTGCTGCGACGCGGTGCCCATCAGTGCTTGCGATCCGCGAGGTACTGCATCGGGCCGCCGTGGAAGGGCGCGAAGCCGGTGCCGAAGATCAGGCCGGCGTCGATCAGGTCCGCGTCCTCGACGATGCCCTCGGCCTTCACCGCGCGTGCTTCCGCGAGGTAGGGCTCGATCAGCGCCTCGACGAGGTCCGGCGTCACCGCGCCCGCGGCGCCCTTCTGCGGCCGGCCCTTCTCGTAGCGGTAGATGCCCTGCCCGGTCTTGCGGCCGAGCTGGCCGAGCGCGACCTTGTTGAGCAGGATCCCGGGCGGCTCGGGTTCCTTGCCGCCGGGCGCCTTCTTCGCCAGTTCCTTGCCGGCGGCGAGGCAGATGTCGAGGCCCACCGTGTCGGCGAGCTCGATCGGACCCATCGGCATGCCGAAGCGCGTCATCGCGGCGTCGATGGTCTCGGGCGCGACGCCCTCGTCCAGCAGGCGGAATGCGTTCTGCATGTACGGCCCGAGCACGCGGTTGACCAGGAACCCCGGCGAGTCCTTCACCGGCAGCGGCAGCTTGTCGATCGCGCGCACGAAGGCCGCGGCGCGCTTCGCGTAGTCGGGGTTGGTCGACGGCGCGGAGACGATCTCCACCAGCTGCATCTGCGGCACCGGGTTGAAGAAGTGGATGCCGACGAGGCGCGACGGATCCTTGAAGCCCGCGGCGATGTCGGCGAGCTTCAGGCTCGAGGTGTTCGAGGCGAGCACCGCGTCGGGCTTGGCGATGGCTTCCAGTTTCGCGAACAGCTGGCGCTTGGCGTCGAGGTTCTCGAAGATGGCCTCGATGATCACGTCCGCGTGCCGCGCGCCGTCGCCCGAGGGGTCCGGCGCGAGACGGTCGAGTGCGTCGCGCACGCGGCGCGGATCACGCAGGCGGCGCTCGTACAGTTGCGCGGCGCGCTTGACGGCGGGCGCGATGCGCTCCGGCGAGGTGTCCTGCAGCGTGACGCGCATGCCGCGCATCGCGCAGATCGCGGCGATGTCGCCGCCCATCACGCCCGCGCCGACCACGTGCACGCGCGCGGGCGCCTTGCCGTCCTTGCCGAGCGCCTTCATCCGCTCCTGCAGGAAGAAGATGCGGATCAGGTTCCGCGTCGTCGGATGGTCGAACAGCGACTGGATCGAGCACTCCGGGTCCTGTGGCGCGACGAACGGGTCGCCGTCGTACTTCTTCCAGAGCGCGAGGATCGCGTACGGCGCCGGGTAGTGCTCGCGGCTGGCGCGGCGCGCGACCTGCTCGGCCGCCTTGCCGGCGACGAAGCCGCGCAGGGGCCCGAGCATCATGCGCTGCATGAAGGGCAGCGGGCGCTGCGGGCGGTCTTCCAGCGTCGCCATGCGCGCGGCGTTCTCGAACACGCGCAGCGGCGCCGTGTCGTCGACGAGGCCCATGCGCTTCGCGCGGCGCGCGTCGATCGCCTTGCCCGTCAGCAGCATGTCGAGCGCGGCGGTCGGGCCGACGAGCTTCGGCAGCCATTGCACGCCGTGCCACGCCGGCACGATGCCGAGCATCACCTCGGGCAGCGCGAAGCGCGTCGACGGGTCGTCGAGCGCGATGCGGTGCTTGCACGCGAGCGCAAGCTCGACGCCGCCGCCCATGCAGAAGCCGTTCACCATCGCGGTGGTCGGGAAGGGCAGGTCGCGCAGCTTCTGCATCACGTCCCAGCCCTTCCTCACGAAGGCGAGCGCCTCGTCGGGGCTCGCGAACTTCGTGAAGGTCTCGATGTCGGCGCCGGCGATGAAGCTCGACTTCGCCGAGCGCACCACCAGGCCCTTGGGCTTCATCGCCGCGATCTCGTCCAGCGCGCGCGACAGCTCGTCGAGCGCCTCGGGCGAGAAGGTGTTGGTCGACTCGCCCGCCTTGTCGAAGGTCAGCCAGGCGAGGCCGTCGCCGTCGCGGTCGATGCGGAAATGCCTGTATCCGGTCACGCGTCCCCCTGCATGCTTCGCTTTCGTGTTCTTCTGCGCCGGCTACTGCGAGTCGCAGTTGCGCGGCAGGAACTGCTTCGGCGCGTCGCTCGCGCAGCGCCAGCCGACCACCTTGCCGTCGACGGCCTGCGGAATGAGCGCGACCGTGCGGCCCTCGATGTCCGGCGCGCCCTTCAGCCGCAGCCGCACCGCGCCGTTCGGGTCGATCGAGAAATCGGCGAGGTTCGGGTGCGTGCCGCGTACCTTGCCGAGCGCGGCCGCGGCCTGCGGCGACTCGGCGAGCTTGACCAGTTCCAGCACCTTGGCGCGCAGGTTGAGGTCGAGCCCGCTCTCCACCATCAGCCACACGAACCACGCCGCGCCGATCGCGCCGAGCGCAAGCATGCCGCGCAGGACCTTGCGGTCCTCGGGCGGGCGTTCGGTATCGCTCACAGCGCCTCGACGAGCATCGCGCCACCGAGCCCGCCGCCGATGCAGATCGACGCGATGCCCTTCTGCTTGCCCTCGCGCTTCAGCGCCTTCAGCAGGTGCAGCACGATGCGCGTGCCCGAGGAGCCGACCGGGTGGCCGAGCGCGATCGCGCCGCCGTCGACATTCAGCTTCGAGGCGTCGAGTTCGCCCATCGCGCCGTCGAGGCCGAGCTGCTCGCGGCAGTAGGTCTCGTCCTTCCACGCGGCGAGGCAGCCGAGCACCTGGGCGGCGAAGGCCTCGTTGATCTCCCAGAGGTCGAGGTCGTTGAGGCCGAGGCCGTTGCGCTTCAGGATCGGCGTTGCCGCGTGCACGGGGCCGAGGCCCATCTGCGCCGGGTCGAGGCCGGCCCACTCGGTGTCGAGGATGCGGCCGATCGGCGCGAGGCCGTGCTTCGCGACCGCTTCCTCGGAGGCGAGGATCACCCACGCGGCGCCGTCGGTGATCTGCGAGCTGTTGCCCGGCGTCACGTTGCCGACCTTGCGGTCGAAGAAGGGCTTCAGCTTCGCGAGGTTCTCCACCGACGAATCGCGGCGCACGCCATCGTCGAGGCCGTAGGCGTTGCCGTCGGCGTCGTATACGGCTTCGACCTCGCCGCCACCGGGCGCGAGCCAGCCCTTGTCCTGTGCGTTCACCACGCGCTGGTGGCTGCGCACCGAGAACTCGTCCATCTGCTTGCGATCGATGCCGAAGCGGTGCGCGAGGTTCTCCGCGGTCTGGCCCATCAGCAGGCCGACCATCGGGTCGGTGAGGCCCTTCATGATGCCGATCACGGGCGCGAGGTATGCAAGCTTCAACTTCGAGAGCTGCGAGGCGCGGGCACCCAGCGTCTTCGCCTGGTACCACTCGGAGAGCCAGAGCACCATCGCGTCCGAGAAGAGGAGCGGCGCGCGCGACAGCGCGTCCACCCCGCCCGCAAGCACGAGGCTCGAGCGCCCGGCGAGGATGTTGTTGATGCCGGAGTCGATCGACTGCATGCCCGAGGCGCAATTGCGCATGACCGTCCAGCCCGGGACCTTCTGCCCGCAGCCGAGGCGCAGCGCGACCACGCGGCCGACGTTCACCTCGTCGGCCGAGGGCGAGGCGCAGCCGAGGATCACCTCGTCGAAGGCGTCGGGTGCGAACTTCTGCCGCAGCAGCAGCGCGCGGCCTGCCTGCGTGGCGAGGTCGCCGGCCGAGAACGGGCCGGGCTTGTTGCGGGCCTTGAGGTACGGCGTGCGGGCGCCGTCGACGACGTAGATCGGCTTCGAGAGCATGGGGCGGTTCCTCCGGACTGCGTGGCCGCGAGGGTACTACGCGGCCTTCGCGGCGAGCGCGGCTTGTTCTTCGGCGAGCTTGCGGGCGATCTCGGCGCGGCCGAAATCCTGCGGGAAGTCGTCGACCTTGATCACATGCCGGCGCAGCGCTTCCTTGCGACGCCACTGGTCGAGTTCTTCCGAGCTTAGGAGGCCCTTCTCGTGCGCCATCGCCGGCAGGTCGATGCCGGAACGCGCGGCGAGCTGGCCCTTCTTCACCGCCTCGCGCAGGCGCTTCTCGATCGGCTCGCAGGCCACTGTCGCGACGAACGCGGCTTCCAGGATGCCGGTGGCGTCCGACTCGCCCTTGGGAACGTACATGCCGGCGGTAAGCCGGTCGCGCGCGGCGCCCGGCTCGAGCACGAGCTTCGCGCACTCGTGGTTGCGCGCATCCAGCGGCGGGCGGAACGGCGTGCCGATCGGGAAGATCACTACGCGCGCGACGAAGGCGAGGAACCGGTTCGGGTAGTTCGCCAGCACCGCGTCGATCGCCTGCTGCGCCTGGTAGAGGCAATCGCGCACCGACCAGCGCACCAGCGGCAGGTCTTCCTTCTGGCGGCCCTGGTCCTCGTAGCGCTTCAGCGTGCAGGAGACGAGGTACATCATCGACAGCACGTCGCCGAGGCGCCCGGAAATCTTCTCCTTCCGCTTCAGCGCGCCGCCGAGCGCCATCATCGACAGGTCGGCGAGGAACGCGAACGCCGCCGACAGGCGCGACACCTGCTGGTAGTAGCGCCGCGTCTCGGGCGCGATGCCGTCGGGCGCCGGCGCGATCAGCGCGCGGCAGAGGCCATAGGCGAACGCGCGCACCGCGTTCGAGATCGCGTGGCCGACGTGGCCGGTGAAGGCCTGGTCGAACTCCAGCGACGCCGTCTTGCGGTCCGGGTCCTTCGCGGCGCGCATCTCGCGCAGCACGTACGGGTGGCAGCGGATCGCGCCCTGGCCGAAGATGATCAGCGTGCGCGTGAGGATGTTCGCGCCCTCCACCGTGATGCCCACCGGCATTACCTGGTAGCCGCGCCCGACCCAGTTGTTCGGCCCGAGGCAGATGCCCTTGCCGCCGTGGATGTCCATGGCGTCGTTCACGCACTGCCGCGCTCGCTCGGTCATGTGGTACTTGGCGATCGCCGAGATCACCGAGGGTTTCTCGCCGGCGTCCACCGCACCGGCGGTGGTGACACGCGTGGCGTCCATCATGTAGGTGTTCGCGGCGATGCGGCCGAGGGCTTCCTCCACGCCTTCCAGCTTGCCGATCGGTGTCTTGAACTGGCTGCGCACCCGCGCGTACGCGCCGGTCAGGCGCGCGAGCGCCTTCGCGCCGCCCACCGACGAGGTCGGCAGCGAGATCGCGCGGCCCGCGGCGAGGCAGTTCATCAGCATCATCCAGCCCTTGCCCGCGTAGGCCGGCCCGCCGATGATCCAGTCGATCGGCATGAACACGTCCTTGCCCCAGTTCGGGCCGTTCTGGAACACCGCGTTCAGCGGCAGGTGGCGGCGGCCGATGTTCACGCCCGGCGTGTTCGTCGGCACCAGCGCGCAGGTGATGCCGAGGTCCTCCTTGCCGCCCAGCAGGTGCTCCGGGTCGTAGAGGCGGAACGCGAGGCCGAGCAGCGTCGATACCGGGCCGAGCGTGATGTAGCGCTTGTCCCAGGTGACGCGCATGCCGAGCACTTCCTTGCCCTGCCACATGCCCTTGCAGACCACGCCGAAGTCCGGGATGGTCGCCGCGTCCGAGCCGGCCTCGGGGCTGGTGAGCGCAAAGCAGGGGATCTCGAGGCCCTTGGCGAGCCGCGGCAGGTAGTGGTTCTTCTGCTCGTCGGTGCCGTAGTGCAGCAGCAGTTCCGCCGGTCCGAGCGAATTCGGCACCATCACCGTGACGCTCGCCGCGTTGGAGCGGGTCGAGATCTTCATCACCACCGCCGAGTGCGCGAGCGCCGAGAAGCCGAGCCCGCCGTACTGCTTCGGGATGATCATCCCGAGGAAGCCCTTGTCCTTGATGAACTGCCAGACATGCGGCGGCAGGTCCTGGCGCTCGTGCGTGATTTCCCAGTCGTCGCACATCGCGCACAGCTGCTCCACCGGGCCGTCGAGGAAGGCCTGTTCCTCGGCGGTGAGCTTGGGCTCGGGGGTCCTGACGAACTTGTCCCAGTCCGGGCGGCCGGAGAAGAGGTCGCGGTCGAACCACACCGTGCCGGCGTCGATCGCTTCCTTCTCTGTCGGCGTCATGTCGGGGAGGATCCGGCGGAACACCCCGAGGATCGGGTCGCTGACGATCGCGCGGCGCAGCGCAGGCACGTTGAGCACCGCGGCGACCACGACGAACGCGCTCGCGAGCGCGATGTTCGCCGCGGGCCCGAACGCGAAGAGTTGCGAGGCAAGGCCGAGCGCGGCGCCCGCGGCGACGGTCCAAAGCGCCAGTGGCGCGGCGGCGTAGGCGAGCAGGAAGAAGACGACGAGCGTGCCGGCGAAGAACAGGGCGGTCATGGTGGTTTCCTCAGGCGGCCTTCTTGACGGCGGCATCAACGACTACGCCGGGCAGCGGCGCGAGCAGCCCGGTGACGAGGAACGCGGCGAGGCGGTCCTCCAGCACGCGGGCGTCGTAGCGGTCTTCCGGCTTGCAGCCGGCGATCAGGTGCACGGTGTCGGTCGCCGCGAGCGTGTAGGCGAGCGTGCCGAACATGAAGTGCAGCCGCCAGGTCAGCTCGTCCCGCGGCAGTTGCGGCAGCGCGCGCTCGAACGCGAGCTTGAAGCGTTCCATGGTGCCCGCGTAGAGCTGGCCGATGACCAGCCGGATCGGCTTCGTCGGCTCGGTGTAGGCGCGGCCGAGCAGGCGCGCGAAGTTGCGCCCGCCGTGCGCGGCGTCCTCGATCATGCGCAGGCTCGCGCCGAGGAAGGCGCGGACGATGCTTTCCGGCGCGAGCGGCTTGCCCTGCGCGTCGCGCTCGAGGCGATCCAGCGCTTCGACGCGCTCGGCGTTCAGCGGATCGAGGCGCCGGCGGAACACCGCCTCGATCAGCGCGTCCTTGGAGCCAAAGTGGTAGTTCACCGCTGCGAGGTTCACGGCGGCCTTGGCGGTCAGGAGGCGCATCGACGTGCCTTCGAAGCCGTGCTGCATGAAGAGTTCTTCGGCCGCGTCGAGGATGCGGACCTGGGTCTCGTTCAAGGGCTTCACTGCTCGCAGGTTGATCTGCATGGTTAGAGCCTCCGCCTCGGCGGTCAGGGAAAAAGCCATCAAACAAACGTTTGAATGGGATCGGCATCGTAGGCAACGCGCCCGGCCGCGTCAAGCCTTGGTGACGCCGTGCCCGCGACATGCAAGGCTTACGGCATGGCGCCGTCGGACGAGAGGCCGAAATGGACCGAGGAGGCGAAATCCCGGCGCATCCGCGCCGCGGTCGGGTGCCTGCTGGGCACCGCGGCAGGCGATGCCATCGCGCTGCCCGCCGAGGGCCTTTCGCGCCGCCGTCAGCTGAAGTGGTTCCTCACGTTCGAGCGCCACCGGCTGGTGTTCGGCCGCGGCATGTGCTCGGACGACACCGACCACGCCTGCATGCTCGCGCAGGCCATCGCGGCCTCCGGCGGCGTGCCGCGCCGATTCGTGGAGTCGTTCGCGTGGCGCCTGCGCTTCTGGCTGCTCGGCCTGCCGGCCGGCATCGGGCTCGCGACGCTGCGCTCGATCCTGAAGCTGTGGCTCTTCATACCGCCGCAGGTCTCGGGGGTGCGCTCGGCCGGCAACGGCCCGGCGATGAGGAGCGCGATCCTCGGCGTCTGCTTCGCCGACAGCGATCCACTGCTGGTGATGCACAACTCGGCGGCGACCACGATCACGCACCGCGACCCGAAGGCCGAGATCGGCGCGCTCGCCGTGGCGCTGGCGGCGCGTGCGTCGATGCGCGGGGATTCCACGGCAGCCTACCTGGAGGAGTTGCGGCGATTCGCGAAGTCCTTCGCGGCCGCGGGCGATGAACTGGTCGGGCTTGCCGAGCGCGCAGCCGCGAGCGCCGCCGCGGGCGAAGACACGCACGCATTCGCCGCGACCTACGGGTGCGGGAACGGCGTCACCGGCTACATGTACCACAGCGTGCCGGCGGTGCTGCACGCGTGGTTCCGCCATCCGGACGACTTTGCGGCGGCGGTCGTGTCGGTGGTCCGCTGCGGCGGCGACACCGACACGACCGCCGCGATGGTCGGCGCGATCGTCGGCGCACGTGTCGGACGCGAGGGCATCCCGGCCGCGTGGCTGGAGGGCATCGTGGACTGGCCGCGCGGCCTGCCGTGGATAGAAGAGGTCGCGCGCCGCGCGGCGCTGGCCGCCGTGACGCGCACGCCGCAGGGCGCGCTGTTCCTCGCGCCGTGGTGGTGGCTGGTTCGCAACCTCGCCTTCATGGGCATCGTGCTGGTCCACGGTTTCCGCAGGCTCGGCCCGCCGTGGTGAGGTTGCAGAGGAATTAGAATGCCCGCTTCCCGATGGCGACCCACGCGCACGGCGGCACCTCGCAAGGCAGCCCCAAGCAGACCCTGAACGGCAACGAATGGCGCGTGCTGGGCCTGCTCGCGCCCTACGTCTGGGAGTACCGCGGCCGCATCGCGCTCGCGCTCCTTTTCCTCGTGGTGTCGAAGCTCGCCAACCTCGGCGTGCCGCTGGTCATGAAGGAAGTCGTGGATTCGCTCGACCCGCGCACGGCCGTGCTGGTGGTCCCGGCGGCGCTGCTCGCGATCTACGGCCTCCTGCGCTTCTCGACCACGCTGTTCGCCGAGCTGCGCGACGTGCTCTTCGTGCCGGTGACGCAGCGCGCGATCCGGCGCGTCGCGCTGGGCGTGTTCCGCCACCTGCACAGCCTCAGCCTGCGCTTCCACCTCGACCGCCAGACCGGCGGCATGACGCGCGACATCGAGCGCGGCACGCGCGGCATCTCGACGCTGCTGTCGTACATGATCTTCTCGATCATCCCGGTGGTGCTCGAGTTCTCGCTGGTCGCGGCGGTGCTGGTCAGCCGCTTCGACTGGCGCTTCGCAGCCACCACCTTCGGCGCGGTGGCGATCTACATCACCTTCACCTTCATGGTGAGCGAGTGGCGCATGGCGATCCGCCGGCGCGCGAACGAACTCGACTCCAGCGCCAACACGCGCGCCATCGACAGCCTGCTCAACTACGAGACCGTGAAGTACTTCGGCAACGAGGACTTCGAGGCGCGCCGCTACGACGAGAGCCTGCAGCGCTACGAGCGCGCGGCGGTGAAGAGCGAGGCTTCGCTGGGCCTCCTCAACGCCGGGCAGAGCCTGGTGATC
>CAZTXP010000073.1:0-12207 GCA_964617355.1 uncultured Enterobacteriaceae bacterium
GGAAGGCACCGGCGCGCGCGTGTTCGCCGGCGCGCAGTACACCAGCGGCGGCAAGACCGGCACCGCGCAGGTCGTCGGCATGAAGCAGAACGAGAAGTACGACGAGAAGAAGGTCGCCGAGCGCCACCGCGACCACTCGCTCTTCGTCGCCTTCGCCCCGCTCGACAGCCCGCGCATCGCGATCGCCGCGCTCGTCGAGAACGGCGGCTTCGGCGCGCGCGCCGCGGCGCCGATCGTGCGCACCGCGCTCGACTTCTACCTGCTCGGCAAGCTGCCCGCGGACGCGGCCAAGCCCGCCGCCGAGGAGGAGCCCGAGGAAGCGGAGAGCGACTGACGATGCAGGCGATCTCCCTGCGGCGAGTTGCGGCGCGCGCAGTCGACGGCATCGACGGCCCCCTGCTGACCATCGCGCTGATGCTGGTCGCGCTCGGCCTCGCCACGCTCTACTCGGCGAGCTACGAGACGCCGGCGCGGCTGAGCGCGCAGATGGTCAACATCACCGTGGCGCTCGGCGCCATGTGGGTGGTGGCGCGCATCCCGCCGCAATCGCTGATGCGACTCGCGGTCCCGGGCTACGTGCTCGGGCTGGCGCTGCTGGTGCTGGTGGCGCTCTTCGGCGACATCGTCAACGGCGCGCGGCGCTGGCTGAACGTCGGCTTCGGCCGCTTCCAGCCCTCCGAGATGATGAAGCTCGCGCTGCCGCTGATGCTGGCGTGGTACTTCCACCGCAACGAATCGGCGCTGCGGCTGCGCGACTTCGCGATCGCGGCGGTCCTGCTGCTGCTGCCGGTGCTGCTGATCGCGCGCCAGCCGGACCTCGGCACCGCGATCCTCGTCGGCGCCGCCGGCTTCTACGTCATCTTCTTCGCCGGCCTGTCGTGGAAGGTGATGGCCGGCCTCGCGGTCGCGGGGCTCGGCGCGATGCCGGTGCTGTGGGGCCTGTTGCACGACTACCAGCGCCGCCGCATCCTCACGCTGCTCGATCCGACGACCGACCCTCTCGGCGCCGGCTACCACATCATCCAGTCGACGATCGCGGTCGGCTCGGGCGGGCTCGCGGGCAAGGGCTGGCTGCGCGGCACGCAGACGCACCTCGAGTTCATCCCCGAGCGCCACACCGACTTCATCTTCGCGGTGTATTCGGAAGAGTTCGGCCTGATCGGCAACTGCCTGCTGCTCGTGCTGTACGCGCTGCTGATCGGCCGCGGGCTGATGATCGCGGCGCACGCGCCGACCTTCTTCTCGCGGCTGCTCGCCGGCGCCGTGACGCTGATCTTCTTCACCTACGCGTTCGTCAACATGGGCATGGTGTCCGGCATCCTGCCCGTGGTCGGCGTGCCGCTGCCCTTCGTGTCGTACGGCGGCACCGCGCTCGCCACGCTCTTCGTGGGCATCGGCCTCCTGATGAGCATCCACCGCAACCGCAAGCTGGTCCAGACCTGAACCGCACTCCCGGAGGAGATCCCCGATGCTGAAGCGCCTCGCCTGCGCCGCCCTGCTGTCGTTCGCCACGATGGCGAACGCGCAGACCTACCCGACCAAGCCGGTGCGCCTGATCGTCGGCTTCCCGCCCGGCGGCGGCACCGACGTGGTCGCGCGCGTGATCGCGCAGAAGCTCACCGAGTGGTGGGGGCAGGCCGTGACCGTCGAGAACCGAGCCGGCGCCACCGGCACCATCGGCGCGGACTCGGTGGCGAAGGCCGCGCCCGACGGCTACACGCTGCTGATGGGCCACGTGAACTCGCACGGCATCGCGCCGAACCTGTTCCCGAAGATGCCCTACGACGCGCTCAAGGACTTCGTCGCCGTGGCCTACGTCGGCTACGTGCCGAACGTGCTCGCGGTGCATCCGTCGGTGCCGGCGAAATCGGTGAAGGAACTCGTCGCGCTCGCCAAGGCGCAGCCCGGCAAGCTGAACTTCGCCTCCTCGGGCAATGGCAGCACGCAGCACCTCGCGGGCGAGCTCTTCAAGCAGCTCACCGGCACGAGCATCGTGCACGTGCCCTACAAGGGCAGCGGCGACGCCATCAAGGACCTGCTCGCCGGCGTGGTGTCGATGAACTTCGACACCATGCCGCCGGTGCTGCCGCACATCCAGGCCGGCAAGCTGCGCGGCCTCGCGATCTCGACGCCCAGGCGGCTGCCGCAACTGCCCGACGTGCCCACCTTCGCCGAGGAAGGCATCACCGGCTTCGACGTCGCCAACTGGTACGGCGTGATGGCGCCGGCCGGCACGCCGCGGGAACTCGTCACGCGCCTCAACGCCGACATCAACAAGGCGATGCAGGTGCCCGAGGTGCGCGCGCGCCTGGAGGGCGTGGGGACGCAGCTGCGCGAGCAGAGCGCGGCGGATTTCGACGCCTACATGAAGGCCGAGGTCGCCAAGTACGCCAAGCTGGTCAAGGACGCCGGCGTGCGCCTGGAGTAGCGCGCTCCGCAACGCAGCAAGCCCTCGAAATTCGCATCCGCATCGTGGAATAAGGGGTGTTTAAAGCGTTGTAAACAATTGATTTTCATGATTTGCGGCCCCTCCTCCGCGTTTGTGGCGGCGCAAAATCGCCCGGGCTATCGTGATTCCAGACGCGCCGCACCACGCGGCGCGGACAACCACGGGAGCCGAACCGCCATGAACGAACAGCAGCTCAAGGACGTCGCCGCACTCAAGAAGGACTGGGCCGAGAACCCGCGCTGGAAAGGCATCCGGCGCGACTACAGCGCGGAGGACGTCGTCCGGCTGCGCGGCAGCCTGAAGATCGAGTACACCCTCGCGAAGACCGGCGCCGAGAAGCTCTGGAAGATGGTGAACGAGCGCCCGTTCGTGAACTCGCTCGGCGCCGTCACCGGCAACCAGGCGATGCAGCAGGTGAAGGCCGGCGTACCGGCGATCTACCTCTCGGGGTGGCAGGTCGCGGCCGACGCGAACGACTCGCTGTCGATGTACCCGGACCAGTCGCTCTATGCGGTGTCCTCGGTGCCGACGGTGGTGAAACGCATCAACAACGCGCTCGCCCGCGCAGACCAGATCCAGACCATGGAAGCCGCCGGGGGGAAAAGCGGCGGCGACCTCGATTGGTTCGCACCGATCGTGGCGGACGCCGAGGCCGGCTTCGGCGGCGTGCTGAACGCGCACGAACTGATGCGCGCGATGATCGAGGCGGGCGCCGCCGGCGTGCACTTCGAGGACCAGCTGGCGAGCGTGAAGAAGTGCGGCCACATGGGCGGCAAGGTCCTCGTGCCGACGCAGGAACACGTGCAGAAGCTGAACGCCGCGCGCCTCGCCGCGGACATCATGGGCGTGCCGACGGTGCTCCTTGCGCGCACCGACGCGGAAGCCGCCGACATCGTCACCTCGGACGTCGATGCGAACGACCGCCCCTTCCTCACCGGCGAGCGCACGCCGGAGGGCTTCTACCGCACGAAGAAGGGTTTCGAGCAGGCGCTGTCGCGCGGCCTCGCCTACGCAGCCTACGCCGACATGGTGTGGTGCGAGACCGGCACGCCCGACCTGGAATTCGCCCGCAAGTTCGCCGAAGGCGTGCAAAAGCAGTTCCCCGGCAAGATGCTGGCGTACAACTGCTCGCCGTCGTTCAACTGGAAGCGCAACATCGACGACGCGACGATCGCGAAGTTCCAGCGCGAGCTGGGCGCGATGGGCTACAAGTTCCAGTTCATCACCCTCGCCGGCTTCCACTCGCTGAACTACTCGATGTTCGAGCTCGCGTATGGCTACGCGCGCAACAACATGACCGCGTTCGTCGAGCTGCAGCAGAAGGAGTTCGCCGCCGCCGAGAAGGGCTTCACCGCGGTGAAGCACCAGCGCGAGGTCGGCACGGGCTACTTCGACGCCATCACGCAGGCGGTGTCGGCGGGCAAGGCCTCCACCACGGCCCTGCACGGCTCGACCGAGGACGAGCAATTCTTCGACGACAAGAAGAAGGCGGAGCAGAAGAAAGCCGCCTGAGCGATACGAAGCCGCAAGCAAAAAGGGGGCCGCGAGGCCCCTTTTCATTTCAGCCCTCGTGCAGGCGCGCAGGGTCGGTTGCGCCCGCGACGCGCACGCGCTTGCGACGCGAGGTCTCGCCGGATTCGATCGTCACGTCGCGCCGCGGCACGTCGAAGGCCTCGGCGAGGAAGCGCACCAGTTCGGCATTCGCGGCGCCGTCCACCGGCCGCGCGGCGAGCCGGATCTTGAGCGCGTGGCCATGCAGGCCCGCGACCTGCGTGCGCGAGGCGCCGGGTTGCACGTGCAATTCTAGGATCAGCGCGCCGGGAACCGTGCGCGCCCAGCCGGCGCTCACGCCAGCAGCGACACCGCGTGGCGCGCGTAGGCGAGCACGATCATCACCACCTGCAACAGCACGATCAGCACCAGCGGCGAGAGGTCGATGTTCGCCACCGGCGGCAGGATGCGACGGATCGGCCGCAGGAAGGGCCGTGTGAGCGCGTCGAACATCGGCTGCACCGGCGAATACGGATTCACCCACGACAGCACGGCCTGCACGATCAGGCCGAAGATCAGGAAGTAGAGGCTGTAGCGCACCAGGTCGATCGCGGCCACGCCGGCGAGCACCGCGAAGCCGTCCGCGCTCGCCGGATCGCGCCCGATCAGCGCGAGGCCGAGCCATAGCGCGACGCCCTGCAGCAGCCACGCGGCGAAGAGCGACGCGGTATCGAGCCCGGCGAGCGAAGGCAGTACGCGCCTCAGCGGCATCACGATCCAGTTGGTGAACGCAATGACGAACGTGCCCACCGGATTGCGGAACGACACCCGCAGCCACTGGAAGTGGAAGCGCGCGAGCAGCAGGAACACCAGCAGCCCCGCCACCGTGTCGATCAGCAGCTGGCCGATCTGCGCGAACATCTAGTCGCGATCCAGCTGGTCGCCGAGCTCGGTGCCGCGGGCGCTCGCCGCGCGCATGGCCTTGGCGAGCCGCTCGCCGATACCCTCGTCCGCCATCACCTGCAGCGCGGCCGCGGTGGTGCCGCCCTTCGACGTGACGCGCTCGCGCAGCACCGACGGCGACTCTGCCGAGCCGGCGGCCAGCTTCGCCGCGCCGAGCACGGTGTGCAGCGCGAGCTGGCGCGCGGCGTCGGGCGCGAGGCCCATGGACTCGCCCGCCTTCGCCATCTGCTCCATGAACCAGAATACGTACGCCGGGCCGCTGCCAGAGACGGCGGTCACCGGATCGAGCAGCGCCTCGTCGGCGACCCAGACGCATTCGCCGACCGCGCCAAGGACGCGCGCCGCGCGCGCGCGCTCGTCCTCGCTCACGCCGGGCGGCGCATAGAGGCCGGTGATGCCGGCGCCGATCAGCGCCGGCGTGTTGGGCATGCAGCGCACGATGCGCCCGTGGCCGCCGAGCCAGCGCGACAGCGTGGCGATGCGCAGGCCCGCGGCGATGCTGATCACGAGCTTGTCCTTCGCGATCGCCGCCAGCGGCGCGAGCGCGGCCTTCATGTCCTGCGGCTTCACCGCGAGGACCAGCGTATCCGCGGCCGCGGTCGCGGCGTCGGCCTCGGCGCTGGCGTGCACGCCGTAGGCCGAGGCAAGCTTCGCGCGCGCCTCGGGGAATTTCTCGATGATCGAAATGTCCGACGCGGCGAAGCCCTTCGCGAGCAGCCCGCCGAGGAAGGCGTTGGCCATGTTGCCGCCGCCGAGGAATGCAATGCGCATGGCTATCCTTCCGCGGACACGGGGGAGCGCGAGGGGGCATTCGAATGCTCCCTCGCGCCGAAGATTGCGGTACCAACGCGCACCATGGTCGATCCCTCGGCAATAGCCGCATCCATGTCGGCCGTCATGCCGAGGGACAGCGTATCCAGCGGCATTCCCTCCGCCTTGAGGCTTTCGTAGAGCTCGCGCACCTCGCGAAAGCGCGCCCGCTGCAGCGCCACGTCGTCGGTCGGCTCGGGGATCGCCATGAGGCCGCGCAGGCGCAGCCGGGGCATCGTCGCCACCGCGCGCGCGAGCGCCGCGGCCTGTGCAGGCGCGATGCCGCTCTTCGAGGCCTCGCCCGAGACGTTCACCTGCACCAGCACCTGCAGCGGGCCGCGGGACTCGGGCCTCGCATCCGACAGGCGCCGCGCGATCTTCTCGCGATCCACGGTCTGCACCCAGTCGAAGCGCTCGGCGACCACCCGCGTCTTGTTGCTCTGGAGCGGGCCGATCAGGTGCCATTCGAGCTTCCGGGACGCAAGGGCGTCCATCTTCTCGAGCGCTTCCTGGACGTAGTTCTCGCCGAATGCGGCAAGGCCGGCGCGCACGGCTTCCTCGACCCGGCCGGCCGGATGGGTCTTGGACACCGCGAGCAGGCGCACCGAAACAGGGTCGCGCCCGGCGCGGGCGGCGGCCTCGGCGATGCGGTCGCGAACCGCTTGCACTTTCTCGCCTATCATTGCGATACTTTTGATCCGGCGGAGAATTCCGCCCACTGTGCCGCCAGCCTCGGCCGACTCCGGAGGATTGTAATGGATCTCACCGAACTGCTCGCCTTCGTGGTCAAGAACAAGGCGTCCGACCTGCACCTGTCTTCCGGTCTCCCGCCGATGATCCGCGTGCACGGCGACGTGCGCCGCATCAACGTCCCGCCGCTCGAGCACAAGGACGTGCACGGGATGATCTACGACATCATGAACGACGGGCAGCGCAAGTTCTACGAGGAAAACCTCGAGTGCGACTTCTCGTTCGCGGTGCCCAACCTCGCGCGCTTCCGCGTCAACGCGTTCGTGCAGCAGCGCGGCGCGGCGGCGGTGATGCGGACCATCCCGTCGAAGATCCTGTCGCTGGAAGACCTGAAGTGCCCGAAGATCTTCAAGGAGATCTCCGAGTACCCGCGCGGCATCGTGCTGGTGACCGGGCCGACGGGCTCGGGCAAGTCGACCACGCTCGCGGCGATGGTCAACCACATCAACGAGAACGAATACGGCCACATCCTCACCATCGAGGACCCGATCGAGTTCGTGCACGAGTCGAAGAAGTGCCTGATCAACCAGCGCGAAGTCGGCCCGCACACGCTGTCGTTCTCCAACGCGCTGCGAAGCGCGCTGCGCGAGGACCCGGACGTGATCCTCGTGGGCGAGATGCGAGACCTCGAGACCATCCGCCTCGCGCTCTCGGGCGCGGAGACCGGCCACCTGGTGTTCGGCACGCTGCACACGTCGTCGGCGGCGAAGACCATCGACCGCGTGGTCGACGTCTTCCCGGCGGCGGAAAAGGAAATGGTGCGCGCGATGATGTCCGAATCGCTGCGCTCGGTGATCTCGCAGACGCTGCTGAAGACCAAGGACGGCAACGGCCGCGTCGCGGCGCACGAGATCATGGTCGGCACCCCGGCGATCCGCAACCTGATCCGCGAGAACAAGATCGCGCAGATGTACTCCGCGATCCAGACCGGCGCGCAGCTCGGCATGCAGACGCTCGACCAGAACCTGCAGGACCTCGTGAAGCGCAACATCGTGTCGATGTCCGAGGCTCGCGGCAAGGCCGCCAACAAGGACAATTTCGTCGGTAACTAGCATGCAGGGGGGCCGGGCCCCGTCCGGGCATGCGCCCGGGGCCCTCCCGTCCCCCCCGCACCCCCCGGGTGCCTCCGGGAATCGTCGTTGAAGGGGAGTCCGCATGGAACGCGAACAGGCAACCAAGTTCATCTACGACCTTCTCCGCGCGCTGATCGCGAAGAAGGGCTCCGACCTCTTCATCACCTCGGGCTTCCCGCCGGCGATGAAGGTCGACAGCAAGATGACGCCGGTGTCCAGCCAGGCGCTGACGCCGCAGCACACCGCGATGCTGGTGCGCGCGATCATGAACGACAAGCAGGCCGCGGAGTTCGAGGCGAACAAGGAGTGCAACTTCGCCATCAACCCCGCCGGCATCGGCCGTTTCCGCGTCAACTGCTTCGTGCAGATGGGCTGCGTCGGCGCGGTGCTGCGCGTGATCACCACCTCGATCCCGAACTTCGAGGACCTGAAGCTCCCGCCGGTGCTGAAGGACGTGATCATGACCAAGCGCGGGCTGGTGCTCTTCGTCGGCGGCACGGGTTCGGGCAAGTCGACCTCGCTCGCCGCGATGCTCGGCTACCGCAATGCGAACTCGTACGGCCACATCATCACCATCGAGGACCCGGTCGAATACGTCCACCCGCACCAGAACTGCCTGATCACGCAGCGCGAGGTCGGCGTCGACACCGAGTCGTGGGAGGCGGCGCTGAAGAACACGCTGCGCCAGGCGCCCGACGTGATCCTGATCGGCGAGATCCGCGAGATGGAGGTCATGGAGCACGCCGTGGCCTTCGCCGAAACCGGCCACCTCGCGCTCGGCACGCTGCACGCGAACAACTCGAACCAGGCGATGGACCGGATCATCAACTTCTTCCCGGAAGCGCGCCGCCAGCAGTTGCTGATGGACCTGTCGCTGAACCTGAAGGCGGTGGTGTCGCAGCGCCTGATCCCGCTGAAGGAAGGCAAGGGCCGCGCCGCCGCGGTCGAGGTGCTGCTGAACTCACCGCTGATCAGCGACCTGATCTTCAAGGGCGAGATCCACGGCATCAAGGAAATCATGAAGAAGAGCCGCGAACTGGGCATGCAGACCTTCGACCAGGCGCTCTTCGACCTCTACGAGGCCGGCCGCATCAGCTACGAAGACGCGCTGCGCTTCGCCGACTCGACCAACGAGGTTCGCCTCAACATCAAGCTGCACGGCAAGGAATCGAAGGACAAGGATTTGACGAAAGGCATCGAGCACCTCGATATCGTGTAGGTCGGGAACCGGGGGAAGCGTCCCCCGGTAGCCCCCTCAGCCGCCCGGCGGGCGGCGTGCAAGGCGAACCCCCGGGCATCACGGGTCGGCCGTCGCGTCCAAGGGGCTGCGCAGCGCCCTGCCTTCGCGCAGCATCACGTGGGCGTAGCGCAGCGTGGTCTCGACGTCCGCATGGCCCAGCAGTTCCTGCACGGTGCGGATGTCGTACCCATCCTCGAGCAGGTGCGTGGCGAACGAGTGGCGAAGCGTGTGGCAAGTGACCGCCTTCGCGAGCCCCGCGGCGCGCGCGGCGGCCTTCACCGGGCGGGCGACATAGTTGCCGTAGAGCGCCGGCCGCACGATCGCGCCCGCCCCGGCATCGAAGGCGCGGCGCCCTGCCGCGAAGACGAGCGCCCATCCCCACTCGAAGACCGCGCCCGGGCGGCGCGATCGCAAGGCCGCCGGCAGCGGCGCCTGCACGCCCTCGGAAACGTCGCGCGCATGCCGCTCGCGCGCCCGCGCGAGGTGCGCACGCAGCGGCGCGACCAGCGTCGCCGGCAACAGCGTGACGCGGTCCTTCGCCCCCTTGCCGTCGCGCACCCGCAGCTGCAGCCCCTCGAGGTCGAGGTCCCCGACGCGAAGCTGCAGGCATTCGTTCAGCCGCAGCCCCGAGCCGTACAACAGGCCGGCCATCAGCGCCGGCGTGCCGTGCATCGCCGCGAGCAGCGCGTCGACCTCGTGGCGCGCGAGCACCTCCGGCTGGCGCGACGGCGTGCGCGCGCGCTGCAGACCGCCCAGCCACTCGAACGGCTGCGCCAGCACCTCGCGGTACAGGAACACCAGCGCCGACAGGGCCTGGTTCTGCGTCGTGGCGACCACGCGGCGCTCTAGCGCGAGGTGGTTCAGGAAGGCCGTGACCTCGGCCGCGCCGAGCTCGCGCGGATGCCGGCGCCCGTGGAAGCGGATGAAGCGCACGATCCAGCCCACGTAGGCCCGCGTGGTGCGGTCGCTGAAGTGCCGCAGCGCTGCGGCCTCGCGCACGCGATCCAGCAGTCGCGGCTCGCCGGGACGCGCACGGCCCTGCAACGACGTTCGATCCTTCCCCACCTGTCCCCCCTGGTCGCGCCGCGCCGAAGGCGCGCGGCGGCGAAAGATGATGACCACGAGGTGAGGTAACGCACCGAAGGGCCAGGGGGAGGACGTGCAAAATACCCTCGACGGGAGGGCGTCTGCGTGTCAACTATTTCGTCAAATACTTCGTCAACCATTTCCTCAACAATTTCACGTTAGGCATCGTGTTACCCGATCTCAAGCCGCACGCGCCGCTCACTCAAGTGGTGTTCGTGCACGACTATTTTCAGCTCGTCTTCGACACCCAGGTCCTTGGGGTCTACAACCCAGCCAAGCTAACGGTGGGTGCACGTGCATTCGAGCTCGGCAGACCCGGGTTCGCCGATGCATTGGTCAGCTTGCTGGGCTCGCGGGTCGTCCAGGCGAAGTCACTTTCCGAATCCGGCCTTCTGCTCACATTCGAAGGCGGCGCAATCTTCGAGGTACTCAGCCCACCGTCCGAGCAAGGCATTCTCGAGGCCTATTCGTTCACAGAGGCCAACGGCCGAATCGTGGTCGCGCACAATGCCTAACCCTACGCCCCAACGCGACGCCATGAAGCGCTTCGCCTCCATCACCCGTAGCGCGTGGCGCGCTTGGGCTCCACGTTAGAACTCATTGTCATGAACGGCTCGCCGCTCGTTCCCTCAGCCTCAAAGCCCCGCGCATCCATCGGGTTCAGGTGTATGGCGGGCGCAGTTGGGCTGGCGCTGTTCGCAGTTGTTGCCTTCGTTGCCAACGCGGTGGTCAACGACACCGGCTGGCTATACCTCCCGCTGGTTGGTGCAATTGCCGGCCTCCTCTGGGCTGACGACATGCAAGCGCTTGTGGTGCACGCCCGACATCGCGACAAACACAATGAGTTCTAACCCTACGCCGCAACGCGACGCCATGAAGCTCTCCGCCTCCATCACCCGCAGCGCGTGGCGCGCTTGGGCTCCACGTTAGAGCGCATGACCGGGTATCTGACGATCGCAGTACTCGCCATCCTCTTGGTGCTGGCAGTCCTACCTTTCACCCGAAGTTTGGCGGCGGTCACACTCATAGTGCCCACCGTCATCGCGGGCGGCATTTTCTTGGTCTCAAGTTTGGAATCCGGTCACATCAACACCGTCGAGCTAATCAAGTTTGCTGTTTTGTGGCTCTACTTGGCTGTCGTAAGCCTCACATTCACTGCGCTTGGGCGCGCTCTAAAGTGGCGCTACTTTCTTCGTCAAAATGTCGCCCAATGATCAAGCGCTCTAACCCTACGCCCCAACGCGACGCCATGAAGCGCCTCGCCTCCATGGGCGCATGCGCGTGGCGCGCTTGGGCTCCACGTTAGTTGGCATTCTCAATGACATCGCCAAAGCCCATGAAGCTTCCCTTCACACGCTTCCGGTGTCCGCGCTGCCGTCTTGAGCAATCATTTTCCTTGGTCTTCTTCCGATCCTGGAAGACCGAGTACTGGTGTCCTGGATGCGACTCACTATTCTTGATGGAGCATGAATGGGTCGCACTGAACGCTCTATTCCTCTCAGTGTTCGGGATCGCTGGTGGCTTATTGCTTGGCCCTCTCAATGAGCTGCTCGATGCCGAGCTTCAGGTGTTTGGCATTGGTGTGCTCATCGCATGCGCGATCGCACTCGCTCTTTCTCTTGCGCTATGGGAAATTCTCGTTGGTCGTTGGGTCCGCTTTAAGTACATTGGTCGCAATGCCAACTAACTTTACGCCCCAACGCGACGCCATGAAGCGCTACGCCTCCATTGGCGCCTCCGCGTGGCGCGCTTGGGCTCCACGTTAGCGCTCAATGTACGCGATTGCGACGCTGCTCCTGGCATCAGTCCTAACTTTTCCCGGTACTTGCGTTGCGTGTAAACCGGCGGCGCCTGCGAGCGCGATTGATGGCGAAACTTCGGTGGTTTTGATTGGCAATGTCGGAAGTACGCTGTCGGGTCCGAATGACTTCGACTATCGCGTGACGGTTCTGGTAGTGGAATCTCTACGAGGAAAGGCTCCCGAATTCCTAAACGCCTCCTCGCCTTGTGGGCTCCCACTTCGCGGCGGCGACCGCGTCGTAGTCGTCAGCTCCGGAGATCAGTATCTTGCATATCCGGCTAGGTGGTATGAAGGACCGGCTCGCGCAGCGATCCATGCCACGCGCTAACCATGTGTTGCAGCGGACCTGCGTGGAGGGTCTCCTACGCGTTTCCGGCATCGTTACCGCAGTCCGCTGAACACTACGTTGGGCCGCATGAATTTGACGTCCGCACGACGAATGTTGGTCCCTGTGGCCGTGGTGGCCGCTAGTTGCGCATTGCTTTCGTTGTTCTGGTCTGTTCCGTATATCTTCACGCTCATTGCCTTTGCTGCATGGGCGCTT
>CAZTXP010000074.1:0-9257 GCA_964617355.1 uncultured Enterobacteriaceae bacterium
GCGCCCGAACGGGTTGTTGCGGCAGGCGTCGAGGATCACGATGTTCGCCGGGTTGCCCGCCTTGCCCATCGTGTCGAGCAGCTGCGCGAGGTCGACCGCCTTCTGCGGCACTTCCTCGGTGTTCGCGATCTGCGTGTCCACGGGAAGGAGGTAGTTCCTCCACGAGAGCTGGATGCCGTGCCCGGCGAAGTAGAAGACGCCCACGCCCTTGGTCTTCGCAAGGTCCTTGCCGAACGCGTCGACGCGCGAGCGCATGTCGGCGAGGCCCGCGTCCAGCAACGTGGTCACCGCGAAATCGGAGGCCTGCAGCTCGGCCGAGATCGCCCGTGCGTCGTTCACCGGGTTCTTCAGCGGCGAATCACGGTAGCGATCGTTGCCGATCACCAGCGCGAGGCGCGGCGCGCCCAGCACCGCGCCTGCAGCTCCGCCGGCCGCGGTCGCCAATTGCGCCAACGCCGCGGTCGGGCGGAACGAGAAGAACGACAGGCCCGTCGCCGCGGCCGACCCCTTCAGCAGCGAGCGGCGATCCATGGCGTGCTCAGCCCTTCAGCGGCTTGAAGCGGATGCGCTTCGGACGCGCGCCTTCCTCGCCGAGGCGCTTCTTCTTGTCGGCCTCGTATTCCTGGTAGTTGCCGTGGAAGAACACCACCTGCGACTCGCCCTCGAAGGCGAGGATGTGCGTCGCGATGCGGTCGAGGAACCAGCGGTCGTGCGAGATCACCATCACGCTGCCGGCGAACTCGAGCAGCGCCTCCTCGAGCGCGCGCAGCGTCTCGACGTCGAGGTCGTTCGAGGGCTCGTCCAGCAGCAGCACGTTCGCACCCGACGACAGCATCTTCGCGAGGTGCAGCCGCCCGCGCTCGCCGCCCGAGAGCTGGCCGACGAGCTTCTGCTGGTCCGCGCCGCGGAAGTTGAAGCGCGCGAGGTAGGCGCGCGAGGGCATCTCGAACTTGCCCACCGTCATGATGTCGTTGCCGCCCGAGACGTCCTCCCAGACGCTCTTGTCGGCCGCGAGCGAGTCGCGCGACTGGTCGACGAAGGCCATCTTCACCGTCTTGCCGATCACCACCTCGCCGCCCTCGGGCTTCTCCTTGCCGGTGATCATGCGGAAGAGGGTCGACTTGCCGGCGCCGTTGGGGCCAATCACGCCGACGATCGCGCCCGGCGGCACCGCGAACGACAGCTTGTCGATCAGCAGCCGATCTCCGTAACCCTTGGAGACGCCCTTGAACTCGATCACCTCGTTGCCGAGGCGCTCGGCCACCGGGATGAAGATCTCCTGGGTCTCGTTCCTTTCCTGGTGCTCGTAGGACGACAGCTCCTCGAAGCGCGCCATGCGCGCCTTCGACTTCGCCTGCCGGCCCTTCGGGTTCTGGCGCACCCATTCGAGTTCGGCCTTCATGGCCTTGATGCGCGCCTCTTCCTGCTTGGACTCGACTTCCAGGCGCTTCTCCTTCTGGTCCAGCCACGAGGAGTAGTTGCCTTCCCAAGGGATGCCGTGGCCGCGGTCGAGTTCCAGGATCCAGCCTGCGGCGTTGTCGAGGAAGTACCGGTCGTGCGTCACCGCCACCACCGTGCCCGGGAAGCGCTGCAGGAACTGCTCCAGCCACTCGACCGATTCGGCGTCGAGGTGGTTGGTCGGCTCGTCGAGCAGCAGCAGGTCGGGCTTGGACAGCAGCAGGCGGCACAGCGCGACGCGGCGCTTCTCGCGGCCCGAGAGGTGCTCGACGTTCGCTTCCCACGGCGGCAGGCGCAGCGCGTCGGCCGCGATCTCGAGCTGGTGGTCGGTCTCGGCGCCTGCCGAGTTGATGAGCGCTTCGAGCCGCCCCTGCTCCTCGGCCAGCTTGTCGAAGTCCGCGCCTTCCTCGGAATAGGCGGCGTAGACCTCCTCCAGCCGCTTCTTCGCCGCGCCGACCTCGCCGAGTCCCTCTTCGACGATCTCGCGCACGCTCTTCGAGGCGTCAAGCTGCGGCTCCTGCTCGAGGTAGCCGATCTTGGTGTTCGGCAGGCGTATGACCTCGCCCTCGAAGTTGTCGTCCACGCCGGCCATGATCTTCAGCACCGTGGACTTGCCGGCGCCGTTCAGGCCGAGCACGCCGATCTTCGCGCCGGGAAAGAAATTGAGCGAGATGTTCTTGATGATCTGGCGCTTGGGCGGAACGGTCTTGCTGACCCGCCGCATCGTCATCACGTACTGAGCCATGTGCGTCCCTTACCTTCCGTTTGCCGCCCGCCACACCCGCTCGGGCGTGAGGGGCATGTCGATACTCTTCACGCCGCGGGACGCGAGCGCGTCCAGCACCGCGTTCACCACCGCCGGCGTGGCGCCGTGGCAGCCGGCCTCGCCGACACCCTTGGCGCCCAGCGGGTTCAGCGCCGTCGGCACCGACTGGTCGAAGCGCATCTCGAAATCCGGCACCTGGTCGGCGCGCGGCATCGCGTAGTCCATGAACGAGCCGGTGAGCAGCTGCCCCTCGGCGTCGTAGACCGACTGCTCGCAAAGCGCCTGCCCGATGCCCTGCACCGCTCCGCCGTGCATCTGTCCCTCGGCGACCAGCGGGTTCATCACCGTGCCGATGTCGTCGACCGCGAAGTGACGCACGATCTGGATCGTGCCGGTATCCGGGTCGACCTCGACCTCGGCGGCTTGGGCGCCGTTCGGCCAGCTCTGGCCCTTCATGGTCTCGGTGTGCTCGAGGACGATGCGCCGTTCCGGTTGCCGCGAGGCGAGCTCGAAGAGGCCGATGGAGCGATCGGTGCCGGCGATGCGGAAACGCGTGCCGACATATTCGAGATCCGCCTCGGCGGTCTCCATTTCCTTCGCCGCCAGCGCGCGCGCCTTCTCGACCATCGCGCGCCCGCCCGCGAACGCGGCGCTGCCGCCGACCTGCAGGCCGCGCGAACCGCCCGCGCCGCCGCCCGACTTCACCAGCGCGGTATCGCCCATGACGACGCGCACCGACTCGGGCGCGACGCCGAGGCGATCCGCCACCGCCTGCGCGATGCCGGTGGCGATGCCCTGCCCGATCGCCTGCGCGCCCGAGACCACCGTTACCTGCCCGCCGGCGTCGACCGTCAGGTGCACGGTCTCGGTGAGCCGCGCGCTGCCGGTGACCTCGACGTACGAGGCAAGGCCGCGACCGTAAAGCTTGCCGCGCGCCTCGGCGGCCTTCTTGCGCGCCCCGAAGCCGTTCCAGTCGGCGCTGCCGAGGAGTTCGTCGAGCACGTGCTCGAACTTGCCGCAGTCGTAGGTCTGGCCCACCGGGTTCGGGTACGGCATCTGCTCGGGCTTGATGTAGTTGCGCCGCCGCAGTTCGACGGGGTCGACGCCGAGTTCGGCCGCGGCCTTCGACACCGTACGCTCGATCAGGTAGCCCATCTCGGGGCGCCCGGCGCCGCGGTACGCGTCCACCGGCGCGGTGTGCGTGTGGATCATGCGCACTTCGTGGTCGAGCACGGGGATCGCGTACACGCCGGTCGGCGCGCGCGAGCCGGACATCGCCGGCACCTGCGCGCCGAAGCTCGACACGTACGCGCCCACGTTGGCGAGCGTGCGGATGCGCAGCGCGAGGAATTTCAGGTCCTCGCCGATGGCGAGTTCCGCGGTCGTCAGGTTGTCGCGACCGTGCACCTCGGAGAGGAAGTTCTCCGAGCGATCGGCGAGCCACTTCACCGGGCGACCGACGCGCTTCGCGGCAAAGAGCAGCGCGGCGTGCTCCGGATAGGCGTACCCGCGCGTGCCGAAGCCGCCGCCGAGGTCGGTGCAGACCACGCGCAGCTTCTCCTCCGGCATCTTGAACACGCCTTCGCAGAGCTGCTTGCGGACGTTCAACGGGTTCTGCGTCGGGCAGTGCAGCGTGTACGTGTCACCGTCGGCATGCCATTCGGCCGCCAGCGCGCGCGGCTCGAGCGGATTGGCGACCACGCGCTGGTTCACGACGCTTAGCTTCACCACGTGCTTCGCGCGTGCGAAGGCCGCGTCGCACTCGCCGTGGTTGCCGCCCCGGTAGTAGGCGACAAGGTTGCCGTATTCCTTGGTGAAGGCCGGCGGCCAGACCGCGGGCGAGTCGCCTCGCGCGGCGGCGGCGAGATCGGCCACCGCGGGCAGCGGCTCCCAGGACACCTCCACCAGTTCGGCCGCGTCGCGCGCCTGGTTGCGCGTCTCGGCCACCACCATCGCCACTGCGTCGCCGACGAAGCGCGCCACCTCGGCCGAGATCGGCCGGCGCGGCGGCACGTTCATGGGCGCGCCATCCGGGCGCTTGTGCATGCGCCCGTAGGGGATCTCGCCCAGCCCCGCCGCCACGATGTCCGCACCCGTGATCACCGCCAGCACGCCCGGCGCCGCCGCGGCGGCGCTCGTGTCGATGCCCGCGATGCGCGCGTGCGCGTGCGGCGAGCGCACGAACACTGCATGCGCCTGCCCGGGCAGGGCGACGTCGTCGGTGAAGCGACCGCGGCCGGTCAGCAGCTGGTCGTCCTCGATGCGGCGGACGGACTTGCCGATCCATTGGCTGGCGCTGGGTTGCGGCGATTCGGACATGGGGATGCGACGTTCGGAAGGAAGCCGCGGATTTTATACTGCGCCCCCCTCCCTCCCTCGTGGAATTGCCCATGCGGAATGCCCTTGCCACCCTGCTCTCGCTGTGGGCCGCGTGCGCGGTCGCGCCCTGTGCCGCCGCCGACCATTCGCGCCTCGTCGAAGCCGCCGAGCGCGGCGACGTCGAGACGGTGCGCCGCCTGATCGCCGCCGGCGGCGACGTCAACTGGCAGGACGCGAAGCAGGACAGCGCGTTCCTCGTCGCGGGGGCGCGCGGCCACGCGGAGATCGTGAGGATTACCGTCGCCGCCGGCGCCGACCTGAAGAGCACCAATCGCTACGGCGGAACCGCGCTGATCCCGGCCTGCCACTACGGCCACGTCGAGACGGTGCGCGAATTGCTGAAGACCGCGATCGACGTCGACCACGTCAACCGGCTGGGCTGGACGGCGCTGCTGGAGACCGCGATCCTCGGCGACGGCGGCGCGCGCCACGTCGAGATCGCGAAGTTGCTGCTGGCGCGGGGCGCGAACCCCAACCTTGCCGATCGCGAGGGCGTGACGCCGCTCGCGCACGCGAGGCGGCGAGGCTATTCGGAACTGGCGAAGGTCATCGCGGCCGCGGGCGGCCGCTAGGGACGCTCAGATCGGGCCCTGGCGGTCCAGCAGGTCGAGCGCGCCGCGCAGGCGTCCGCGCAGGTCCTTGCGCGCGGTGATCTTGCGCTGCGCGCCGGTCGGGAGGTCCGTGATCCGGATCACGCCCTTGGTGATCAGGACGTCGATCAGGTCCTCGACGACGCGGATGAAGTCCGCGTCAAGGCCGCTGAACGAATCAGCGGCCTTGCGCGGATCCGCGGGGACGTCGGGGGCCGTCACCGCGAAGCCATCCCTTGCGTGCCGAGGGCTTGCGAGAGGGTCTGCGAAGCCGGGGCCGCGGCAATGGCCGTGTCGCTTCCCTTGCGGGCGACGATGCGCGCCTCGAAGGCCTGCGCGAGCGCGCTGTCGCTGCGTGCTACGAGCGCGGTGACGCGCGTGGTCTCGCGCACCGGGAAGTTCTTCGAGTCGTGCTTGTGCGCGATGCGTACGTCGACGACGTCGCCGATGCGCACGTCGCCGAACTTCTCGTCCACGCGGGTCAGCACGCTCAGCGCGCCGCTCTTCAGGCGATCCGGGTACTCGACCTCGGCGTACAGGCGCTCGGGCACGCGCTGCAGGGTCGGCGTGTACTCGGCGGCAAGGTAGATGTTGTCGTGAGTGCGGTAGAACATGCGCGACACGCGACCGCGCGGCTTGCTGCCCGGCGTGCCGCTGTCGTCGGTCTGGAGGCCCGCGCCCGGTTCTGCTGCGAACGGCGCATCGGACGGACGCCCGGCGCCGGTAGGCTCGACGGCCTGCGTCGGCACGGGGGCTTGGTCGATCGACGACAGTTTCCAGCCCTGCTGTTCCGGCTCGCGCACCTGCCAGAGGCCGGCCACGGCTGCGGTGACGACTGCCAAACCAATGATTTGCTTGCTGATTTTCATGACCGAATCTCCCGAATGCGCTCGACCTGCCGTGATTAACGGCTGCGATGCGACATTCTTTAGCCGCAGGGCGCGGCGCGATCCCTCGAACAGAGGGGTCAGGCGGGAGTAATTCGGCCTTCGTCGTCCGGGGCGACCGCTTCGCGCGCCTGCCGGAAGAGCGGCGGGAGGTCCACCCAGCCGGAGAACAGCACTTCCGCCTCGTAGGGCTCCCGGCTCGGGGCCGGGCGGCGGAAGACGTTCAACAGGGCGCGAAGGAACGACATGGTCGTACCCTGTCTAACGGCAGCGGCGCGCGAAGGTTGACGCCCTGCCCGGAAATCTTCGCGCGCCGTCGCCGTCACGCAACCTTTCGCGCAGCGAGCGCGCGTTTCGACTGCGCGTCGCGCAGCGCCGTTCGAAGCCCCTCCTCCACCACCGGGTGGTAGAAGGGCATCTCGAGCATGCGGTCCACGGTCATGCCGGACTGGATGCCCCAGGCCAGCAGGTGCGCGAGGTGCTCGGCGTCCGGGCCGACCAGTTCCGCGCCGACCACGAGGCCGGTAGGCACGTCCACGTACACGTGTGCAAGGCCGAGGTTGCGGAGCATCACGCGACTGCGGCCCTGGTCCTCGAAGGACACTGCGCCGGTCACCGTGCGATCGCCGGGCAGGTCGACGTAGCGCCGCCCGACCACCGCCATCTGCGGCTCGGTGAAGACGATCGCCAGCGGCGTCCGGCGCTCGCCGGGCTGCACGGCGGGCCAGCGTGCGGCGTTCTCGCCGGCGATGCGGCCTTCGTCCGCCGCCTCGTGCAGCAGCGGCACGTCGTTGTTGGCGTCGCCGGCGATGAAGAGGGGCGAATCGCCGACCTGCATCGTGCGGCGGTCGAAGCGCGGCTGGCCGCGAGCATCCAGCGGCGCGCCGGTCGACTCGAGGCCAAGGCCCCGCACGTTCGGCGTGCGGCCGGTAGCCGCCAGCAAGCAGTCGAAGGTCTCCTCGCGCGTCTCGCCACGCTCGACGAAGCGGATCGCGACGCCGGCCTCGGTGCGGCGCACCGACTCGACCTTCGCGTCCGGATCGAGCGGGAACTCCTCGCCCACCTTGTCGCGGGCGTACTGGCGCAGCGCCGGGTCCGAGAAAGGCCCGACCGCCCCGCCGACGCCGAACATGCGCACGCGCACGCCGAGCCGGCCGAGCGCCTGCCCGAGCTCCAGCCCGATCACCCCGGGGCCGAACACGGCGACCGAGCGCGGCAGGTCCTGCCAGTCGAACACGTCGTCGTTGATCACGAGGCGATCCTCCGCCCCGCGCAGGATCGGCGGCACCGCCGGCGACGAGCCGGTGGCGATCACCGCCGTCCGGAACGCCACCTCGGCGTGCTCGTCCACGCGCAGCGAACGGGCATCGATGAACCGGGCACGGCCCTGCAGGCGATGCGCCGCGGGGATCTTCTCCACGCCGGCCATCACGAAGCCGACGAAGCGATCGCGCTCGCGGCGCACTCGGGCCATCACAGCCTTGCCGTCCACGCGCATCTCGCCGTCCAGCCGCAGGCCGAACTCGCTCCAGCGCTGCACGCCGTGCGCGGCTTCGGCGGCGGCGATCAGCAGCTTCGAGGGCATGCAGCCGACGCGGGCGCAGGTGGTGCCGCCCGGTCCGGCTTCGATGATCACGGCCCGCCGGCCGGCGGCCACCGCCGCCCGGTAGGCGGCGAGGCCGGCCGTGCCGGCACCGATGACGGCGACGTCGGTGTCGATCCGGTCCACGGCGATCCTCCTTACGCGGCCTTCGGGTTGCGCGCCGCGATCCAGCGCTCGAGGGCCTCGTAGCCGCCGATGCGCTCGCCGTTCACGAACACCTGCGGCACGGTCTGCGCCGCGGCGATCGCGCCGACGACCCGGGTGCGCACCTTGTGGTCGAGCGGGATCTCGGCATATTGGTAGCCCTGCTCGGCGAGTAGCGCCTTGGCCTTGGCGCAGAAGCCGCAGCCCTCGCGCGTGAAGATCGCGACCTGGTCGGGCTTCCTCGCCTTCGGGTTGATGTACGCGAGCATCGTGTCGGCGTCGGACACCTCGAACGGGTCGCCCGGCTTCTGCGGCTCGACGAACATCTTCTCGACCACGCCGTCCTTGACGAGCATCGAGTAGCGCCAGGAACGCTTGCCGAAGCCGAGGTCGGCCTTGTCCACCAGCATGCCCATGCCGTCGGTGAACTCGCCGTTGCCGTCCGGGAGCAGGAACACGTTCCCCGACTCCTGGTCCTTCGCCCACTCGTTCATCACGAACGCGTCGTTCACCGACAGGCAGACGATCGCGTCCACGCCGTTTGCCTTGAACGCCGGGGCGAGCTCGTTGTAGCGCGGCAGGTGCGTCGACGAGCAGGTCGGGGTGAAGGTGTCGGGCAGCGAGAACACCACCACCGTCTTGCCCTTGAACACGTCGTCGGTCGTCACGCTCTTCCAGTCGCCCCCGACGCGGGTGCGGAACGTGACCTGCGGGACCTTCCTGCCTTCCATCGCGGCCTTCGTCATGACTGACTCCTTAGTTAAAAACCATTGAAAGTATGCTCACGATACATTCCATGGATGATAGCGTCCATCGAATTGTCTTGATGGATTCGATAGCCCTCATCTATTCGTGCGCGACCCGCGACGAAAAGCCCCTGCCCGCGATAACCTGCGGCTCCCCGCGCGCCACGCGCGGCCGGAGGAGGTCCCATGCAGGTATCCAGCACCCTTCGCAAGGCGCTCGTCGCGGCGCTGTCGACCCTCGCCTGCGCCGGCGCGCACGCCCAGGCCTGGCCCGAGAAGCCGCTGCGCGTGATCGTCCCCCTGCCCCCGGGCGGGCCGAGCGACATCGTGCTGCGCGGCGCGGCGCCGAAGGTGCAGCAACTGCTGAAGCAGCCGGTGGTGATCGAGAACAAGCCCGGCGCGAACGGCAACATCGGCACGGGCGAAGCCGCACGCGCCCCCGGCGACGGCTACACCTGGCTCTGGACCACCGACACGACGATGACGGTGAACCCGCACGTCTACGAGAAGATGGCCTTCTCGCCCGCCGACCTGCAACCCGTGACGCGCGCGAGCACCTTCAGCCAGACGCTGGTCTGCAACCCCAAGACCGGGCTCAAGTCCGTCGCCGACCTCGTCAGGAAGGCTCGAGAGGCCTCGATCACCTACGCCTCCGGCGGCGCGGGCTCGCCCGGCCACCTCAGC
>CAZTXP010000075.1:0-20619 GCA_964617355.1 uncultured Enterobacteriaceae bacterium
GTCGACGCGACGAGCGTGACGAAGGCGATCACGTCGATCACGGGCGGGACGATCTTCGAATCGCTGGCGTTCAGCACGGCGGCGATCACCACGAGCATCACGGACACGGTCGCCACCACCAGCGTGAGAATCACCGCGGCAACGAGCGTCGACGAATCGACGGCGATCACCTACACGGCCACGCTGACGAACTCGGCGACCGCACCCGTGACGGTGAGCCTGAGCGGTGGCGGTACGATCGTGATCGGTTCCGGTTCGACGACCGGTACGTACGTGGCTGCGGCGCAGGGCGAAGACGTCTACGTCGACGCGACGAGCGTGACGAAGGCGATCAGCTCGGTGACGGGCGGGACGATCTTCGAGTCGCTGGCGTTCAGCACGGCGGCGATCACGACCAGCATCACGGACACGGTCGCGACGACGAGCTTGAGCCTGGCGGTATCGGCGGCGACGGTTACCGAGGCGACGGCGGTGACCTACACGGCGACGCTGACCAACAGCGCGACCTCGCCGGTGACGGTGAGCCTGAGTGGCGGTGGCACGATCGTGATCGGGTCGGGTTCGACGACCGGCACGTACGTGTTCACGCAGGGCGATGACCCGTATGTCGATGCAACGGCGATCGCCAAGGGCATCGCCTCGGTATCCGGTGGAACGATCTTCGAGTCGCTGGCGTTCAGCACGGCGGCGCTGACGACGAGCATCACGGACACGATCGCCACGACGAGCCTGAGCCTGGCGGTGTCGGCGGCGACGGCGACCGAGTCGACGGCGGTGACCTACACCGCGACGCTGACCAACAGCGCGACCTCGCCGGTGACGGTGACCCTGTCTGGCGGCGGCACGATCGTGATCGGCTCGGGTTCGACGACCGGGACGTACGTGTTCACGCAGGGCGACGACGTGTACGTCGACGCGACGACGGTCACCAAGGGCATCGCGTCGGTGACCGGCGGGACGATCTTCGAGTCGCTGGCGTTCAGCACGGCGGCGCTGACGACGAGCATCACGGACACGGTCGCGACGACCAGCCTGAGCCTGGCCGCGGCGACGTCGGTGAACGAGGCGACGGCGATCACCTACACGGCCACGCTGACGAACTCGGCGACCGCGCCCGTGACGGTGAGCCTGAGCGGTGGCGGCACGATCGTGATCGGTTCGGGTTCGACGACCGGCACGTACGTGGCTGCGGCGCAGGGCGACGACGTCTACGTCGACGCGACGAGCGTGACGAAGGCGATCACGTCGGTGACGGGCGGCACGATCTTCGAGTCGCTGGCGTTCAGCACGGCAGCGATCACGACCAGCATCACGGACACGGTCGCGACGACGAGCCTGAGCCTGGCGGTGTCGGCGGCGACGGCGACCGAGGCGACGGCGATCACGTATACCGCAACCCTGACGAACACCGCCACGTCGCCCGTGACGGTGACCTTGTCGGGCGGCGGCACGATCGTGATCGGCTCGGGTTCGACGACCGGGACGTACGTGTTCACGCAGGGCGAGGACGCGTACGTGGACGCGACGACGATCACCAAGGGCATCGCCTCGGTGACCGGGGGGACGATCTTCGAGTCGCTGGCATTCAGCACGGCGGCGCTGACGACCAGCATCACCGATACGACCACGACGACGAGCCTGAGCCTCGCGGCCGCAACCTCGGTGAACGAGACGACCGCGATCACCTACACGGCGACACTGACGAATTCCGCGACGTCCCCCGTGACGGTGAGCCTGTCGGGCGGTGGCACGATCGTGATCGGTTCGGGTTCGACGACCGGCACCTACGTGGCGGCCGCCCAGGGCGAAGACGTGTACGTCGACGCGACCACGGTGACCAAGGCCATCAGCTCGGTGACGGGCGGCACGACCTTCGAGTCGCTGGCGTTCAGCACCGCGGCGATCACGACGAGCATCACCGACACGATCGCGACGACGAGCCTTACCGTCACCCAGACGCCCACGGTGGTCGAGGGTGCGGCCATCACGTACACGGCGACGCTTGCCGCCTCCGCGCAGTCCGCCGTCACCGTGACCCTGTCTCAGGGGCAAACCATTGTCATCGCGTCGGGCGCGACCTCCGGGACGGTAACCACGACCGCGTCTGACAATCCCTATTCCGGCGGCGGCAGCTACACCAACCGCGTCACCGGCGCGACGGGCGGCAACTTCGAGTCGCTGGGGTTCAGCACGGCCACGATGACCACCACGCTGACCGACGATGCCGACGTCACGACGCTGACGCTGAGCGGCGGCCCGGCTGCGGCGGTGGAGGGCACCACGGCCTCCGGATACGTGCTGTCGCTCTCGAATGCCCCGCAGACCGCCCTGACGGTGACGCTGACCTACGCGGGCACGGCCACCAACGGCAGCGACTACACCGGCGTCACGACCGTGGTGATCCCGTCGGGCAGCCTGACCGCCACCTTCAACATCGCGATCTCGTCGGACACGCTCAGCGAGTCGATCGAGAACTTCACGGTCGGCCTGGGCGCGACCACCGGTGGCAGCTTCGAGTCGCTCGCCAAGGTGGGCACCCGCACCACCTCGATCTACGAGGCGAAGGACGACTACGGTTCGGTCTACGAGTCGGCCCTGCCGAGCGGGACGGGCGCGGGCACGAAGACGGTGTCGGGCAACGTCCTGTCGAACGACGGCGGGCCGACGCAGCTCAGCTCCTTCGCGTTCGGCGGCACCACGGTGTCGTTCTCCAGCGCGACCGACGTGCAGACGCTGACCAGCGTCTACGGCGTGGTCACGATCACCGGCAACGGCGCCTACACGTACACGCTCTCGACCGCGGTCGACAACGACCCGCTGACCGCCCTCACGTCCGCGCCGCCCGCGAACCGTGGTGTCTCGCTGACCGGAAGCGGTACGGTCACTTACGTGACCGGGGCGGGCATCGGCGACGGCGAGATCGACACCGGCGAGACGCTGACGATCGAATACGACCGTTCGAACTTCCCGAACGGCGTCAGCAACGTCGTGCTGAACATCGGCTCGAACACCACTCTGACCTCGGGCGCCTCCGGCCGCAATCTCACGTACACGATCTACGGCGTGGACGACACGACCGTGCTCGGCACGATCTCCCAGAGCACTGCGACCGGCTTGGTGTCCATGGGCAGCTACAGCGGCATCGGCCGCATCACGATCACCAACGGCGGCACCGGCAACCCGCGCGCCTACGTCACCAGCGAGCAGCATTCCGCCAGCGACAGCTTCGTCGAGTACTTCTCGTACACCCCGACCTCGGGCAGCGCGGCGACTCTGCGCGTGTCGATCATGGACGACGCGCCGATCGGCGTGGACGCGACGCTCAACGTGCCGCAGGTCGTGGTGCCGAAATTCACCATCGGCCTGATCCTCGACCGCTCGGGCAGCATGGCCGAGGACGTGCGGCAGGTGAACAGCGACGGTACCGTGTCCCTGACGACGCGTCTCGCGATGGCGAAGTCGGCCCTAGTGGCCCTTGTGGAGGAGTACTTCCGGCAGTCGCCGGACGTGCAGATCCGCTTCGTCACCTTCGATGATGCATCGACCTACGTCGGCACCTACACGAACTCGATCGCCGCGATCAATGCGATCAACGGGGTGACGGCTGGTGGTGCGACCGATTACGGCTCGGCGGTCAATCGACTGCGGTCGAACTGGCCTTACCCGCCGGACAATACCCGGCAGAACTACGTGTACTTCCTGTCCGACGGCGTGCCGACCGACGGCAACACCACCAATCCGATCACGGCGAACTACAATCCGACCGGCGCAGACCCGAACCAGAGCTACGAGCAGTGGGCGGCCGGCATCGCCACGGGCGCGTCCGCGTACTCGATCAAGTCCTACGGCGTCGCAATCGGTACGGGCGTCACGAACTTCACTCACCTCGACGCGATCCACAATGTGGATTCCCTCGGCGACGGAATTCGGGACGGCGCGATCGTGGTGCCGGACCTCAACGACCTCGCGTCGCAGTTGTTGTCGACCGTCCCGCAGGGCGTTGGCGGCAACGTGGTTTCCACGGGCATCCAGAACTCGCTGTTCGGCGCGGACGACGGCATCGTCAGCACGATCACCATCAAGCTCGACACCGACAGCAACGGCGTGCCCGAGACCGACGTCACGTTCACGTACAACCCGGCGGGCAGCGGCACGATCACCTCGAGCATCGCGATCACCGGCCTTCCGGCGACCGGCAGCCCGACGCTGACGCTCGATTCCGGGAAGAACTTCGCCTACGGCACGCTGGTGTTCGACTTCTCCAGCGGCGACTACACCTACTTCACCGGCGGTTCGGCGACCCAAGGCACGTCGTTCACGGTCAGCGCAACGATCGTCGACAACGACGGCGACACCACGACCTCGCTGCAGACCATCAACGTGGTCGACGGCACGCCGATCGCGCGCGCCGACACCGATACGCTGGTGGCGAATGACCAGTTCCTCGAAGGCAACGTGATCACGGGCCTGGGCACCGACGCGGGACTCTCGGTGGGCGCGCAGGTCACGCCGTTCACGGTGCAGAGCTCCGGCGTCGACACGATCGTCGACGCCGCCAAGGTTAGCTCGATCGTATTCAAGGGCCAGACGCTGTCGCTGACGGCGGACAGTTCCGGATCGCTGGCCGGCGGCACGTACACCATCACGGCGTCGACCGGCCGCCTGTCGTGGACGCACGCGTCTAACGGCAGCTCGCTCGAGTTCGACAACACCGGCTACTACAAGTACACGCCGCCCACCGCCAGCGTGCCCAGCCACGCGGCGGCGACGAGCTACTCGGACGTGAACTTCTTCGCGGCGCCGCCGAGCATGACCGGCGTGTCGCTGTCGGGCAGCGCCGCCATCGGCTACTCGGGCAGCGGCGCGGGCGTCGGCACCACGCTCGACAGCGGCGAGTACGTGCAGATCGATTTCAACACCACCCAGTACCCGGGCGGCGTCAGCGGCGTGACGATCGACATCTCGTCGGCGAGCAGCCTGACCAACAGCGGCAGCGCGTCCGGCGCGAACCGCCTGACCTACACCGTGTACGACACCAGCGGCGGTACCATCGGCAGCTTCGCGTGGGATGGCGAGGGCTCGATCGACGTCGACGCCCGGCTCGGGTTCGCCGCCACCGGCGTCGGTGCGATCCGCGTCACCGGAGTGGGTACGCCCGCGGCGTACGTCTCGGGGGTGCAGTACGCTTCCGCGGCGATCGGTGCGGTGGAATTCAGCAACGAGCCGAACTCGACGACCGGCGTGATCCTCTCCGGCATGACCGCCACGGCGACCACGTCGAGCACGACCACGGACGCCTACTCCTCGGGCACCGGTGCCGGCGTCTCGGGCGGCTCGAACGCGAGCAACATCGACGACCTAGAAACGCTGGTCGTCACCTTCGACGCCACGAAGTACGCCAACGGCGTGCAGAACATCAAGTTCAACATCGATGCGGCGAGCAGCAACCTCGGCAGCGGCAATGCGGTTAACTACCGCATCTACGCAGTCGATGGCGCGTTCCTCGGCCAGTTCGCGAGCATCCTGGAAGGCGACGTCAGCATCCCGACCAGCTACACGAACATAGGCCGCATCGAGATCATGGCCGGCGACACGGTGGACGCGCGCATCCGCTCGATGACGTTCCAGGCAGTGGGCAACGACGCGGGCGCCTCCGAGATCCCGTCCGAGACGATCACCTACACGCTGACCGACAACGACGGCGACACGTCGACCTCGACCCTGACGCTCGGCGTGGTGTCGAACAACTACTACGGCACCTCGGGCAACGACACCATGACCGGTACGGCGGGCAACGACCGCCTCGTCGGCATGGCGGGGGACGACACCATCAACGGGGGCGCCGGCGCCGACCTGATCGAGGGCGGCGACGGCAACGACACGCTGGACGGCCAGGACGGCGACGACACGATCACCGGCGGCGCCGGAAACGATACCCTGACCGGCGGGCTCGGCGCCGACACCTTGCGCGCCGGCGACGGCGACGACAGTCTCCAGGGTGGCGACGGCAACGACATCCTCGAAGGCGGCGCCGGCACGGACACGATCGTCGGTGGCCTGGGCGCGGACCTCATCACCGGCGGCGCCGGCAACGACACGCTCACCGGTGGCGCCGGCTCCGGCGACGACGGGTTCGCCGACGTGTTCCGCTGGGAGCTCGCCGACCGCGGCACCAAGGGCACGCCGGCGGTGGACACGATCACCGACTTCAGCAACGCGACGGCGAACACCGACAAGACCGGCGGCGACGTACTCGACCTGCGGGACCTGCTGCAGGGCGAGTTCTCGGGCGGCGGCGTGGGGAACCTGACGAACTACATCCGCTTCGAGCAATCCGGGGCGGACACCAAGGTGCACCTCAGTTCGAGCGGCGGCTTCGCGAGCTTCTACTCCGCGGGCCAGGAAGACCAGACCATCATCCTGCAGGGCGTGGACCTCACCGCGGGCGGCACGCTCAACGACCAGCAGATCATCCAGGACCTGCTGACCAAGGGCAAGCTGGTCACCGACTGAGCGGCGGGCGGCTAGTGCTAGTGGATGCGGGGCGGCGGGGCGGCCTCGCCCATCGCGGGCGTGGCGAGTGGCGCAAGCGCGAGTGGCCACTCTGCCTGCGAAGCGGCGCGCTGCAACAGCGAGGCGAGGAGGTGCGTCATGTTCTCGTCGACGCCGATGTCGGCGCCCGGGCCCTCGTTCGGCAGCAGCGTCAGCGTCCAGCGGCCGGCCGTGTCCTGCTTCACTGCGACCTTCGCCAGCAGCACCGGCTCGTCGCCGAGCGGACGTTGCGTGCCGCCTCGGTAGCTGGTCTCGAAATCGGCGTCGCGGTGGGCCTGGTGGTGGGCCATCTCGGCGAGCGCCTCGCGCCGGATCGGGTCGCCGCTCGCGCGCGCGCCCGCGAACGCGGTGGCGAGCTTCACGAGCATCGACCACAGCAGCAGGAGGTAGCGCCGCGTGACCCAGAAGCGGAACTCGGTGCCGTCCTCGGCGCCGATCGAGAACAGGATCCGGTCCTGCAGGGCGTCGTAGCCGGCGTTCAGCTGGTGCAGTCGGTTCGACACGGTGGCATTCTAGCGACGGCCCGACGACGGGCAAACGGAGGCATTCGGTGGCACGCGCACGCTACAACGTCGTGATGGCGACGGAGCAGGGCACCTTCATCGTCAACAAGAACGACCTCGGCGTCGGCTGGCAGCTCTCGACGCGCGGGGCCTACGATCCGGACGAGATCGCCCTCTTCCGTACGCTGGTCGGGTCGTTGCGCCGCGACGACGCCGTGGTGCTCGACATCGGCGCGAACATCGGCGTGCACGCGGTGGCGCTCGCCGGCATGGTCGGGCCGAAGGGGCGCGTGCACTCGTTCGAGGCGCAGCGCATCGTGTTCCAGATGCTGGCCGGCAACCTCGCGCTGAACAGCCTGGAGAACGTCGTCTGCTACCACAAGGCGGTCGGCGCGGCGCCGGGCCGAATCGAGATCCCGCAGTTCGACTACGCCAAGCCGCTGTCGTTCGGCAGCGTGGAGTTCGGCCCCGCGCAGCGCGAGCAGATCGGCCAGCCCCGTGGCGCCGATCCGACGAAGGTGGAGCACGTCGAGGTGGTGACGGTGGACGGCCTTGCGTTGCCGGCGGTCCACCTGATGAAGGTGGACGTCGAGGGCATGGAGATCGACGTGCTGCGCGGTGCGACGAAGACCATCGCGCGCGACCGGCCGATCCTCTTCGTCGAGTACCTGAAGGCGGACCGCAAGGACCTCGCGGCGTGGCTGCTGGCCGCGGGCTACCGGCTGTTCCCGCACAACCACAACTGGCTGTGCCTGCCGCGTGGCTCGAGCGTGGTGGTGCAGGGCACGGCCGAGATCACCTCCGAGTCGCAGGTCTGAGCCGCTAGCGACGCGTGCCGAAGCGCGCTTCCAGCGCGCGCTTGACCTCGTCGACGACCGTGTCGTAGTCGCCGGTGCGCGGCTGCCGGAAGAGGCGCATGCCGGGGTACCACGGGCTGTCCGCGCGATCGAGCATCCAGCGCCAGTCGGGCGCGAACGGCAGCAGCACCCAGGTCGGGCGGCCGAGCGCGCCGCCCAGGTGCGCCACCGACGTGTCCACCGAGATCACGAGGTCGAGGGCGTGGATCGCCGCCGCAGTCTCGGCGAAGTCGTCGAAGGATGCGCCCAGCATCTCGATCGGCATCTCGCCCAGTGCCGCGGCGTCGGCCTCGCGGACGTCGCGCTGCAGGCCGTACCAGCGGAACGGCAGTTCCAGCAGCCGGCGCACGGCCTCCATCGGCATCGAGCGGCGGCGGTCGTTGGCGTGCTTCGGGTTCCCGGACCACACCAGCCCGATGCGGGGGCGGTCGCCGGGCGGAGCGATCCGCTCGCGCCAGCGCGCCACGGATTCCGGCGGCGCCTCCAGGTAGGGTACACGCGCGGGAATGGTCTCCAGCGTGGTGCCGAACGCGAGCGGCAGGCTGAGGAAGGGCGCATGGCAGTCGAACGGCGGCAGCACTTCCTGCCCGCAGAACACCGGCATGCCGGGGAAGCTGTGCGCGACGAGCTTGCGCAGGGCGTTGGGCAGCGACAGCAGCACCTTCGCGCCGCGCTCGTGCAGCAGGGCGGCGTAGCGCACGAACTGGATCGCGTCGCCGAAGCCCTGCTCGAAGTGCGCGAAGATCGTGCGGCCCTCGAGGGGCTCGCGCCCGGTCCACAGCGGCACGTGGAAGGTGCGCCGGTGCGGCGCGAACTCCGGCTTCTTCCAGCGCCACTCGTACAGCGGCCAGCCCTTGGCGAAGTCGCCGCGCACCAGCGCCATCAGGCTCTCGTTCCAGTGCGCATCCACGTAGTCGGGCTTGGTCGACGACGCCTCGCGGAAGCGCCGCTCCGCCTCGTCGATGCGGTTCATCGACGCGTAGACGAGGCCGAGGTTGTTCATCGCGTTCGCGTACCCGGGGTACCGCGCGAGCGTGTCGAGGTAGTGCCGCTCGGCCTCCTCGTTGCGGTCGAGGTGGGCGAGCGACAGGCCGCGGTTGTTCAGCGCGTCGATGAAGTCCGGCTTCAGCGCGAGCGCGCGGTCGAAGCTCTCGAGCGCCTCTATGAAACGGCCCTGCTCGTTCAGCACCACGCCGCGGTTGTTGAGGCCCGCGAGGCAGGCCGGATCCGCCTCGATCGCGCGGTTCGACGCCTCGAGCGCCTCGTCGAGGCGGCCGAGCGCGAGCAGCGACACCGAGCGGTTGACGTACGCGGTCGGGTTGTCGGGTGCCACCGCGATCACGCGGTCGTAGAACTGCAGCGCCTCGCGGTGGCGCTCGGCCGCGCGCAGCGCCGCGGCCATGTTGGTGAGCGCGTGCAGGCCCTCTGGCCGCTGCTCGACGACGCGCCGGAACAGCTCTACCGCGTCGTTCGGGCGCCCCTGCCGGAGCCGGACGCTGCCCAGCAGCGTGAGCGCATCGGGGAAGTCGGGTGCGAGCTGCAGGATGCCGTTGCAGACGGCTTCCGCGTCGGCGAAGTTGCCCGAGGTGAGGAACTCGGTCGCCTTCGCTGCCGCCTCGGCGATGCCGATCGCGGCCTGCGGGGCGGCGGCCGGCGCGGCCGTCCTCGGTGGCGCGCGGAGCGCGGCGAGGTCGCTCGCCACGCGCGCGATCGCCTCTGGCCAGCGACCGATACCCGGCTGCCAGTACAGGCGCGCGCCGGGATACCACGGGCTTTCGGGCTCCTCGGGTATCCAGCGCCAGTCGCAGACGCTGGGCAGCAGGATCCAGGTCGGCTTGCCCATCGCGGCAGCGAGGTGCGCGACCGAGGTGTCGACGGTGATCACGAGATCGAGCGCCGCGATGGCGCCCGCGGTGTCGGCGAAGTCGCGGAACCCTTCGCCGAGGCGCTCGAGGTTCGGCAAGGACGGCAGCGTCGCCGTGTCTTCAGGGCGCAGTTCCTTCTGCAGCGCGAAGAAGCGCACGCCCGGCAGCGCGAAGAGCGGCGCGAGCAGGTCGAGGGCAAGCGAGCGGTTGAGGTCGTTCTTGTGGGTGGCGCTGCCCGACCAGGCGATGCCGACGCGCAGGCCCGGGCGGGCGTCGATCCGCCGCGCCCATTCAGCGACGCGGTCGGGCGGGGCCTTCAGGTACGCGGGCGGCGCGGGGATGGTGTCGGCCGTAGTACCGAACGCCAGCGGCAGCGTCAGCATGCCGCAGTAGAAGTCGAATGCCGGAAATCCGGTCGTCTTGCTGAACACCTGCGCGCCCGGGAAGCTGTGCGCGAGCAGCGCCACCAGCGGCTCTGGCACGAACATCAGCACGCGCGCGCCGCGCGACTGCAGCAGGCCGGCGTAGCGCGCGAACTGCATGGTGTCGCCGAGTCCCTGCTCGGCGACCAGCAGCACGGTCTTGCCGGCGACCGGTTCCTCGCCGCGCCAGATCGGCTGCTTGAGCGGGTACTTGTGCGCGGCGAATTCCGGCTTCTTCCAGCGCCACTCGTGCTCCTTCCAGCCTTCCTCGAAGCGGCGCAGCCGCAGCAGCGCGAGGCTGCGGTTCCAGTGCGCGTTGACGCCCGACGCGTCGATCGCGAGCGCGCGGTCGAAGTTGGCGAGCGATTCCTCGTAGCGGTGCAGCGCCGCGAGCGCGACGCCGCGGTTGTTCAGCGCGTCGACGAAGCCGGGATCGAGCGCCAGCGCGCGCTCGTAGGCGGAGAGGGCATCCTCGTGGCGATTCAGCGCGCTGAGCACCGTGCCGAGGTTGTTGTGCAGCTCGGCCAAGCGCGGCTCGAGGCGCAGCGCGGCCTCGTAGGCAGCGAGGGCCTCGGGGTATCGCCCGGCCGTGCCGAGCAGGCTGGCGAGGTTCTTCTGCACGTCGCGGTAACCGGGACGCAGCGCGATCGCCTGCCGGTATGCCTCGATGGCCTCGTCGGTGCGCCCGAGCGCGGCAAGGGACACGCCCTTGTTGTTCAGCAATTCCGGCGAGCCGGCGCGGTGCGCGAGGCCGGCTTCGTAGCGCGCCAGCGCCTCCTCGTGGCGGCCGATCGCGCCGAGCAGCGTGCCGGCGTTGTTCAGCGCGTCGTGGTGGCCGGGCTCGCGCGCTAGGGCCGCGTCATAGGCTTCGAGCGCCTCTTGCGTTCGCCCGAGCCCCTGCAGCGCGACGCCCCGGTGGACCTGCGCGAGGACCTCGTGCCCGCCGAGGGCCAGGAGCCGGTCGGCGCTCGCGAGCGCCTGCGAGTGGCGGCCGAGGCCGACCTGCACGCCGACGAGGTTCGCGAGCGCGGCGGGGCTGCGCGGCTGCAGCGCGGCGACGCGCTCGAAGAGCGTACAGGCATCCTCGCGCCGTCCCTGCTTCAGCCGCAACACGCCCAGCAGCTCGAGCGCCGGCGCGTCCCCCGGCGCGCGCTGCAGCGCCTTGTGGCAGAGGGCCTCGGCCTGCGCGTGCTCGCCCTTGGCGAGGTGCTCGCGCACGCGCGCCAGCGCGTCGGGCGCCCGGCGGCGCGGGGGCGGCTTCACGGCCGGCGCACCCCGGGGCCGGTCACGCCATCGAAGCCGATCGCGGCGAGCGTGGCGATCTCCTCGGAGGCGGCCACGCCTTCGGCATACAGCTTCACGCCGATCGCGCTGGCGATCGAGCGCAGGCCGGCGAGGAACGCGCGATTGCCTTCGGAGGAGGCGACCTCGCGCGTGTAGCTCGCGTCGACCTTGAGGTAGGACAGGCCGAGGTGGTGCAGGCGCGCGATCTGGCCGAACTCGCGCCCGAAGTGCTCGATGCCGATGCGGCAGCCCAGCGGCACCAGGTCGCGGCACAGCGCGGTCATCGCGTCGAGGTGCAGCAGCGCGCCGGACTCCGCCACCTCGAGCCACAGCCGGGCGGCGAGCGCGCGGTGCCGCCCGAGCAGCGCCGCGAGCTCGGTGCGGAACGCGGGGTCGGCCACCGACTGCGGCGACAGGTTCAGCGCCACGTCGCTGCCGGCGAGCGGGCCCTCGAGCGCCTCGAGGCCGAGCCTCACCGCGGCAAGGTCGATTTCCGCGGTCATGTGCAGGCGCTCGGCGACCGGCAGGAACTGGCCCGCGGGTTGCCAGTCTCCGCCTTCGTCGAAGCGCAGGCGCAGCGCGCACTCCCAGTGCACCGTGTCGCGCACGAACTCGACCACGGGGAAGGGTTGCAGCTTCAGCCAGCGATTCGCGACGGCGCCCTTCAGGACGCGCGTCCACTCCTCGGCGCTGCGAGGATGCGCGGGATCGGGGGCATCGGAGGCGACAGTGGCGCGGCTTTCGCCTCCGGCCTCGGCGCTGGCGAGCGCGGCGTCCGCGCGCGCCAGCGTCTCGGCGACGGGTGCGCCGGGGTGCAGGGCCACCGCGCCCGCGAAGGCGAAGTGCCGCGGGTCCAGTCCGTAGCTCGGCGCCTCCGCGACGACGCGCTCGACGAGCGCCTGCGCGGCGGCGGCCGCATCGGCGTGCCCCGGCCACAGCACCGCGAAGTCCGCCCCGCCAAGGCGCCCGGCGAGCGCGTCGGCGCTGCCGGACGCAGCCGCCTCGGCGCAGCGCGCGACGCGCCGCAGGAGCTCGTCCGTGGCCTCGCGGCCGAGCCGCTGGTTGACCTCCGCGAGCCGCGCCACGCGCAGCAGCGCGAGCACGCCGCCCGAGGATTCGACCGACAGTACCTGCGCGAGACGGCCCATGAAGTAGCTGCGGTTGGCGAGCTGGGTGAGCGGGTCGTCGTTGGCCTGCCGGCGCATCTCGTCCAGGCGTGCCGCCTCGAGGTCGAACATCGCCTTCACGCGTTCGACCATCGCGTTCATCGCCTCGGCCAGTTGCGCGAGCTCGGGCACCTTGGGCGGCGCGATGGTGGCGAAGCGCCGCTGCGTGATGCCGGCGGCCTGCTCGACCACCGCGCGCAGCGGCGGGATCAGCCGGCGCAGGATCAGCGAGCCGAGGTAGCCGGCGACGAGGCCCGCGAGCGCGAGCGCGACGCACATCTGCAGCGCGCCGTCCCACAGCGTCTCGTAGGCGAAGCGCGATTCCGACTCGAGGATCACGCGGCCATACTGCCGCCAGCCCTGCGCGACCTGCGCGGTGCCGGGCTCGGCGCGGATCGGCAGCATCGCTACGAACCATGCCGGCGCGCCGGGTTCGCGCGCCTTCGCGACGCGCTCCACGATGGCGCGGCCCTTCGGGTCCTCGACGCGCACCAGCCGGTAGTGCCCGCTGTCGAACAGGGCGGCTACCGCGAGCTCGACGCGCACGTCGTCGAGCTCGCCTTGCGTGAGGCTCAGCGCGAGCGAGGTGGCGTTGTCCACGTTCTTCTGCGCCAGCTGCTCGACGAGGTAGGTGCGCGCGTTGAGCAGCGACGCGACGAGACTGCCGGCGAGCGCGAGCAGCATGCTCACGAGGATCGCGGCCCAGAGCTGGCGGGTCATGGACATGGCGGCCTCTTCAGTCGAACCCGTCGGCACGCGCGCGCCGCAGCGCGTCGGCCCAGCGCGAGAGCTGGCTCACGCCGGTCGTCGCGGTCTTGCCGGCGCCCATCTGGTAGATGCGCTCGCTGTTGAAGTTGAACACGGGCAGGAGATCCGTTCTGCGCGACGCCGGCTGGATGCCTGGCACGAGGTTGTCCAGCACCAGCGGCTCGGCGTCGGGCGAAGCATAGTACGCGAGCACCATGTGCGCCTGGTACGTCGCGGCGCCGCCGGCGGCGGCGAGCCTGGCGCGCACGTACGTGAGGCGCAGCTTCTCGACCGGCACGCCCAGGGCGAGCAGGGTGAAGTACTTCGCCATCGCGAAGTCCTCGCAGTCGCCCGCGCCGTGCGCGAGCGTCTCCATCGGGGTCGCCCAGTAGTCGGCCTGTCCCCAGAGGTCGACGTCGTCCACGAAGCGCACCCGCTGGTTGAAGAAGTCGTTCACTCGCGCGAGTTGCTCCGGCGCCGGTCGCCGGCGCGTCGACTCGAGCAGGCCCGCCCACGACGCGAAGCGTTCCTCGGGCGCGTTCCCGACCGCGCGGAAGTAGGCTCCGCGCAGGCGATCCAGGTCGAACGCGACCGCAGCCAGCGACGCGACCAGCGCGATCCCGACGAACAGGCGAAACAGTGCGGACCGGGCCGGCATGCGCGCGAGGCTGGTAATCCCGATGAGGAACTAACGACACCGCAGGGCGGAAATGAAGTCGCGGAATGATAGCCAGCATGCGCGGCGCGGGCATTGGGCGCACCGCGAACGTGCTTCAAATGTTGTCATTTTATCCGGTCGTCTCCTATGATCGCGGATGCCCATTCCGGGTCTCTAGTACACTTGCGCCCGTTCAACGGACCGAAAACGCCTTGAGGATTAATGTCTTGAGCGCTCGCCGGGTTGTCGCGGCGTCGATCGCCGTGCTGGCGATCGCGATGCCTTGCGCCGCCCAGACGCCGCCCGCCATGACGCTCAAGTCGGTGGCGCAGCTGGCGGTCGGCCGCAGCCCCGAGGTCCTTGCCCGGTACAACAACTTCCGCGCGGCGGGCGGAGAACTGACTGCCGTCACCGGCCCGATGCTGCCGCAGGTGGACGTCATCGGCACCCTCGGCGAGCGCCGGCGCAACGATCCGTCTCTGCAGGCCCGGTTCCGGGAAGAGACCGTGACGCTGCAGGTGACGCAGATGCTCTGGGACGGCCTCAGCAGCTACCACCAGCGCCGGCAGTTCACGCATGCGCGCATGGTGCGGCTGTTCGAGTTCGTCGACGCATCGGAGCAGGTCGCGCTCGAGGCGGTACGCGCCTACTACGACGTGCTGCGATACCGGGGCCTGGTGATCCTCGCCGAGGAAAACGTGGTGCAGCACCGCGCGGTATGGGAGCAACTCGAGCAGCGCGTCACCGCGGGCGTCGGCCGGCGCGTCGACCTGCAGCAGGCCACCGGTCGCATGGCGCTGTCGGAGTCCAACCTGCGCGTCGAGATCGCCAACCTGCACGACGTCAGCGCGCGGTTCCAGCGCATCGTCGGCGTGCAGCCGGCCGAGCGCATCTCGGAGCCCGAGCCGCTGGTCGGCCGCATTCCGGCGACGGCGAAGGAAGTGCTCGAGGAGGCCGCGGTGCTGAACCCGCAGGTGCGCTCTTCCGTCGAGAACGTGCGCGCCGCGCAGTTCGCGCGCGATGCGCGCCGTGGCGCGTTCCAGCCGCGCGTCCAGCTGCAGCTGAAGGAGGACTACGGCCAGAACATCAACGGCATCGCCGGACAGACCCGCAACTCGTCGGCGATGCTGCTCTTCAACTGGAACCTGTTCAGCGGCTACGCCGATACCGGCCGCGTGGAGCAGGCCGAGGGCCTGCTCGGCCAGGCGCGCGACCAGCGCGACAAGGCCTGCCGCGACACCCGCCAGACGCTGTCGATCGCGATGAACGACATGCGCAAGCTCGACGAGCAGGCGACGTTCCTGCGCCAGCACCGCCAGTCGGTCGAGCGCGCGCGCGACGCCTACCGCCAGCAGTTCGATATCGGCCAGCGCAGCCTGCTCGACCTGCTCGACACCGAGAACGAAGTGTTCCAGGCGCGTCGCGCCGAGGCGAATGCGGAGTACGACCTGAAGATCGCCTACGCGCGCGTGCACGCCGGCATCGGGCGCCTGCTGTACGCGCTCGAGCTCTCGCCGAAGGACCCGAGCGTGCAGGAGGAGGTCGAGCGCTGGAAGGAATCGAGTTCCGACCTGCCCGAGTTCTGCGCGCCGGAGCCGGTGGGCTTGTTCACCACCGAGCGTTCCACGCTCGAGGAGCGCGCGGAGCAGCTGCTGAAGAGCCGTGCGCGCCCGGCCGCGAATCTCGCCGCGGTCCGCCCGGGCACGCCTGGCGCGGCGCCGGCCCCGCGCCCAGCGCCGACGCAGGTCGCCGTGCCGAAGGGTCCTGAGCAGGAAGTGGCCGTTGCGATGCGTGCGTGGCTGGCGGCGTGGGCGTCGAAGGACCTCGGCGCCTATCTCGGTTCCTACATGCCGGATTTCGTCTCCGCCGAGGGCGCGAAGCGTGGAGACTGGGAGATCGCGCGGGCGAGGGCGCTGAAGCGCGCAGGCGACATCAAGGTGCTCGCGTCGAACGAACAGTTCACCGTCGGCGATCCCTCGACCGTGACCGTGCGCTTCCTGCAGAGCTACTCGTCGCCGGCGTATCGCGACGAGGTCGAGAAGACGCTGGTGTGGAAGAAGGCCGGCGATCGCTGGCTGATCCAGCGCGAGACCTCGCGGCCCGCGCCGCCGGAAGCGTTCGCGGTGCAGGCGAAGCCCGCGCCCGACATGGTCGCGCCGCCGACGCCCAAGCCGGCGGCCGCGCCCGAGCAGGCGCCCGCGAAGCCTGCGCCGCCGCCGAAGCCGCGCCCCTGAGCGTCGGGCGGCTTTACCGCCTCTCGCGCCTCGGCTAGAATCCCGCTCCTTCCAAGGCCCTCCTCGGGCCGAGGCCGGGTCCCCATCGTCTAGAGGCCTAGGACACCACCCTTTCACGGTGAGAACCGGGGTTCGAATCCCCGTGGGGACGCCACTCTTCCAGATGCCATGCTGACCGCGCCGCTGCGCAGCGCCTTGGCCGCGCTCGGCGTCATCGTCTGCGGCCTGGCCGGGCGCGCGGCGCTGGACAAGGTGCTCGCGATGCGCGGCGGCGGCGAACTGGTCGCGCAGTGGGCGCAGCTTTTCTCGGTGATCGAACTCGTCGCGGGTCCCGCGCTCGCGGGCGTCGGCACCGGCGTGTCGGTGGTCGTCGCGCAATCGGCAGACGCGAACGTGCAACGCTCGGCGCTGCGTCATGCGCTGTGCATCGGCCTGCTGGTGTCGGCGGCCGTCGGCCTCGCCGCGATGCCTCTCGCATGGCTGGCGCCGTCGCACGCGGGCTGGCTCGGGCTGGGCGCGATCGTCGGCTGGCTGACCGTGGTGCACGGTACCTTCAGCGGCTACTGGCTCGGCCTGAAGCGCCGAGGGTGGATGCTGCTGCTCGCGCTTGCGCTGGCGGTGGCGCCACTGGCTGCGGCGCTGGTCGCGCCGCCGGCGCTCCTCTTGCCGCTCGTCGCGGCGGCGCATGCATTGCCCGCGCTCGCGCTGGTGCCGTTCGTGCCGCGCGTCGCGCTCCCGCCACCGCAGGCCTTGCGCGCCTACGTGCTGCCGGGCCTGTCCATCGGCATCCTCAGCCCGGCTTCCACCTACCTCGCGCGCGCGCTCGTCGCCGACGCGCTGTCGTGGCACGACGCGGGCGTGCTGCAGGCGCTGTGGCGCGTGTCTGACTGGGTCGCGGCGATCGCCGCCGGCGTGCTGTCGCTCTTCTGGCTGCCGAGATTGGGCGCGGCCGCCGGCATGGCGCATTTCGCGACCGAGTTGCGCCGCGCCACGCTCGCCACGGCGCTCCCCTCGGCCGCGGTCCTCGCGCTGCTCCTCGCGGTCCACGGGCCGGCGCTCGCGCTCTTCTACGACGCGCGCTTCTCGGCGTCGAGCATCGCCGTTGCGCTGCTGTTCGGCGGAGTGGCGATGCGCGTGCTGTCCTGGGCCGGGCTGTTCGCGCTCTATGCCCGGCGCCGCACGGTCGCGATCGCGGTGGGCGAGCTGCTGTCGCTGCCGCTCTTCGCGCTGCTGGTGGCGGCGTGGCCGCGGCCGCTGACGCTGGAGGCCGTGTGCGGGGCGTGGCTGCTCGCGTTCTCGGCGTACGCGGCGTTCAACCTCGCCGCCGCGCTGGCGCCCGGCAGGGAAAGGGCTACCGCCTAGCGCGGTGCGCCGCGAAGCCGGCCATCAGCCGTTGCGGCTTGCCGCTGGCGTAGCAGGCGGCGAACGCATCGATGCTGCGGCGGACCGCCTCGTCCATCGGCAGGTCCTCGTAGGCCGCCTGCAGGCGCTTCTGCGCGCGCGTCGCCGCGTCGTCGTTGGCGAGGATGGCCTCGACCGCGAGGTCCACGGCGGCGTCGAGTTCGTCGGGCGGCACGACGCGCTCGAGGAAGCCCCAGCGCTCGGCGGTCGCGGCATCCAGCGTCTGCCCGGTGAGCGTGAGCCACCGTGCGCGTCCGGCGCCGATCAGGCGCGGCAGCAGCACCGCCTCGATCACCGACGGGATGCCGAGCCGGACTTCCGGCATCGAGAACTTCGCGTTCCCCGAGGCGATGCGGAAGTCGCAGGCCGCGGCGAGCTCGAGGCCCGCGCCTATGCACCAGCCGTTGACGCGTGCGATCACGGGCACCGGGCACTGGCGCATCGCGGCGCAGGCCTCGTGCAGCCGTGTGATGAAGGCGCGCGCCGAGACCTCGTCGAGCGCGCCGAGTTCGTCGAGGTTCGCGCCGCCGACGAACGCCTTGCCGCCCGCGCCGGTCAGCACCGCGACGCGCAGCGACGGATCGGCGCTCGCGGCCTGCATGGCCTCGACGAGCTCGCGCGCGACGGGCGTGCTCATGCAATTGAGCTTTGCTGCGTTCTCGATGGTGACGCGGGCAACCCCTCGGGCGTCGACGCGGAGGCTGACGAGCTTCGCGCTCATGCGGCGTTCCTTCCGGCGACGAGCGGCCGTACGAAGGCGTCGAGCTTGCGCGCGTCGGCGTCGAAGCGCCGGATGCCATCGGCGAGCTTCTCGACCGCCATGGGGTCCTCGTTGTGCATCCAGCGGTAGGCTTTCTCGTCTAGCGCGACGCGCTCCAGCGCCTGCGCGCGGGCGTCCTCGGGCGTCAGCCGCGCCGGCACGTCCCCTTCTTCCTGCGCGAGCTTCTCGAGCAGGTCGGGCGCGATCGTGAGGAGGTCGCAGCCGGCGAGGCGCAACACCTGGCCGGTCTTCCTGAAGCTTGCGCCCATCACCTGCGTCGCGTAGCCGAACTTCTTGTAGTAGGCGTAGATGCGCGCCACGGAGGCCACGCCCGGGTCGTCGTCGAGCGCAATGTCGTCGACCTTGCGCGCCGCCTTGTGCCAGTCGTAGATGCGGCCGACGAACGGCGAGATCAGCGTCACGCCGGCCTCGGCGCAGGCCACGGCCTGCGCGAACGAGAAGAGCAGGGTGAGGTTGCAGCGGATGCCTTCGCGCTCGAGTTCGGCGGCGGCGCGGATGCCTTCCCAGGTGCTGGCGATCTTGACCAGCACGCGCTCGCGCGGCACGCCGAGGCCGGCATAAAGCGCGATCAGACGGCGGGCCTTGGCAACCGTGCCGGCCGTGTCGAAGGACAGGCGCGCGTCGACCTCGGTCGAGACGCGATCCTCGACGTGCTTCAGGATTTCGCGGCCGAAGAGGACGAACAGCCAGTCGACCGCAGCGGCGGCATCGCCGGCGGCGCGCGACACGGCTTCGTCGACCAGGGGGCGGTAGCGCGTGTCCTGCGCGGCGGCGAGCAGGAGCGACGGGTTGGTGGTCGCGTCGCGCGGCTTCCAGCGCGCGACGGCGTCGATGTCGCCGGTGTCGGCGACCACGAGGGAGTGCTTCTTCAGGGTTTCCAGCTGGCTCGGCATGCGGCCGAGGATACACCGGGGAAAACGGCTCTTGCCCAGGGGCTCGACCCCGGCCTGCAGAGGGGTTTGCCAGCCGATAGGATTTTGAAACTAAAGGCTTTCCCCAACTCGGGGCGGGGAGTAAACTTTCGCGCCAACCGAAACCCAAGACGCGCGTTACAAAACAGCGTCCCCGAGGAGATTGGCGTTGCGCCCCACCGATATCGGCAACCCTGACTATTTCCACAAAGTCGTCGATTGCCAGTGGGCCTGTCCGGCCCACACCCCGGTTCCCGAATACATCCGATTGATCGCAGAAGGGCGTCACGCCGACGCCTACATGATCAACTGGAAATCCAACGTGTTTCCCGGCGTGCTCGGGCGCACCTGCGACCGGCCTTGCGAGCCCGCTTGCCGTCGCGGCCGCGTCGAGGAAGAGAATCAGCCGAAGGCCGAGCCGGTCGCGATCTGCCGCCTGAAGCGCGTCGCCGCCGACCACAAGGGCGACGTCAAGCACCGCATGCCGAAGCCCGCGGCGAAGAAGAACGGCAAGAAGGTCGCCTGCATCGGCGCGGGGCCTGCCTCGCTCACCGTGGCGCGCGACCTGGCGCCGCTCGGATACGACGTCACCGTGTTCGATCGCGACCATCGCGCGGGCGGCATGATCTGGTCGCAGATCCCGCGCTTCCGCCTGCCGATGGAGGTGATCGACGAGGAAGTCGGCTTCATCATGGACCTCGGCGTGACCTTCAAGGCGAACACCGAGATCAAGTCGATGAAAGCGCTCCTGAAGGAAGGCTACGACGCGATCTTCGTCGGCTCCGGCGCGCCGCGCGGCCGCGACCTCGACATCCCGGGCCGCAAGGAAGCGGCGAAGAACATCCACGTCGGCATCGACTGGCTGTCGTCGGTATCGTTCGGCCACACCACGAAGATCGGCAAGCGCGTGATCGTGCTGGGCGGCGGCAACACGGCGATGGACTGCTGCCGTACCTCGCGCCGCTTCGGCGGCGACGACGTCAAGGTCATCGTGCGCTCCGGCTTCGAGGAGATGAAGGCCTCCCCCTGGGAGAAGGAGGACGCGATGCACGAAGGCATCCCGATCCTCAACTTCCTCGTGCCGAAGTCGTTCGTGCACAAGGACGGCAAGCTGACCGGCATGACCTTCGAGAGCGTGAAGGCGGTGTACGACGAGAAGGGCCGCCGCAGCCTCGTGCCGACCGGCGAGCCGGACCAGGCCTTCGAGTGCGACGACGTGCTGGTCGCGGTGGGGCAGG
>CAZTXP010000076.1:0-39471 GCA_964617355.1 uncultured Enterobacteriaceae bacterium
CCACGAGCACGAGCGCCGTCGCCGTCCAGGTGATCCAGCGGCCGAGGTTGATCGGCCTGAACGCGATGGTCGGCATCAGCCCTCGCGCGTGCCCATCAGGCCCTTGGGCCGGAAGATCAGGATCAGCACCATCAGCAGGTAGGGCAGCACGGGCGCGGCTTGCGCGAGCGTGAGCTTGCTGATCGCGAGGAAGGGCGAGTCGGGGCCCAGCACGATGCCGGCCGAGGCGAGCAGGCCGCCGAGCGACCAGTCGAGCGCCACGGCGAAGGTCTGCAGGCAGCCGATGAGCAGCGACGCGATGAACGCGCCCGCGAGCGAGCCCATGCCGCCGACCACCACGACCACGAACACGATCGGGCCGAAGTTCGCCGCCATCCCGGGCTCGGTGATGAAGGCGTTGCCGCCGATCACGCCGGCGAGGCCCGCCAGCGCCGAGCCGCCGCCGAACACGAGCATGAAGACGCGCGGCACGTTGTGGCCCAGCGCCTCGACCGTCTCGGGGTGCGTGAGCGCGGCCTGGATGACGAGGCCGATGCGCGTGCGCGTGAGCAGCAGCCAGATCGACACCAGCATCGCCACCGCCACCAGCATCATGAAGCCGCGGTACATCGGGAACGCGGTCGAGAAGAGCGTGAAGAGCGGGCCGTCGAGGTCGGGCGGGATCTTGTATTCCACCGACGACCGGCCCCACACGAGGTGCACCGCCTCCTCGATCAGGTAGGCGAGGCCGAAGGTGAAGAGGAGCTCGGCGACGTGGCCGTACTTGTGCACCGTGCGCAGGCCGAAGCGCTCGACCAGCATGCCGATCACGCCGACCAGCACGGGCGCGATCACCAGCGCCGGCCAGAACCCGAGGTGCACGCTCGTCTGGTACGCGAAGTACGCGCCGAGCATGTAGAAGCTGGCGTGGGCGAAGTTCAGCACGCCCATCAGGCTGAAGATCAGCGTCAGGCCCGCGGACAGCATGAACAGCAGCAGCCCGTACGAGACGCCGTTCAGCAGCGAGACGAGGAAGAACTCCACGCGAGGGCTCCAGACGCGACGAGGCGCGGCCGCGGCCGCGCCTCGGATGTCGCGCTACGCGAGTCTCAGGACTTCGGCCGCGGCGGACGCTTCATCTGGCACGAGGTCGGCTGCGCCGACACGTAGCCCTCGATGCGCACGTCGGTCTTGAAGCCGAAGCCGGTGTCCTCGAGGTCGTACTTCACGTCGGGGTCCTTGCCCTTCAGCTTCGGGTTCTTGCCGTCGGCCATGGCGCGCGCCACCGTCGAGATGTAGAGCGGCTGGATCAGCTGGTGGTCCTTGTCGCGCATCTCGACTTCGCCGGTGTCGCCCTCGAACTTCATGCCTTCCAGCGCGTACGCCACCTTGATGGTGTCGGCGCTCTTGGCGCGCTTCAGGGCCTCGGCGAGCATGTACATCTGCGTGTTGACGCGCAGGTAGTAGAAGGTCAGGTGCGCGGGAGGGCCGCCGTACTTCTTGTTCCATGCGAGCGCGAACTTCTCGGTCTTGTTCGGCTTGATGTTCATGTGCCACTCGGTGATCTGCTTCACCTTGCCCTCGCCAGCCTCGCCGATCGCGGGCAGCGCGCCGAGGCCGCCGCCGTAGTAGGTGTAGAAGGGCACGTTCAAGCCGGCGTCCTTCGCCGCCTTGATGAGCAGCGACATGTCGTTGCCCCAGTTGCCGGTGATGATCGTGTCGGCGTTCGCGGCCTTCATCTTGGCGATGTAGGGCGCGAAGTCCTTCACCTGGCCGAGCGGGTGCAGGTCGTCGCCGACGATCTTGATGTCGGGGCGCTTGCGGGCGAGGTATTCCTTGGCCGCGCGGCTCACCGCCTGCCCGAACGAGTAGTTCTGGTTGATCAGGTAGACGTTCTTGATCTCCTTGCGGCCCGCCATGAACGTGGTGAGCGCCTCCATCTTCATGTCGCTGTTGGCGTCGAAGCGGAAGTGCCAGAAGCTGCACTTGGAGTTGGTGAAGTCCGGATCCACCGCGGCGTAGTTGAGGAACATCACCTCCTTGCCGGGGTTGCGCTCGTTGTGCTTGTCGATCGCGTCGATCAGCGCGCCGGCGACGGACGAGCCGTTGCCCTGCGTGACGATGCGGATGCCGCCGTCGGTGGCCTTCTTCAGCACGTTCAGCGCCTCCTGCGGGCTGACCTTGCTGTCGAACGGCACCACCTCGAGCTTGAACGGCCCGGCGAGCTTCTTCTGGTTGATGTCGTCGATCACGCCCTGGAACTGCTTCAGGCCCGCCTCGCCGACGTTGGCGAAGGCGCCCGACAGCGGGTCGATGTAGGCGATCTTGACGGTCTGCGCGAGCGCCGCGAAGGGCGCGAGCGCGAGCGCGACGGCGCACAGGATGCGCTTGGACATGGGGCTTCTCCTCCTCAGGGAAACGCGTCGATGCTAACCCTTGACCCGGCTTTGTTCAACGGCTACCTTGGCCCCGCTCAACGTTATCCGCGCATCTCCGTAGCGACACCCTCGAGGACCCCCCCATGCTTGGCCTGATGATGGACCAGCCGCTCCTGGTGAGCGACCTTATCCAGTTCGCCGACCGCCACCACGCGGACGCCGAGATCGTCTCGAAGACCGTGGAGGGGAACCTCCATCGCTATACCTACCGGGATGCCCATCTGCGCGCGCGCAAGGTGGCGCAGGCGCTCGGGCGCCTCGGCATCCAGCCCGGCGACCGCGTCGGCACGCTGGCCTGGAACGGCTACCGCCACTACGAGCTCTACTACGGCATCTCCGGCATCGGCGCGGTGATCAACACCATCAACCCGCGGCTCTTCCCGGAGCAGATCGCCTACATCGCCAACCACGCCGAGGACCAGGCGCTGTTCTTCGACCTCACCTTCCTGCCGCTGGTCGAGAAGCTCGCCCCGCAGCTGTCGACGGTGAAGCACTTCGTGCTGATGAGCGACCGCGGGCACATGCCGGCGACCACCGCGATCCCGAAGCTGCTGTGCTACGAGGAGCTGGTCGCGGCCGAGGATGGCAAGTTCCAGTGGCCGACGTTCGACGAGCGCACCGCCTGCGGCCTCTGCTACACCTCGGGCACCACCGGCAACCCCAAGGGCGTGCTCTACAGCCACCGCTCGACCATGCTGCACGCCTACGGCGCGGCGCTGCCCGACGCGCTCAACGTGGGCGCGCGCGACTGCATCCTGCCCGTGGTGCCGATGTTCCACGTCAATGCGTGGAGCCTGCCCTACGCCTGCACCATGGTCGGCGCGAAGCTGGTGCTGCCCGGCCCGCATCTGGATGGCAAGAGCGTCTACGAGCTGATGGAGTCCGAGAAGGTCACCTGCTCCGCGGGCGTGCCCACGGTCTGGCTGATGCTGCTCGCGCACCTGAAGCAGAACAACGTGAAGTTCAGCACGTTGAAGCGCACCGTGATCGGCGGCTCGGCCTGCCCGCCGGCGATGATCCGCGCCTTCGAGGACGAGTACGGCGTCGAGGTGCTGCACGCCTGGGGCATGACCGAGATGAGCCCGCTCGGCACCGTCTGCACGCTGAAGCGAAAGCACCTCGAGCAGGACCGCGAGGCGCAGTTCGCGGTGAAGAACAAGCAGGGCCGCGCGATCTTCGGCGTCGAGATGAAGATCGTCGGCGAGGACGGGCAGGACCTGCCATGGGACGGCAAGGCCTTCGGCGACCTCGTGGTGAAGGGGCCGTGGATCACCAGCGGGTATCTCAAGGGCGAGGGCGGCAACCCGCTGGTCAACGGCTGGTTCCCCACGGGGGATGTCGCCACCATCGACCCGGACGGCTACATGCAGATCACCGACCGCTCGAAGGACGTCATCAAGTCCGGCGGCGAGTGGATCAGCTCGATCGACCTCGAGAACATCGCCGTGGCGCACCCGGCCATCGCCGAGGCTGCGGTGATCGGCATCCGCCACCCGAAGTGGGACGAGCGCCCGGTCGTGGTCGCGGTGAAGAAGGCGGGGCAGGAAGTGACGCGCGAGGAGCTGCTCAAGCACTACGAGGGCAAGGTCGCCAAGTGGTGGATGCCGAACGACGTGGTCTTCGTGAAGGAGCTGCCGCACACCGCCACCGGCAAGCTCTCGAAGCTGCGCCTGCGCGGCGAGTTCAAGGACTACAAGCTGCCGGAGTGACGTGATGAGCGACGTGATCGTCGAAACGAAGGACCGCATCGCGCGCATCGAGATCGCGCGCCTCGACAAGAAGAACGCCCTCACCGGCGCGATGTACCGCGCGATGCAGAAGGGGCTGGAGGACGCGGATGCCGACCCCGATGTGCGCGCGATCCTCGTGCACGGCGCGCGCGACTGCTTCACCGCGGGCAACGACCTGAAGGACTTCCTCGACCGCAGCGCGAACGGTGGGCCGTCTTCCGCCTTCGGCTTCATCTCCACGCTGCCCAAGGTCAGGAAGCCGCTGATCGCGGCGGTCGGCGGCAACGCGGTCGGCGTCGGCACCACGATGCTCCTGCACTGCGACTTCGTCTACGCGGCGCCGAACGCGAAGTTCCACATGCCCTTCGTGCCGCTCGGTCTCGTGCCCGAGGCGGGGTCGAGCCTGCTCTTGCCGATGCTCGCCGGCTACCAGCGCGCCGCCGAGCTGCTGCTGCTCGGCCGCCCGTTCGACGCGACGAAGGCGCAGGCGGCGGGCATCGTCACCGAGGTCGTGCCCGAGGGAGAGCTCTTCGAGCGCGCGCGCGAGACCGCGCTCGCGCTGGCCGCGCTGCCGGCGGCGTCGGTGCGCGAATCCAAGCGCCTGATGAAGCAGGCGCACATGGCGCTGCTCGAGAAGCAGCTCGCCGAGGAGAGCCGCGTGTTCGCCGAGCGCCTGCAGTCGCCGGAAGCGAAGGAGGCGATGAACGCCTTCTTTGAGAAGCGCAAGCCCGACTTCTCCAAATTCGCCTGATCGGAATCCTGCTGGCGCTGGCTTCCTTCGCAACCGAGGCGAAGGAGGTGGCGGTCGACGTCGGCCACTACCGCGAGAAGCCTGGCGTGATCTCCGCCACCGGCCGTCCGGAGTTCGACTACAACCTCGAGCTCGCGGTGCAGGTGGCCAACGAACTACGCGCGCGCGGGCTCACAGTGCGCATGATCGGCGAGCGCGGCGACTACGCCGAGTTGCATCACCGCACCCGCGACGCGAAGGGCGCCGACCTCTTCGTCTCCATCCACCACGACTCGGTGCAGGAGCGCTACCTCGCGGTGGCCTCGAAGTTCGCCGGCTATTCGCTCTTCGTCTCGCGCCGCAATCCGCGCGCGAAGGAGGCGCTTGCTTGCGCGTCGGCGATCGGCGAGCGCCTGCGCGCGGCCGGCTTCACCGCGTCGCGCTACCATGCCGACCCGGTGCTCGGCGAGAGCCGGCCCTTTGCCGACGAGGCGAACGGCGTGCACTGGTACGACAACCTCGCGGTGGGGCACACCGCATCCATGCCGTCGGTGCTCGTCGAGGCCGGCGTGATCGTCAACCGCGACGAGGAGGCGCGCATGCGCGACCCGAAGGTGCAGGCCGCGATCGCCACCGCCGTCGCAGAAGGAGCCGCGCGATGCCTGGGATCGTCCACGAGCAGGTAGAAGCCAACGGCATCAAGCTGCACGTCGCGCGCGGCGGCGACGGCCCTCTCATCCTTTTCCTGCACGGATTCCCCGACTACTGGGCCTGCTGGCAGGCGCAGCTTGAATATTTCGCCGAGCGCGGCTACACCGCCGTCGCGCCCGACCTGCGCGGCTTCAACCTCTCCGACAAGCCCGAGGGCGTGGAAGCGTATCGCGCCAAGCACCTCATCGGCGACGTCGCCGCGCTCGCCGCGCGCTTCGCGGGCGGGCGCAAGTTCACGCTCGTCGCGCACGACTGGGGCGGCGCGGTGGCCTGGGGCTACGCGATGGCGAAGCCCGAGACGCTGTCGGGCCTCGTGATCTGCAATTCGCCGCATCCGTACACGTTCTGGCGCGAGCTCTGCAACAACCCGGCGCAACAGCAGGCGAGCGACTACTTCCACCTCTTCCGCGAGGTCGGCAAGGCCGAGCACGTGCTCGCGAAGGACGACTTCGCGAAGCTCTGGGGGATGATCTCGGGCGACTGGGGCGTTGGGGGAAGAAGCGGCAGCGAAGCCGACCGCAAGGCCTTCGTCGAGGCGATGTCGCAGCCCGGCGCGCTCACCGGCGGCCTCAACTACTACCGCGCCACGCCGATGGTGCCGCCCAAGGGCGACATCCCCGGCGCGCGCGCGATGCAGCTCGACCCGAAGGATTTCGTCGTGCGCGTGCCGACGCTCGTCGTCTGGGGCGAGCAGGACCGCGCGCTGCTGCCGGTGCTGCTCGACGGCCTCGACGCGCTGGTACCCGACCTGAAGATCGTGCGCGTCCCCGATGCCGGCCACTGGGTGATGCGCCAGCAGCCGGACCTCGTGAACCGCGAAATCGCCGCCTTCCTCGAGAAGGCCGGCCGCTAGAATCGCCCGCATCACGAAGGGGAGGACGGATGTCGAAGACCACCACCACCATGCTGGAGCTCGAGCACCGCGTCGGCGAGGAGATCGCCGTGTCGCCGTGGGTCGAGATGCCGCAGGAGAGGATCGACCTCTTCGCCAAGGCCACCGAGGACTTCCAGTGGATCCACATCGACCCGGCGCGCGCGAAGGAGTCGTCCTTCGGCTCGACGATCGCGCACGGGTTCCTGACGCTGTCGATGCTGCCCAAGCTCTCGGAGTCCACGTTCGACTTCTCGACGCGCAAGATGGGCGTGAACTACGGCCTGAACAAGGTGCGCTTCACCTCGCCCGTGCCGGCGGGCTCGCGCATCCGCGGCCGCTTCAAGCTCGCGGGCTGGGAGCGCCTGCCGAACAACGGCTGCCAGGTCACCTGGGCGGTGACGATGGAGCGCGAGGGCGGCGACAAGCCGGTCTGCGTCGCCGAAGCCGTCAGCCGCCACTTCTACTAGAGAGACCCTTCGTCATGGCGCAACGCTGGAAGCAACGACCCCCCAACTCGAACTGGGGCGACTTCGGCCCCGACGACCAGCGCGGCCGCATGAACTGGGTCACGCGCGAGAAGGTGCTGCAGGGCATCGCCGAGGTGAAGGAGGGGCGCACGTTCTGCCTGTCGCTGCCGCTCGACTTCCCCGGCGGCAACGTGCTCAACCCGCGGCGCCTGCCGCCGCGGCAGGCGGCGACGATCCGCCACGGCAAGCAGAACTTCTGCTACCCGATGGGCGACGACGTGCCGGGCATCACCGACGTGGTCTGCGACGACGTCGTGCTGCTGACGCTGCAGTACTCCACCCAGTGGGACAGCTTCGCGCACGTCGGCGGCAAGTTCGACGCCGACGGCGACGGCAAGCCGGAGATCGTGTTCTACAACGGCTTTCGCGGCGGCGAGGAAGTGCGGCCCGCGAAGGAGAACACCGCGTCCAGCGAACCGTGGGCCAAGTTCGAGGGCGCGCGCGCCGAGGCGCTCGGCATCCAGAACCTCGCCGAGTCGGGCGCGCAGGGCCGCGCGGTGATGGTCGACCTGAACAAGCACTTCGGCCGCGAGCGAAAGCCCATCGGCTACGACGACCTGATGCGCGTCATGGACGCGGACAAGGTGGTGGTGGAGAAGGGCGACTTCGCGTGCTTCTACACCGGCTTCGCCGACGTGCTGCTCGAGCTGCGCAAGAACCCCGACCCGCAGATCGTCAACAACACCTGCTGCGGGCTCGACGGACGCGACGAGGCGTTGCTGAAGTGGGTGAGCGACTCCGGCGCGGTGGCGCTGATCTCGGACAACTACGCTGTCGAGCTGATCCCGACCAGCCCGTTCAAGCCGGTGCCGCACGCGATCATGCCGCTGCACGAGCATTGCCTGTTCAAGAACGGCATCCACCTCGGCGAGATGTGGTTCCTCACCGAGCTCGCGCTCTACCTACGCGAGGCGAAGAGGAGCCGCTTCCTCCTTACCGCGCCGCCGCTGCGCCTGCCGGGCGCCGTGGGCTCGCCCGCCGCCGCTGTCGCCACCGTCTGATCACAGGGAACACGAAGATGAAAAAAGTCGCCATCGTCACCGGTTCGTCCTCGGGCATCGGCGAGGCCACGGCGCGCCTGCTCGCCAAGCGCGGCTGGGCCGTCGTCATCAACTACTCGAAGTCGAAGGCCGCAGCCGAGAAGATCGCGAAGGAATGCGGCGACGCCATCGCGGTGAAGGCCGACGTCGCCGACGACGCGCAGTGCCGCGCGCTGGTGAAGGCCGCGATCGACAAGTGGGGCCGGCTCGACGCGCTCGTGAACAACGCGGGCTCGACCAAGTTCGTCGCGCACCACGACTTGGATGGACTATCGTCCGACGATTTCCTCGGCATTTACGCCACCAACGTGGTCGCGCCGTTCCAGATGTGCCGTGCCGCGGCTCCCGAGCTGAAGAAGGCGAAGGGCGCGGTGGTGAATGTGTCGTCGCTGGCTTCGTTCCTCGGCACCGGCTCGTGCATGGCCTACGCCGCCTCGAAGGGCGCGCTGAACACGATGTCGTTCTCGATGGCGCGCGTGCTCGCGCCCGAGGTGCGGGTCAACGTGCTCGCGCCGGGCTTCGTCGACACGCCGTGGCTCGCCACCGGCTACGGCGATCGCTACCCGAAGATCAAGGCGGCCTACGAGGGCATCGCGCCGCTGGGCAGCGTGGCCAAGCCCGAGGACGTGGCCGACGCGATCGCGTGGCTGGTCGAAGGCGCCTCCCAGGTGACGGGGCAGGTGCTCTACGTGGACGGCGGCACGCACGTCGCCACGCCGCGCAAGGCCTGAGCGACCCTCAGTCCTCGACGGAACGGATCCGGATCCGGCCCGGTTCCACGATCCAGAGCTGCCCGGCGATCGATGCCTGCTTGTCGAGCGCCGCGAGCATCTCGCGAATGCGATCCGAGAGCGAATCCGGGCCAGGGCGCGGCGGGAGCTCGAGCACGGCGACGCCAGGGCTTCCTGCGAGCGGATATCGCAAGGTCTGCGCGAAGTCGTGATCCAGTGTCACGAGCACGCGGGCCTCGTCCTTGCAGATCGCGAACAGGAGGTCGTCGGACGCGCCCGACAGCCGTTGCTCGCGCACGGTGGCCACGTCGTGGCCCGCCGCGGCGAACAGGACTCGCCCCCGCTCGCCGATGTTCTCGTCCAGCTTGAACTTCACGCCGCCGGCGCGGAGGAGGGCACCGGCATGATCCGCTCGCGCGCCAGCTCCGCGCCGTAGGCGATCGCCGCGCGCACGTCTTCGGGGGCAAGCGCCGGGTAGTCCTGCAGCAGTTGCTCCTCGGTGGCGCCGCTGGCCAGGAAATCGAGGATCAGCGAGACCCAGATGCGCGTGCCGCGGATGCACGCCTTGCCGAAGCAGACGTTCGGATCAATCGAGATCCTGCCCAGCAGTTCGTCGCGGTTCATGGTGGCTTCCCGGTAGGTGCAGCCGCAGGATACACCTGTGACCGCGGTTGGCGCGCACACGCGGTATCCTCGCCGTCCATGAACTTTGACACCATCATCGTCGGCGCGGGCTCCGCGGGCTGCGTGCTCGCGAACCGCTTGACCGAAGGCGGCACGCACAAGGTGCTGCTGCTCGAAGCCGGCCCGCGGGACACGAACTGGTGGATTCACGTGCCGCTCGGCTACGGCAAGCTCTTCACCGATAAATCGGTCAACTGGAGCTACGAATCCGAGCCCGAGGAGGCGCTGAACGGGCGGCGCGTGTTCTCGCCGCGCGGAAAAGTCCTCGGCGGCTCGTCGTCAATCAACGGCCTCGTCTACCTGCGCGGCCAGCCCGAGGACTTCGACGGCTGGAACGTGCCGGGCTGGGGCTGGAAGGACCTGCTGCCGTTCTTCATCCGCGGCGAGGACCAGCAGCGCGGCAAGAGCGAATATCACGGCGTCGGTGGGCCGCTCGGTGTCTCGGACCTCGAGCGCCACGAGCTCGCGGATGCGTTCATCGAGTCCGCGGTCGCCAACGGCATCCCGCGCAACGACGACTTCAACGGCGCCTCCCAGTTGGGCGCCGGCTACTACCAGGCGACGTCGAAGAACGGCAAGCGCTCGAGCACGGCTGCGGGGTACCTGCGGCAGGCCGAGAACCGGCCGAACCTGCACGTCGAGGTGAATGCGCAGGCGACGCGCATCCTCTTCGAGGGCAAGCGCGCGGTGGGCATCGAGTTCCGGCAGGGCGACAAGCTGCGCACCGCGCGCGCGAACGAGGTCATTCTTTCCGGCGGCGCGTTCAATTCGCCGCAGTTGCTGCAGCTCTCGGGCGTGGGCAACGGCGCCCACCTGCAGTCGCTCGGCATCCCGGTGGTGCACGACCTGCCCGGCGTGGGCGAGGCGCTGCAGGACCACCTGTACGTGCGCAACTTCTACCGCTGCAACAAGGCGATCACGCTGAACGACGACATGGCGAATCCGCTGCGCCAGCTGTGGATCGGCATGCAGTACGTGTTCGCGAAGCGCGGACCGCTCACGATCTCGGCCGGGCACGCGTGCGCGATCGTGAAGTCGCGGCCCGACGTGCCGCGGCCGGACACGCAGTACTACTTCATCAATTTCTCGACCGCGAAGCGGGGCGGGTTCCTGCACCCGTTCTCGGGTTTCACTTGTTCCGTTTCCCAGATGCAGTCGGATTCGCGCGGCTCGGTGCGCATCAAGTCCAATGACCCGTTCGAGGCGCCGTCGATCAAGTACAACTACCTCTCCTCCGAGAAGGATCGTCGGTGGGTGGTGGATGCGCTGAAGCAGTTGCGCAAGATCTCGCAGACGAAGCCTTTGTCCGACTACATCGTCGAGGAGGTGCAGCCCGGCCTCGCGGTGCAGACCGACGAGCAGTGGCTCGAGTACGTGCGCCAGTACGCGGACACGGTCTTCCACCCGACCTCGACGTGCCGCATGGGCACGGATGCGGCGTCGGTGGTGGATGCGCAGTTGCGCGTGCGCGGGGTGCAGGGACTGCGCGTGGTGGATGCGTCGGTCTTCCCTGCGGTGCCGTCGGCCAACACGAATGCGTCGGTGATCGCGCTGGCGGAGAAGGCGGCGGACGTCATTCGGTCCGACCAGGCCTAGCTTCGCTGCGCTCTCGCGGGGCGGGGCTGCGCGCCCCGCGCCTGCGGCTACTTTCTTTGCTCGTGCAAAGAAAGTAGCCAAAGAAAGCACGCCCCTGCGTCCCCGCCGATCCTGCGGACCGGACACCGCGCGTTCCCGCGCCGCGACGGGGGCTTGCGGAACTCGCCCCTCGCAAAAAGCCGCTCAGGGCTCGAACAATCCTCAGCCACTTTCCCGTCTCGCCGCGTCACGCACGGCGGGGACGAAGGGGAATTCTGTGCGCTATCGCACCTTTCGCTGGCGCGATTACACCGGCGCGGGTGTAGAAGGCTGATTCAGCAAATGATTTCCTGCGCAACAACGTTGAGCAGGATCGGCTGGTTCAGCTGGGTGGTCATTTGCACTTGATTCCATTGCGGAATCGGACAAACTCATCGAACCAGTCGGATTGCATTCCGACTTTTTGGGCAAACTATTTCATTCGTTAGGCGTGACTCTTAGCATGCGGCCATCAAACGCGCTCGCTCTTCTCTGCCTGGTGTTCGCCATCACTAGCTCTTTTGCTGCGAGCCCCAAGGTCACCGAGGAAGACAAGGAACGCATTGCCCAAGAAGGTCTAGATCACTATCTGAAGATGGGGATCAAGGCATCAATATGCGGATCGATTGGGCACATCGGATGGGGTGTCGTGGTGGACGGTCCGTCGTACTATTTCGAGGCCGGTACAGGCAAGGTCATAAGCAAATGTAGTGGCTTTGTTCGCTGGTGCAGAGGCGCAGCAACCGCCAACGATTCGTGCCAGAGCATGTGTCCTCCGCCGGAATGGGAGGATTGCCTGTCCAAGAGACCAATAGTCGATGATTGAAATGCGCCTAACCACTTGCTGCTGCCGACGGGCTGCGACTTCAACTCCGACTCGATTTGCCGTGCGAGCCCGCGGCAGAGCAAGACGTTGCTGAGCGTTTGAATGGTGTTGGGGATTGGCTTGCAAATGGTGACGCTGCGAATGCGCATTGTCAGTCGGGTGAAGTTCCGCGCTTCGTCCGATCCGGCCTTCCCATGGCGATGGGTTCGCTTGATGTTGTGCCCGCTCGCTGCCGGGATGCTTGCAGCATGCATGGATTGCAGCATTTACGGGTGCGGTGCGCCTGGCCCGATCGCCCGGTTTCGCGAGGAAATGCTGAGCAAGGAGGCTGCGCGACGTTGTCCGGAGGTCATTCGATACCGGAACGAAGGTCCTGTCGAGACGGATGGCTACTTCCGGCCCCGTCGCCTGCTCATGCACTCGAAAGGGACGGAGCCGCTCGCCTCCCTGCTGGAGCGAGGCTACAGGGTGCTGGAGACCGAGCGGCTGCCAACCGATGATGCTGCCAAGTACGAATCGGGAAGCGAAAGCCTCCTCGCGCTGCTGGCGCGCGACGCCGTCGGCCCGAAAGGGCGCTACCTTAGGTTCTTCGTCGCGCCGAAGGGCCATGCGTCCTGCAGCGTGCAGTCGAACCTTCTGCGGCGACAGCCGGAACGCGGGCTTTCGTTCGCCAGCTACGGGCTGACGGGCGACTACTGCATCGCCGCCGAGAACACCGATGAACTCGCCACCCGCTATCACGTGCGGGAACGGGAAGTTCCAGGGGTGACACATGTCTACTTCAGTTCGGAGTGGGAGATCTGGGATCGCGTACGCGGCGACTACCATGCGCGCCTGCAGATCGATCGAATCGATCCCCCGCCGAGCTGGTATGTCAGTTGCGGAGAGCATGGATACCTTGCCCGCAAGTACGAACTCAGCGAGAAGACGTTGCGTCCTCCGGCGCCAACATTCTCCAAGCCTGCCGGTGTCCCGATCAGGCGGCAGTTCGGTTCCTACGCGTCAGTGTCGACGCTTGCCGTGGCGAGGGAGCGAGCGTTGGACGACAAGTCCACTCGATTCGGCTTCGGGTCGATTCGTCCGCATATCGAGGCCAACGTCGCGGATGCTCTGTACTTCGGGGACTACTACCGGGAGCTTTACATCGTTGGTGATGATTCCGTCGCCAGGTTCCAGCTTCTAGGGTTTGCGCCGCAGTTCTCGAAGCCGAGGCTCCTGGGCGGAAAGATCTGGCTGGTTGGACTCGGTCACGATGAATCGGTCGGGCCGATCATGGAGTCCCGTCCTACTGGCTGGGTGTTGCGCCTTTCAAGAGCCGGTGAGCTCGAGATGGCCGTGCCGTTCCTCTGGAGCGGGATTCCGAGCGATCCGACGAGGGTCGTGCGAATCGAGGAGTTCGATATCCAGCGGGGTCGGCTGAACGCGACCGTGGGCGTATACGTCCGCGCGATTGCCTGGAGCAGCGATTCCTGGCTAAAGGAGCGGGAGATCGTGCTGACCAGCGATGCCATGATGCGCTAAGTGCGCCGCGTTGCACGCATCGGGAAACATATTCGGTGTCGGAGTAGACATTTCCCATCCGGGAGATTCGTCGGATGCCCTACCGCAATTGGTGTCGGATTAGAGATATTCCCCCGAGATCGAGTTCGCCGAGGTGCAGCGCTAGCGGCCCGTCCGTGCGATAGTGCGCTCGATGCCCAATCTCCGGAGACCCGCGTTAGTGCTGAAGCAGTTGCTCGTCGCGCTCGTCGCAGTCCTCTCGGCCGCCACCGCGTACGGCGCGGATAAACCCGCGTCAGGGGCTTCGGCCGCGCCTGCTGGCTGGACCGAATATCGTGTGCCGAAGCTCGGCGTCGGCTTCTCGTACCCGAAGTCGGTCTTCAGGCTCTCCGAGACCCCGACGCAGGTCACGCTCGCGAGCACGCTGTCGCGCGACCAGCTCGGCGGTGATCCGAAGCCTCGCAAGTGGACGTACGGCGCGCGGATCCTGGTCTCGCCGCTGTCGCCGGAGCGCTACCTCGCGCGGCACTACAAGGCGTTCCACGCCGGTGCATTCCCCGGCGGGGTGTTCAAGGAGACCGAGTCCATCACCGCGGAGAAGCTCGCGGGGCGGGAGGGCTACCGGCTGTGGGCCGGCATCGAGGGCTACAACGAGCGCGTCGTCGTGCTGAAGCGCGGCGCGGGCTCGGTGGCGCTGCACTTGCGGACGATCGGCTCGGTGATGAGCCCGCCGATCCCCGAGGACGAGCAGGTCAAGGTCCTCGACCAGCTGCTCGCATCGCTGCGGATCGACTGAGCCGCGCATGGCGCGGCTCGCCGACCTCGTGCCGGACTTCGTCGCGGAAGTCGGGCGCGCGCTCGCGGGCGAGGGACGCACGGCGCTCGCGTCGCAGGTGCGCGACGCGGAAGTCGAGCGCTGCACCTTCGATCGCGAGCTGGGCGCGGGCTACATCCACTTCAGCCGGGCGGCGGTGGCCGAAAAGGTCTCCTTCCGCGCGCCGCACTGGTTCGGCGTCGAGGTCGACGGCGACGGCAAGGTGCTGGGCATCGAGCTCTTCTCGCGCGACGAGGTGTTCGCGCAGTTGCGCGAACGGCTCGCGCCGGGGGCATTCGTCGACGTCTAGGCCGTCGCGGCCGGGCCTTTGCGCCATACTGTGCGCCCCATGCGCTGGCTAGAGCACCGCATCCCGCCCCCGGTCGTGGGCATCCTCGTCGCTCTCGCGATGTGGGCGCTGGCGCGGTGGTGGCCGGTGGTTTCGTTCCCGGTGCCGTCGCCGATCCTCGTCGGCCTCGCGGTGGCGTCGGTGGGTGGCGTGGTGAGCACCCTGGGCGCGCGCGAGTTCCGGCGGGTGAAGACCACCGTGAATCCGCTGCATCCGGAGCGCGCCACGAGCATCGTCACCACCGGCATATACCGTCGCACGCGCAATCCCATGTACGTCGGCATCGCCTTCGTGCTGCTCGGGTGCTTCCTTTCGTTCGGTGGCTTGAGCGCCGCGCTCGGCCTGCCGGCGTTCATCGCCTACGTCACGCGCTTCCAGATCCTCCCCGAGGAGCGCGCGCTGGAGGAGAAGTTCGGCGCGGAGTACGCGGACTACCGGACGCGCGTGCGGCGCTGGTTGTGAACCGTCTCGCATTGGCCGCATGACTCCCGATTCGCCCGGCGCCCTGCGCACCACGCTCTCGCCTTGGGAGGCCGCGGTGGTGGCCGCGATCTGCTTCGGCGGCTTCGCGCTGCTGTCGGTCCAGCGGATGATCGACGGCGTGCGCGACCAGCCCTTCACCGATGGCCGTTTCTTCGCGATGGCCGGGCTGGAGCTGGCGCTGGCTGCCGTGGCGCTCGCGTTCCTGCGCTGGCGCGGCTTCGACATCGCCTCGCTCGCGCCGCGGCCGACGTGGCGCGGCGGCGCGATGGGCCTCGCGCTGTTCGTCGCCACGTGGATCGCGGGCGTCCTCGCCACCGCGCCGTTCGCGGGGCTCTGGGAGCAGCAGCCGATCGCGCGCATGGTGGCCGAGGCGGAGCTCTCGATCGCGGCCATCGTCGTCCTCGGGCTCGCGAACGGCACCTTCGAGGAGATGTTCTTCCTCGGCGTGCTGGTGCGCGGGCTGCGCACCTACGGGATGTCGCTCGCCATCGGCCTGCCGCTCCTCGTGCGCTTGGTCTGCCACCTGTACCAGGGTCCGGTCGGCGCGCTGTGGGTGACGACCATCGGGCTGGTCTTCACGCTTGCCTACCTGCGCTGGCCCGCGCTGTGGCCGCCCGTGTTCGCGCACGTGCTCTTCGACATCGTGGCCTTCGTCGCGGCCTGAAGCACTCTGCGGCGCACGGGCCGCGGGCCCCGCTACTTCGGCTGCGAACCCTCCGACCCGGCCGCCGGCATCGCCCTGCGATAGGCGGGTCGCGAGGTGATGCGCGCGTACCAGTCGGCGACGCGCGGGCGCGCCGCGACGAGGTGGAAGAGTTCCACGCGCACGAGGCGCTGCACGAACGGCGCGACGTCGATGTCGGCGAGGCTGTACTCGTCGCCGGCGAGCCAGGGCCCGTCGGCGAGCGCATGATCCATGCGCGCCGCCATGTCGGCGAGCTGCGCGATGGACGGCGCGAGTTCCTCGTCCTTGATGCCTTCGGTGGCGGCACGCTTCCAGCGCGCGCGCACGGCGGGGTTGGGGATCTTCTCCACCATCGCGGCGACCTCGGCCGGGTCCATGCGCGCCAGTTCGGGCGCGATGTTCTTCGCGAACGAGGGCAGCTTGATGGCGTGCGTCAGCACTTCGTCCGAGTAGCGCGTCCACAGGCGCATGCGCGCACGCACGAATGGATCCGCAGGTACGAGCGGCGTCGCCGGGTACGCGTCCTCGAGGTACTCGTTGATGATGCGCGACTCGACGATCACGTGGCCCGCGTCCTTCAGCACCGGCACCATCGCTGCCGGATTGAGCGCGAGGAACGCGGGCTGCAGCTGGTCGAACTTGCGCAGGTTCAGGTGGTGGCCCGTCCACGCGAGACCTTTCTCTTCCAGCGCGATGCGCACCTTCTGCGAGCAGGTGGAGTGCGTGCTGTGCCAGAGCTCGATCATTGCGCTCACTCCGGTTCGATGCCGGCGGCCTTCACCAGCCGGCCCCAGGCGGGGATGTCGGCCTCGATCGTGCGGCGCGTGGACTCGGGCGTGCCCGGGAAGGCCTCGCCGCCGACCTTCTCGTAGAACGCCTGCGCAGCCGGCGAGTTCGTCACGGCGTTCACCGCCTCGCCGACGCGCCGCACCAGCCCGTCGGGCGCGCTCGCGGGCAGGAAGACGCCGAACCAGTTGACGAGTTCGTAGTCGGGCACGCCGGCCTCGGCCATGGTCGGGATCTCGGGCGCGTTCGGCAGGCGCTTCGGCGTCGTCACCGCGAGCGCGCGCAGGCGCCCGGCCTTCGCCTGCGGCAGTCCGGTGACGATATCGGCGAACATGAACTGCACCTGCCCGCCAATCAGGTCGGCGAGCGCCGCGGGCACGCCCTTGTAGGGCACGTGCGTCGCCGAGACGCCGGCGCGGATCTTGTACAGCTCGCCCGCCGCCTGCCCGGTGAAGTTGCCGCTGGCGAAGTTGAGCTTGCCCGGCTGTGCCTTCAGCAGCGCGGTGAGCTCCGCGACGCTCGCCGCGGGCGCCTGCTGCGGGTTGACCAGCAGGATTGCGCCCCAGCGCGCCATCGTCGCCACCGGCGCGAAGTCCTTCAGCGCGTCGAACGGCATCTTCTTCATCAGGTGCTGGTTGGTGGTGAGCGTGCCGTTCGGCGTCACCAGCACCGTGTAGCCGTCGGGCGTCGCGCGCAGCACCTCCTGCGCGGCGAGGTTGCCGAATGCGCCGACCTTGTTGACGACGACGAACGGCTGCCCGGTCGCCTCGCGCAGGCGCTCGGCGTAGAAGCGCGCCGTGGTGTCAATGCCCGTCCCCGCGGCGTAGCCGACCATGAAGGTGACCGGCCGCGAGGGCCACGGCGCCTGGGCGTGCGCGAGTGGCGTGGTGATCAGGGCGACGAAGGCAATCAGCAGGGAAGGGCGCATCGGGTCGAATGTCTGCGGCAGGAGGCGGATAGTGTAGCGGCGCGCGGCGTCGCGGTAGCATCGCGCCGTGAACGCCGCCGCCTTGTTCCGCGCGAGTCGCATCGAATGAATCCCGGATTCGCCACCCACCTGCAGGACGCCTTCCGCCGCTTCGGCCCGGTCGACGTGCGGCGCATGTTCGGCGGCCTTGGCGTGTATCGCGAAGGCCTGATGTTCGCGCTCGTCGTGGACGAGGTGCTCTATCTCAAGGCCGACGAAGCCATGGCCGCCGCGCTCGCGGCGCTCGGGCGCAATCCCTTCGAGTACATGCGCGCCGGGCGGCGCGTGACCATCGGCTCGTTCTGGCAGGCGCCGGACGAGGTGCTGGAGGACGCGCAAGCGGCCGCCGAGTGGGGCCGCAGGGCCTACGACGCGGCCTTGCGCGCAGCGGCGTCCAAGTCGCGGCGGCGGCCGGCGGCCAGGACGCGCGAGGCGAATTGAGCCGCGCGCCATGCTTCCTCGCCTCGCCGCCGATGCCACGCTCGTGCTGCATCTCGCGTTCATCGTCTTTGCATGCCTCGGTGCGCTGCTGGTCGCGCGCTGGCGCCGCGTCGCGTGGCTGCACTTGCCGTGCGCGGCCTGGGGCTTCCTCGTCGAGGCGGCGGGGTGGACCTGCCCGCTCACGTACGTCGAGAACCACTTCCGCAGGCTCGCCGGCGATGCCGGCTACGCGGGCGGGTTTGTCGAGCGCTACCTGCTGCCGGTCGTCTATCCGGCCGGCCTGACGCGCGAGGTGCAGTACGCGCTCGCCGCGGTCGTCGTGGTGGTGAACGTCGCGCTGTATGCGTGGGTGCTGCGGCGCAGGCGCTGAGCCGATCGACCCCGCTTCGCAAGGGAAGGCAAAAATCTTCCGGCGTGCAGGCCGGAACCCACCCGCGGCCGGCGATTCGCGGCAGAATGCCGCCTCCCACCCCTCGGGACTTGCCGGTCCGCATGCACAAGAACGGGGACGGACGACAGTAGCAGGGACCGGGTTCGCAGAACCGGCACGATCGATCGATCCTCAGGGGGAATCCAGATGTCCAGAATCGGCATGGCCGCGACGGCCGGGTGCGTGCTTTCTCTCGTGACCGGCTGCGCGAGCTTGCCCGCGCTCGGTCCGCTCGGCGCGTCGACATCGGCAGGCGACACCGCGTCGAAGCTGCAGGAAGGCCGGCGACTGCCGGTGCGCCTGTCGGCCGAGATCCCGAAGGACCGTATCACCAGCGACACGCGTGCGCTCGCCGCCGAGGGCCTGAAGGCGCTGCAGGCCGGCAAGCTCGAGGACGCCTCGACGCTCTTCAACACCGCGCTGCGGCTCGATCTCGCGAACGCGAACCTGCAGTTCATGAACGCGTTCACCTACCACCTGATGGCCGTGGGCGGCGACGCGCAGAAGTTCGACCTCGCCGAGCAGGGCTACGGCCTCGCCTACAAGTTCGACCCGACCAACGCGGTGCCGCTCTACTACCAGGGCCTCGCCTACCTCGACCAGCGCAAGTACGCCGAGGCGAAGGCCGCGCTCGCGCAGGCCGCGACCATGGACGAGTCCGACGCCGAGGTGCTCTACGACCTCGCGCGCGCCGCGTACCTCTCGGGCGACCCGCGCACCGCCGCGGCGGCGCTCCGGAAGCTTTCCGGCATGAAGCAGGCAACCGTGGACCGCGCCAAGCTCCTGCGCGCCTCGGTGGTGACCAACGCCGCGCTCGGCCGCGACGGCGACGCGCGCGCGCAGCTCGACGAGTTCCGCGCGCTGAAGGCCGGCCCCGACGCCGCCGAGTACCTCGCCAAGCGCGTGATCGAGTGGCAGCGCGTGCTCGCCGACAGCGCCGCGACCGCGACGACGCGCACGGATGCGCCGAAGCCCGAGCTGCTCGCGCAGTCGCTGCCGCGCTCGTCCGGCGTGCCGACGATCCCCGGCGCGACGCCGCGCCCGCCGGCGCCCGGCACGCCCGCGCCGGGATCCGGCCCCGGCGCCCCGCAACTGGCCCCGGGTGGGCTCGCGCCCGCGCCCGGCATGCCGCTGCGCGGCGAAGCCGCGAGCGCCGAGATGGCGGTGGTCGACGTGGTGCTCGTCGGCACGCAGGAGGACGTCAACGACACCAAGGGCATGAACCTGCTCTCGGGCCTCAACCTGCAGTTCGGCGACCCGCTGACGCGCCAGCCCGGGTTCAGCGCGTCCAGGAACATCGTCGACGATCGCACGCCCGCCAACTCCGACACGTTCGCGCGCACGTTCACGCGGCTGATCTCGATCCCGGCGGTGCAGTACTCGCTCAACATCTTCAACACGCTCACCGGCCGGAACGAGATCCTCGCGCGGCCCTCGCTGGTGGCCCTCGCGAACGAGCGCTCCGAGTTCTTCTCGGGCGTGGACGTGATCGCGGCGGCGGTGTCGGGCGGCGACGGCGCGCCGGTGTCGATCTCGAAGCAGATCGGCGTCAAGCTCTCGGTGGTGCCCGAGTTCCTGCCCGGCGACCGGCTGAAGCTGAAGGTCGAGGCGGAGCGCACGTTCATCACCACGCCGAGCCGTTCTGTGGTGTTCAACTTCCGCATGGATACCTCGAAGACCACGCTGAACGCCAACGTGGTGATGAAGTTCGGCGAGACGCTCGTCCTCGGCGGCCTCACCGAGAAGGAGAGCGAGAACACGCGCGACGCGGTGCCGTTGCTGGGCGACCTGCCGCTCATCCAGTACATCTTCGCGCGCCAGGGCGTGCGCGAGTACCGCAAGTCGGTGCTGATCCTGCTCACGCCGCGGCGCGCGCAGTACGCCAACCAGGGCGAGGCCGACCGCCTCGCCGCCGAGGCGAGGCTCTCCGACCTCGAGAAGTCGATCACGCGCTTCGAGGAGCGCAACCGCAACTGGTTCGCGCCGCGCTCGGTGCTCGCCGAGACGGTGGCCGCGAGCGAGTCGAACGCGCTGTTCCAGGAGTTCAAGACGGGCGATTTCCAGCTCGAGCGCTGGAACACGCGCGACACGCACGAGAAGCGCCTCGGCACCATCAAGGACTTCATCTTCTTCTAGCCGGCACGGCGGGATTCCCGGCATGAGGCGTCTCCTCGCCCTGCTCGCGGCGTGCCTCGCGATCGTCCCCGCGACGATCGCGCAGGTTCCCACGGGTGCGTCACTCGTGCCCGCGGGCCCTTCAGCGGTGCCTACGGGCACGTGGGCGGCCGTGCCCGGCAGCGCGCGCGCGCTCGCCGTCGGCGCGCGCGGCGTGGTCGCGATCGTCGATGCCGAAGGCGTGGTGTCGCGCCGCGAGCCGCGCGCGAACGCGTGGCAGCCGGTGGGGCGCGACATGGCGCGCGTCGCGGTGGATCCGTCGGGCAACGTCTGGGCGATCGACCGCCGCGCGGTGCTGCAGCGGCTCGACGGCAGCCAGTGGCGCGAAGTGGGGCAGGGCGCGGCTGCGCTCGCCGCGGCGCCGGACGGCACGATCGTGGTCGCCACCGACGCCGGCAACCTTGCGCGCTTCGATCCGGCGAAGGCAGCCTGGAGCGCGATCCCCGGCAGCGCGACGCGCATCGCCGTGGACGGGCGCGGGCTCCTGTGGGCGGTGCGCGCCGACGGCAGCGTCGCGCGGCGCCTCGGCGACAGCTGGATCGGCGTCGCGGGGCGCGCGCGCGAGATCGCGGCCGATGCAGCGGGCAACGTCGTCGTCGCGACGCCCGAGGGCCGCGTGCTCGAATGGATCGACGAGCAGGCGCGCTGGTCCGAGGTCGCGGGCGCGGAGCGCGCGGCGATGGTCGGCGTCGGCGGCGGCCAGCTTTGGCGCGTCGATGCGGACGGGTCGCTGCATGCGAAGGGCATCCGCACGCAAAACGTCTCGCTCGCGGCGAGCGAAGCGGAGGCGAAGGGGCGCCGCACGATGCGCGGCACCACCGACCCGGCGAAGGTCGTCGACGCCGGGCCGCTCGCGTTCACGCTCGTGCTGCGGGCTGCGGGCCTCGCCGAACTCGCCATCGGCGCGGACGGCAGCGTGTATGGCCTCACGCCCGAGGGGCTGGTCCGGCGCTGGGCCGGCTCGCAGAAGCGCTTCAACGCCTTTCCGGGCAACCTGCGGCGCCTCGGCGTGGACGCCTCGGGCCTGCCGTATGGCGTCGGCTCGGGCAGCGCGTTCGTGCGCCACGACGGCAACGCGTGGCGCCTGGTGCGGCTGACGCTCGGGCTGAACGATGTCTCGCTCGCGGGCGTGGGCAACGCGCTCGCGGTCGCCACCGACCAGCAGCTCTACCGCATCCTGCTGAACGGGGAGGTCGCCGTCGGCACCGAGCGCCTCGCCTCGGGCGCGGAGCGCGTGGTGGTCGCGCCCGACGGCAGCTACTGGTATCGCAATACGGCGTCGATCCTCTTCCGCTGCACGCGGCAGGGCGAGTGCGCGCGGCAGGGTACGCGCGCCACGGATCTCGCGATCGGCCCCGGCGGCACGGTGTTCCTCGTGGACGATCAAGGCAACCTGCTGCGCATCAACGCGGCCGGGCAGCCGGAGATCGTGCGCCGCGGCACGGTGTCGCGCGTCGCCGTCGGCCCGAACGACCGGCCGTGGGTGATCGAGAAGAACGGCGACGTCTACGCCACGGCGCTGTTTGATCGCGACGAGGCGGTGGACCTGCAGCTCGCGCGCGCGACCGAGGTCACCGCGAACGTCACCGCCTCCGATCCCGCGGGCAACGGCGTGATCGCGTCGCCGCCGCCGGCGCCGTCGGTGAGCTTCAGCCAGTTCAGCTTCCTCGCGGTCGACGTGCCCGTGTCGGCGCCCGGCTTCCCGAACCTCGGTCGTGGCCTGCTCGACCTTACGGTGGGCCTCGACGACCAGATCATCGTCACGGGCTTCGACGCCAACGCCGACCCGTGTGCCGCGCGCACGAGTGGCTGGAAGGGTCGCAACTGGATCTACAGCCCGCAGCGTCGCGCCTTCCTGCACCTCGACGCGCTGAAGGGCGTGCAGTACCAGTCGGCGCTCGCCGGGCGCGTGCTCACGCTCGGCCAGCGGTTGCCGGTGCCGGCGGGCGCGCCCGCGGTGCCGGCCTTCTTCGGCGCCGTGCGCGCCTGCGAGCGCTTTCACACGGTGGAGTACGACGCCGCCACGTTCGCCGGCAACGCCGAGTTCTTCAGCGCGGGCGGGCTGTCGATTGGAGTGTCCTCGCTCACGACCCGGCAGGTGCCGACGAGCACGCGCGAGCTCACCAACGTGCTCGACATGGACATCACGCTCGACGGCACGCTGGTGACGATCTTCCCGATGCGCAAGATCCAGTTCGTGCCGCTCGGCCCGCCGTATTTCTCCAACACCGGCGAGTTCCCGGGTCGCAGCGACCGCAAGTGGGCGCGCGTCGGCGTCGGCGCGACCAAGGACGTGCTCTGGGGCATCGACGTGGACAGCGACGTCTACGAATACGTGAAGTCCGCCGACCGCTTCGAGAAGCGCAACCTGCTGCTGAACGACCGCGCGCAGGACATCGGGGTCGGCAAGGACGGCAGCGTGTTCATCGTCGACCTCGGCGGCAACCTGAAGAAGTGGAACCCGGCGTTGAGGAGCTGGACGCCGACCGGCCGCGGCGCGGTGACCCGGGTCGCGGTGACCTCGAAGGGCAAGCCGGTGGTGGCGAACTTCCCCACCGCGCAACGCGTGTTCATCGCGCAATGAAGCGGCTGCTGCGATCCGCCGGGTTCGCGCTCGGCCTCGTGCTCTCGCAGGCCGCGGAGGCGGCCGACGTGGCGTTGCCGCCCGACTGGGTGCAGCTCGGCACGCGCGGCGTGGACGCCGCGGCGAGCGCCGACAACCAGCGCGGGGTGGTCGGCGCCGATGGCCGCGCGTACCGCTGGAACGATGCCGCGCAGTCGTGGGCGCCGTACGGCTCGCGCGCGGACCTCGCTCGCATCGACGCGGCGCCGAATGGCGCGGCGGCGATCACGCGCTCGGGCGAACTGGTAGTCACCGATCTGGGCGGCCAGTGGCGGCCGACCGGCGTGCGCGCCGCGGACGTCGGCATCGGCGGCGGGCGCATCTGGCTAGCCGGTGCGCGCCTGCCGAATGGCGAGATCGGCGTGCTGCTCGCGTCCTTCGACCCGGCGGCGCGCGAGCTGCAATGGCGCACCGTGCCCGGCCGCATCGAGCGCGTGGACGTCGACCCGCAGGGCCGCGCGTGGGGCCTGGACCGCGACGGGCGCCTCTTCGTGCACGACGGCCGCAACTGGATCGAGGACACGCGCGCGCCGGCCGGGAGCGACGTCGGCGCCGGCCCGCGCGGCGAGATCGTCGTCGTCGCGCGGCAGGTGGATCCCGCGCAGGGCGGCGGCGCGCTCCACGCGCGCGACCCGGCCTCCGGCGAGTGGCGTGCAATTCCCGGCCGCCTGACCTCGGTGAGCGTGGACCGCGACGGGCACGCATTCGGCACCAATAGCCGGTCGTGGGTGTTGTCGAGCACTGGCGTCGCGCCAGGCTCGACGGCCGCCGCGAGCACCGCGTCGGCGCAGAAGCCCGAGGCGGTGGCGGGCGAGATCACGCTCGGCGAACTCGCGGGCAACCTGAACAAGCTGCCCGAGGGCCTCGCGGCGGCGGTTGTGAAGATCTCCAGCGGCGATCCGAAGGCGGCGTCGTCCGTGGTGATCGGCGAGACGCGGCTGAACGGCCTCGCCACGACGGTGGCGCGGGTGCCGACATCGGTGCCAGGCCTCGCGATGCTGCTCGTCGGGCATCCGTCGCTCGCGCTGGGCGATTACCTCACCGCGCTGCAAGGCACCGCGGTGGCGAACCTGCGCTTCACGAGCCCGGTGTTCGCGTTCGTGCCCAAGGGCGTGTCCTCGGCGTCGGTGAGCGCGGCGCAGGCCGCCGCGCTCGGGCCGCGCTTTGGCCGCAGCGACCTCGCCGCGTTCAAGCCCGCGCCCGGCATCACGCTGCTCGCGACGCTCGACCTCTCGGGCAGTGCCGAGGGCAGGACGATGGCGCAGGCGATGGGCTTCGATCCCGCCGGTCTCGCAATGAGCGGAAAGGACCTCGACCCGGCATTCTTCGTCGACGTCTCGCCGCGCGATGCGCGCGTCACCGGCGCCGGCGCGACCAGCCTCGGCGACGTCACCGCGAAGTACGGCACCACCTTCGCGCAGGGGCTCGAGCTGCGCGCGCCGGCGACCGCGATCGACCGCAAGCGCTTCGGCCCCGCGATGCTGAAGGATCCGGTGTGGTCGTTCGTCGTCGGGCGGTCCGGCAGCGCGAAGCTCGTGGGCGTGGATTTGCCGGCCGGCAAGGTCGAGCTGGCCTCGGTACTCGCGCTCGACACCACGCTCGCGCTCGACCTGCGCGTGCCCGATCCGGATGCCGTGCAGCAGGCCGTGCCGCAGGGCGTGCCCACGAAGCCGCCTTCCGCTCCGAAGACGAGCGTCGAGACGCTGGAAGCGAAGGGCGCGCGCATCGTGCTCGACTTCGCCGCGCGAACCGTGAAGGTGCAGGCGAAGGTCACGCGCGAGGGCGCGTCCACGCTCGCGAGCCTGAAGGGCTTCAAGCTCGAGGACGCCATCCTCGCCGGCATGGTGAAGCTGCCCGCGTCGCCGGGCGTGCCCGAGGCGCTCGACCTGCGGATGAAGGGCAAGGGCGAGCTGCCCTCGGCCGCGCGCGCGTCGTCGAAGGTCGACATGGAAGTGTCGCTGGTGCTGGACGAGGCGAAGACCTCGCTCATCCCGACCGCCACCGTCACCGGCAACCTCACGCTCGCGGACCTCGCCGGCAACGCGATTCCCGGCTTGTCGGGGATCCGCCTCACGCGCATCGAGCTGTCGCGCGACTACGTCGCCGGCACGATGATGCTGTACGGCCTTCCCGTGCGCGCGGTGCGCTACAAGACCGCGGACATGGCCGAGCCGATCATCGGCATCCAGCACCGCGAACTGAACCTCACCTCGTACATCCCGAAGCTGCGCGACACGCCGCTGGGCAGCTTCGGCCTCGTCAACACGACGATCTTCGTGCGCAGCGATGCCGCGAAGGGGACCATCACCTATGCGGACCGCAAGAGCCTGCCGAAGGAACTCGCCGCGCTGCTCGACCCGAAGGCGCTGAACGACGACGATGTCTTCCCGCTGGAACTGCGCCCGGGCGTGAACCTCGTCGGCCAGTACGGCCCGCGCGACGCCGACGCCGCGGCGGCCGCCGCGATCCTCGTCGCGAACGCCGGGCCGCTGGCGCAACTCGGCGTGCCTTCGGACGTGCCGCCGCCGAACGTGACGCTTCCCGATGCGTCGGCACTGCGCGCGCCGAACGCGGCCGATGTCGCCAATGCACGCAAGGTGCTCGCCGCGTTCGGCATCAAGGAGCGCAGCTACCCGGTGAAGGCGAACTTCCGCGCCTCGGCGGTGAGGAACGCAAGCTACGAGGAAACCTCCACCGGCGGCGCGCCGGGCGAGCGCGGCGCGCCAGGCCCGGGCGGATCTAGCGGTGGATCGCAGCCGGGACAGGGTCAGCCGGAGCAGGGCGGCGCGACCGGCGGCGCGTCGGGCAGCAGCGGCAGCCGCTCGATCACCGCGCGCGACGTCGCCTGCGGCGTGAACGCCGGGCTCTCCGGCGCGGCGAAGGCCGGCATCGACCCGGTGACCGGGCTCGACCTGTCGTTCAAGGTGCCGGACTTCAAGCCGCCGTACGCCGGCGACTTCGTGTCGTTCGCGAACACGCGCTTCACGCTGAAGGAGATCGAGGGCCAGATCGAGCCGGCGCTCGTGACCTCGATGGGATTGAAGCTGCCGCGCGCCGTAGCGGGCATCGGGGAAATCGGCCTCGGCACCAAGATCCGGGTGAAGGGCGACCTCGACGTGCTGTGCCGCGGCGTGAAACCGGACTCGAACGTCGAAGTGCAGTTCGCGGGCTCGACCGCGCTGAACTACGCAGGCGCCGAGAGCGCCGCGTTCTCCGCGCTTGCGAAGGTCACCGAGCTGAAGCCGCTGGATCCGAAGCTGGTCTGCGACGTGAAGCCGCCGGCCAGGCCCGCCCTGCCGCCGAACCTGCCGCCGGAGGCCGCGCGCCTCGCCGCGCAGGTCCTCGCGGCGGTGGACAAGGCCGGCGCGAAGGCCGACCTCGGCTGGAAGAACGCGTTCGGCCTGCCCTTCCTCGAGATCCGCAAGTTCTCGGCTTCCGGCACCTTCGCGCAGAAGGACGGCAAGAAGATGGTCGTCGGCACGGCGTGGACCGAGAGCCTGCTGTCGGCGCAGAAGGTCGACGTCACCGGCAGCCTGACGCTGGAAGCCGAGCCGGGCGCGAACGAGTTCAAGGTCGCGGACTGGCTGTGGCGGCTGCCGGGACCGGTGCAGCTCACCGGGCTGCCGGGCGTGAAGGCGCTGGCGGACCGCACGCTGGTCGTGGACTTCGGCGACCTGCGCATCTGCAACCTCGAGGTGACGCCGCGCGTGTCGTCGGGGACGCTCGCTTCCGCGTCGCGCAAGGTGACGGGCAACGTCGTGGTCTCGGTGGACGGGAACGACCTCGCGATCTACGCGGGCGTGGACCGGCTCGACGCGAACATGCTGCTGAAGAAGGAGGTGCGCCTGCCGGCGTTCCCGGGCGACAACGCGCTCGGCCGCACCTTCGTGGCGATCCGTTCCGGCGAGACGACGCGCGCGAAGGTGTCGGACCTGCCGGGGCCGGCGGGCGAACTGCTCGCGCAGGCCGTGGGCGATCTCGCCGGCGGCGACTCGACGATCCCGCTGGTGCGCGGTGTCGCCGTCGCGGGCCGGCTGTCGCCGAAGGAGATTCCCAACCGCCCCGAGACCGCCGGCGCGCGCGGCTTCTTCGAACTGCTCGAGGTGAACGATCCGATCCCCGTGTTCGCCGGCATCGAGGTCGGCTCGGGCAACCGGCGTTTCGCCGAGACGCTGATTTCCTCTCTCGCGATCCCGGGGCTGCCGGAGGGGCGCGTCACGCTGCAGAACCTGCGCGTCTCGCTCGACAACCTCGAGGGCGCGAGTGCGGATGCGACCAGCGACGTGCTGTTCGAGCCGCCGCGCGCGCTCGCTCGCGCGGGCGAAGGCCCGTTCAAGCTGGACGGCAAGCTGCAGTACCGGCGCCCGTCCGCGACCGAGCGCTCGCTGAACGTCGCCGCGACCTCGAACGTGTCGTGGACGCCGGACCTCGGCCTCGCGGAGCTGGCCTTCCGCAACATCGGCCTGGAACTCGAATCGAAGCGCAGCGGCGCGCAGCGCTCGAAGGCGGTCACGATCGTCGCGGACGCCGACTTCCGCGGCCTCGCGGCGCGCGCGCGCCTCGGGCTCTCGAGCGATGGCTCCTCGCGCCGCGGCACGCTGCTGGAACTCGTGGCGCAGAAGGAAGGCGATCGCGTCAGCCTCGACTCCCTGGTGCATGCGCTGCCGCTGCTGCCGCGCGGCTACGCGTTCCTGAACGTCGCCGACTACCTGAGGCTGTCCGCGCGCGGCGTCCTGGTCGCGAAGGAAGCCGGCAGCGGCCGCGTCACGCTTGCCGCGGAAGACGTGGAAGGCACGGTGAACGGGCAGTCCTTCAAGGGGCAGCTTGCGATCGCGGGCGTGAGCGGCTCGAACCCGGTGCTCTTCATCGCCAACGACGAGCGCTGGACGCCGGCGCGCGTGTTCCCCGACGCGATCCCCAAGGGCCCGTTCGCCAATCTCGCGCTGCCCGACGGCCTGGTCATCCTCGCGCCGTCGAAGGGCGACGCGAACCTGAGCGACCTTCACCCGCGCATCTACGAGAGGGTGTTCGCGAAGCTCTTCGGCCGCGAGGACGCGGCGCGCGTGATCGTCAACGACGGTCTTACGGTGCTCGGCAAGCTCGATCTCGCGCGCGACGCGCCGCCGGTGCTCGGGCGCATCGCCGGCTGGATTCCGGCGGGCGCGATGATCGTCGGCGGCGGCATCGACGCGGCGAGCAACGCGCTCGCGTTCTATGCCGACGTGCAGGGCCTGAAGCTGAACGTACCCTCGCCGCTCGACACCTTCGTCAAGTCCGCGGGTGGGCACGTGACGCTGTTCTTCAAGGTCGCGGGCGACGGCACCGAGGCGGGTCTCGCGACCGACGTCAAGATGGGGCTGCCGCGGCTCGATCGGCCGGGCACCATGCAGCAGGTGGACGCGACGCTGTCGGTCGCCTCGCGCGCGACCGCGGGCGCCTCGCCGGCGGTGACGGTGTCGGCGCGCGTGCCGGGCACCTGGCGCGACCCGGGCGGGCTCGAGGGCTTCTCGCTCGAGGACACGAGCGTCGAGATCGGCGTCGCCGGCAATGGCGTAGTGGTGAACCTCGCCACCAATCGCGCGGAGTTCCGCGAATCGAACGGCCACCAGACGCGCTTCGCCTTCGACCTGCAGAGCGCGTGGGCGGGTGCCGTGCCGACGCAGCTCGCGACGCAGTTCGCGAAATCGCCCGACACGCCGGAGCTGGTGGTGTCGCCGGACCTGCAGGTGGAACTCGCCAACAGCGTGCTGCAGCTTGCGCTGAAGTCGGGCTCGTCGCTGTACGACTCGATCGGCCGGCGGCTGCAGGGCGTGCCGGGCTTCGACGCGGCGACGCGCGAGGCCTTCCAGAAGACCGGCGCGATGGTCGCCTCGGGCGCGGGCGGCGCGACGCGCGCGATGCGGATGTCGCCGCTCGGCATGGTCGGCGTGCGCAACCCCGAGGTTTTCTTTTCCACGCCGGGCAACGATCTGCCCGAGCGCCCGGGCGTCGAGCGCCCGCCGCTCGGCCTCGGGCTGCTGGTGCGCGGGCAACTCGTGCTGGACGTCGCCTCGCACCGGACGAACATCGGCGACGGCGTCTACAAGGTGAACCTGAAGGACGGCTACTACGTGAGCGGGCACCTCGACCCGCCTTCGCCGTTCTCGGGCACGCGTTTCTCGGTCACCGGGTCGCAGCCGCTCTTCACGCTGGTGCCGGGCGTGCTGGCGATGAGCGGGCGCGTGGCGCTGCCAGGCAATGTCGTGCCGGGCGTGTCGGCCTCGATCAACGGTTCCTTCGAGTTCAAGCGGCCGGCCGACCTCTCTCCGGGCGCGGACGTGAAGGCGCGCATCCGCATCGGCGAACTGGCCGCGCGCGATGCGTACTTCACGGTGCGCGGCACCTCGATGAAGGTCTACAGCGCGCCCTCGCGCTGCGACGACATCCCGGTGAAGCTCGACGGCACCGTGTCGGCCAGCGGCATGGCCGACCCGGGGCAACTGCTGCGCGTGGCGAGCGTGATCCCGCCGGATCCGGTGGAGTGCGCGCGCGAGGTCGGCAAGCTGATCACGGACGCCGGCAAGGCGCTCGCCACCACGGGCGAGTCGGTGGGGCGCGCGACCGGCGCGGCCGCGGTCGCCGCCGGGCACGCCGTGGGCTCGGTCGCGAACCAGGCGGGTCGCGCGGCCGAGGTCGCGTTCAACGGCGCGATCCAGGGCGCGGGCAAGGTGGTGGGCGCGATCGGCAGCGCGGTCGGCAACCTCTTCAGCCGCGGCAAGAAGACCTGCAACCAGCGCATCGAATGGCTGCGCGCGCGCGGCAACGAGCCCTTCACCGATCGCACGCAGCTGATGATCGATCACGTCTACGGGCCGATGAAGTACTGGTCCGAGCGCGCCGGCGGGATCGCGCCGCTCGCGAACCGGCAGTACCAGCGCTGGAGCGCAGCGAACGACGCGCTCGACGGCATGCGCGAGGAATGGAACCGGTCGCTCCCGGCGCCGGGGAGCGCCGCGCTGGCGCTCGCGTCGAGGGAGGCCTACCACGCGGCGGGCGCGCCGCTGCCGGACGAAGTCCGGGCGCGCTGGCCCCGGGGCCTGAGTACCGCCGCCTTCGGCGTGCCGGGGCACGGCATCGGGCGCCGGGGTCCGTTCGTCCAGACCTATACCGAACTGATGGGCATCCGGTTCCACCTGCTGGGCGGCCTCGCCGACTACAACCTGCTGGTCGGCTGGCTGAAGTATGCGTCGCCCGGGAGCGGCTGGGCAGGACGCAACGAATCGGAACACCTCTGGCACCGCTGCGCGTCGGCGCACATCGCGGACGTGCCGGTGCGCAACGCGCAGGCGTGGAAGATCCCGATGACGGCGACGAGCGCGATGTTCATGGGGCGGCCCGACTACATCCGCGTCATCGAGCGCCTGCGCGACCACGTCAATGCGAAGGGGGCCGAGGTGCAGCGGTATGAAGGCTGGCTGCACGATTTCGCGGCGGCCTGGAGCGCCCGCGCGATGCACATGACGGGCGACCTGATCGAGGCGGCGCACCGTTCGCTCGGCGACGCGACCCTTCACCGCCTGCGCGAGCTGAAGGACGATCCCCGCGTGGCGCGGCCGTTCGGCGAGTACGGCGACGCGCTGGTCGCGCTGCAGGCGCAGGTGATGGCGATCAACCTCGCCTCGGACGCGCCGATCCCGTCGCGCCAGCAGGTGGCCGCGTCCGCGGCACGCGTGGCCCGCGCCGCCCAGGCACTGCGCACCGCGGTGGCTTCGGTGCCCGCGCGCTGAGCGCGCGCTACTGGCTCTCCGGCGCTACGAACGGCGTCTTTGAACTTGGTCGTCACTGTATCCAGGCTGCCTTTCGGGAGTGGCTGCATCGAAGCTCTTGCAGCCGTTGCGCACATGCAGGTGGCAGTCATTCAGCGGTCTTCTCGGCTCTGAAACCTGCCGAACCGCGCGCTATAGAATTCACTCGTGGCACGACAATCGATTACCACTGCGATTGCAAACCTGCTGGTTTGCATGGCAGTTCTGATTTGCGGGCCGGCACAGGGCAAGGAGGTGACGGTAGGGGTCTTCGTCTACCAGGGCGAACGCGCGGCGACCGAGGACTGGTCCCCGGTGCTCGACTACCTGCAACGCACCTTGCCGGAGCACCGTTTCCGCCTTGAACAGTTTGACGTCGACGGACTGCGCGCCGCCATCGCGGGGCAACAGGTCGACCTCGTCATCACCAATCCGGGCTACTACGTCGTGATGGAAAACGAGTTCGGCATCAGCCGCATCGCCACGCTCGTCTCGCCGATGGCGCTCTCGACCCGGCAGGCGATCGGCTCGGTGGTGATCACCAGGGCCGATCGGCAGGACCTGCGGGCGCTGTCCGACCTGTCCGGCAAGCGCGTCGCCGCCGTCGCGCCGGCGGCCTTCGGCGGCTATCTCGTCGCCGCGCGGGAAATGCTCAGGCAGGGCATCGACCCCGAGTCCGACCTGCGCGACATCCGCTTCGTCGGCCTGCCGATGAGCAATGTCATCGATGACGTACTTTCCGGCCGGGCGGATGCCGGCATCATCCGCTCCTGCTATGCCGAGCAACTGGCGCGGCAGGGGTTGCTGCGCCTCTCCGACCTGCGCTTCCTCTCGACGCATCCGGTCGACGGGCTGCCTTGCGCCGTGTCCACCCCGCTCTATCCCGACTGGCCGATCGCCGTGACGCGGCAAACCGATCCCGCGCTGGCCAAGGCGGTCGCGCAAGCGCTGCTGAGCATGCCGACGGTGAAAGGCGGCCTGAGCTGGTCGGTTCCCGCCGACTACCAGCCGGTGCATGATTTGTACCGGGAGCTGCGCATCGGTCCCTACGCCTACCTGCGCGACATCACGCCGGAAGGCCTGCTGCGCCGCTACTGGTCCTGGCTGGCGGGTCTCCTGGCGCTGCTCGTCGCATGGATCATCCATGTCGTGCGCGTCGAGCATCTCGTCAAGCGCCGCACCGGCGAGCTGCGCGAATCGCTGCGCGCGCGCGATGCCGCCGAGGCGCGCATGCGCGAGAACCAGGAGCAGATGGATCACCTCTCGCGCCTGTCGATCCTCGGCGAGATTTCCGGCAGCCTCGCCCACGAGATCAACCAGCCCCTGACGACGATCGGCAACTACGCGCGCACGGTGCTGCGCCGCCAGGGCAGCGGCAACCTGACCCCGGATGCGGTCGTCGAGGCCTGCAACGAGATCGTCCAGGAAGCCGAGCGCGCCGGCGGCATCGTGCAACGCATCCGCTACTTCGCGCGCAAGCGCGAAGCGACACGTGAACCCGTCGACATCCCGGCCATTGCCGGCGAGGCGCGCCGGCTGATCGTCGGCGTCATGGCCCAGGCGCCGGAGATCGCGATCGAGAACCGCATCACCGCCGGCTGCCATGCGCTGGCCGACGGGTCCCAGATCCAGCAGGTGCTGCTCAACCTGATCAAGAACGCCATCGATGCCAGCCGCGACCTGCCGGCCGACCGGCAGGGCATCCGCATCCTCATCGAGACGGCCGACCATCGCCTGCGCATCCATGTCATCGACCGCGGCACCGGCCTCGATCCCGCGCAGTTGCCGCACCTGTTCGAGCCCTTCTTCACCACCAAGCCGGACGGTCTCGGCCTCGGGCTGCCGATCTGCAAGACCATCGTCGAGGCTCACGGCGGCCGGCTGCGTGCCGAGCCGAATGCCGACGGCCCGGGCATGCGCTTTTCCGTTTCCCTCCCCTGCCATGAAAACCCCGCCTGAAGAGTGCATCGTCCATGTCGTCGACGACGACCCCGCCCTGCGCCGCTCGCTGCGATTCCTGTTCGAGTCGGTCGGCTGGCAGGTCCGGCTCTACGCCGCCGCCGAGGAATTCCTCGAGCTCGCCGCGCCGCCGGCGCAGCCCAGCTGCCTCCTGCTCGACATCCGCATGCCGGCGATGAGCGGCCTCGAACTGCAGCAGGTGCTGCGCGAGCGCGGCATCGCCATCCCCATCCTCTTCATGACCGGTCATGCCGATGTGTCGATGGCCGTGCAGGCGCTCAAGTCGGGTGCCGCCGACTTCATCGAGAAGCCCTACAAGGACCAGGCGATCCTGGACGCCGTTGCCGCCGCCATGCGCCACAGCGACGAGTCCCTGCAGGCCATGCACCGGCGCGAGGAAGCGAGCCATGCGCTGGCGGTGCTGTCGCCGCGCGAACGGGAAGTCGCGCGACTGGTGGCGCAGGGCCATCCCAACAAGCAGATCGCGGCGACGCTCGGCATCAGCGAAAAGACGGTGCACATCCACCGCCACCACGTCATGGAAAAGGCCGGCGTTTCCTCGGCTGCCGAACTGGCCCGCCTGATGCTGCGGGCCGATCCGGCGGCGCTGGACTAGGCGCGGCGCATCCTCGCCGGCAGGCCGTTGCGCACGCTGGCACCGGAGATCGCATCCACCCATGGGGCCTTGTCGGCACGCGTCGGGTCGAGCAGGCCGATGTCGTTGAGGTTCACGCCCGCCGCCAGCCGTGCATCGTCGGGCTGCGACTTGCCGCCGATGCGATGCGCGCGTGCGCCGAGTTCGCGATGCCCGAAGCCGTGCTCGAAGGCCGCCGAGCCGCGCACGATGCCGGCATGCACCATCACCCGGGCCTCGAGGCTGCCGCCCGGGGTGGTGATCTCGACGCGGTCGCCCATCTTCAGGCCCAGCGCCTGCGCGTCGTCCGGGTGGATGAGCACCGGGTTCTCGGGGTGCACGGCCAGCAGGCGGGTCGCGCCGATCGAGTAGGGGTTCTGCAGCGCCGACTTGTAGCTGGTCAGCAGCAGCGGCCATTCCTTTGCCGGATAGACCTTGCGCACCGGCGTGCCGTCGACGAAGGCAGGCTCGCTCCAGGTGCCGCAGCCGGGGTTGCGCTTGCCCGACAGGCTGTTCTTCGAACCGCCGAGGTTCTCGTTCCAGAGATGGCACATCGGCTTCATCGGGTTGCGCATCCAGTCTTCGCGTTCTTCGTCGTAGGCATCCTTGCCCGGCTGGTAGCGGCCGCCGCGCGTCAGCAGGAACGCCACCTTCGCGACCTCCTCCGGCTTCAGGGTCCTTTCCAGCAGCGGCAGGATGCGCGCCACGCCGGACAGCCGGATGTCTTCCTCGGTCGCGTCCGCGACGGGTTCCTTGCCCAGCCAGGCGATGTTCGCCCCGCCGCGCAGGTACCAGTCGGCCGGCGTGTCCAGCGCGAAGGCCTTCCCTTCGGTGTCCGTGATCGCGTTGGCGCCGAAGCCGGGCAGCCCCATCGCCTTGGCCACGGCGATGAAGAAGGTTTCCATGCCGACCGGCTGGCCGTCGGCGATCTTCGTCGCCTTCGGTTCGATCACCGGCCAGCGCGCGCCCATTGCCTTGGTCGGCACGCCGTTCCACGGCGCCACCCAGCCCCAGCTTTCGTACATCAGCGAATCCGGCACGATGTAGTCGGCGTAGGCATTGCTCTCGTTGATGAAGGCGTCGACCGAGATGAACAGCGGCAGTTTCTTCGGATCGGCGAGATCCTTGCCGATGCGGCCGTGCAGCCCGGCGATGCCGTAGATCGGGTTGGCGGCCCAGAGGATCAGTGCCTTCAGCGCATACGGATAGCCGCCCAGGCCGCCCGGCAGCAGTTCGGTGGTCAGGCCCGGCGCGTTGGGGAACCACGGCGCCGTCGCCGGATAGGGCTTTCCCTCCGCCTTGCGCGCCGCGAATTCGGCGGTCCGCTCGTAGGGCACGTTGCGGCCCATCGGCGTGCCGCTCGGCTTCGCCATGCCCGGGAACTTGTCGAGGACATAGCGCGGCCCCTCGCCGTCGTCCTTGAAGCCGCCGCCGTTGGCGACCAGGCCGCCCTTCCAGTTCACGTTGCCCAGCAGCGCGTTGATGCTCATCAGCGCGTAGGTGTTGTAGAAGCCGCTGCCGTTCATCATGCCGCCGTGCGCGATCACGGCCGCCTTCTTGCCGTGCGTCGCCATCTTTTCCGCCAGGGCGAGCAGCGATTCGGCCGGGATGCCGCAGGCTTCGGCATAGGCCGGATAGTCGAGGCGCAGCGCTTCCTCGCGCAACAGTTGCAGCGCCGACTTGACCTGCACCTGCTGGTCGCCGACGTTCAGCTTCGTGTCGACGAACAGTTGCGCCGCGGCTTTCGCCTGGTCGTGTTGCACGGCCTTCCCGTCGGCGTCGAGGCAGATGAAGGAATCCCCGTCCTTGTAGCGCTGGTCTTCCGGCAGCTTGAGGCCGAGATCGGAGGCGCGCAGCATGCGGCCTTCGCGCGGATGCTTCGGCTCGACCACGACCAGGTGCGTCGCGTTGGAGAACGACGGCTCGCCGTTCTGCCGGGCCAGCGCGGCATTCGCGAAGCCCAGGAAATGGCTGTCGATCTTCTCGTTCTCGAACAGCCAGCGGATGATGGCCATCGCCATCGCGCCATCGGTGCCCGGGCGGATCGGCAGCCAGCGGCCGCGGTTGCCCGTCGCACGGTTGTCGGAATGCGTCAGCACCGGGTCGACCACGACATAGTTCAACTTGCCCTGCGTGCGCGCCTTGGCGACCAGCGCGCCCTGCCGCTTGAACGGGTTGCCCGCCTGCCCCGGCGAAGTGCCGACGAACAGGATGAACTCGCAGTTGGCGTAGTCGGGCTTGGCGTGCGGCATCTGCTTCATGTCGCCGAACAATGCGCCGGTGCCGGAACGGAACGAACCGCCGCAGTAGGAGCCGTGGCCGAAGACGTTGAGCGTGCCGTAGGACTTGTTCATGAAGCGGCGCATGAAGTTCTCGCGCCCGTCGTTCACGCTGGAGAGCAGCGCGACCTGGTTGACGCGCGGACCCAGCTCCGGCTTGCGTGGATCGATCGGGGTCGCGAGGTCGCGCAGCGCGCGCAAGCCCTGGACCTCGCCCTCGCCGAACAGGTTGCCGCCTTCCACCACCTCCTTGACCAGTTGCTCGAAGGAGATCGGTTCCCAGTTGCCGCCGTTGCGCGGACCGACGCGCTTGAGCGGCGTCAGCACGCGATACGGCGAATCGACCTGCTGGGCGACCGCGTTGCCGCGCCCGCAGGCCGTCGAACGGCCGCCGAGGCCCTTGTCCTTGAGCGCCGAGACGGCGATGAAGCTGTCCTTCACGCTCGCCTTCATCGGCAGGTGCGGATCGGTCGACAACGGGCTGTACGGGTTTCCCGCCACGCGCAGCACCTTGCCGCTTTCCTTGTCGATGCGCACGCGCACGCCGCACAACGTCGTGCAGCCAAGGCAGGTGGTGTAGCTCACCTGCTGTTTGGGATTGAGTTCGAGGTTGCCCTGCGCATCGACGCGATATTCGGGCGTCGGCGCATCGCCGGCCGTCTTGTGCCGGGGCGCATCGTGGCCGAGCAGCTTGCCGGCGATGCGGCCGAGGGTTTCGGAATAACCGACCGCGGCGGCGGCCAGGCCGCCGGCGGCGAGGAACTGACGACGTTTGCTGATCTTCATGGCTTCACCCCAAGGGATTCATCCCAGCGTGCAAGGCTGGTGAGGACGATGTAGATGAACAGGCACAGTCCGGCCGTGCCGGCAATCCCGAGCAGGTTGTCCGGCGTCAGGCTGAGGGTCTGCGTTGCGTAGGTGGAGCCGAGTTTCGGCACGCTCTGCCCGCCCATGAAGACGAGCCAGCGCGCCAGCCATGCGCCGTGCAGCGCGAAGAGTGCCGGCAGCAGCAGCGAGTGACCGCGCGCCAGCCAGAGCGCAAGGCCGGTGCTGGCGATGAACCAGGTCCAGGCCGCCGTCCAACCGCCACGGATCGTCGCCAGCGCCTCGCGATACGGCGCGACGCCACTCGTCGCCATTGCCAGCCATGCCGCCAGCACCGCCAGGACGGCCCACTGGCTGAGCCGTAGCCCGCTGTTCAGGGTCGCGGACGTGCGCCGGCCGGCGAGCGCTTCGAACAGGGCCGTCATGCCGAAGGCGCCCGCCAGTGCAGTCGCGGCGAAGAACACCGGGACCAGGAAGGAATGCCAGAGCGGCCGCGCCGCGACGATCATCGTTTCCATGCCGGTGTAGACCAGCACCAGCACTGCGCCGATCCCGGCGACCGATGCGGCGAGCGCCAGCCCCGCGCGATTCGCCCGCGTCACGCTCCATGCATAGGCCAGCAGGCCCCCGACGTAGAGCGGTATGAAGTAGGACCCCCAGCCCATCCACGAACCGAAGTTGGTGTGGAGATAGAAGTTGAGGAAGCGGCCCGGCTGGTGCAGGTCGGCCAGCAGCGCGACGGGCGCGGCCAGGCCGCAGACCAGCGCCGCCAGCAGGGCGCGGCGCGAGAGGCCTTCCCAGCCCGTGCGTTGCCACAGCACTCCCGGCAGCGAAAGGAAGAAGGCCATCGTGGAGATGCCGATGAGGAAGAAATACTGGACCACCCAGGGCAGCCAGGCGGGTTCGCGCGCGAACCCGAGAACTTCGACGGTGGTGTTCATGTTCAGGCTCCCGTGTGCGCGGGCCGCCACGTCATCTCGGCGGCGGACGAACCATTGACGCGACCGGCCAACTGGTCTTCCAGGCCGATGTAGAAGACGCGCGGCTGCGTGCCGGCCTCCGGCTTCAGCACGCGCGTCTTGCCTTCGGCGGCCTTGAGGCGCTTGCTGATCTCGCTGTCCGCATCGTTGAGGTCGCCGAAGATGCGCGCGCCGCCGACGCAGGTTTCGACGCAGGCCGGCAGCAGGCCCGCCTCGATGCGGTGGCTGCAGAAGGTGCACTTGTCGGCCTTGCCGGACTGGTGGTTGATGAAGCGCGCCTCGTAGGGACAGGCCTGCACGCAGTAGGCACAGCCGACACAGCGATCGCCGTCGACCAGCACCACGCCGTCGGCGCGCTTGAAGGTCGCGCCAACGGGGCAGACCGGAATGCAGGGTGGTTCCTCGCAGTGATTGCACAGGCGCGGCAGCACGGACAGGCCGGTCTGGCCTTCCGGCGTATGCACCGCGTAGGTGGCGACGACGGTGCGGAATTCGCCTTCGGGCAAGGCGTTCTCGACCGCGCAGCCAATCGTGCAGGCCTGGCAGGCGATGCACAGGCGCGTATCGACCAGCATGGCCCAGTGCTGCTTGCCGGAGGCGTCGGGTGCGGCGGATGCCGTGGCGGGTATGGCGAGGCCGGCCGTCACGACCGGCAGGCGGCCGAGGAAGGCACGGCGGGACAAATCGGGATGTGCTTTCACTCGCGACTCCGTTCTTGAAGGAACGAGTCGCAGGGTAGGAGATGCCCGGTAGCCGGGAAATCAGAAGATCAAATCATCCGTATAGGTAAAAATCCCTATTCGCCGAGCACGACGGACTTGATGCGGCGACTTGCCCCGAACCTGCTGCCGTGCCTGGATCTGGAGCATCCGGCAGCCGGGGGCGAGGGCACGAGTTCGGGGAAGGAAGCCGGCCTTCGGGCCCCGATTGCCGATTTCGCTACTTGCTCTCCATCACCCACACGCCCGACCAGTCGGCGGGCGGGGGTTCCTGGGCGAGGTGGTCGCAGCGCTCGACGTAGAGCTTCGCGGCCTTGTCGGCCGGGTTGATCGCCAGCACCTTCTCGAACAGCGCCTTCGCGCCGGCGAAGTCGCGGCCGCGGTACTTGGCGAGGCCGTCGCGGAAGTGGCCGAGCGCGTCCGACAGGCTCGGGTAGCTCTCCTCGGTGTGGTAGTCGAGGATCTCGTACACCGCCACCGGCTGCGTCTTGCCCTTCACCACCACGAGGTCGATCTCGCGCGCGCGATAGGTGCCGCGCAGCTTGCGCCACGTGAACTCGCTGACCAGCACGTGCGCGCCGTACTGCTTGCACGCCGATTCGAGGCGCGAGGCGAGGTTCACGCCGTCGCCGATCATGGTGTAGTCCATGCGCTTCTTCGAGCCGATGTTGCCCGAGACCACGTTGTCGGTGTTCAGGCCGATGCCGATGTCGATCGGCGGCCGGCCCTCGCTCGCGCGCTGCACGTTCCAGCGCCGCAGCTCGACGATCATGGAAATCGATGCCCGTACCGCGCGGTCGACGTCGTCCTCGCGCGGCACCGGCACGCCGAACCCGGCCATGATGGCGTCGCCGATGAATTTGTCGAGCATGCCGCCCTCGCGCTGGATGCAGTCGACCATCAGCGTGAAGTATTCGTTCAGCATCGCCACCATGCCCTGCGGGCCGAGCTGCTCGGAGTGCGTGGTGAAGCTGCGGATGTCCGAGAACAGCACGGTGGCCTCGACCGCCTGCCCGCCCAGCATCTCCGCGCCGCCCGCGACGAGGCGATCCGCGATGCCCGGGTCCATGTAGCGCGACATGGTCGACTTGAGGCGCTTCTCGCTCGAGATGTCCTCGATCAGGATCATCGAGCCGATGCGCTTGTGGTCGGCG
>CAZTXP010000077.1:0-49025 GCA_964617355.1 uncultured Enterobacteriaceae bacterium
AATAGGAAGAAGGAGGAGCAACCCAATGGACGTCGCACAGTACCGGCGGCCCTTCTGGAACACGCAGCCGGAACACCTGTTCCCGCAATACGCGTCGACCGTGAAGCGCGCCCCGACGAAACCGCTCGTCATGCTGCCGCAGTCGCTGACCGAGGTCACCGGGCCGGTCTTCGGCCACGACGACATCAAGCCGACCGACTACGACCTCACCAAGCAGCATGCCGGCGAACCCATCGGCGAGCGCATCATCGTCACCGGCCGCGTGCTCGACGAGAATGGCCGGCCCGTGCCGCATACGCTGGTCGAGGTGTGGCAGGCAAACTCGGCGGGACGCTACCCGCATCGCGTGGACCAGCACGACGCACCGACCGATCCGAACTTCACCGGCTGCGGCCGCGCGCTCACGGGACCCGACGGCAGCTACCGCTTCGTCACCATCCGACCCGGCGAATACCCGTGGCGAAACCACTACAACGCCTGGCGGCCGGCGCACATCCATTTCTCGCTCTTCGGGCAGGCATTCATGCAGCGACTGGTGACGCAGATGTACTTCCCGGGCGATCCGCTGCTGCCCTTCGACCCGATGTACAACTGCGTGCCCGACGAGAACGCGAGGAAGCGACTGGTCGCGACGCTCGACTGGGAGAACACCATCCCGGAATTCGCGCTCGCGTACCGCTGGGACATCGTGCTGCGCGGGCGCGACGCCACGCCCATGGAGAAGTGACATGAGCCTGCAGATGACGACCTCGCAGACGGTCGGGCCCTACCTCCACATCGGGCTGACCTGGCTGATCACGGACCGCATCGCCGGGCCGTCCGCGGCCGGCGAGCGCTGGACGATCGAGGGCCGCGTGCTCGACGGCGACGGCAAGCCGGTGAACGACGCGCTGGTGGAACTCTGGCAGGCCGACTCGAACGGTCGCTACGCGCACCCCGAGGACCGGCAGTCGAAGCCGATCGAGGAAGGCTTTCGCGGCTTCGGCCGCGTCGCCACGGACGACGACGGCGTCTTCCGCTTCCACACCATCAAGCCCGGCAGCGTGCCCGGGCCGGGATCTTCGACGCAGGCGCCGCACATCTCGGTGACGATCTTCATGCGCGGGCAGCTGAAGCAGTTGTCCTCGCGGATCTACTTCCCCGGCGATCCTGCGAACGCGACGGATCCGGTCCTGGCGCTCGTGCCGGCGGATCGGCGCGACACCCTGGTGGCGAAGCCCGCCTCCGGGAAGCCCGGCGTTCTGGAGTGGAACGTGATCCTGCAGGGCGAGAAGGAAACCGTCTTCTTCGACTTCTGAGCGCGCCGGCGGGCGCTAGTACGCTAGTACATGTAGTGCCCGCCGTTGACGTGGATCGCCTGCCCCGAGACGAAACCGCCGCCCTCGGACGCCAGGAACGCGCAGGCCTCCGCGACCTCCTCCACGCGACCGAAGCGGCCGAGCGGGATTTCGGCCTCGATCTTCTCGCGCGGCTGGTGCTTGTATTGTGACCAGTCCCGCACGGTGTCGATCGCACCGGGTGCCACGGTGTTGGCCGTGATGCCATCGGGCCCGAACTCGCGCGCCAGCGCCTTGGCAAGGCCGTGCAACCCGGCCTTGCTGGTGACGTTGTGCGCGCGCTGGGTGACGTGGCCCCAGAAGCCGTCGAAGCCCGAGATCAGGACGATGCGGCCCCACTTGCGCTCGCGCATGTGCGGGATGGCGTTGCGCGCAAGGTAGAACGCGGGATTGAGATTCGATGCAAGCACCTCGTTCCAGTCCTCGATGCCGATGTCGAGGAAGGGCTGCATCTTGCGGATGCCGACGTTCGACACCACGATGTCGAGGGAGCCGAAACGATCGACCGACTCGCGCACCATCGCGGCGACCTCGTCGTGCGAGGAGACGTCCGCCATGATTCCCGCGGCCTGCCCGCCACCCGCGACAACTTCCGCCACCACGCCATCGACGGCCCCCTTGTCGCGATGGCCGTTCACCACCACGTTCGCGCCGCCAGCCGCGAGCGCCAACGCGATCGCGCGCCCGATGTTGCGGCCGGAGCCGGTGACGAGTGCCGTGCGCCCCGCGAACCGCGGGGCCGCCATTGTTGTCATGGGACGAATTCCTTTGAACGCGCGATTGACACTGCGGAGAGGGCTCCGCTCTAATCGCTGCAATCTAAGGGGTATGCGCACCCGCGGCAAGGCGGATGCACAAGGGAGGATTCCATGAACATGCTGCGCGCGGCGCTTGCCGCACTCTTGCTCGCGACCTCGTCGCAGGCGTTCTCGCAGGCGTGGCCGTCGCGCCCGGTCCGCATCATCGTGCCGTATCCGCCCGGCGGCTCCACCGACCTGCTCGTGCGTTCGATCCAGCCAAAGCTCGCCGACGCAATCGGCCAGCCGGTGGTGGTCGACAATCGCGCGGGCGGGAACGGCACGATCGGATCCGACCTCGTCGCGCGCTCGGCGCCCGACGGCCACACGCTGCTCATCGGCACCGGGGCGACGCATGGCCTCACGCTCTTCCTGTCGAAGTCGGTGCCCTACGACCCGATCAAGGACTTCACGCCGATCAGCGCGGCGGCCGAAGTGCCCATCGTGCTCGCCGTCTCGGCTGCGGTCACCGCGCGCAATGCGAAGGAGTTCGTCGAGTACTCGAAGGCGAATCCCGGCAAGCTGTCCTTCGGCAGTTCCGGCACCGGCTCGCCGCACCATCTCGCGGGCGAGTTGCTCAAGCAGGTGGCGGGCGCGGACATCGTGCATGTGCCCTACAAGGGCGCTGCGCCCGCAGTACAGGACCTGATCGGCAACCAGGTGTCGTCCGTGTTCACGACGCTATCCACGGCGCTCCCGCATGCCCGAGGCGGCAAGATCCGGGTGCTGGGCCTGGTCGAGGCAAAGCGCCAGCCCAGCCTTCCCGACGTACCCACGATCGGCGAATCGGTGCCGGGCTACGTGATGCCGGTCAGCTGGCTCGCCTTCTTCGGGCCGGCCGGCCTGCCGGAGCCGGTGCTGAAGCGCCTCAACGCCGAACTCGTGAAGGCGGTTCAGGCATCCGACGTGCGCGCGAAGCTGGAGACGGCTGGCATGCCCGTGCTCGGGTCCGGCGCGGACGAGTTCGCGAAGATGCTGCGCGACGACATCGAGGCCTATCGTCGCATCGTCGCTGCCGCGGGCATCAAGCCGGAATGAGCACGCGCCCGCTCGACGGCATCGTCGTCGTCGAACTCGGCCACAGCGTCGCCGCACCCTACGCAGGGCAGGTGCTCGGCGACCTCGGCGCAGAGGTCGTGAAGATCGAGAAGGCTGCAGGCGACGATGCGCGCAAGTGGGGCCCGCCGTTCCTCGACGGCGCGTCGGCGACGTTCCAGTCGCTGAACCGCAACAAGCGCTCCGTCGTATGCGATCTGCGCGATCCCGCCGATCGCGCGACGCTGCTCGCGTTCGTGCGCGACAAGGCGGACGTCGTCATCCAGAACCTGCGGCCGGGGCAGGCGGAGGAAATAGGCCTTGGCGCGAATGCGATGACGGCGCTGAAGCCATCGTTGGTCTATTGCAACGTGGGCGCGTTCGGCGCGAGCGGGCCTCTCTCGCGCCGCCCCGGCTACGACCCGCTGATGCAGGCCTTCGGCGGCATCATGAGCGTCGTCGGCGAGGAAGGCCGCCCGCCGGTGCGCGTAGGGCCGTCGATCATGGACATGGGCACGGCGATGTGGGCCGTCATCGGCGTGGTGTCGGCGTTGTACCGCCGCAAGGAAACAGGGCGGGGCGGCGTCGTCGACGTGTCCCTGTTCGAGACCTCCGCGATGTGGATGACGATGTACGCGGCGCAGCACCTCGCCTCGGGCGAAATCCCGGTGCGCTACGGCTCGGGGCAGACCGGCATCGTCCCGTATCGCGCCTATCGAACGACCGATGGCGATCTCGTCGTCGCCGCCGGCAACGACACGCTGTTCGCGAAGTTCAGCGCCGTCCTCGGCCACGAGGAGTGGCCTCGCGATCCGCGCTTTCGGTCGAACCCGGATCGCGTCGCGAACGCGTCCGCGCTGTATGCCCTGATCGAAGGCGAAATGGCGCGCCGCTCGAACGCCGAATGGACGGCGATCCTCGATCGCGCCGGCGTGCCGTGCGCACCAGTGCAGAACGTGAAGCAGATGCTGGAGCACGAGCAGATGCGCGCGCTCGGACTGCTGCAGGAAGTCGCCGGATCGAGCGTGCCGCTGGTCGGGCTGCCGCTGTCCTTCGACGGGCGGCGCCCCGGCGCGGGGAGCGCCTCGCCCGCGCTGGGGGAATACACGGAAGAATGGCGACGCCTGAACAGGGAACATCGATGAATCTGCCTTCGTACGAAACGCTGAAGACGGAGATGCGCGGCGAGCACGTCCTGCTCGTGACCTTGAACCGCCCGGAGGTGCTGAACGCGATCAACACCCAGTCGGGGCGCGACACGCTCGACCTCTGGACTCGCCTCACCGCCGAGCCGGGCGACATCCGCTGCGTGGTGCTGACCGGCGCCGGGGACCGCGCGTTCTGCGCGGGCGGCGACCTGAAGGAGCGCAACGGCATGACCGATGCGCAGTGGCAGGCCCAGCACGAGATCTTCGAGCGTTCCTTCACCGCGCTGCTCGAATGCATCGTGCCGGTGATCGCCGCCGTCAACGGGCACGCCTTCGGCGGTGGGCTGGAAACCGCGCTCGCCTGCGACTTCATCTACGCCTCGAGCGCCGCGCGCTTCGCGCTCTCCGAGGTCCGGCTGGGCATCATGCCAGGCGGAGGAGGCACGCAGAACCTGCCACGGGCGGTCGGCGAGCGCCGCGCGAAGGAGCTCATCCTCACTGCACGACCCTTCTCGGCCGAGGACGGACTCGCGTGGGGCCTGGTCAACCGGGTGTGCGCACCCGACAAGGTCGTGGCGGAAGCGCTCGAGACTGCGCAGGCGATCGCGGAGAACGCGCCGCTTTCGGTGCGACAGGCGAAGAAGTCCATCCACTACGGCCTGCAGATGGACCTGCTGACCGGCGGTCGCTTCGAGATCGAGGCCTACAACCGCCTGGTGGGCACCGAGGACCGGCACGAGGGCGTGCGTGCCTTCAACGAGAAGCGCAAGCCCGCGTTTCGCGGGCGCTGAGGATCCGAAGATGAGCGAGACGAATCGACCGGAGGACGTGCACGTTCCCCTCGGCGAAGACTGGCCGGAAATCCGGGAGAGCGTGCGCCGCATCTGCGCCGACTTCCCGAACGACTACTGGCGCAATCTCGACGAGAACGAGGGCTACCCCACGGAGTTCGTGAAGGCGCTGACGGAGGCGGGCTACCTCGGCGCGCTGATTCCCGAGGAGTACGGTGGCGCGGGGCTGCCGCTGCGCGCGGCCGGCGTGGTGCTCGAGGAATGCCATTCCGCAGGCTGCTATGCCGCCGCAGCGCACGCGCAGATGTACACGATGGGGAGCGTGCTTCGCCACGGCAGCCCGGCACAGAAGGCAGCCTACCTGCCGAAGATCGCGAGCGGCGAGTTGCGGCTGCAGGCGTTCGGCGTCACCGAACCGACGACCGGCACCGACACGACAAGCCTGAAGACGCGCGCGGTGCGCGATGGCGATCACTACGTGGTCACCGGCCAGAAAGTGTGGACCTCCCGTGCCTTCCACTCCGACCTCATGCTGCTGCTGGCGCGAACCACGCCGCTCGACCAGGTCGCGAAGAAGACCGACGGCCTAACGGTATTCCTGGTCGACCTTCGCGAATCCGTCGGCAAGGGGCTGGAGATCCGGCCGCTGGCCGCGATGATCAACCACAACACCACCGAGATCTTCTTCGACGGACTGCGAGTACCCGCCGCGAACGTGATCGGCACGGTCGACAAGGGCTTTCGCTGCATCCTAGACGGCATGAACGCGGAGCGTATCCTCGTCTCGCACGAGTCGATCGGGGACGCGCGCTGGTTCATCCGCACGGCATCGAAGTACGCGAACGAGCGCGTCGTCTTCAACCGGCCGATCGGCCAGAACCAGGGCATCCAGTTCCCGATCGCGCGCGCATATGCCGCGACGCAGGCGGCGGACATGATGCTGCGCAAGGCAGCCGCGCTGTTCCAGGCCGGCCTGCCCTGCGGCGAGGACGCGAACGTCGCGAAGCTGCTGGCGTCGGAAGCCTCGTGGCAGGCGGCCGAGGCGTGCATGCAGACGCATGGCGGCTTCGGCTATGCCCGCGAGTACCACGTCGAGCGTCGCTGGCGGGAAGCACGCATCTCGCAGATCGCACCGATCTCGACCAACCTCGTCCTCGCCTACATCGGCGAGCACGTGCTCGGCATGCCGCGGTCCTACTGAGCGCGATGGCAGGGCTGACGCGCGCGCTGGGCGAATTCGTCGCATCCCTCGGCTCCCACGGCCTGCCGCCGGGAGCCTCGGAGGTCGTCAAGCACGGAGCGATCGACTGCGTCGGCGTGCTGCTCGCGGGCGTCGACGAGCCCGCGACCAATCTCATCCGCGACTTCGTGCGACCGCGCGAACAGGGCGAGGCGAGGGTGCTGTTCGGCAATCGATTTGCAGGCGCCGCCGACGCGGCGCTCGTCAATGCCACCGCGGCGCACGCCCTCGATTACGACGACACCGGGCTCGACGGGCATCCGAGCGTGATACTCGTGCCAACGATCCTCGCCGAAGGCGAGCGGATCGATGCCGGAGGGGCGGAAGCGATCGCTGCCTACGTGGCAGGGTATGAAGTCTGGGGCGAACTGGTCTCGCGCGAGGAAGACAAGCTGCACGGCAAGGGCTGGCATCCGACCGCGGTGTACGGAACGATCGCCGCCGCCGCCGCCGCTGCGAGTCTGTCGCGGCTCGATGCCGCGTGCACGGCGAGCGCGCTGGGCATCGCCGCCTCCATGGCTTCGGGCGTGATCTCGAACTTCGGCTCGATGACCAAGCCCTTCCAGGCTGGGCGCGCGGCGCAGAACGGCATACTGGCCACTCGCCTTGCGGCCGCGGGGCTGACCGCCGCGCCGGATGCGCTGGAGCATCGCAACGGCTTTCTGCGCGCCGTGTCGCCCGCGGGGCGCGTGCGGCTCGACGGCGCGATCTCCGCCGGCGTCGACTGGAAGATCACCCGTGCGGGATTGAACGTAAAGCGCTATCCGGTCTGCTACGCACTGCATCGCGCCGCCGACTCGCTGCTTGCGCTTCGCAAAGACACCCCCTTCGATGCGGCATCGATCGAGGAAATCGAGGTGCGCATCGGCCGCCTGCAAGCGAACATGCTGCGGCATTCGAGGCCCCGCAACGCGCTCGACGCCAAGTTCAGTGCCGAGTTCGCCATGGCGTCCTGCGTGGTTGCCGGTCGCCTGGGCCTCGCCGAATTGCGCGACGATTTCGTCCGCTCGGAACGGGTGCAAGCCCTGCTGCCAAGGGTTCGCGTCACGACCTCGGATGAGTCGGATCCCGAGGAACCGCTCTTCGCGCCCAGCGACCGGGTGCGCGTTCGACTGCGCGATGGCCGGGTGCTAGAAGGTGCCGAGGTGCGACATGCGCGCGGGCATGCGCGCAATCCGGTCGGCGAAGAAGAATTGCAGGCCAAGTTCGCGGACTGCGTCGGCGACCGGCTTCCGGCGGATCGACGAAGTGCCCTGCTGCGGCGCCTGCAGACGCTCGAAAAGAGCGCGATCCGCGAACTCTACGTCGCCTAGCGACGCGCGCGGAAGAGGCTCTTCAGTTCTTCGCCGATTGGCTGGCCGCGCAGCGGCGAACCGGGGCCGCTCTCGTACCTGCCCCACACGCGGGTCTCGGATCCAGATGCAAGCAGCGTTCCATCGGCGCGCACCACGTCGTGCGCGACGACGAAGGACTTGCCGCCCCAGCGTGCAATGCGCGAGCGCACCTCGCACCGGTCGGCCTGCTCGGCGGGATGCTTGAACTGGCATTCGGTCGCGACGAGCGGCATCGCGCGATGCTCCGCCCGCATGCGCTTCGCGCTGTATCCCACCGCATCGAAGAACGCCCAGCTCGCGGCGTCGAACCAGTGGTAGTAGGTGGGGTAGAAGATGATGCCAGCCGGATCGCAGTTGCCCCAATGGACCTGGCAGGGGAATGTCGCGACGATCGACTCGAAGCCTTCCTCGGACATCAGCATTGCTCCCAAGGCAAGCCGTCGAATCTCCAGCCGGCGATCGAGTTGCGCTGGTGCCGGTCGTTCAGTTCGCCCTCGAAGCCGTGCGTGACGTTGCAGACCGCGGTGAAACCGGCACGCTCGAGGGCCTCGCCGGCCTCGGCCGAGCGATTGCCGCTGCGACAGATGAGGACGATCGGACGCTTCGCGTGGTTCGTGCCCGCAAGCTTCTTCACCTGGCCAACGAAGTGCGGGTTGATGTCCCAGTCGGGGCCGTCGTTCCACGCCACGTGGATCGCGCCCACGGGATGGCCGACGAAGAGGTACTCCATCTCGCTGCGGCAATCGATGAAGAGCGCCTCCGGATTGGCGCGAAGGAACTCGGCAGCCTGCTTGGGTTCGAAGTGATTCATGGCGTCTCTCGCGTCGCCAGTATATCGCAAGCATTTGACGTATCAGCGTTTTTCATCCAGAATACGAGTCGGCGCCGATTTGTGTTCGGCTTGCGGGCGCCCAGCCTGCCGCCCATGCGGCAGCGCAAAAACAAGTGCCGCTAAAGAGACGCGCTGCGGGCCCGTTTCTGGCGAAAGCTGAACGGGCTTTTTTGTTTGTTGATTGCCGGATTGGAAATGAATACGCCTTCGCACGCCGCCAAGCTGGAAACGCTCCTCGCCGAGAGAATCCTCGTGCTCGACGGTGCCATGGGCACGATGATCCAGCGCGAGCGCCTGTCGGAGGAGCAGTTCCGCGGCGAGCGCTTCCGAGAATGGAAGACGGACTTGCGCGGCAACAACGACTTGCTCGCGCTGACGCAGCCCGCCCTGATCCACCGCCTCCACTGCGAGTATCTCGAGGCGGGCGCAGACATCATCGAGACGAACACCTTCAACTCCACGTCCGTCTCGCTTGCGGACTATGGCATGGAGGCGCTCGCCTACGAATTGAACGTCGAAGCAGCCAGGCTGGCTCGCTCGGCGGTCGCCGAGCACGAGGCGCGCCACCCGGGACGCACGTGCTTCGTCGCGGGCGTGCTGGGCCCGACGTCTAAGACCGCGTCGATCTCCCCGGACGTGAATGATCCGGGATTCCGCAACGTCAGCTTCGACGAACTGGTGCGGGCATACACCGACGCGTTGCGCGGGCTGCTGGATGGCGGTGCGGACCTCGTGCTCGTCGAAACGGTGTTCGACACGCTGAACTGCAAGGCGGCGCTGTTCGCGATCGAGTCCGAATTCGATGCGCGCGGCGAACGCCGGCCGGTGATCGTCTCGGGAACGATCACCGACGCGTCGGGGCGCACGCTATCGGGTCAGACCACCGAGGCCTTCGTCAATTCGGTCGCGCACGCAAGGCCTCTGGCGATCGGCCTCAACTGTGCGCTCGGCGCGAAGGAGCTGCGCGCCTACGTCGAGGAACTGTCCGCGGTCTGCGATACGTGGACTTCGTGCCACCCGAACGCAGGGCTGCCCAACGCCTTCGGCGAATACGACGATTCGCCCGAGTCGATGGCGGCACAGATGGGCGAATGGGCAAGAAGCGGCTGGCTGAACATCGCCGGCGGCTGCTGCGGCACCACTCCTGAACACATCCGCGCCATCGCACATGCGGTCGCGGGCCTGCCGCCGCGCTCGATCCCGGAACGCGAGCCGAAGCTCCGCCTTGCGGGCCTCGAGCCGCTGAACGTCGGCGACGACTCGCTGTTCGTGAACGTCGGCGAACGCACCAACGTCACCGGTTCGAAGGCCTTCGCGCGACTGATCCTCGCCGGCAACTACGCCGACGCGCTCGCCGTGGCACGCCAGCAGGTGGAGAACGGCGCGCAGGTCATCGACATCAACATGGACGAGGCGATGCTCGATTCCGAGCGCGCCATGGTCACGTTCCTCAACCTGCTCGCCGGCGAGCCGGACATCGCGCGCGTGCCCATCATGCTCGACAGCTCCAAGTGGAGCGTGATCGAGGCCGGCCTGAAGTGCGTGCAGGGCAAGAGCATCGTCAACTCGATCAGCATGAAGGAGGGCGAAGCCGAGTTCCTGCGCCAGGCACGCCTGTGCCGCCGCTATGGCGCGGCCGTCGTGGTGATGGCCTTCGACGAGAAGGGGCAGGCCGATACGCTGGAGCGGCGCAAGGAAATCCTCGGCCGTGCCTATCGCCTGCTGACGGAGGACGTCGGCCTGCCGCCGCAAGACATCATTTTCGATCCCAACGTGTTCGCCGTCGCCACCGGCCTCGAGGAGCACGCGACCTATGCGATCGACTACCTCGAGGCGACGCGGTGGGCGAGGGCCAACCTGCCGTGGGCCAAGATCTCGGGCGGGGTGTCGAACCTGTCGTTCTCGTTCCGCGGCAACGACCCGGTGCGCGAGGCGATGCATACCGCGTTCCTGTACCACGCGGTGCGGGCGGGCATGTCCATGGGCATCGTCAATGCCGGCCAACTCGGCGTCTACGAGCAGATCGAGCCGGGGCTGCTGGAACGCATCGAGGACGTGCTCTTCAACCGTCGCGCCGACGCCACCGAGCGCCTGGTCGAGTTCGCGAACACGGTGAAGGCGGGCGGCAAGCAGGCCAGGGAAGACGACGCTTGGCGCCGCGGCACGGTCGATGAGCGACTCGCGCACGCGCTCGTGAACGGCATCACCTCGCACATCCTCGAGGACACCGAGGAAGCTCGCCTCAAGGCCGCGCGCCCGATCGAGGTGATCGAAGGGCCGCTGATGGCCGGAATGAACGTCGTCGGCGACCTGTTCGGCGCGGGCAAGATGTTCCTGCCGCAGGTCGTGAAGTCGGCGCGCGTGATGAAGCAGGCGGTCGCGCACCTGATCCCGTTCATCGAGGAAGAAAAGGCCCGGTCCGGGCAGGCCGGCCGCGCCAAGGGACGCGTGGTGATCGCCACGGTGAAGGGCGACGTGCACGACATCGGCAAGAACATCGTCGCGGTGGTGCTCCAGTGCAACAACTACGAGGTCGTGAACCTCGGCGTGATGGTTCCCTGCCAGCAGATCCTCGACACCGCGAAGGCCGAGAACGCGGACGCGATCGGGCTATCGGGCCTGATCACGCCTTCCCTGGAAGAGATGTGCCATGTCGCGCGCGAGATGGAGCGCCAGGGCTTCCGCGTGCCGCTGCTGATTGGCGGGGCAACGACGTCACGCGCGCATACGGCCGTGAAAATCGCGCCTAACTACTCCGGCCCGGTCGTCTACGTTCCGGACGCATCGCGCAGCGTGACGGTGACGCAGAGCCTGCTATCGGCCGAGCAGGGCCCGGCTTTCCTCGCCGAACTGCATGCCGACTACGAGAAGATCCGCGCGCAACATCGCGACAAGAAGGGGCCCGGCCCGCTGCACCCGATCGCCGCGGCGCGAGCGCTAGGCCTGAAGACCGACTGGAGCGCCTATGTACCCCCGCGTCCGGCGAAGCCCGGATTGACGGTGCTGCCGGACTATCCGCTCGCGGAACTCGTGCCGTACATCGACTGGACACCGTTCTTCCAGGCCTGGGAACTCTCCGGGCCGTATCCGAAGATCCTCGAGGACGCGGTCGTGGGCGAGGCCGCGCGCAAGCTCTTTGCCGAGGCGCAGGCAATGCTCGATCGCATCGTGCGCGATAAGTGGATTACTGCAAGCGGAGTGGCCGGGCTCTTCCCCGCAGCAGCGGTCGGCGACGATATCGAGATCTACCGTGACGAAGCGCGGCGCGAGCGGCTGATGTCGTGGCGCAACCTGCGCCAGCAGAACCACAAGCCGACCGGCCGGCCGAACCTGTGCCTGGCGGACTTCGTCGCGCCCCGGGATTCGGGAGTCCTCGACTGGATCGGCGCCTTCGCCGTCACGGCCGGCGGCGGCATCGACGAGCGCGTCGCGGCATTCGAGGCCGCGCACGACGACTACAGCGCGATCATGCTGAAGGCGCTGGCGGACCGCCTCGCCGAGGCTTTCGCCGAGCGACTCCACGAGCGCGTGCGGCGCGAGTTCTGGGGCTACGCGACCGACGAGAAGCTGGACAACACCCGGCTGATCGCCGAGGAGTATCGCGGCATCCGTCCGGCGCCAGGTTACCCGGCTTGTCCCGACCACCTTGCGAAGCGCGAGCTCTTCGCCTTGCTGGATGCTGGTGCAAACGCGGGTATGCGCCTCACGGAGTCGCTCGCGATGCTGCCGGCGGCATCGGTCTCCGGATTCATGCTGTCCCACCCGGAGTCGAGCTACTTCGCCGTGGGCAAGATCGGCCCGGACCAGGTGGCGGACTACGCGGTGCGCGCCGGCATGGGCCTGGAGGACGCCGAGCGCTGGCTTGCGCCGAATCTCGGCTACGAACCGCGTCCTGCCGCGCGCGCAGCCTCGCTATAATCGCGCCGGTTTCACTCAAGGACACGAAGATCATGGGCAAGGGCGACAAGCGCACGCGCAAGGGCAAGATCTACAAGGGCAGCTACGGCAAGAAGCGGCCGCAGCGCACGCCGAAGAAGAAGGCCGTCAAGAAGTAGGCGGAGCGCGGGCACGCGTGAACTCGCCCGCGAAACTGTTCATCGCGCTCGGCGCACTGCTCTGTGCAGGAGCGGTCGGCGCAGGCGCGTTCGGCGCGCACGCCCTCAAGGCGCGGCTCGCGCCGGAACTGCTCGCCGTGTACCGCACGGCGGTCGAATACCACTTCTATCACGCGCTCGGGCTCGTGCTGGTCGGCTGCATCGTGTCGCGCATGGCCGACGCGAGCTTCGCCATCGCATCGGGGTGGGTGATGCTGGCCGGCATAGCGCTCTTTTCCGGCAGCCTGTACATGCTTGCAATTACCGGCACCCGTTGGCTCGGCGCCGTGACCCCGCTCGGCGGCCTCGCCTTCATCGTGGCGTGGGTGTTACTCGCCGTTGCCGCATTGCGCGGCTAGCGAAACCGGCCCCGCGTCCTTCAGGTATCGCGACAGCGGTTCTCGCCCGAGCACCGCGGCAAGTTCCGTGGCGTGCGAGGGATCCGGGATCTCGATGTAGATGCGCTCGGGCCGGTGCGCGCGAACGTGACGCGCCAGCGAGACTTCCAGCGCGACCCGGCCGGTACAGCAGGGACAGCCCGGAGGCAGTGACAGCAGGTTCGGCAATTCGCGCGACCGCACCCGGACGAGTCCGAGGCTTCGCGGGTCCAGCCCGACCCGCTCGGCGATGGCGCGGCTTGCCGCACCACAGACCGCATGCACCGGGATGCGGTCGTCGCGGGGCTCAGCCATCCTCGCGCCGGCCAAGCGACACCCCGAGCGCCTTGAGCTTGCGGTACAGGTGGGTGCGTTCCAGCCCGGAACGATCCGCGACCCGGGACATGGAGCCGTGCTCCTGTTCCAGCAGGCGCTCGAAATAGAGTCGCTCGAACGCGTCGCGTGCCTCGCGATAGGGTCCGTCGAGCGGCAGGTCGACCGACGGAGCGGGCGCTGCGTCCCCGGCGAACACGCGCTCGACGTCCGCGAGCTGCAGTTCCTCGTCGAGCCCGCTCATGGCCATGTTCTTCACCGCCCATTCCAGCTCGGCGATGTTGCCCGCCCAAGGCCGATGCCGCAGCGCGTTCAACGCGGAAGTCGAGAACTTGCGGGGCGGGCAGGTACGGGACTCGACGAGCTGCGCGAGCATCAGCGACGCGAGATCCGGCACGTCCTCGGCGAACTCGCGCAGCGGCGGCAGGCGCAGCGAGAGCTCGGACAGGCGGTTCGCGAGCTCGGGCTCGAACTCGTGCTGCGCGACCAGCGCCTTCGGTTCCAGGGAGGCGTACGACACGATCCGGACCTTCGCCGCCGGCGCGCGATCGAGCGCGAACATCGCGTTGCGCCGCTCGTTGCGGCCGAACTTGCCGAGGTCGGCGAGGAACAGCACCCCCCCCGACGCGCGGGCGAGGAGGTCGGCCGGCGGCTCGGAGCCCAGCGTATCGCCCGTCACGAATGGAGCACCGGGCCCGCAGGCAAAGCGGGCAAAGAGGTCGGCGCGCATCCCGGGCTCGCCGCGCAGCAGCAGTGGCGCGACTGACTGCGCCAGCTGCTGCAAGCGCCGCTTCACGTCGACGAGCGCGGCAGAGCGGCCGATCGCGGCGAGCGACAAAACGGTCGCGGGCGGCGCATCCTGGTTGCGCAGGGCACGCTTCACGGTCGCGATCAGCCGCTGCAGGGCGATCGGCTTCTCGAGATAGTCGAGCGCGCCGATGCGAGTGGCCTCGATCGCGGTCTCGATCGTGCCGTGTCCCGACATCATCACCACCGGCATGGTGAGCTGCCCGGAAGCGGCCCACTCCTTGAGCAGAGAGATGCCATCGGTGTCGGGCATCCAGATGTCGAGCAGGACGAGGTCCGGGCGCTGCGCCTCGCGATGGCGCCGGGCGGCGCCGGCGTTCTCGGCCACCAGCACCTCGTGCCCTTCGTCGGCAAGGATTTCCGAGAGCAGCTCCCGGATGCCGATCTCGTCGTCCACTACAAGGATCTTCGCCATCGTCGCACCCGTCTCCGATTCAAGCCGCTCGCGCCGCCTGCACTGCGGGCAGCCGCACGCTGACCGTCGCGCCGCCGCCGGCGCCATTCTCGATCGCGATCGCGCCGCGATGCTCGTCCACGATCTTCTTGACGATCGCCAGTCCCAGCCCGGTGCCGCGGGGCTTCGTGGTCACGTAGGGCTCGAAGATCCGGGCCATGAGTTCCGCGGGAAAGCCAGTGCCGTTGTCGGTGACGCTCAGGCGCACCTCGTCGCCGACGACCTGCGTGCGGACCTCGATCTGGGGATCCGGCCGGCCTGCAAGTGCATCCTGGGCGTTCTGCACGAGGTTGTGGATCACTTGCCGGATCTGCGCCGAATCCGCGCGCACGGTCGGCAGTCCGGGATCGAGGCGGCGCACCAGCGCCAGGCCGGGGTTCTCGTACAGCGACAGCACCTCGGCGAGCAGCGCATTGAGGTCGAGGACCCCCAGCACCGGGGCCGGCAGCTTGGCGTAGTCACGGAAGTCGTCGACCATGCTCTTCAGCGCCTGGACCTGGTTGACGATGGTGCGCGTCGAACGGCGCAGGATTTCCGCATCGTCCTTGGGCAGCCGGTCGGCGAGCTTCATCTCGAGTCGTTCGGCCGATAGCTGGATCGGGGTCAGCGGATTCTTGATCTCGTGCGCAAGCCGTCGTGCCACTTCCGCCCACGCAGTCGCGCGCTGGGCGTGGATCAGCTGCGTGATGTCGTCGAAGACCAGCACGTATCCGCCGCCGGAGCCCACCGGCAGCCCGCTGCCGCGCGCCAGCAGCGTCTTGCCAGTGTTCGCGAGGGAGTGCTCCAGCTGCCAAGTCTTCTCGCCCGAGGCGACGAACTGCTCGCGCACGGCCTGCGCGAAGGCTTCCAGCGTGCCGCGCCAAGCCTCGAGTGGCTGGCCCGCCGTCGCCGCCACCTCGGCGCCGAGGATCGCCTCCGCACTGTGGTTCGCGAGCTGCAGCCGCAACGCACCATCGAACACCAGCGCACCGGAAGACAGGTTCGCGAGGATGTTCTCCAGGTGCGCGCGCGCGGCCTCGATCTGCGCCCGGTTGGCCTCGACGGCGCGTCGGGCTTCGTCCAGCTGGCGGGTCATCGAGTTGAAGGACTCGGTGAGGACGCCGAGTTCGTCGCGGCTGGTCACCGCGGTCTGGCGCGAGAAGTCGCCGCTCGCCACCGCCTGCGTCGCCTCGGCGAGCTTCGCCAGCGGGTCCGAAAGACGCGCCGACAGGATCGCCGCGAGCGCGATGGCGACGAACAGTGCCATGACGAGCGCCAGCGTCAGCGTGACGATGTAGATGCGCTTCAAGCCCTGCCGGGAAAGCGCGAGCTCGCGATAGTCCCGGTATGCGCCTTCGACGACTTCGGCGTTGCGGGCGAGCGTTTCGGGCACATTCTTGCGCAGCTGGAGGTAGCGAGGTTCCTCGCCCAGCCCCCCGCCGGGGATGGGCAGCACGACGCGCAAGGCCATGGCGCGCCCGGAGTGGGCATCGATGAAGGCGTAGCCGCGGCTGCTGCGAGCCTGCCGCAGGACCTGCGCCGAGGGGAGCTCCGGCACGAGCTGCGAGAGATCCGCGCTCGCGCTCGCGACCACCTTGCCGCTCGCCGTGACGACGACCGCGTCCTGCGCGTCGGCGCGCTCGCGCAAGCGGTTGAGCTGCACCATCTGCTGCGCGGCGCTGCGATCGGCGAGCTCGTCGACCATCGCGCGGCCCTTGGCGTTCAATTCGGAGAGCATCTGGTCGATCGCGGACTGTCCAAGGCTGATGCCACCCTCCAACGCTGCGTCAACCTTGACGTCGAACCAGGACTCGACCGATTTCGCGAGGAACTGCACCGACACCGTGTAGACCAGGAGGCCCGGAGCGACCGCCATCGCGCCAAGCAGAACCAGCAGCCGCAACGTCAGGCGGGAACCGAACACGCGGGCCTTGTATCGACGCCAGACGCCGACCAGCTGCCAGACGACGAGCGCCGCGAGAAGCGTGGCGAGCGCGGCGTTCAGGACAACCAGCAGCGGATAGTGCTGCGAGAAGAGCGTGGTATTCGCGCTCGCCGACGCCAGGAGGAAGAGGAGCACGCCCGCGAGCGCGGACCCGACGAGGAGCAGGATCCTCACTTGTCCGCCCCCTTCTCGGGTTCTTCGCGCTTCGCGTCGGGCATGGCCGGCACGGGCCGGAAAGTGAATCGCTTCCATGTCGACTCGAGTCGCCATTCACGGCTGGTGAGCGCACTGACCTGGAAGGGCTTGGGCATCAGGCCGAGGTCCAGCCGCATGCGGATCGCGGCGTCATACGGCGTGTCCTGCAGCGCGACGGACCGATCCACCACCGCCCAGCCTCGAAGCCTGCGCAGCACCGCGAGCGCCTCGTCGAGCGTGGCGAAGCTCTGCTGCACGACACCGGCGGCCAGGCGGAACTGGCGCGACAACGCGTGATAAGACAGCTTCACCGTGTGCCGGCGCACCAGTGTTTTCTCGTCGAACCAGTACCAGCGGGGACGGGTAAGTTCGAACTCGTATGCGAAGTAGAGCGCGACGCCGCCGCGCACCGCCTCTTCGAGGCGTGGGTTGAACTCGAACGCGAAGTCGGCCTGCAGGGCGTAGCCCTCGTCGACCTGCTCCAGTCGGACGTCCCGCACTTCGATGTCGTCGGCGCGCGCGAGCGTCGCCGCGAGCACCACGAGGAAGGCAACGAGAACCCGCGAGAGGCGCATCTGCGCCATTCAGGCAGCGCGACCGAGGCGCGCGTGGAAGAAGCCGTCGCGATCCGGACCGGGGGGCAGGGCCGGCGGCTGTCCGTCCGGCAACGCGAGCAGCCGCGCCTCGCGCGTCCGGCCGCAGAACGCTTCGACCACGGCTTCGTTCTCCTCGGGAAACACGGAACACGTGACGTACAACAATGTACCACCCGGCGCGAGCAGCCGCCAAAGCGCATCGAGGATCGCGCCCTGCTTCGCGGCGAACCGCTCGAGGTCGCCGGGACGCCGCAACCACTTGATGTCCGGATGGCGGCGCACGACCCCGCTTCCGCTGCAGGGCACGTCGGCGAGGATGCGATCGAAGACACGTCCGTCCCACCAGTCGCCGGGACGCGTGCAATCGGCCGCGCGAACATCCGCACGCAGTCGAAGGCGCTCCAGGTTCTGGCGAACGCGCACCACGCGTTCGCCATCCACGTCGAGCGCAAGCATCCGGACGTCAGAGAGTTCCAGCAGGTGGGCGCACTTGCCCCCGGGCGCCGCGCAGGCGTCGAGGACCGACATGCCGTCCTGCACCTCCAGCAGCGGTGCCGTGCGTTGCGCGCCGGCGTCTTGCACGGAGACGTCCCCCGCGTCGAACCCGGGAAGCCTGTCGACCGGGCAGGGCGCATGAAGGCGCAATGCGGATTCGCCCACGATCGTCGCGTCCAGCCCTGCGTCGCGCAACCTGCCGAGATACTCTTCCGTGGTCGCGCGTCGCCGGTTCACGCGCAGGCTCATGGGCGGTGGCTTGTTTCCTGCGGCAAGGATGCGCTCCCAATCGTCCGGCCAGGCGTCTCGCAATGCGTCGATCCACCACGCCGGGTGCTGCAAGCGAGCCTCTTCCCGCCGGGCAATCGTCGCTTCTAGCGAGGCGCGCTCGCGCAGGTAGCGGCGCAGGAGCGCGTTCACGAAACCCTTGGCTTGCGCCTTCCCCAACGCCTCGCAGGCGCGCACCGACTGGTCGACCACCGTGTAGTCCGCGTAGCGGCCACACTCGAGCGCATACAGCGAGCACCAGAGCAGGGCCTCGACCAATGGATCGACCTGTCCCTTCGCGGCGAGTGCCCGGGTGATCGCCGGCATTCGGCCGTAGGCTCTCAGCGTGCCATGGGCCAGATCCAGGAGTGCTGCGCGCGACGATGGTGCGGCGGCGGCATCAACCTTGGGGTATCCAGAGGCGAGGCTCCGGCCTCGGGCGACCGCGCCGACGGCAATCGCAGCATCGCGCAGCGATGCATGCAGGCTCGTGCCCTGGTTCACGAGCCCGACGGCAACCGCGCGCCGCGCAGGAAATCGCCCGCGGCCAATCGCTTGCCGCCCGGTCGCTGTAGTTCGAGCAGGCGCAAGGCCCCACGACCGCAGGCGACCGTGATGCCGTCGTTGCAGGCGGAGAGGATCGCGCCCGGATGGCCGCTGCCAGCGCTTTCCGCTGCGCGCCAGACCTTCACCACCTCGCCATGGAGGTCCGCCTGAGCCCCGGGGGCTGGGCGCATTGCACGAACGATGCGCTCGAGTTCGCCGGCCGGGCGCGACCAGTCGAGGCGCGCATCCTCGCGCACGATCTTGCGCGCATAGGTCGCGCCCTCCGGCGGTTGTGGAGTGGCGTTGCCGTCGCTCGCCGTCAGCGCCTCGACGATCATCGCTGCGCCCAGGTCGGCTAGCCTGTCGTGCAGTGATCCGGCGTCGTCTTCCGGTCGAATGTCGATCGCGCGTTGCAGGCGCATCGGGCCGGTGTCGAGTCCTTCGTCCATCTGCATGATGGTGATGCCGGTCTGCGCATCTCCGGCCATCAGTGCCCGCTGGATCGGTGCCGCTCCACGCCATCGGGGCAGCAGGGACGCGTGGATATTGAGCGCGCCAAGTCGACAGGAATCGAGTACGGCCTTCGGCAGCAGCAGGCCATAGGCTGCCACGATCATCGCGTCGGCGCCGGTATCGCGAATCCTGGTTTGCGCGTCCTCGGACTTCAGGGTCTCCGGCTGGAAGACATCGAGGCCAAGGGCTTGCGCCCGCTGCTTCACCGCGCAGGCCGCCACCTTCAGCCCGCGCCCGGCCGGACGATCCGGCTGGCAAAGGACCAACACGACTTCGTGGCCGGCCGCGACAAGCGCATCGAGCGCGCGCGCGGCGAATTCCGGCGTGCCGGCGAACACTAGTCGCATGGATCCGGAACCCCGGCCGCGCGGGGAGCGCCCGTCAGGCGCTCTTGCGCTGCTGCTTCGCGAGCTTCGCGCGGACGCGCGTCTGCTTGAGCTGCGAAAGGTATTCGACGAACACCTTGCCCTTCAGGTGGTCGATCTCGTGCTGGATGCAGACCGACAGCAGCCCCTGGGCCTCGAGCGTGAACGCATTGCCGTTCTGGTCCCAGGCACGCACGCGAATCCGCTCCGCGCGCTCGACCGTGTCGTAGATACCCGGTACCGAAAGGCAGCCTTCTTCGATATCCGATATGCCCCAGGCTTCGACGATCTCCGGGTTGACCAGCACCACCAGGGAATCCCGGCGCTCGGACACGTCCACCACCACGACCTGCTTGTGCACGTCGACCTGCGTCGCCGCGAGCCCGACCCCGGGCGCGGCATACATGGTCTCGACCATGTCGCGGACGAGCTTCTTGAGGCCCTCGTCGAACACCGTCACCGGGGCGGCGATCTTGTGCAGCCGCGCGTCCGGGTACCTCAGGATGGGCAGGACGGCCATAATCTAGCTATTTACCTTGCGAATTGAATACATTACGTGCACAATTTGAGGCGATGTGTCAGCAGTACGGCCGTTGTGCTACATTTGTGCGGGGTATTCGTTTCTCAACCAGGCCGGGACGCAGCGCGCGACACGGGGGTCCCATGCAACAGAACATTCGTAAGTCTATCACAACGCTCGCTTTTGTCCTTCTGGCCGGGGTTGCCGGAAGCGCGTCGGCGCAAGCGCCGGCCGCCGCTGCGAAGGACAAGCCCGGGCCGATCCAGCTGAAGCCAGACGCACCGGATCGGTACGTCGTGGTGCCCGGCGACACCCTCTGGTCGATTTCGGAGCGCTATACGGACGCAGCGACTCGCTGGCCCGAGCTCTGGAACGTCAACAAGGAAGAGATCAAGAACCCGCACCGGATCTACCCGGGCAACGTGGTCGTGCTGGATCGCATTCGCGGCACCTTGTCGGTCACGGGTACGCAGAAGCTCTCCCCGCGCGTTCGTTCGGAGCCCACCGAGCAGGCCGCAGTACCCGCGATCCCTGCCAACCTTATCGAGCCGTTCCTGTCCCGACCGCTGGTTGTCGAGCAGGACGGACTGGATCGTGCGCCCAAGATCATTGCCGCGCAGGACAACCGCGTGATCCTCGGCGCCGGCAGTCGCGCAGTCGTCAGCGGCATCGGCGACTCGAAGGAACCGACCTGGTACATCTACCAGCGCGGCAAGGCGCTGGTGGATCCCGAGACCAAGCGAGGGCTGGGCTTCGAGGCCGTGTTCCTGGGAACGGCGCGGGTCGCCGTCGGTGGCGAGCCGGCGACGATCGAGATCCTCTCGGCGGTGAAGGAAATCTCCAAGGGCGATCGCTTGATCGCGGCCGGCGCCCCTCAACCGGTCACGTATCTCCCGCGCGCGCCCAAGGCGGGCATCGAAGGTCGAATCATCGGCGTCTACGGCAGCATCGATCGCGTAGGCGAAGCAGGGTCCCAGTCGGTGCTGGCCCTGAACCGCGGCAAGGCCGACGGCCTGGAGCCCGGCCACGTGCTGGCGATCTATCGCGTTGCCGGCGAGGCGATCGTCGAGCGACCGACGCGTGATGCGGCGGCGAAGACCGTACAACTGCCGCAGGAGCGATACGGTCTCGTGTACGTGTTCCGCGTGTTCGACAACGTGTCGTATGCGCTGGTTATGCGAGTGACCAAGCCCGTCAACGCGCAGGATGTCGTTCGCACGCCCTGAGCGACAAGTGAACGCCGACCCCGGGGGTTCCTCGGGGCCGTGCCTGCGAGTCGCGCAGGGCTTTTGATGCGCGACCCGGGACTCGCTGCGTGGCTCCAGGTCACGCTCACCCCGGGAATCTCCGCCAGCGCGCTACGCGCGCTCCTGAAGCACTACGGACTTCCCGAAGCCATCCTTCGGCAGTCCCGCGCCACGCTTTCCGCCCATCTTGGCGCCTCGGCGCTGGAATCGATGTACTCCGAGGAGACGCGGGCGCGCGTCGATGCGGCACTGGCCTGGACGGACCATGAGCGGCACGAGATCATCACGCTCGCGGATGCTCAATATCCGGGCGCGCTGCTTGAGTCCGGAGATCCGCCCGCACTGCTGTACGCCCGCGGGCGCATGGATCTCCTGGGGGCACCCTCGCTCGCCGTCGTTGGAAGCCGCAACGCCACGCCGCAGGGGCGTCGCGACGCCGAGCAGTTCTCGGCAGCGTTCAGCGAGGCAGGCATCACGATCGTGTCCGGGCTCGCGCTGGGTATCGACGCCGCCGCGCATCGCGGGGGATTGAGCGGAAGGGGGTCCACGATCGCAGTGCTGGGTACGGGCGTGGACGTGGCATATCCACGATCCAATGCCACCTTGGCTGCAGAGATCGCGGAGCGGGGGCTACTCCTGTCCGAATTCCCGCTTGGCACACCGGCGCTCGCGCACCATTTCCCGCGGCGCAATCGGATCATCAGCGGGCTTTCGAAGGGCTGCCTCGTCGTCGAAGCAGCCATTGCATCCGGCTCGCTGATCACGGCGCGCATGGCGGCGGAACAGGGTCGCGACGTGTTCGCGATTCCGGGTTCCATCCATTCGCCTGTTTCGCGGGGCTGTCACGCGCTCATCAAGTCGGGCGCGAAGCTGGTCGAGTGCGCAGAGGACGTGATTGGCGAATTGTCGCTTGCGCCGCCGCAGGCGGTCGCATCGCGCCCTTCGATGCCTCCCGACCCGCTGCTTGATTGCATGGGCCCCGACCCGATCGACATCGACTCGCTCAGCCTGCGTGCCGGTCGCGGCGCGCAAGAAGTGGCGTCCGACCTGCTCAGGCTGGAACTGGCCGGCATGATCGCAGCATTGCCCGGAGGTCTCTACCAGCGTCTGAACGGATAACAAGGAGAACAACAACCATGTTCGACGTCCTCGTGTACGTGCTCGAGCACTGCCAGCAGGCGGAAGTGGCCCAGGATACGCAAGGCGTTGCGCGAAAGTTGCACGAAGCGGGCTTCGACGAATCCGACATCTCCACTGCACTTTCATGGCTCGCCGGCGCCGCGAGGGACCCGCGCGTGGGAAGGACCGAAATCGCGCTTCCCAGCCTGGCCTCCAGGGTCCTGGCTCGCCGGGAGGTCGACAAGCTCGATGCCGAGTCCCACGGTTTCCTTTTGCGCCTGGAAACGTGCGGCATCCTGGATCCGGACAGCCGCGAGCGCGTGCTCGAGCGCATCGTCGCGGCTCCGGTGGACTTGCTGTCCCTGGAGCAGATCAAGCTCGTCGCGTTGATGGTCCTCTGGCAGCGTGGCAATGCCTCCGGTCCGCTGGTCACGGAAGACGTATTCTTCGATTCAGGGGCGCACGTTCCGAATTGATCCGCCGGGCGCTCGGTTGCCTGCCGGCGCCGAGTGCGCTTATCATCGCGCCCTTTCTCCGAATCCCGGGTAGGCGCTCTTGGGCAAAAAGCTGGTCATCGCCGAGAAGCCATCGGTAGCTGCCGACATCGCACGCGCGATCGGCGGGTTCAAGCGTGTCGGCGAGTACTTCGAGGGCGACGAATACGTCGTCTCGTCGGCGGTCGGGCACCTGCTGCAGCTCGCGGTGCCGGAGGCCTACGACGTCAAGAAGGGCAAGTGGTCCTTCACCCACCTGCCGCTGATCCCCCCGCACTTCGACCTCGCGCCGATCGAACGCGGCGAGGAGCGCCTGAACGTCCTCCTGAAGCTGCTCAAGCGCAAGGACATCGACGGCATCGTCAATGCCTGCGACGCGGGTCGCGAAGGCGAACTGATCTTCCGCTACATCGTGCAGCACGCGAAGACGAAGAAGCCGATCCAGCGACTCTGGTTGCAGTCGATGACGCAGGCCGCGATCCGCGAGGGCTTCGAGAAGCTGCGCGGCGATCGCGACATGCTTTCGCTCGCCGATGCGGCGCGCTGCCGGTCCGAGGCGGACTGGCTCGTCGGCATCAACGGCACGCGGGCCATGACCGCCTTCAATTCGAAGGAGGGCGGCTTCTACCTGACGACGGTCGGCCGCGTGCAGACCCCGACGCTCGCCGTGCTGGTCGTTCGCGAAGAAGAGATTCGCGCGTTCAAGCCGCGCGACTACTGGGAGGTGCACGCGCGCTTCGGCGCGAAGGCCGGGGAATATCCGGGCCGCTGGCTGGACCCAGCATTCAAGAAGAACGAGGACGACGAGCGCCGCGCCGAGCGGATCTGGTCGGCGAAGGACGCGGAGACCATCGTTGCCGCATGCGCGGGAAAGACCGCGACGGTCACCGAGGAGACCAAGCCGACCACGCAGGCGTCGCCCCTGCTCTTCGACCTGACCAGCTTGCAGCGCGAAGCCAATGGTCGATTCGGCTTTTCGGCGAAGAACACGCTCGGCATCGCCCAGTCGCTGTACGAGCGCCACAAGGTACTCACCTATCCGCGTACCGACGCGCGCGCCCTGCCAGAGGACTACATCGACACCGTCAAGAAGACGATGCAGGTGCTGGCGGAAGACAAGGCCTACGCCCCCTTCGCCAAGCAGGTCCTGAAGCAGGGCTGGGTGAAGCCGTCCAAGCGCGTGTTCGACAACGCGAAGATTTCCGACCACTTCGCGATCATCCCGACGCTGCAGGCGCCGAAGAGCCTGTCGGAACCGGAGCAGAAGATCTACGACATGGTCGTGCGTCGCTTCCTCGCGATCTTCCATCCAAGCGCGGAGTTCCTTCAGACCACGCGCATCACGAAGGTGGGAGAGCACAGCTTCCGCACGGACGGCAAGGTACTCAAGTCTCCGGGGTGGCTCGCCATCTACGGCCGGGCCTCGGAGCCCGGCAGCGAAAACCTGCCGCCAGTCGCGGATGCGGAGAAAGTCGCTACGCTGGAGGTGGTCTCCCAGCCGCACCAGACGAGGCCGCCGCCGCGCTATTCGGAGGCGACCCTGCTGTCCGCGATGGAAGGTGCAGGCAAGCTCGTCGAAGACGACGAGCTGCGCGCAGCCATGGAGGCGAAGGGACTCGGCACGCCGGCGACGAGGGCGGCCATCATCGAGGGCCTGATCCAGGAAGACTACGTCCACCGGGCTGGCAAGGAACTGGTTCCGACGCCCAAGGCGTTCTCGTTGATGTTCGCGCTCCGACACTTCGGCATCGACGAGATCACGTCGGCGGAACTGACCGGCGACTGGGAACACAAGCTGAAGCTGATGGAGACCGGCAAGCTCCGGCGCGAAGAGTTCATGGAACACATCGAGGCGGTGACGCGCGACATGGTCGAGCGCATCCGCAACGGTGAAATCCCGGAGACTGCGTTCGCCACCGTGCCGGCGCCTTGCCCGAAGTGCGGCGGCACGATCCAGGAAAACTACCGCAAGTTCCAGTGCCAGTCCTGCGATTTCTCGGTCTGGAAGGTGACTTCCGGGCGCGAGTGGTCGCCCGAGGAGATCGCGGAACTAGTGACGAAGAAGTACGTCGGTCCGGTCACCGGATTCCGCAGCCGCATCGGCCGGCCCTTCGCCGCCGGCGTAAAGCTCAACGCCGAATTCCGGGCGGAATTCGACTTCGGACAGGCGGACGGAGACGGGGACGGAGAGTCAGCACCGGACTTCTCGACGCAGGAAGCGCTGGGCCAATGCCCGAAGTGCGCCAGCCGGGTCTATGAACACGGCGTGTCCTACGTCTGCGAGAAATCTCTGGGCGCCGGTCGCAGTTGCGATTTCCGTTCGGGACGGATCATCCTCCAGCAGCCCATCGAGCGTGCGCAGATGCAAAAGCTGCTTGCGGAAGGCCGCACGGATCTCCTCACAGGATTCGTGTCGAAGAAGGGACGCAAGTTCAAGGCGTTCCTCGTCAAGGCGCCGTCGGGCAAGGTCGAATTCGAGTTCATGGCGCGCGCCGAGAAGCCCGGCAAGCCCAAGGCGAAGGCCGAGCCGGCGGCAGAAGCCGCCCCGGCCGCCGAGGCAAAGGCGAAGGCAAGGCCGGCGGCCCGGCCCAAGGCCGCCAAGAAGCCCGCCAGCAAGAAGCGAAAGGCGACCTAGCCGCTAGACGTCGAGGTTGCGAACGCCGAGGGCGTTCGACTCGATGAACGCGCGACGCGGCTCGACTTCGTCGCCCATCAGCTTGGTGAAGATCTCGTCGGCGGCGATGCCGTCCTCGATCTGGACCTTGAGAAGGCGGCGGGAACCCGGGTCCATCGTCGTTTCCCAGAGCTGCTCGGGATTCATCTCGCCCAGCCCCTTGTAGCGCTGCAGGCCCATCGACCTCTTCACCTCGGCGAGCAGCCAGCGCATCGCCTCCGGGAAGTCCTTGACGGGCTGGCTCTTCTCGCCGCGGGACACCTGGGCGCCAACGCCGACGAGGCCACGCAGCATTTCCGCCGTGCTGCGGATCTGGGCGTAGTCGCCCGATTGCACGAAGTCCGAATCGAGCGCGGTGACCCGCACGTTGCCATGGTGCGTGCGCTCGACGCGGACCTGGTAGCGCTCGGTCTTGGCGTCGAAATGCGCCCCGACGCGCACGCCATTGCCGTTCACGGAAAGCGCCGCGGCGAGCGCCTCGGCCGAAGCCTCGGCCATGTCACGGCGCGAAAGATCGACCTGCGCGCCACGAAGGATCGCGGCAAGGATGTCGCGATCGATCCAGCGCGACACGCGCTCGATCACGGCTTCCGCTAGCAGGTAGGCCTTCGCAAGCTCGGCGAGCGCGTCGCCCTTGATCGGATCGCGGCGCACGGCGGGCACGAGCGCAGCGTCGACGAGGGCCTGCCGGAGCATGAACTCGTTCAGTTCGTGCTCGTCCTTCAGGTAGCGCTCTTCCTTGCCGAGCTTTGCCTTGTAGAGCGGCGGCTGCGCGATGTAGATGTGCCCTCGCTCGACGAGCTCCGGCATCTGCCGATAGAAGAACGTAAGAAGCAGCGTGCGGATGTGGGATCCGTCCACGTCCGCGTCGGTCATGATGATTATGCGGTGGTAGCGGAGCTTCTCTGGGTTGTACTCTTCCTTGCCGATCCCGCACCCCAGCGCGGTGATCATCGTCGCGATCTCCATCGACGCAAGCAGCTTGTCGAAGCGGGCCTTCTCGACGTTCAGGATCTTGCCCTTGAGCGGCAGGATGGCCTGGAACTTCCGGTCGCGCCCCTGCTTCGCGGAGCCCCCTGCGGAATCGCCCTCGACGAGGTACAGCTCGCACAGGGACGGATCCTTTTCCTGGCAGTCCGCCAGTTTTCCGGGCAGCCCCACGCCGTCGAGCACGCCTTTTCGACGAGTCATCTCGCGGGCCTTGCGCGCGGCCTCGCGCGCACGAGCGGCGTCGACGATCTTGGCGATGATGGTCTTGGCATCCACCGGACGCTCATCCAGGAACTCGCGCAGCTTCTCGGCGACGATCTCCTCGACGACCGGCCGCACCTCGGAGGACACGAGCTTCTCCTTGGTCTGCGACGAAAACTTGGGCTCCGGGACCTTCACGGAAAGGACGCAGGCCAGGCCTTCGCGCATGTCGTCGCCGGTGGTTTCCACCTTGGCCTTCTTGGCCAGCTCGTTTTCCTCGATGTACTTGTTCAGCACGCGCGTCATCGCCGCGCGCAGTCCCGTCAGGTGGGTTCCGCCATCGCGCTGGGGAATGTTGTTCGTGAAGCACAGGACGTTTTCCTGGTACGAATCATTCCACTGCATCGCCACTTCCAGCGAGATACCTTCCTTCTCGCCGCCGGCCGCGAAGATGTTCGGGTGCAGGACGGTCTTGGACCGGTTGATGTACTCGACGAAGCCGCGCACGCCGCCCGAGAACGCGAAATCCTCTTCCTTGCCGGCCCGCTGGTCGACGAGGAGGATCTTGACGCCGTTGTTGAGGAACGAGAGTTCCCTGAGGCGCCGGGCGAGGATGTCGTAGTGGTAGTCCACCGTGCCGAAGATCGCCTTCGAGGCCAGGAAGTGGACTTCCGTCCCTCGCTTCTCGCTCGTACCCGTCACGCGCAACGGCGCGGTCGGTGCCCCGTCGGTGAACTCCATCTGGTGCACCTTGCCGTCGCGCCAGATCGTCAGCCGCAGCCAGCCGGAAAGGGCATTCACCACCGACACGCCGACGCCGTGCAGGCCGCCCGAGACCTTGTACGTATTGCTGTCGAACTTGCCGCCGGCGTGCAGTTCGGTCATGACGATCTCCGCGGCGGAGCGCTTGAGTTCGTCGTCCTCCTTGATGCCCGTCGGGATGCCACGGCCGTTGTCGCGCACGGACACCGAATTGTCCGTGTGGACGGTAACGACGATCTCGTCGCAATGCCCGGCCAGGGCTTCGTCGACCGCATTGTCGACAACCTCGAACACCATGTGGTGCAAGCCCGTGCCATCGGAGGTATCCCCGATGTACATGCCGGGTCGCTTTCGGACCGCCTCGAGTCCCTTGAGGATCTTGATGCTGTCCGACCCGTATTCGTTCGGGTCGATGCTGCGTTCCGTTTCACCCACTTCGCGCTGTCCTTCCTGCTCCATGTCTGGAAACCTCAGATCCGCATCGGCATGACGACGTACTTGAATTCCGGCTCGGTCGCGAATTCGATCAGCGCGCTCGAAGAGGCGTCGCCGAAGCTTGCGCTGACTTCCGATCCGGACACGTTGTTCAGGACGTCGAGTAGATAGGTGACGTTGAAGCCTATGTCCAGGCCGTCCCCCTTGTACTGGATCTCGAGTTCCTCGACCGCTTCTTCCTGCTCGGTGTTGGAGGACACGATCCGGAGGCTGTCCTGGGTCAGAACCCAGCGCACCCCGCGGAATTTCTCGTTAGAGAGGATCGCCGCCCGGCCCAAGGCCTGCTTCAGCGTTTCCCGTTCCACGACCAGCCGGTTCTTGTGGGTCGTCGGAATGACGCGTGTGTAGTCGGGAAACTTGCCGTCCACCAGCTTGGACACCAGTTCAACGGACCCGAAGGAAAATGCCGCCTGGCTGCCAGACACCTCCACCTTCACCGGATCGTCCACGTCGGCCATCAGCTTGCCGAGTTCGATCACGGTCTTGCGCGGAACGATCACTTCCTGTGCCGGCACATCGGAGTCCAGCGAGAGCGCGGTATAGGCGAGGCGGTGGCCGTCAGTGGCCACCAGCTTCAGCTGGCGATTGCCGGCGACGAGGAGCAGTCCGTTCAGGTAATAGCGAATATCCTGCTGCGCCATCGCGTACTGAACCAGGGCGAGGTGCTTGCGCAGCGTGCGCTGGGGCAGTTCGAAGCGCGCGACTTCTCCTGCAGGCTTAGCGAGCCTCGGGAAATCCTCCGCGGGAAGCGTCTGCAGCGTAAAGCGGCTGCGGCCCGCTTTCACCACCATGCGCTTGTCCTGGAGTTGCAGCGAAACCTCGGCGTCCGCCGGCAGCGCGCGCAGGATATCGACCAGCTTGCGCGCCCCTACGGTGATCGACTTGGATTCCCCGTCGCCCGCATTGACGCCCTTGGAGACGATCTGCATCTCGATGTCGGTCGCGAGGAAGGAAAGTCCGTCGCCCGAGCGCTCCATGAGCACGTTCGAGAGGATCGGCAGCGTGTGCCGACGCTCGATGATGCCGCTGACTGCGGAAAGCGGGCCGAGCAGGTCGTCGCGTTTGGCCTTCACCATGGGTTCTTGTCCTTAATCATTCGATCTATATAACTAGTAATAGCTAATAGAGGCCGTCCGCAGCCGGGAAAACTCCGCAAGTCCCGGAGCAGGCTCGACAAAATCCGCCGCGAACCCTGCGGATGTCCTGTGCATGGCCGAGGAACAACTGTGGATGAATCGGACGCGACTTGCGTCGACGATGAATGGCCCACATTCCATCCCGCATGCGTGCACAGCTTTTCCACAGGGCTGGTCGCGCTCATCCCTTGAGGACCTGTTCCAGTACCAGGTAATCGCGGTTCATCGCGGTGTCCCGCTTGCGCAGGTCGGCGATGGTCCGGCAGGCGTGAAGAACCGTCGTATGGTCGCGGTTGCCGAAGGCCTCGCCAATCTCGGGCAGGCTCATCGGTGTCAGCTCCTTGGCGAGCGCCATCGCCACCTGGCGAGGTCGAGCGACCATCCGCGTGCGTTTCTTCGAGTGCATGTCCGAAACCTTGATCTTGAAGTACTCGGCGACGGTCTTCTGGATTCCCTCGACGCTGACCTGCCGGTTTGCGACGTTCAGGATGTCTCGAAGAGCGTCCTTGGCGAGGTCCAGGGACAGTTCGCGACCGTTGAAGCGCGCGTACGCGAGCACTTTCTTCAGCGCGCCTTCCAGTTCGCGCACGTTCGAGCGGATGTGCTTGGCGATGAAGAAGGCGATCTCCTCGGACAGGGAAACCGACTCGATCTCGGCCTTCTTCAGCACGATCGCGACCCGCATCTCGAGTTCGGGGGGCTCGATCGCAACGGTCAATCCCCAGCCGAAGCGAGAGATCAGCCGCTCTTCCATGCCGGAAATCTCCTTCGGATAGGTGTCGCAGCTGATGACGATCTGCTTGTGGGCCTCGACCAGCGCGTTGAACGCGTAGAAGAACTCTTCCTGCGTGCGGCCCTTGTTGGAGAAGAACTGGATGTCGTCGATCAGCAGAAGGTCCAGCGAGTGGTAGTAGCGCTTGAATTCGTCGAACGATTTCTGCTGGTAGGCCCGGACCACGTCGGTCACGTATTGCTCGGCGTGGATGTAGCGTATGCGGGCCTGCGGTCGCTGCTCCGCGACGCGGTTTCCGATGGCCTGCAGCAAGTGAGTCTTGCCAAGGCCGACCCCGCCATAGACGAAGAGCGGGTTGTAGGACACGCCCGGATTCTCGGAAACCTGAACGGCCGCGGCGCGACCGAGCTGGTTGGCCTTTCCGGTGACCAGGCTCTCGAAAGTGAAGTTGCGATTCAGGCGCGTGCGGTCCTGCACGGGCGCCGAAGGGGTTGGCTTGGGCACCTGTTCGGTGGCGGATCTCGCGGGCGCGTCGGCGCTCGCGCGCGAAACGGTCAATCGCAGCGCGAGCGTGCGTCCGGAGGTCTCGGCCGCGAGCTTTTCGATCCGGTTCGCATAGCGCTCCCGCACGAGGTCGAGAACGAATCGGTTCGGAGCGGCCAGGGACAGGGTCGCATCGTCGCTGTCGCCATCTGCAGCAAGCGGCCGGATCCAGGTGTTGAACTGTTGCGCGGGAAGCTCTTGTTCAAGGCGACGAAGGCACGCTTCCCAGACAGCTTGCATGGATGGATTTTACCCGCATCGGGCCGAGTTATCCACAGGTTCGGTTGACAACGATGGCCTTGGCGCGATGTAATACCGCCCTTTTTTTGCCTCGAGGCAGCCATGAAGCGGACCTACCAGCCTTCCAAGACGCGGCGCGCGCGCCGTCACGGTTTTCTCGTGCGCAGCCGGACGCGTGGCGGGCGTGCGGTGCTTCGCGCGCGACGGGCACGCGGCCGTAAGCGGCTTGCGGTCTGAATGACTCGAGCGTGCGTGCGGCGATCGGGGGACAAGGCTTCGGTCCGGATCGTCGCCTCTCGCGCAGCGAGGACTTCGAAAGACTGATGAAGCAGGGCACCCGGCGCAGCGCCGGGGGCTTCGTGTTCTTCTACGAGCGCAAGGCGGAGGGTCCGGCAAGGCTGGGCATCCTGATCTCCCGGCGCCATGCGGCCCGCGCAACCGACCGCAACCGGATCAAACGGTGCCTGCGCGAGGCATTCCGGCAAGCGCATCCCGGCTTGGCGTCACTGGACTTGCTCATTCGTCCTCCACACGGAATGAAGCCCTCCGCCCGAATCGTTCTCCAGCTACAGGACCTGCTCTCGAAGCTCGGAAAATGATCAATCCCCTCCTGCTGCTGGTTCGCCTGTACCGTTACTGCATCAGCCCGATGCTCCCGCCGGCGTGCCGCTTCCTGCCCAGCTGTTCCGAGTACGCCGAGGAGGCGCTCTGCGTCCACGGGCCGCTTCGCGGCGGCTGGATGGCGACCAAGCGCGTTTGCCGCTGCAACCCCTGGAACGACGGCGGCGTGGACCCCGTTCCTCCCCGCTGAGCCAACATGGACACCCAGCGCCTCGTACTGTTCTTCATCTTCAGCTTCTCGCTGCTGCTCCTCTGGGACGCATGGGAGAAGGACCATCGGCCCAAGCCGGTCCCGGCGCCGGCGGCGAAGTCTGTTCCTGCGGCGCCGGGCGTGCCCGCCGCGCCGGCCGAGCCCAAATCCCCGGCGGCCGTTGCGGCGCCGTCGGTCCCGACCGCGGCGGCTTCGGCCGCGCAGGGCGAGCGCATCGTCGTGCGCACCGATCTCTACGTCGCCGAGATCGACACTGTTGGCGGGACGCTGCGACGCCTGGAACTGCTGAAGCATCGCGACTCCCTCGACGAGAAGAAGAACCTCGTCCTGCTCGGACCCGAGCATGGATACGAGGCGCAAAGCGGACTTGCGGGCGACCTTGGCGCCAACCATCGCACGCTCTGGCAGGCGGAGGCCGGACCGAGGGAACTCGCGCAAGGGCAGGCCGCGTTGCAATTGAAGCTGAGCGCCCAGGGTCGCGACGGCATCGCGGTCAGCAAGGTCTACACGTTCCATCGCGACAGCTACCTGATCGACGTTTCCTTCGAGGTGCGCAACGGGTCCGCGGCGCCGGTCTCCCCCTATGCGTACTTCCAGCTCACACACGGCGGCAAGCCCCAGAGCGCCGGGAATTCCATCGCCCAGACCTTCGGCGCGCAGAGCTTCACCGGGTTCGCCGAATACACCAGCGACAAGAAGTACGAGAAGGTCGACTTCACCGACATCGACAAGGGCAAGGCGAGCCACGTCAAGCAGTCGAAGGACGGGTGGATCGCGTTCGTGCAGCACTATTTCGTCTCGGCCTGGCTGCCGCCGGAGAACGTCCAGCGGGATTTCTCGATCGAGAAGCGACCGGACGGCGGTTACGTCGCCCGCATCCTCACGCCGGCGCCGGCGATCGCGCCGGGGGCCAGCGGCACGGTCTCGGCTCGCCTCTTTTCCGGCCCGCAGGAGCAACGCCGCCTGAAGGAAGCCTCGCCCGGCCTGGAACTCGTGGTCGACTACGGCTGGCTCGCGATCATTGCCTGGCCGCTGTTCTGGGTGCTCGAGAAGAGCTTCGAACTCAGCGGCAACTGGGGCGTCGCGATCATCCTGCTAACGGTGCTGATCAAGCTCGCGTTCTTCCCGCTGTCGGCCGCGAGCTACAAGTCGATGGCCAAGATGAAGGTCATTACCCCGCGCCTGACGAAGATCCGCGAGATGTACGCGAACGACCGGGTGAAGATGAATCAGGCCATGATGGACCTGTACAAGACCGAGAAGATCAACCCGCTTGGCGGGTGCTTCCCGATCGTCGTGCAGATTCCGGTGTTCATCGCGCTGTATTGGGTGCTGCTCGCCGCGATCGAACTGCGCAACGCGCCGTTCGTGCTGTGGATCAAGGACCTCAGCGCGCTCGATCCCTACTACGTGTTGCCGATCCTGATGACCGTGACGATGGTCATCCAGACCAAGCTCAATCCGACGCCGCCCGACCCCGTGCAGGCGAAGGTCATGCAGGTCATGCCATTCGTGTTCAGCATCTTCTTCTTCTTCTTCCCCGCGGGCCTGGTGCTCTACTGGCTCGTCAACAACATCCTTTCGATCCTCCAGCAGTGGCAGATCCAGCGCATGTTCGATCGCGACAAGCCTGCCCATGCGAAGCGCTGACCGGGGCGGTTTCCACTCCGAGACGATCGCTGCAGTCGTCACCGCGCCGGGCAAGGGCGCCGTCGGCATTGTCCGGGTCTCCGGGCCGTTGGCGCGGGAGGTCGCGAAGGCCGTTGTAGGGAAGCCTCCGGCGCCCCGGGTCGCCACGTATTGCACGGCTCGCGATCGAGCCGGGAATCCGATAGACCGGGGGCTCGCGCTCTACTTTTCCGCGCCCGCCTCGTATACCGGCGAGGACGTATTCGAGTTTCAGGGCCATGGCGGCTCCGCCGCGACCGGCGCCGTGTTGCAGGCATTTCTTGCCGCCGGCGCGCGCATCGCCCGGCCGGGCGAGTTCACCGAGCGCGCATTCCTCAACGATAAGCTGGATCTCGCGCAGGCGGAGGCCGTCGCAGACCTGATCGACGCGCAGAGTTCGGAAGCGGGGCGTCTCGCGATGCGCTCGCTGACGGGGGAGTTTTCACGCGAGGTCAATGCGATCGTCGTCGCGCTCACCGACTTGCGCGCGCTGGTCGAGGCCATGCTTGATTTCCCGGAAGAGGACGTCGACTCGCTGCACGTCGGAGATGCGCGCGATCGCCTTGCGCGGGCGCGCCGCGCGCTGGGAGATCTGCTGGCGTCGAGTCGCGCCGGCCGCGCCTATCGCGACGGGCTGCGCGTGGTCATCGCCGGTCGACCCAACGTCGGCAAGTCGAGCCTCCTCAACCGGCTTGCGCGGCAGGAGCGGGCGATCGTCACGGATACGCCCGGCACGACGCGAGACGTGCTGAGCGAGAACCTTGTCGTAGGCGGCGTCCCGATCGTGGTGTCCGACACGGCCGGACTGCGAGAGGCCACCGACGCCATCGAGCGAGAAGGCATCGCGCGCGCTCGGCGCGAAGTCGCAAGGGCGGACGTCGTGCTGTCAGTGCTCGACGCATCGGAGTCCACGGACGCGCGGCGCGAGGATCCGGTGTCCGACGTCCCGGAGCGCGTACCCCGTCTGCGGATCTACAACAAGGTCGATCTCGTGCCAGAGGCGGTTCCCAGACGCTCGGGCGATGCGCTCTGGTTGTCGGCGCGAACGGGGGCGGGGATCGAGTTGCTCGAGCAGGCGCTCGTCGAGCTGGCGGGAGGAAGAAGCGCGGAGGGTTCGGCTTTTCTCGCCCGGGAGCGACACCTCCTCGCACTGGAGTCCGCTGCGCGCGAGCTGGCGGACGCCGCGGCGGTCGAGTCGCGATGGGAGTTGTTCGCCGAGCACCTGCGGCTTGCGCAGCACCATCTCGGTGGCATCACGGGCGAATTCACCGCGGACGACTTGCTTGGAGAGATCTTCTCCCGCTTCTGCATAGGCAAGTAGTAAGAGTGCAGGCGGCACGCGACACCGTTCTGAACCCGATCGCCGCGCTCGCGGCATGCGCGCTTGCGGGCGTAGCCTGCGCAGCGATACGGGTGCCGCTTCCATGGATGATCGGACCAATGCTGGCCATGGCCGCGTGCAACGCAGCGGGTGCCGGCCTGCGCGCCCCGGGTCGGGGCCGAGAAGTCGGACAGGTCGTGATCGGAACCGCGCTGGGTCTCTATTTCACGCCGGTGGTCGCGCGTGAGGTCGCGGCGCTCTGGTACATCCTGGTCGCGGCGGCCATCCTCGCGATCGCGATCGGGGCATCGTGCGGATGGGTGCTTTCAAGACTGTCGGGGACCGATCGGTCGACGGCGTTCTTTGCGAGCATTCCGGGCGGCGCCACTGAAATGGCGGTGCTGGCCGAGCGTTTCGGCGCCCGCGTCGATCATGTCGCCTTCGCCCAGTCCCTGCGGATCCTGATGGTCGTGGTCGTGATCCCGTTCTCCCTCACGTTCTCGGGGGTGCACGGCGCCGATTTGCATGTCGTCGCCGCCTCCCGCGAAGATCCTGCGGGACTGGCCCAGTTGCTGGGGCTCACGCTCGCAGGTGGTGCTACGCTGCGCTTACTTCGGGTGCCGAACCCGTTCATGTTCGGGCCACTACTCGTTTCGTCCCTGCTCGCGATGCTCGAGGTGCAGTTCTCCTCGATGCCGAGCCCGCTGTCGAATACGGGTCAGTTGTTGCTGGGTTGCGCGCTGGGCGCGCGCTTCGGACGCCGTTCGCTTGGCGGCTTGCCGTTACTGGCGGCTTCCGTCGCGGCCAGCGTGGTGGCCGCGATGGCCTTCTCGACCGCGGTTGCGTTCGCGATCTCGAAGGCGACCGGCGTGTCGTTTCCTACCCTGGTGCTCGCGGTTGCTCCCGGCGGCATCGCCGAAATGTGCATCACGGCGAAGGTGCTGCAGCTGGGTGTACCTCTGGTGACGGCTGCGCACGTGGTTCGCGTCGTGGTGCTCGTCTCGGCGACCGGTTGGGTCTATCAGGCAGCGCTGCGACTGGGCTCCCGAATACGCAACTGAAAACAGCGGTTTAGGCCACGGGAACCACGAGCGAGCCTCGGTGCTAGAATTCGGCCCCACGAAATCCAACGACCGGCCCGGGCACCCCAGGGCCGTTTTGCTTTCTGGAGTTTCCCTCCATGAACTCTCGTCCCGCCAGCCTCGAAGACCTTTCCCAGGCACCCGCGCATGTCCGGCACGCCAAGTTGCGCGAGTGGATCGGCCGCATGGTCGCGCTCGCGAAACCCGATCGCGTGGTCTGGTGCGACGGCTCGCAGGAGGAGTACGACCGCTTGTGCGCGGAGCTGGTGAAGGGGGGCACGTTCATCAAGTTGAACGAGAAGCTCCGTCCCGGCAGCTACTTGGCGCGCTCCCATCCCTCGGATGTCGCGCGGATGGAAGATCGCACGTTCATCTGCAGCTCGAATAAGGACGACGCAGGGCCGACCAACAACTGGGTCGAACCCGGCGAGATGCGCCGCACGCTGGATCGCCTGTTCGACGGCTGCATGCGCGGGCGCACGATGTACGTCATCCCGTTCTCGATGGGCCCGATCGGCTCGCACATCGCGCAGGTCGGCGTCGAGATCTCGGATTCCGCGTATGTCGCGGTCAGCATGCGCATCATGACTCGCATGGGTCGCAAGGTCGTCGACTGGATGGGCGAGGATCGCCCGTTCGTGCCCTGCGTCCATTCCGTCGGTGCGCCGCTGGGAGCCGGCGAGAAGGACGTGCCCTGGCCGTGCAACGACAAGGAGAAATGGATCGTCCATTTCCCCGAGACGCGCGAGATCTGGTCGTACGGCTCCGGCTATGGCGGCAATGCTCTGCTGGGCAAGAAGTGCCTCGCGCTGCGCATCGCTTCCGTGATGGCGCGCGACGAAGGCTGGCTGGCCGAGCACATGCTGATCCTCGGCCTGGAGTCGCCCAAGGGGGTAAAGACCTACGTGTCCGCCGCGTTCCCCAGCGCCTGCGGAAAGACCAATCTCGCGATGCTGATCCCTCCGGCGGCGTACAAGGGCTGGAAGGTCACCACCATCGGCGAGGACATCGCATGGATCAAGCCCGGCAAGGATGGGCGGTTCCATGCCATCAACCCGGAGGCGGGTTTCTTCGGCGTTGCCCCCGGGACATCGGAGGCCACCAACCCGAACGCGATGAAGATGCTCCATCGCGACGTCGTGTTCACCAACGTGGCCATGACTCCCGATGGCGATGTGTGGTGGGAGGACATGACCAAGGAGCCGCCGGCGCAGCTCATTGACTGGCAGGGCAATCCCTGGACGCCCGGGTGCGGACGACCCGCGGCGCATCCGAATTCGCGCTTCACGGTTGCGGCTTCGCAGTGCCCTTCCATCGATCCGCTCTGGGAAGACCCGGCTGGCGTGCCGATCTCGGCGTTCATCTTCGGCGGGCGCCGGTCCTCCACGGTTCCACTGGTCGTCGAGGCGCCGAACTGGGAAGACGGCGTGTACATGGCCGCGACGCTGGGCTCCGAGACCACCGCGGCGATCACTGGCAAGGTCGGTGTCGTGCGGCGCGATCCGATGGCGATGCTCGCCTTCTGCGGCTACCACATGGGTGACTACTTCGCGCACTGGCTGAAGATGGGAACCGCCGTGGCCAAGCCCCCGCGGATCTTCCGCGTCAACTGGTTCCGCAAGAACGCCAACAACCGTTTCATCTGGCCCGGGTTCGGCGAGAACATGCGCGTGCTCGACTGGATCGTGTCGCGCTGCGAAGGGCACGCGCAGGGCGTCGAGACGCCGCTCGGCATCGTGCCGCGGCACGGCGACCTCAACTGGGCAGGGCTGGATCAATTCGCGCCGACGGAGTACGACGAGATTTCCCGCGTCGACGGTGCGGCGTGGAAAGACGAGATCGCGTCGCACGACGAACTGCTGGGCAAGCTTGGTTCCCATCTCCCGGGCGAACTCGACCAGCGCCGCGCGCTGTTGCACCGACGACTCGGCGCGTGACGCACGTCTTTCACCGCAGCCCGCGAGACTCGTACCGGGTCGCGGTGCGCGGTGAAGGGCCCTACCTGTTCGACCGAGAGGGGCGGCGCTACCTGGATGCATCTGGTGGCGCCGCGGTGTCCTGCCTCGGACACTCCGATGCCGCTGTGGTCCGCGCGATCCACGAGCAGCTTTCGAAGCTGCCGTTCGCCCATACTTCCTTCTTCACGAACGAGCCAATGGAGGCGCTGGCGGAAGCGCTTGCTTCGCGCGCGCCGGCCGCGCTCGACAAGGTCTACTTCGTTTCCGGCGGCTCGGAGGCGGTGGAGGGTGCGCTCAAGCTTGCGCGCCAATACTTCCTCGAGAAGGGCGAGCCGCAGCGCCGCCACCTGATCGCGCGACGGCAGTCCTACCACGGCAACACGCTGGGGGCACTCGCGGTCGGAGGGAATGCCGCGAGACGGCGCCCGTTCGAGCCTTTGCTGTTCGAGGCGAGCCATGTATCGCCCTGCTATGCGTATCGCGGCAGGTGGGCAGGGGAAGACGATGGTGCCTATGGGGAGCGTCTCGCTCGCGAACTGGAAGCGGAAATCCTGCGCTTGGGTCCGGATACGGTCATTGGCTTCGTCGCCGAAACGGTCGTTGGCGCCACGCTCGGCGCTGTGCCACCGGTCGCCGGATATTTCCGCCGCGTTCGCGAGATCTGCGATCGCTACGGCATCCTGCTGATCGCCGACGAGGTCATGTGCGGCATGGGCCGGTGTGGATCGCTTTTCGCGTTCGAGCCGGAGGGCGTCGTACCCGACCTGGTCACGGTGGCCAAGGGGCTAGGCGCGGGCTATCAGGCCATCGGCGCCATCGTCGTATCGCGCCAGGTCCATGACGCTGTCGTATCCGGGAGCGGGGCTTTTCAGCATGGGCACACCTACCTTGGCCACGCGGCCGCCTGCGCGGGCGCACTGGCGGTCCAAAGGCGCCTGCATGAAGGCGGACTCCTGGCACGGGTAGCGCCGCTTGGAGAGGCGTTGGAGCGAAGGCTTCGCGAGGCGTTCGGTGATCATCCGCACGTCGGCGACATTCGGGGTCGCGGCTTGTTCTGGGCCTTGGAGCTTGTGCGGGACCGTGATAGCAAGGTGCCGTTCGATGCGTCGATGAGAATCTACGCCCGCCTCAAGAGGGCGGCCCTCGAGGCGGGGCTGCTTTGCTACCCGAGCGGCGGCACGGCCGACGGGGTTAGCGGGGACCACGTGCTGCTGGCGCCACCCTTCATCGTCGAGGAGCCACAACTCGACGAAATGGTCGAGAAGCTCTCGGTCGCCCTGAATCTGACGCTGCCGGCGTCCTGATCCGGTTGCCGGTGTCGTTCGGCGCCGGTAACCTCGAACGCCAGTAGCGTCAGTCCGGGAGTCATTCATGTGCGTGTTCCGTTGCGTTGTCGTTGCCGCGCTTTTCGCTGCGGGATTTGCTTCCCCCGCGGCATACGCTCAACAGAAGTACATCACCATCGGCACCGGAGGCGTGACGGGTGTCTACTACGCCGCCGGCGGGGCGATCTGTCGTCTAGTGAACAAGGATCGCAAGACGCACGGGATCCGGTGTTCCGTGGAGTCGACCGGCGGGTCGGTCGCGAACGCACAAGCGCTCAAGGCGGGTGATCTCGACCTGGGCATTGCCCAGTCCGACGTGCACTACAACGCGATCAAGGGGGGCGGCCAGTTCGAGAAGGAGGGCGCGCTGGGTGACTTGCGCTCGGTGATGTCCCTCCATCCGGAACCCATCACGATCGTCGCTCGCAAGGAGGCCAACGTCCGAGCGTTCGAGGACTTGAAGGGCAAGCGGTTCAACGTCGGCAATCCGGGTTCCGGGACCCGCGCTTCGATTGAGGAGTTGCTATCGGCGGTCGGTTGGAAGCTGCAGGACTTCAGCATGGCCGCGGAAATGAAGGCCGATGAGCACGGGCCTGCGCTTTGCGACGGCAAGATCGATGCATTCGCCTATGGCGTCGGCCATCCTTCGGCCAACATCCAGGATCCAACCACTTCCTGTGGTGCGAAGCTGGTGCCGGTGACCGGGGCATCGGTGGACCAGCTGGTCAAGTCCAAGCCGTACTACGCCTATGCGACGATTCCCGGCGGGATCTATTCGAACAATCCGCAGGAAACCCGAACCTACGGTGTCCTGGCTACCCTCGTCACCTCATCGAGGGTGCCGGCTGACGCCGTGTACGTTCTGGTAAAGGCGGTATTCGACAACTTCGAGGAATTCCGCAAACTGCATCCCGCCTTGGCGGCATTGAAGCAGGAAGCGATGATCCGCGACGGGCTGACCGCGCCGCTGCACGACGGCGCTGCGCGCTTCTATCGAGAGAAGGGATGGTTGAGGTAGCCGGCTGCCATTGGAAGACGTTGGGGACCTGCGGCACGACTCATCGCACCCGCAGCACGGTGATCGCGAGTCCGGCGGCGAGCATCGCGGCGAGGCCCGCGGTAACGAAAACCGTCGAGGCGGGCGAATGATCCAGGATCGAACCCGCGAACGCGATTCCAGCACTTACGCCTGCGAGCAACGCGGTCGATGACCAGGTAAAGGCCTCGGTCGAATGGATCGGTCGCGCGATCTTGGCAACCAGCATCGATTGGATGATCAGTGCTGGTGCCATCACGATTCCGGCCAGCACGCTGATCGATGCGAATAGCCAAGGCTCGGCAATTGTGCCAAGGAGCGCGATGCCACCTCCCATGAGGAATAGCATCGTCGCGAACTGGCGTCGAAGCGGGGCGTGCCAGATTCGACCCCCGTACCCCAGAGCGCCGGCTGCGCTGCCGACGCTCATGAGCGCGAGCAGGAGGCCGGCAAGCGCGGGACTGCGCATTTCGGTGGCGTAGCCGGTGATCCCCATTTCCACCATGCCGAAAGCGCTGGCATAGAGGGCGATCGTTGCCAGCAATGCCGGGAAGCCTCGCTCGGCCAGAGGCCCGAACAGGCTCGAGGGCGCGCGCGTTTCTATCTTCCAGTGCCGCAGGGCGGGCGACCGCAGGAACAGCAGGGTGCCGAGGAAGGCGGAGGCTGCGGCAAAGAGCACCGCGGCCTCCGGTGACGACAGGGCGACGAAGAGAGCGACAACGGCAGGTCCGACGATGAATATGGACTCGATCAGCAGCGACTCGAGCGAATAGGCGGCCGACAGTTCAGCATCGTTCGTCCCGAGTTGCCGCTTCAGGAACGTGCGCATGCATACGGTGATGGGAGGGAACGCCGCACCAGCGACGAACGCCGTCAGAGCACAGACTGTCGGCGGAAGGCCCGAGCGCATGGATGCAATCAAGGCAACCAGCATCGCAGGGTAAGCGATCGCGCAACCAATCAGGGCAGTTCGGGGACCGTAGCGGTCGATATATCGACCAAGCCACGGTGCGAGGCATGCGAGGCCCGCGACGTATGCACCCGTAAACAGGCCGGCACTGGCGAATGATCCGGCGGATGCTTGAGCGGCAAGCATCAAGGCCAGGCCAGCCATCCCGATGGGCAGACGGCCTAGGATGGAGGATGCAATGGCGCCCCGCATTCCAGCTCGCCGCAGAACGGCTTCGTATTGACGGAAGGAGAGCACGAAGCTGAAAAGTCCTTATTTTACGATAAGTTATTGAATTGGTGCAATGCGGCATCGCGGGTAAGGGAAGGTTCCACGTGGAACATTCCTTCGGGATCGCCTTCCTTGGTTCCACGTGGAACATTCACGTATGATTGCGCCCTCCGCGAATCTTCCTCCTAGATGCTCCATCCCGACACATTTGATGTGATTGTGGTTGGTGGTGGTCACGCCGGCACGGAAGCCGCGCTGGCCGCCGCCCGCATGGGGGTGCGCACGCTACTCCTCACCCACAATCTGGAGACGTTGGGCCAGATGTCCTGCAATCCCTCCATCGGAGGGATCGGCAAGGGGCATCTGGTCAAGGAAGTCGACGCGCTTGGTGGCGCGATGGCCGAGGCCACAGACCAGGCCGGAATCCAGTTCCGTATCCTCAATGGCAGCAAGGGGCCGGCTGTCAGGGCGACGCGGGCGCAGGCCGATCGAGTGCTTTACCGAAGGGCCATCCGCGAGCGTCTGGAGAATCAGGCAAACCTGACCCTCTTCCAGCAGGCGGTCGACGACGTCCTGATCGAGGGCGACCAGGTCTGCGGCGTCGTGACCCAGATGGGCGTGAGATTCCGTGCTCGGGCAGTGGTGCTGACCGCTGGCACTTTCTTGGCCGGGTTGGTACACGTGGGAATGGAGCGCCACATCGCCGGTCGGGCCGGGGATCCAGCGTCCATTCGGCTTGCGGAGCGGCTGCGAGAGCTTGCCTTGCCCGCAGGGCGCCTCAAGACCGGTACGCCGCCGCGACTCGATGGCAAGACCATCGACTATTCAGTGATGGAGCCCCAGCCCGGGGATTCACCCGAGCCGGTGTTCTCCTTCCTGGGGCGACGCGAGCGCCATCCCAGGCAGCTTCCCTGCTGGATTGCGCACACCAACGAACGCACCCATGAAATCATCCGCGGCGGGCTGGATCGCTCGCCGCTCTATACGGGGGTCATCCAGGGCGTCGGCCCTCGCTACTGCCCGTCGATCGAGGACAAGATCCATCGCTTCGCGGGAAAGTCGAGCCATCAGGTATTCCTCGAGCCCGAAGGACTGACGACACACGAGGTCTATCCCAACGGGATCTCCACGAGCCTTCCGTTCGATGTCCAGATAGAACTCGTGCGGTCGATCCACGGCTTGGAAGGGGCTCATATCCTGCGTCCCGGCTATGCGATCGAGTACGACTATTACGACCCGCGGCACCTGAAATCCTCCCTTGAAACCAAGTCCATCTCGGGACTCTTCTTTGCCGGTCAGATCAATGGCACGACCGGCTACGAGGAAGCGGCGGCACAAGGGCTTCTAGCGGGCATCAACGCGGGACTGCAGGTCCTCGGGCGCGAGCCTTGGTCCCCAGCACGAGACCAGGCGTATCTGGGCGTCATGGTCGACGATCTCGTTACGCGCGGTGTTTCGGAGCCGTACCGTATGTTTACCAGCCGCGCGGAGTATCGCCTGCAACTCCGGGAGGACAACGCCGACTTGCGCCTCACGGAGATCGGCCGCCGCCTCGGCGTGGTGGATGACGCGCGTTGGGAGGCGTTTGCCCGCAAGCGGGATGCGATCGAGACCGAGAAAGCTCGCCTGAAGACGATCTGGATTCACCCCGGAGATTGGAATGGCGAGCAGGCTCGGACACTGCTGGGCCAGCCCTTGGAGCGTGAGCAAACGCTCGCGGATTTGTTGCGCCGACCGAATGTTAGTTATGACTCGCTTAGGCAAATGCCTAAATTCGGCAATGGTCTTGAGGATCCTGTAGCGTCAGAGCAAGTCGATATCCAGGCAAAGTACCGGGGCTACATCGAACGTCAGAATGAGGAGGTCAAGCGGTTAGCGCGGCAGGATGCGGTCGCGCTTCCGCGCGATCTCGATTATTCGCAGGTTTCAGGCCTTTCGGCTGAGGTTCGACAGCGCCTAGGCCAGCATCGCCCGGAAAATATCGGTCAGGTTCGTCGGATGACGGGCATCACGCCCGCCGCGGTGTCGCTGCTGCTCGTCTTTCTCAAGCGGAAGGGGGTCGATTCCCTGAAGAAGTCCGCATGACGCCCGAGGCACTGCTTGACTCCGGGCTGCGCTCCCTGGAACTCGCACTGGACACGAATGCCAGGCAGCGCTTGCTGGCGTTCTCGGCCATGGTGGAACGCTGGAACCGCACCTTCAATCTCACCGCGATTCGCGATCCCCGACGCATCATGACGCATCACTTGCTCGATTCCCTCGCCGTTGTCCGGTATCTGCCGGCCGGCTCCATGGCGGATATCGGATCCGGCGGCGGCTTTCCAGGCGTGCCAGTCGCGATCGCGCAGCCCGATCGGCCGGTGACCCTCGTCGATTCAAATTCCAAGAAGGCCGCGTTCCTGCGCCAGGCAAGCATCGAGTTGCCGCTCAGGAACGCCGCCGTGCACGAGGGACGCGTCGAAGCGTGGCGGCCGGAAGCGCTCTTCGACGTCGTGATCTCGAGAGCCTTTGCCGACCTGTCGCAATTCATAGGCGCATGCCGGCATTTGCTGAAGGCCGGCGGCGAATGGCTCGCGATGAAGGGCGCGATGCCCGAAGCCGAAATCGCGACGCTCCCGCCGGACGTCGAGGTTCGTGAAGTCGTGCGCATCGCGGTCCCGGAACTCGACGCCGAGCGCCACCTGATCCGCATCGCCCGGAGGGCCGCATGACCCGTGTCATCGCCGTGGTCAACCAGAAGGGTGGCGTCGGCAAGACGACGACCAGCGTCAATACCGCCGCGAGCCTCTCGCAGGCCGGAAAGCGCGTCCTGCTCGTCGACCTCGATCCGCAGGGCAATGCCACCATGGGAAGCGGCGTTGACAAGCGCACGGTGGAGCGCACCGTCTACCACGTGCTGCTGGGCCTCGGGGAAGTCGCGTCGATCCGTCGCCGGAGCGAGTCCGGTCTGTTCGACCTGCTGCCGGCGAACCGCGAACTCGCGGGCGCGGAGATCGAGCTCGTCGACCTGCCGAACCGGGAAACGCGCCTGCGCGCCGCACTGGAGCGCGTCGAAGCCGAGTACGACTTCATCCTCATCGATTGTCCGCCGTCCTTGTCGCTGCTGACGATCAACGGGCTGGTCGCCGCTCGCCGCGTGCTGATCCCGATGCAGTGCGAGTACTACGCCCTGGAGGGGCTGACCGATCTCGTCGGCACGATCAAGCGTGTACGGGCCGCGCTGAACCCGAACCTGGAGATCGAGGGCCTGCTGCGCACCATGTACGACCCGCGCAATACGCTGGCGCAGCAGGTGTCTTCGCAACTGGAATCGCATTTCGGCGACAAGGTCTATCGCACGTTGGTGCCGCGAAACGTGCGCCTCGCGGAGGCGCCAAGCCATGGGGTGCCCGCGGTGATCCTCGATCGCTCGTCCAAGGGCGCACAGGCCTATCTGGCGCTTGCCGAAGAGATGCTCGCAAGGGAGGTTGCATGATCAAGCCCAAGGGGCTGGGCCGGGGGCTGGACGCGCTGCTCGGCGCACCCGATTCCCCGCCGAAGGCCGAGACCGTGGGCGCCCTGCCGGTCGGTCGGATCCGGCCGGGCAAATACCAGCCTCGCACGAGGATGGACCAGGCGGCGCTCGCGGAGCTCGCGGCCTCGATCAAGGCGCAGGGCCTGATGCAGCCCGTTGTCGTGCGCCCAGTGGAACGCGACCGGTATGAACTCATCGCGGGGGAACGCCGCTGGAGAGCCGCGCAACTCGCCGGCCTGGAGCAGATTCCCGCGATCGTCCGCGAGGTACCGGACGAGGCGGCGCTTGCGATGTCGCTCATCGAGAACATCCAGCGCGAGGACCTGAATCCGATGGAGGAAGCGGCGGGATTGCAGCGCCTCGCCGACGAATTCCGGCTGACGCACGAGCAGATCGCGGACGCCGTCGGCCGTTCCCGCAGCGCCACCACCAACCTGCTGCGGCTCCTGAAGCTCACCAAGCCCGTGCAGGAAATGGTGATGGAGGGCGTGCTCGAGATGGGCCACGCGCGAGCGCTGCTCGGGGTCGACGGCGCGCGGCAGGTGGAGCTTGCCAACCGCATCGCGGCGCAAGGGCTCTCCGTGCGGGACGCGGAGTCCCTTGTCCAGCAGGATTCCCGCGACCCGGCGAAGGCGCGCGCGGCGCGCAAGGTCGACCGCGACGTCGCCCGCCTCGAGGAAGAGATGGCCGAGACGCTCGGGACGTCGGTCGAGATCAAGCCCGGCCGCAAGGGCACCGGCAAGCTCGTCCTCCACTATGCGAGCTTCGACCACCTGGACGACCTGATCGCGCGCCTGCGTGGCCGCGCCAACGGCTGAGCCGGCTTGGCGGCTGCGTATTCCCCGGCTAGAATCTACGTCTTCGTCGCGTCGGCATGAGCGGCGTGCTGCCGCGGCTGCTGGCGCTCCAGGGCGCGATCACCGCGATCTGCACGGTCGTGCTGCTGGCTTGGCGGGGCGCTGAAGCAGGGCTCGCGGGAGTGGCGGGCGGCGCCACGGCGTCGGCGAGCGCAATCGCGTACGGGCTGGGTTTCTGGCTGCTCGGGCGCAGGTCGGGGGACTCGCCGCTGCGTGCGTTCCTCGTCTGCGAAGTGCTGCGGCTGGGAAGCGCCCTCGGCCTGTTGGCGGTCGGCATCGGCGCGTTCTCCGGTGCGGACGCGCTGGCCTTCCTCGGCGTGTTCGCCGCGGCAATGTTGGCGTACTTGCTGGTTTGGGTCGTGTAACGGAATCATCGACTGATATCGCTAGGCTTCCCCGAAGACAACATGGCTGCTGAGACCCCCGGCGAGTACATCTCCCACCACCTGACCAACCTGAGCATCAAGGTCGGCGAGGGTGGCTTCTGGACGCTCCATCTCGACTCGATCATCATGGGCTGGCTGGTCGGGATCGCGGGCATCGGAGCCTTCTACCTGGTCGCCAGGTCCGCCACTCGCGGCGTGCCGGGTCGGCTGCAGGGCTTCATCGAGCTGATGGTCGAGTTCGTCGACGGCACCGTGAGGGACATCTTCCCCGGCGAGCGCAAGTTCCTCGCGCCGCTCGCGCTGACGATCTTCGTCTGGGTCTTCATGATGAACCTCATGGACCTGATCCCGGTGGACTTCGTCGCCTCGGGCACCGGGCTGCTCGGCCTGCACCACTGGAAGGCGGTCCCCAGCACCGACCTGAACACCACGTTCGCGATGTCGATCACCGTGTTCGTGCTGACGATCTACTTCAGCTTCAAGGCGAAGGGCGCGGGCGGCTTCGTGCACGAGCTCTTCACCGCGCCGTTCGGGTCCAACCCCCTCTTCTGGATCCCGAACTTCATCCTGAATGTCATCGAGTACCTGTCCAAGCCGGTGTCGCTCGCGATGCGACTGTTCGGAAACATGTACGCGGGCGAGCTGATCTTCATCCTGCTCGCGCTGCTTGGCACGAGCTGGGCGTGGTTCCTGCCCTCGGCGGTGCTGTCGGCCGGCTGGGCGATCTTCCACATCCTGATCATCCTGCTGCAGGCCTTCATCTTCATGGTGCTCACCGTGGTGTACATCGCCATGGCGCACGAGCATCACTAAGGCATCACCGGCCGGGCCGACCGCCGGGCACCCCCTATCACAGTTCACACAGCACGCGTACACGAAAGGAAACGAGAATGGAAAAGATGATGATGCTCGCCAGTGTCCAGGGTTCCACCGCCATTGCCATCGGCCTGATCATCGGCCTGGGCGCGATCGGCGCGTGTATCGGCATCGGCATCATGGGCTCGAAGTTCCTCGAGGCGGCCGGCCGGCAGCCCGAAATGATCCCGCAGCTGCAGAAATTCATGTTCATCCTCGCCGGCCTGATCGACGCGGCGTTCCTGATCGGCGTCGGCCTCGCGATGTACTTCGCCGGCGGCCCGCTGCTCAACTCGCTCCTCGCCGTCGCCAAGTAAGGCGTCGCAACCCGCAAAAAGGGGGGCAGGCATGAACATCAACGCGACGCTGCTCGCGCAGGCGATCTCGTTCGCGATCCTCATTGCGTTCACGGTCAAGTTCGTTTGGCCGCTGTTGATCGACGCGATCGACGAGCGCAACAAGAAGATCGCCGACGGCCTCGCCGCCGCCGAGCAGGGCAAGAAATCGCTCGAGGCGTCCCGCAGCCAATCCGAGCAGGCGCTGCTCGAGGCGCGCAACCGCGCCGCCGAGATCGTGTCGCAGGCCGAGAAGCGCGCCTCGCAGATGGTCGAGGAAGCAAAGAACGCGGCCCGGGCCGAAGGCGAGCGCGAGAAGGCGGCGGCGAAGGCCGACATCCAGCAGGAAGCCGCACGCGCGCGCGAGCAGTTGCGCGACCAGGTCGCGTCGCTCGCGATCGCCGGCGCCGAGAAGATCCTGCGCCGCGAGGTCGACCCGAAGGCCCATGCCGAACTGCTGAACGGCATCAAGGCCCAGCTCTGAGACCGCGCCATGGCTGAACCGAGCACCATCGCCCGACCCTACGCGGAGGCCGTGTTCAAGCTGGCCGACGGCCAGGGCAAGCTGGCCGAGTGGTCCGCGGTGCTCGCGAACCTGGCGGCCGTCGGCGCCGACTCGCGCGTGCAGGCCGCGGCCGCCAACCCCGGCCTGTCGGCTGCGCAGGTCGCGGGCCTGTTCATCTCCGTGCTGAGCGGGAGGCTCTCGGGCGACGCCGAGAATTTCGTGCGCGTGCTCGCGGAGAACGGCCGTCTGGACGTGCTGTCGGAGATCCGTACCCAGTTCGAGGCGCTGAAGGACGCGCGCGAGGGCACCGTCGAGGCGGACATCCAGTCCGCGTTCGAGCTCGATGCTGCGCAGCTCGCGGATCTCGTCTCTCGCCTCGAGAAGAAGACTGGCCGCAAGGTGCGCGCGAAGGTGAGCGTGGACCGCGAGCTCATCGGCGGCGTCAAGATCGCCATCGGCGACAAGGTCATCGACGGTTCCGCGCGCGCCCAGCTGGGCGCGCTCGAAAACGCATTGAAAGCTTAAGGAGTTCCTTCCATGCAACTCAACCCGTCCGAAATCTCGGAACTGATCAAGAGCCGCATCCAGAACCTGGATGCCGGCGCGGAGATGCGCACCCAGGGCACGGTGGTCTCCGTGACCGACGGCATCTGCCGCATCCACGGCCTGTCGGACGTCATGCAGGGCGAGATGCTCGAGTTTCCGAAGAACACCTTCGGCCTCGCGCTGAACCTCGAGCGCGACTCGGTCGGCGCGGTGATTCTCGGCGAGTACGAGCACATCACCGAGGGCGACACCGTGAAGTGCACCGGCAAGATCCTGTCGGTGCCGGTCGGGCCGGAGCTCCTCGGCCGCGTGGTCAATTCCCTTGGCCAGCCGATCGACGGCAAGGGCCCGATCAACGCCAAGATGACCGACGTGATCGAGACGGTCGCCCCCGGCGTCATTGCGCGCCAGTCGGTGTCGCAACCGGTTCAGACCGGCCTCAAGGCGATCGACGCGATGGTGCCGGTCGGCCGCGGCCAGCGCGAGCTGATCATCGGCGACCGCCAGACCGGCAAGACCGCGGTGGCGATCGGCACCATCATCAACCAGAAGGGCAAGGATCTCTTCTGCGTCTACGTCGCGATCGGACAGAAGGCCTCGACGATCGCCAACGTGGTGCGCAAGCTCGAAGAGCACGGCGCAATGGCCTACACCATCGTCGTCGCCGCTTCGGCTTCCGAGTCCGCCGCCATGCAGTACATCGCGCCGTACTCCGGCTGCACGATGGGCGAGTACTTCCGCGACCGCGGGCAGGACGCGCTGATCATCTATGACGACCTGACCAAGCAGGCCTGGGCGTACCGCCAGATCTCGCTGCTGCTGCGCCGCCCGCCGGGCCGCGAGGCGTATCCCGGCGACGTCTTCTACCTGCACTCGCGCCTGCTCGAGCGCGCCGCGCGCGTGAACCCGGAGTACGTCGAGAAGTTCACCAACGGCGCCGTGAAGGGCAAGACCGGTTCGCTGACCGCGCTGCCCGTCATCGAGACGCAGG
>CAZTXP010000078.1:0-95330 GCA_964617355.1 uncultured Enterobacteriaceae bacterium
CGCGACCTCGTGCTCGGCGCGCTGCGCCGCTCGCCGTACCTGCGCAGCGTGTCGGTCGTGGACGAAGCCGGCCTCGTGCTGCTCAGCTCCGACGCCGCCAACCTCGGTCTGCAGGTGGACCTGCGGGCCATCCTCGGCCCGATCCCCGCGGGCGGCGGCATCCTGCTCGGCCGCCCGGTGCAGGCGCGGGACCTGTCCGACATCGGCAAGGTGCGGCGCGCCGGCGTGTCGTTCGTCCCGCTCGCGCGGCCGGTGCGCATCGGCGAGGGCAGGCGCGGCTACGTGCTCGCCGCCATCAATCCGGACTTCTTCTCGAACGCCTTCGAGCAGGCGCTGGACGAGCCCGCGGACGCGGCGCTGCTCGCCAGCTACGACGGCCGCTACCTCGCCGGGACGTCGAACGTGACGCTCGCACCGGGCGACCCGGTGAAGCACCTGGAGCCCTACACCGAGTTCCTGCCGGCCCGGGAGCACGGCCGCTTCGAGGGCATCGCGCCCGGTGCCGGGCTCGCGCTCGCGGCGTTCCGCACCTCGCGCACGATGCCGGTGCTCGTCATGGTCGCGGCGTCTCATGACCGCATGCAGGCCGAGTGGCTGGAGTCGATCCGCTGGGGCATGCTGCTCGCGGTCGCGCTCGTCTTCGTGGTGGTGGCGCTGACGCTGTTGTCGGCGCGCGTCGCGCGGCAGCGGCGCGAGGACCGGCTGCGGCTGCGAGACCAGCTGCAGCTCTCGGCCGACGTGCTGGACGCGACGCCGGTGCCGCTGTACCTGAAGGACCGCCAGGGGCACTTCCTCAACGTCAACCACGCCTGGGAGGCGCTCACCGGCCGCGCGCGCGGCGACGTCATCGGCCGGCGGCCGGACGAAGTGCTCGCGCACGGCGGCTATCCCGAGGAGCACGGCGCCTACGACCGGCGCGTGCTGGCGGGCGAGGCGGTGAGCTACGAGATGCAGATGCGGCGCGCCGACGGCACGATGCGCGACGCGATCTTCTACAAGGTCCCCTACCACGCCGCCGAAGGGGGCGTGGCCGGCGTCGTCGGCTCGATCGTCGACGTCACCGAGCTGAAGCTCGCGCAGGAACGCGCCGAGGCGGCGAACCGCGCCAAGGGCGCGTTCCTCGCCACCATGAGCCACGAGATCCGCACGCCGATGAACGCCATCATCGGCATGACCGGGCTCGCGCTCGACAGCACCGACCCCGACGAGCAGCGCGACTACCTGCGCACGGTGCAGTCCTCGTCGCACGCGCTGCTCGCGATCATCGACGACATCCTCGACTTCTCGAAGGTCGAGGAAGGCAAGCTGGTGCTCGAGTCGGTGGCGTTCGATCCCGCGACGCTGCTGGGCGAAGTCGTGCGCATGCTCGCGCCCGGCGCGCACGCCAAGGGAATCGAGCTGGTGTGCGACCTCGCGCCCGGCCTGCCCGCGAAGGTGTCGGGCGACCCGGGCCGGCTGCGGCAGGTGATCCTCAACCTCGTCGGCAACGCGATCAAGTTCACCGGCCGCGGCGAGGTCGTGCTGCGCGCGCGCTGGGTCGCGGGTGCGGCCGGCGACGCGGCGCGCCTCGTCCTCGAGGTGGCCGACACCGGCATCGGCGTGCCGCCGGAGAAGCTCGCCGCGATCTTCGACCCGTTCGTGCAGCAGGACTCGTCCACCACGCGGCGCTACGGCGGCACCGGGCTCGGCCTCGCGATCAGCCGCCGGCTGGTGCGCCTGATGGGCGGCGAGATCGGCGCCGAGAGCGAGCCCGGTCGCGGCAGCACGTTCCGCGTCGAGATCCGCGCCGATGCGGTGCCGGGCGAGGCGCTCGCACCCGCGCCGCTCGCCGGGCGGCGCGCGCTGGTCGTCGACGAGAGCGCGGCCAGCCGCGTCGCGCTGGTGCACGCGCTCGAGGCGCTCGGCGCGCAGGCCCGCGCCGCCGCGTCGGCGCAGGAAGCGCTCGCGTTCCTCGGCGACGCCGGCCTCGACTTCGCGCTCGTCGACATTCGCGCCTGCGGCGGCGCCGACGGCTTCGCGTTCATCCGCGACCTGCGCGCGGCCAAGGGTGCGCCGGCGCACGTGGTCGCCCTGTGCCGCGCCGGCGTGCGCGGCGACGCGGCGCGCTGCCGCGAACTCGGCGTGCGCGCCTACCTGCCCAAGCCGGTGGTCGCCGGCGAACTGGCCCAGGCGCTGCAGCACGTGCTTGCGCCCGCCGGCGCGCAGGGCGACGCGCTGGTCACGCGGCACTCGATGCGCGAGGCCGAGCGCCCGCTCGACATCCTCGTGGTCGAGGACCATCCGGTGAACCTGCGGCTGACGCTGAAGTTGCTGGAGCGCTGGGGCCACGACGCCGACACCGCCGTGAACGGCGAGCAGGCACTGGAGCTGCTGGGCGAGCGCGACTACGACCTCGTGCTGATGGACATGCAGATGCCCGTGATGGACGGGCTCGAGGCGACGCGCCGCTGGCGCCGCATCGAGGGCGAGGGGCGGCGCACGCCGATCATCGGCCTCACCGCGAACGCGATGGAATCCGATCGCGACGCCTGCCTGGCCGCGGGCATGGACGACTGGGTGCCCAAGCCCATCCAGCCCGAGCGCCTGCAGGATGCGATCCGGCGCGCGACCAGCGCCGGATAGTATCGCCCGCCGCGCGCGGGCGAGCCGCCTAGCGCCCGCGCGCGACCCTGTCCGCCATCAGGCAGAGGATCTCGAACATCATCGTCGCGCCGACGAGCGCAGTGCTGCCGCCGGGGTCGAAGGGGGGCGCAACCTCGACGACGTCCGCGCCCACCAGATCCAGCCCGCGCAGCCCGCGCAGCAGCGTGAAGCACTCGCGCGGCGTGAGGCCGCCGACCTCCGGCGTGCCGGTGCCGGGCGTGTAGGCGGGATCGATGCCGTCGACGTCGAAGCTGATATAGGTCGGGCCGTCGCCCACCACGCGGCGCGCCTCGGCGAGCACCGCGTCGATGCCGATCTTCTCGACTTCCTGCATCTCGATCACGCGCATCCCCGAGGCGTGCGAGAACGCGTTGTCGTCGCGCGCGTAGAGGCTCGCGCGAATGCCGATCTGGACGGTGCGCTTCGGATCGAGGATGCCTTCCTCGACGGCGCGCCGGAATGGCGTGCCGTGCGTGTACTTGTGGCCGCCGAAGTAGCTGTCGTTGGTGTCGCAGTGGGCATCCACGTGCACCAGCCCCACAGGGCGATCCTTCGCGAGCGCACGCAGGATCGGCAGGGTCATCAGGTGGTCGCCGCCGCAGGCGAGCGGCCGGCAACCGGCGGCGTGCAGCTGCGCGAAGAAGCCTTCCACGCGCCCGAGCGTGTCCATGACGTCGATCGGGTTCACCGGCGTGTCGCCGACGTCGCCGCAGCGCGCGAGTTCGTACGGTGCGATGCCGAGCGTAGGGTGCACGCGCCGCATCATCGCGGACTGGTCGCGCACCTGCCGCGGGCCGTGGCGCGCGCCGGCGCGGTTGGTGGTGCCGCCGTCCCAGGGCACGCCGACCAGCGCGATGTCGAGCTCGGCCGGATCGGACACCACCGGAAGGCGCATGAAGGTGGCGATCGCACCGAAGCGGGGCATCTGCACGGAATCGATCGGCTGCGGGAACGGTTTCGACATCTCTGCTTCTCTCGGGGGCGGGGGAGGGCGCTGCTAGACTTCGGTGGCCCGGTGCTTGCTACGCATCCGGACCACCTACAGGGAGCATGAAATGAAATCGCGTTGCGCGCAACTCGCACGTCTCGCCTCCGTCGCGGGCCTCGTCTTCGGTGCGTCGGCCCACGCCGGAGAGATCACCGTCTACGCCGCCGTCGAGGCCGACAACCTGAAGTTCTTCGGCGAGGCGTTCTCGAAGGCGAACCCGGGCATCAAGGTGAACTGGGTGCGCGACTCCACCGGCATCATCCACGCGCGCCTGATCGCGGAGAAGGACAACCCGCGCGCGGACGTGCTGTTCGGCATGTCGGTCACCAACACCATCGCGCTCGAGGAAATGGGGCTGCTCCAGCCCTACGCGCCCAAGGGCGTGGAGAAGATCGGCGCGCTCTATCGCAACAAGTCCAATCCGCCCAACTGGGTAGGCATCTACGGCTGGGGCAGCGTGGTGTGCATGAACGCGATCGAGGCGAAGAAGTCGAACCTGCCGAAGGTCGCCTCGTGGGAGGACCTCGCTAACCCGGCGTTCAAGGGCAAGCTGACGATGCCCAACCCCGCGTCCTCGGGGACCGGCTACCTGATGGTCTCGGGCTGGATCCAGATGATGGGCGAGGACAAGGCCTGGGGGTTCATGGACCGCCTGCACCAGAACGTCGCCGCGTACAGCCACTCCGGCTCCAAGCCGTGCGAGCAGGCGGCGGCCGGCGAGTACGCGGTCGGCCTGTCGCTGCCGCTGCGCGGGGCGAAGCTGAAGGAGCAGGGCGCGCCGCTCGAACTCGTGATCCCGAAGGAAGGCACCGGCTGGGAGATGCAGGTCGCCGGGATCCTGAAGGGCGCGAAGAACCTCGCCGACGCGCGCGCGTTCATGGACTGGACCGTGTCCCAGGGCGCCATGGAAGCCTACGGCCGCCGCGCCGAGGTGACCGCCTACGAGGTCAAGGTGCCCAAGTCCGAGCACCTGCCTGCCGACCTCGCGCAGCGCATGATCAAGAACGACTTCGACTGGGCGGCGAAGAACCAGCAGCGCGTGATCGCGGAGTGGCGCAAGCGCTACGACGCGAAGACCGAGCCGAAGAAGTAGCCGCGGCATGGCCACGGGCGCGAAGCGGCAGCGCTACGGCCTGCTGCTGGTGCCCGACTTCTCCCTGATTGCGCTGTCGTCGGTGGTCGACCCGCTGCGGCTCGCCAACGCGGCGCTCGGCGCGAACGCCTACGAGTACGCCATCCTCGCCGAGACGCGCGACGCGGTTGCCTCGAGCGACGGCATCCGCGTGCTGCCCGACGCCGACCTCGCCGAGCGCGGCCGCTACGACGCGGTGTTCGTGATCGGCCCGAATCCGCTGCCGACGGCGGCCAATCCGGCGCTGTCGGCGTGGCTGCGGCGGCAGGCGGCGCGCGGCGCGGCGATGGCGGGCGTGGATACCGGCGCCTACCTGCTCGCGCAGGCGGGGTTGCTCGACGGCTACCGCTGCACCATCCACTGGGAGGACCGCGACGCGCTGGTCGAGCGCTTCCCGAAACTGGCGGTGACCAACCGCCTCGTCGAGGTCGACCGCGACCGCTACACCTGCAGCGGCGGCGTCAGCCCGGTGGACCTGATGCTGGTGCTGCTCGGCCGGCCGCCCGGCAGCCGGGCGCTGTCGGCGCAGGTGTCGGCGCTGCTGGTCGCCGCGCAGCGCAGCCCTGACGAGCCGCAGACCGTGCCGCTGCGGCACCGCCTGCGCGCGCTCCCCGAAACGGTGCGCGAAGTGCTCGAGATCATGGAGAACAACGTCGAGGAGCCGCTCGCCGCGGACGAACTCGCCGCGCACGCCGGGGTGTCGCGACGAACGCTGGAGCGGCTTTTTCGCACCACGCTGGGCGTGTCGCCGGCGAAGTGCTACCTGCGGCTGCGCCTCGAGCGCGCGCGGCTCGCGATCCTGCGCGGCAACCGCGCGCTCGACGATGTGGCCCAATCGACCGGATTCGCCTCCACCAGCCACTTCATCGCACGCTATCGGTGCGCATTCGGACGCACGCCGGCCGCCGAGAGGGCGGCGGCGCAAAAGAGACGTCCCGTGGCGCAATTGCGATAGTGGCGCCGGCCGCTCGCGGCGACGATGGCGGGATACCAGACCCCAGGAGTCCCGCATGATCGAAGGCATGCCGTCCCTGATCCGCATCCGCAACGGCGAGAAGGTCAGGAACACCTTCAGCGCCGCCGAGTTCGCGCGCCGCCTCGCGGCCCTGCGCGCGCGCATGTCGGCCGAGCAGCTCGACGCGGCGATCTTCACCTCGTACCACAACATCGCGTACTACGCGGACTTCCTCTACTGCTCGTTCGGGCGCTTCTACGCGCTTGTCGTGACGCACGATCGCACCACGCTGGTCGCCGCGAACATCGACGGCGGCCAGCCGTGGAGGAAGAGCGTGGCCGACGACGTGCTCACCTACACCGACTGGCAGCGCGGCAACTACTTCAAGGCGGTGGCGAGCGTCGCGCCCGCCGGCCGCATCGGCGTCGAGATGGACCACCTGCCGGTGGACCGGCTGCGCGCGCTCGGCGAGGCGCTGCCGAAGGCCGAGTTCGTGGACATCGCCGCGGCGTGCATGCAGATGCGCATGGTGAAGAGCCGCGAGGAGATCGACTTCATCGCCGCCGGCGCGCAGGTCTGCGACATCGGCGGCGCGGCGCTGGTCGCGGCGGTGAAGGACGGCGTGCCCGAGCACGAGGTGGCGCTCGCCTCGACCGGCGCCATGGTGCGCGAGATCGGGCAGCGCTACCCGCACACCGAGCTGATGGACACGTGGACCTGGTTCCAGTCGGGCATCAACACCGACGGCGCGCACAACCCCGTGACCACGCGCCGGGTGCGGAAGGGCGACATCCTGAGCCTCAACTGCTTCTCGATGATCGCCGGCTACTACACGGCGCTGGAGCGCACGCTGTTCCTCGGCGAGCCGAGCCCCGCGCACCGCCGGCTCTGGGAGATCAACTGCCGCGTGCACGACGAGGGCAAGAAGCTGCTCAAGCCCGGCGTGCGCTGCTGCGACGTGGCGAAGGAGCTGAACCGCATCTATGCCGAGTTCGACCTCCTCAAGTACCGCACCTTCGGCTACGGCCACTCGTTCGGCGTGCTCTCCCACTACTACGGCCGCGAGGCCGGGCTCGAGCTGCGCGAGGACATCGAGACCGTGCTTGCGCCGGACATGGTGGTCTCCATGGAGCCGATGATCATGCTGCCCGAGGGGCAGCCCGGCGCCGGCGGCTACCGCGAGCACGACATCCTCGTCATCACGCCCGACGGCAACCACAACCTCACCGCGTTCCCGTACGGGCCCGCGCACAACATCATCCCCGCCTGAACCGGCCCCTAGGAGATTCCATGACCCTGCACGCCAAGAAGCTGTTCGCCGCCGCGCTGCTCGCCGCCGCCCCGGTCGCCCAGTCCGGCGAACTCACGATCTACGCCGGCGCCGAGGCCGACAACATCAAGTTCTTCTCCGAGACCTTCTCGAAGTCGCACCCGAACATCAAGCTGAACTGGGTGCGCGACTCCACCGGCATCATCCACGCGCGCGTGCTCGCCGAAAAGGCGAACCCGCGCGCCGACGTGCTGTTCGCGATGGCGGCGACCTCGATGATCAACCTCGCGCAGATGGGCCTTCTGCAGCCGTACGCGCCGAAGGACATGGACAAGCTGAACCCGCTGTACCTCGAGGGCCCGAAGGTGCCGAACTGGGTCGGCATCTACGGCTGGGCGAGTGCGATGTGCTTCAACACCGTCGAGGCGAAGAAGGGCAACCTGCCCAAGCCGTCGAAGTGGGCGGATCTCGTCAACCCGGCCTACCGCGGCAAGATCACGATGCCGCATCCGGCCTCGTCGGGCACCGGCTACCTGATGGTCACCGCGTGGATCCAGATGATGGGCGAGGACAAGGCCTGGGCCTACATGGACCGGCTGCACGAGAACATCGCGGCCTACAGCCACTCCGGGTCCAAGCCCTGCGAGCAGGCGGCGAGCGGCGAGTACGTGCTCGGGCTGTCGTTCCCGTTCCGCGCCGCGCGGCTGAAGGGGCAGGGCGCGCCGATCGACGTCGTGGTCGCCGAGGAAGGCACCGGCTGGGAGATGCAGACCGCCGGGATCCTGAAGGGCACGAAGAACCTCGAGGACGCCAAGACCTTCCTCGACTGGGCGATGACGCGCGCGGCGATGGAGGCCTACGGCTCGCGCTACGAGGTGACCGCGCTGCCCGTGACGGTCAAGAAGCCCGATCACTTTCCGGCCGAGGTCGAGAAGAAGCTGATCAAGAACGACTTCGCGTGGTCGGCGAAGGAGCAGGCGCGCATCATCGCCGAGTGGCGGAAACGCTATGATGCGAAGTCGGAGCCGATGAAGAAATAACCTGCTTGGGCCTGCGGGCCGGGAGCGACGTGGGCCAGCCTTACCTCGAAGTCCGTGGCGTGTCGAAGCGCTTCGGCGCGTTCGCCGCGCTGGAGCGCGTGTCCTTCGAGGTCGCGCGCGGCGAATTCGTCTGCTTCCTCGGCCCCTCGGGCTGCGGCAAGACGACGCTCTTGCGCTGCATCGCCGGCCTCGAGCAGCAGACCGAGGGCGCGATCGTGCAGGACGGCGTCGACATCTCCGCCCTGCCGCCGTCGCGGCGCGACTTCGGCATCGTGTTCCAGTCGTACGCCCTGTTCCCGAACCTCAGCGTCGCGGACAACGTCGCCTTCGGCCTCGTCAACCTCGGCCGGGACGCGGCGGCGATCCGCGCGCGCGTGGCCGAGCTGCTGGCGCTGGTCGGCCTCTCGGGGCAGGAAGCCAAGGTCCCTTCGCAGCTCTCCGGCGGGCAGCAGCAGCGCGTGGCGCTCGCGCGCGCGCTCGCGCCGTCGCCGGGCCTGCTGCTGCTCGATGAACCCCTGTCGGCGCTCGACGCGCAGGTGCGCGCGCGCCTGCGGCGCGAGATCCGCGAGGTGCAGTCGCGCCTGGGCGTCACCACCATCATGGTCACGCACGACCAGGAAGAGGCGCAGACCATGGCCGACCGCATCGTCGTGCTGAAGGACGGGCGCGTCGAGCAGGTCGGCACGCCCGAGGAGGTCTACGCCGCGCCGGCGACGCCGTTCGTCGCCGACTTCATCGGCGTGATGAATTTCGCCGCCGGCCGCGTGGCCGAGGCCGGGCGCGTGAGCGTCGGTCCGCTCGCGGTCGAGGCGGACACCGCCGCATTCGCCCCCGGCAGCGCGGTGTCTTGCGCGTTCCGCCCCGAGGACCTCGTCGTCGAACGGCGCGCGGCCACCGCGGGCGAGGCTGCGGCGACCGTCGCCGAAGTCGAGAGCCTCGGCGCCTTCGTGAGGCTCTACCTGCGCGCCGAGGGCATCGCCGAGGAACTGCGCGCCGACGTGCGCAAGTCCGGCGACGGGCGCGTGCATCCCGCCGAGGGCGAGGCCGTCGCGCTGCGCGTGCCGGCCGGGCGCGCCCGGCTCTACCCCGCCGCGGCGTGAGCGCGCTCGCGCCGGCCGCGATCCGCCCGGTGCGCGACCGCGACGACCTCGCGGTGCGCGGCCTGCTCGTCGCCTACGGCCTGTTCTTCCTGTTGGCGCTGGTGATGCCGGTGGGGATGATGCTGTGGCGCTCGCTGGGGGACGCCTCCGGCAACTTCGTCGGGCTCGCCAACTTCAGCGCGTACTTCTCGTCTCCGGCGCTCGCCGGCTCGATCCTGAACAGCTTCGCGGTGGCGGGCGCGACCACCGTCATCGTGGTCGCGCTCGCCTTCGTCTACGCAACCGCGCTGACGCGCTCGCGCATGCCGCTGCGCAGCTTCTTCGCGGTGATGGCCTTCGTGCCGCTGTTGATGCCGGGCCTGCTGAAGGCCATCTCGCTGGTCTACTGGTTCGGCAACCAGGGCGTGCTGAAGGGCGCGCTGATGGGCGCGAAGATCTACGGCCCGATCGGCATCGTCGCCGCCTCGGTGCTGTGGACCTTCCCGCACGCGGTGATGATCCTGTCGACCGCGATGCGGCTGTCCGACGCGCGACTGTACGAATCCGCCGAGGCGCTGAAGACCGGTCGCTGGAGGATCTTCCGCCACGTCACGCTGCCGGCGGTGCGGTACGGCCTGATGTCCACCGCGATCTTCGTCTTCGTCAGCGTGCTCACCGACTTCGGCATCCCGAAGGTGATCGGCGGCAGCTACAACGTGCTCGCCACCGACATCTACAAGGAGGTCGTCGGCCAGCAGAACTTCGCCATGGGCGCGGTGGTGTCGGTGGTGCTGCTGGTGCCGGCGGTGATCGCCTTCGTGCTCGACCGCGTGGTCGCGGGGCGGCAGGTGGCGCAGCTCTCGGCGCGCTCGGTGCCCTACGAACCCAAGCCCCGGCCGGCGTTCGATCGCGCGATGTTCGCCTACTGCGCGCTGGTCACGGTGGTGACGCTCGGCGTGGTCGGCATGGCGCAGTACGCCGCGGTGGTGAAGTTCTGGCCCTACAACCTGTCGTTCACGCTCGCGCACTACTCGTTCGACGTCGAGGGCGTGGGCTGGGACAACTTCGCCAATTCGCTCGCGCTCGCCACGCTCACCGCGACGGCCGGCACCGCGTTCGTCTTCGTCGGCGCATGGCTCGTCGAGAAGCCGCGCATCGACCACGCCGCGCGGCAGGCCCTGCACCTGGTGGCGCTCGCGCCGATGGCGATCCCGGGGCTGGTGCTCGGCCTCGGGTACCTGCTCTTCGTGAACCGGCCCGGCAACCCGTTCGGCTTCCTCTACGGCACGCTCGTGCTGCTCGCGATCGGCACCGTGGCGCACTACTACACGGTGGTGCACCTCACCGCGGTGACCGCGCTGAAGCAGATGGACCGCGAGTTCGAGTCGGTCGCCGCGTCCCTGAAGGCACCCGCGTGGCGCATGTTCCTGCGCGTGACGGTACCGGTGTGCGCGCCGGCGCTGCTCGACATCTGGATGTACCTGTTCCTCAACTCGATGACCACGGTGTCGGCGGTGATCTTCCTCTACGGCATCCACACCAAGCTCGCGTCGATCGCGGTGATCCACCTCGACGAGGCCGGGCGCCTCGCCTCGGCCGCGGCGATGGGCATGCTGGTGGTCTACGCGTGCGTCGCGGTGCGCCTTGCGCACCTCTTCGTGTCGCGCTTCGTGCTCGGGCGCACGCAGCGCTGGCGCGGCGCGGCGCCGGCCTAGCGTCTCAGCGCAGCCGCCAGTCGCCCGGTTCGCGCACGAAGGCTTCCTGCTCCGGCGTCTCGAGCGTGCCCGGCCGCGCGGCGCGCACGCGCCGGATCGCGTCGTCGCCCGCGATGCCGAAGGCGCCCAGCAGCAGCGCGGCGATCGTGCCGGTGCGTCCGAGGCCCGCGGCGCAATGGATGACGACCCGGCCACCGGCGTCGAGCGTGCCGACGATCTCGCTCCCGGTGCGCTGCCACGCGGCGAGCGATTCCGCCTGCGGCGCGCGCATGTCGGGGATCGGCACGTGGTGCCACGCATAGGGTCGTCGCTTCACCGCGTCGGCGAAGCCGGGCACGCCGAGGCGTTCGAACTCCGGCGCCTCGACGAGCGACAGCAGCGCCGAGGCCTTCCATGCGGCGATGGCGTCGAGGTCGGCATCGAGGTCGCGCGCCCACGCGCGGCCGCGGCCGTCGACGCCGCGACGACCGGGCAGGTGGCACAAGCCGAGCGCGCCGCCGCCGGGCAGCGCGATCGCGTCGATGTGCAGCGGGCCGGAGGGGGCGGCCGGGGATGCTTCGTGCGTCGTCATCCCCGCATTGTCGCCGACGGGCGCGCGCCGAGCGCGGCCTTCGGCGCGACGCCGTAGTAGCGCCGGAACGCGTACGTGAAGTGGCTGTGGCTGCTGAAGCCGAGCTCGAAGGCAAGGTCGACGAGCCGGTCGCGATAGTCCGGCAGCCGCTCCAGTGCCGCCGCAAGGCGCAGTTGCGTGAGATGGCCGTGCAGCGACTCGCCGGTCGCGGCGCGGAACGCGCGGCACAGGCGGAATGGCGAAGTGCCGAGCTTCGCGGCGAGGGCTTCGAGCGTGACGCGCTCGCCGAACGAGCCGGCGAGCAGCACCTGCGCGTCGGCGGCGAGCGCGATCGTCCGCCGGTCCGCGCGCGACGCCGCCTCGGGGCGCGTGCACAGGCGCAGCAGCTCCATCGCGAGGTCCTCGACGTCCACCGGCTCGCCGCCTTCCACGGCCGCGAGCAATTCCCGGTGCGCGAGGTGGATCGCGGGCGTCCCGGCCATCGTCGCGCGCTCGAAGAGGCGGCTGCCGCGGCCGCCGCGCACCGCCTCGCGCAGCGTCGAGGCCTCGAACGCGAGCGAGGTGCAGCGGTCGCCGCCCGGCACCGGGTGGTCGACCATGTAGGGCTCGGCCGGATCGAAGAACACCACGCGTGTCGCGTCGGCGACGTGGCGGCCCATGCGGTCGCGGCGCACGAACGCTCCGCTGCGCACGAAGGCGAGCGTCGCCACCGGGCAGTGCTCCTCGTGGCGGCCGTTGCCGCAGCCGGCGCTGCAGGCGACGTCGTTCACGGTGACGAGCGGGCTGGCGTAGAGCGTGCGATAGGCGAGCGACATCGGTGGCCCTTTATAGCGCGGCGCCCGCGACGGCGCTATCGGATTCCTGCGCAGGATCCCGACAGCGCGATGCGCGCACCGGCGCTGGAATGCGGGCTCCATCCACCGAAGGAGGTCCCATGCTCGATCACGTTTCGCTCAGCGTCCCCGACCCGGTCCGCAGCCTCGCGTTCTACGCCGCCGCGCTCGCGCCGCTCGGCTACCGCGTGGTGTCCGAATACGACGGCGGCTTCGGCATCGGCCGGGAGGGCGGCTCGACGATCTGGGTGGCGAAGGGCCCGGCGCAGCAGCCGGTCGCGCACCTGGCGTTCCGCGCCGCGGGCCGCGCCGAGGTGCAGGCCTTCCACCGCGCGGCGCTCGCGGCCGGCGGTCGCGACCACGGCGCGCCGGGCCTGCGCGAGCACTACTCGCCGACCTACTACGCCGCCTTCGCGCTCGACCCGGACGGCAACAACGTCGAAGCCGTGTGCTTCAACTGACATGGCGACGATCCGCAGGGAGTTCGTGCTCGCCGTGCCGGCCGAGGCTTTCTGGGACGCGGTGCGCGACGTCGGGGCGGTGCACACGCGGCTCGCGCCGGGTTTCGTCGTCGACTGCCACCTGAACGGCGAGGTGCGCGAACTGACGTTCGCCAACGGACTCGAGGCGATTGAACGCATCGTGTCGGTCGACGACGCCGAGCGGCGCCTTGCCTACGCGGTGGCCTCGCCTCGCATCGAGCACTATGCCGCGTCGTTGCAGGTGCTTCCGGACGGCGAAGGCTGCCGGGTGCTGTGGCAGATCGACGTCCTGCCCCATACCGCCGCCGGTCCGATCGGGCAGATGGCGGATGCGGGTGTCGCCGCGATGCGACAGGCGGTCGTCGGACAAAATGGCTAGACTTCCCTTCCGCAGGAACCGATCACCACGACCAGGGAGACGACACCATGAAGGCACTGATTGCGATGCTGTGCGGCGCGATGCTTGCGCTCGTGCCGGCGGCCCACGCGCAGGACAAGGGCAAGGGCGACGAGAAGAAGGCCGAGGCGGCGAAGAAGGCGGAGGAGAAGAAGGCCGAGAAGGCGGAGGCGAAGAAGAAGGAGCCTTCCGAGGCGCAGAAGAAGCAGCAGCAGCGGATGGCCGACTGCAACGACAAGGCCGGCGACAAGAAGGGCGACGACCGCAAGAAGTTCATGAGCTCGTGCCTGAAGGGCGAGGAGCCCGGCAAGATGTCGCAGCAGGACAAGATGAAGAAGTGCAACGCGGACGCCGGCAAGAAGGACCTGAAGGGCGACGACCGCAAGAAATTCATGAGCGAGTGCCTGAAGGGCTGAGCGACCTTCAACGCAGGACCCCCGGGAGGGGCGCGGCCGCGAGGCCGCGCCCCTTTCATTTTTGCTTAATCTTCGGCCGGCGCGGCCGTTAACCCCCTTGGGAACATGGGACACGCCGACCTTTCGGCGGCCGAGGCGCCGCTCGTCCACGCTTTGCAGCTCAGCCCGAGCGGCCTGCTGCTGGTGATCGACCCCGCGCGCCTGCGCATCGTCGGCGCCAGCGCGAACGCCGACGAGCAGGTCTGGATCCCCGCCGCCGACTTCCTCGGCCGCGACCTGCGCGAGTTCTTCGACGAAGCCTCGGTGGACCAGCTGCAGTCGCTGCTGTCGGTGCTGGATGCCACGAGCCCGCGCGCGCGGCGCTTCGCCCGCCTCACGCTGCGCCACGGCCAGTTCTCGCTCGAGGCGGTGAAGGCCGTGGTGTACCTCGGAGGCGAGTGCCTGTGCATCGAGCTCGAGGTGCAGTCCTCGCGCCGGATCTCGGAATGGACCCTGTCGATCGGCTTCCTGGACCTCGCCAACGCGATTGCCGCGTACCTCGGCGACGTCGAGGCGCTGCCGGCGACCGTCTGTGGCGCGCTGCGCGAGGTGACCGGGTTCGAGGACGTCTGCTACTGGGCGATCGACGCAGGCGGGGCGGCGGCCTGCGTGATGCACGCAGGCTCCGGCTCGTGCTGCCCCGGCGAAGGCATGGTCCTGCCGCCGGCGCTGCGCGAAGCGCTGCTGTTGAACCGTTTCGCGGCGATCGGCGACGCCTCCAGCGGCACCGTGTCGCTGGTGCAACTGCCCGAGGCGGTGCGCATCCCGGTCGACTACGCGCTGTCGCACCTGCGCGAGTTCGACCCTGCCCGGCGCGAGGCGCTGCGTGCACGCGGCGTCGCCGCCGAGGCGATCTTCGGCGTCGTGCGCAAGGGGCTGCTGGTGGGCGCCTTCATCGCCACGCACCCGTCGCCGCGCCACCTGAGCTATGCCGAGCTGTCGCTGTGCCAGACGCTGGTCGAGATCTTCCGCAACCGCACCAAGGCATTGCGCCAGGCGGAAGACATCGCCATGCGGCGCGACAAGGACGAGGTGCTGCACGCGCTTTTCGAGTCCTCGGGCGAAATCGCGTTCGATCCCGCCACGTTCGCCGCCCGCAACCACGCGGACATCGCGTGGCTGCTGCGCGCCGACGACTTCGTCTGCCGCCTCGACGGCCACGTCTACCACGGGCGCACGCTGCCCGCCGCGGACGCGCTGGAGTTGCTCGAGCACGCCGGCATGCAGCTCTGGGGCGCGCGCGCCTACGCCACGCACGCGCTCGACGCGGACGCGCCGGACCTGCGCTGCGCCGCCGAGGTGCGCTCGGTCTACGCGCTGGCGCTCGACGAGCACGCCGACAACGTCTTCGCGTGGCTGCGCGGCGACGCGGACGTCGCGCCGGGCCTGCCGGCGCCCGCGTGGACCGACGTCGAGCGCGACGTCGCCGCCGAGTTCGCGCACGGCGTGGCCCAGGCGCTGGCCGCGTACCTGCAAGCGCAGGCGCGACGCACGGCCGAGACCGCCAACCGCATGAAGAGCGAGTTCCTCGCCAACATCAGCCACGAACTGCGCTCGCCGATGCACTCGATCATCGGCCTCTCCGACGCGCTTGCCGAGAAGAGCGCCACGCTGCCGCCGGAGCGCATCCGCCTCTTCGCCGAGACCATCCGCGCGAGCGGCGAGCGGCTGCTCGCGCTGATCAACGACCTGCTCGACCTCTCCAAGCTCGAGGCGGGCAAGATGAGCTTCGAGTTCGCGGCCGCCGAGGCCGGCGCCATCGTCGACCTTGCCGTGCGCGAGACCGCCGCGATGGCGGCGAAGCGCTCGGTGTCGCTGCGCGTCGAGCACGGCGCCGCGGGCCGCCAGGTCCGCGTCGACCGCAACCGGGTGGTGCAGGTGCTGATCAACCTGCTGTCGAACGCGATCAAGTTCAGCCCCGAGGGCGCCGAGGTGGTGGTGCGCTGCGCGGACGACGCCGACGGCGACGCGCCGGCAGTGCTGCTCGAGGTCGCGGACCGCGGCATCGGCATCCCGGATGGCGAGGTCGAGTCGATCTTCGAGAAGTTCATCCAGAGCAGCCGCAGCAAGACCGGGGCCGGCGGCACCGGTCTCGGGCTGTCCATCTGCCGCGAGATCGTCGCCGCCCACGGCGGCCGCATCTGGGCGCGCAACAACCCCGGCGGCGGCTCGACGTTCGCGCTGCGCCTCCCCGCCGCCGCCGCGGCGCCCGCATCGACCGACCCTGGAGAGCAGCCATGACCTATCGCGTCCTCGCCATCGACGACGAGCCCGCCAACCTGCTGATGATCGAGGAGTACCTCTCGGGCGGCCACTACGCGGTCACCACGCATCCGAGCGCGGAGGACGGCCTCGCCGCGCTGCGCGCCGGCGAGCGCTACGACGCGATCCTGCTCGACCGGATGATGCCGGGCATGGGCGGCATCGGCTTCATGCGCGAGATCGCGCGCGCAGAGGAGTGGAAGGGCATCCCGGTGATCATGCAGACCGCGGCGGCGTCGCCGGCGGAGGTCTCCGAGGGGCTCGCGGCCGGCGTCTACTACTACCTCACCAAGCCCTACAAGAAGTCGACGCTGCTGCCGATCCTGGAGCGCGCGCTGCGCGACACGGGGTTCCGCTCGCAGGTCGAGGAGAGGGCGGCGCGCACGCGCGACGCGCTCGCGAACCTGCGCAGCGGCCGCTTCGCGTTCCGCACGCTGGAGGACGTCGACAACGTCTCGTCGCTCGTAGGCTCCGCGTTCGCCGACCCGGTCGGCCCGACGCTCGCGCTGCGCGAACTGATGCTGAACGCGGTCGAGCACGGGAACCTAGGCGTCACCTACGACGAGAAATCGGCGCTCAATGCGCGCGGCGAATGGGAGGCCGAGCTGCGCCGCCGCCTCGTGCAGCCGGGCCTGCGCGAGCGCGAGGCGAGCCTCGCGTTCGCGCGCGACGACGGCGGCATCGAGATCGCGATCGAGGACTGCGGCCCGGGGTTCGACTGGCAGCGCTACCTCGAGATCGACCCGTCGCGCGCGTTCGACAGCCACGGCCGCGGCATCGCCATCGCGCGCACTGTCGCCTTCGACGAGGTCGCCTACGTGGCGCCGGGCAACCGGGTGGTCTGCCGCAAGCGGTTCGGCTGAGGCCGGGCGGCGCCCGTTCGCATCGCGGGTTGCCCGGGACGCGGCCGGTGCCGTAGCATCGTGCTCGTCCCAGGCCAGTTGCGAGCGCGAGGAGGGCGCGAGTGGCGGCAGACCCTTCCGTTCGCTATCGCACCGCCACGCTCGTTTCCGTCGGCCTCGCGCTCGCCGCGTGGCTCGCCGCGAGCTTCGCCGGGCTGCTCGACCCGAACAAGCTGCCGCCGGTGCAGGCGCTCGCCGAGGCCGTCGGCGACCTCGTGCAGAACGGCTATTCGGGGCGCTCGTTCTGGGCGCAGGTCGGCGCGTCCATGGGGCGCGCGCTCGCCGGGTTCGTGCTCGCGGTGGCCGTGGGCGTGCCGGTGGGCATCTTCATCGGCTCGAGCCGGATGTTCGACGCGATCGTCTCGCCGTACCTCACGTTCCTCAGGCCGATCCCGCCGATCGCGCTGGTGCCGCTCTTCACCTTCTACTTCGGCATCGGCGAGCTGTCGAAGGTCGCGCTGATCTTCCTCACCGCGTTCCTGTACATGGTGGTGAACACCGCCTCCGGCGTACGCGCGGTGCCGCAGGACCTGCTGCTCGCGTCGCGCTCTCTGGGGCTGTCGTCGCGGCAGATCTTCCTGCACGTCACCATCCCCGCCGCCTCGGCGTCGATCCTCACCGGCATGCGCGTGTCGATGACGCTGTCGTGGGCGCTGGTGGTGGCGGCCGAGCTGATCGCCGCGCAAGTCGGGCTCGGCTTCCTGATCACGGACGCGACCACGTTCTACCGCATCCCGTACGTCTACGTCGGCATCGTCACCATCGGCCTGATCGGCCTCGCGCTCGAAGGCGGGCTGCTGTTCGCCGAGCGGCGGTTGCTGCACTGGCGAGGCCGACAATGACGCTCGCACGGAAGCGCCAATGACGCTCGCACGGGAGCGCTCGTGAGCGAACACGGCTCGGTCGAGGTGAAGGGGGTCGGGCGCGTGTTCGCGCAGGCGGGCGGCGAGACGCTGCGCGCGCTCGAGGACGTGTCGTTCCGCGTCGGCGCCTCGGAGTTCGTCACGCTGGTCGGACCCAGCGGTTGCGGCAAGTCGACGCTCTTGCGCATGGTGGCCGGGTTCGACGCGCCCGACGCGGGCGAGCTGCGCATGGACGGCAAGGTGATCGGCGCGCCGGGCGCGGACCGCGGGGTCGTCTTCCAGCAGCCGCAGCTCTACCCGTGGCTCACCGTCGAGGAGAACGTCTGCTTCGGCCCGCGCATGCGCGGCGTGGCGCGCGGCACCTACGCGCCGGCGGCCGCCGACTACCTGCGCGCTGTCGGCCTCTCGGGCTTCGAGAAGCACTACCCCTACCAGCTCTCCGGCGGCATGCGCCAGCGGCTGCAGATCGCGCGCGTGCTGATCAACGAGCCGCGCGTGCTGCTGATGGACGAGCCCTTCGACGCGCTCGACTACCAGACCCGCCTGTCGATGCAGCGCCTGCTGCTGGAACTGGCCGCGCAGTACAAGCCCACGGTGCTCTTCATCACGCACGACATCGAGGAGGCGATCTTCCTGTCCGACCGCGTGCACGTGATGAGCGCGCGCCCCGGGCGCATCGTCGACACGATCGACGTGGACATCGCGCGGCCGAGGGTGTACGACGAGGTCTCGGTCACGCCGCGATTCGCGGAACTCAAGCTGCGCACTCTGAAGCAGCTGGCACACTAGGCACAACGGAGGAGGAACGCCATGAAGAAGACGATGCTGAAGATGCTGGTCTGTACCGCGCTGTTCGCCGTGGGCGCTGCTCACGCGCAGGCGCTGAAGAAGGTCAACGCCGGGATGCAGCCGATCGTGAACGGCCCGATCTACATCGCGATCAAGGAGAAGTACTTCGAGAAGCTGGGCCTCGACGTCAACCTCGTGAAGTTCACCTCGGGCCCGGCGCAATTCGCCGCGCTCGCCGGCGGGCAGATCGACCTCGCCTGGGGCGGCATGGGCGCCTTCAGCCTCGCCAAGGCGAACGGGCAGGACCTGCATTTCGTCTCGATCTTCATGGACTACAACCCGCTGCAGGCGCTGCTGGTCGGCCCCAACAGCCCGGTGAAGACGGTGAAGGACCTGCCCGGCAAGAAGATCGCGCTGGTGCAGGGCTCGGACGCGCACTACGGCACGCTGCGCACGCTGAAGAAGTACGGCATCGACGCGAAGAGCGTCACCATCATCGGCATGGCGCCGCCGCAGCAGCTCGCCGCGCTCGAGAAGGGCGACGTGCACGCGATGTACACCTGGGAGCCGTTCATCACCCCGGTGCTGCAGAAGGGCGGCAAGGCGCTCTCGAGGATGCCCGAGCTCGACCCGGGCTCGTCCTTCCTCAGCTGGGCCGGCAAGCGCGTCTGGCTGGCGCAGAACCAGGACGTGGTCGTGAAGCTCCTGAAGGGCTGGAACATGGGACTCGCGAAGATGAAGTCGGACCCGGAGCTCGCCATCAAGTACACGCTCGAGCAGACCGGCATGGCCGAGGCGCAGGCGCGCGCGATCGTGAAGGGCCTCGGGCACTTCGAGGCCACCGCGGCGATCGACCCGCAGAGCCACGCCTACTTCGCGCGCGGCTCCAAGCTCCACCGGGTGCTCACCGACTTCCAGGAGTTCGGCAAGGAAGCGGGCCTGATCAAGAACACGATCAACATCGACGATTTCGTCATGACCGGGTTCATGCAGGCGATCAAGGACGGCAAGTAGCCCGCGCCGGATTTCGTTGACCGATCCCGCCCGGCCCTGTACAAGGGTCGGGCAGGATATTCAGGCAGCGAGTTTCCAGTCCGCGCCCTTGCGGCGCCTTCAGGGTGTTCCCTTCCTAGACGTTCTCGCCGGGCCTCCGTGCCCGTCCCCAACGCACGACCAGGAAGGAAACGCTCATGAGCACCGGTACCGTGAAGTGGTTCAACGACGCCAAGGGATTCGGATTCATCACCCCGGACGACGGGGGCAAGGACCTCTTCGTGCACTTCTCGTCCATCCAGGGCAGCGGCTTCAAGACGCTCGCCGAAGGCCAGAAGGTGCAGTTCGAGCTCGGACAGGGCCCCAAGGGCCCGCACGCGACCGACATCAAGGCGGCCTGAGGAGACGCCCCTTCGGGGGCTTGCCATGGCCTTCCCCATCATGAAGCGGGGGCGGGCGGCGCTCTGGACGCGGGACCGCATCGAGGCTCTCGCGACGCCGGAACTTCGCCTGCTCCACGACAACGCCGTGCGCCTGAACGAGGCCGCGCTCGCGATCCTGTGCGACGAGGTGCTCGGCTCGCGTCCCCGCGGGCGGGCCGTCGAGCGCAAGCCCTCGCGCAAGCGCGCGCGGCTCGGACTGGTCTCGCGCCTCTCGGCGCTCGGCACGCGCGGCGTCGTCCCCGCGAACCGGTTCTGGAGCCGCGGTGGCGTGCGCTCGTCCGACGGCACGGTGGTCCTCGTGCTGTGGGCCGAGGATGCGCGCGTGGACGGTGCGCGCACCGAGTTCCTGCTCTGGGCGCCGAACGTCGACGGCACGCGCGCGTGGTCGGATACCGCGGGCGGGCGCGAGCGGCTCGAGCATTGCCGCAAGGCGCTCGCGAGCGGCGCAGCCGAGGGGCTGCTCGGCTACGGCGTGCGCCTCGAAGGCACGCTTCCCGAGGAGAAGGTGCTGCACTTCGACGGCGCCGACCCCGAGAACGTGCTGTCGATGGCCATCGAGCGCCGCGGCGAAGAGTACTGGGGCGTCTGGCATCGCGCCGCGGCGACCTCGACGGGGGCGGCGCACCCCTTCGGGTAGTAATATTCGCGGCATGATCCGCGTGCCCGCCGTCTCACTGGCTGCCGCGGCCGCGCTGGCGTGCGCGGCGGCGGTTCCGGCATTCGCCCAGCAGTACCGTTGCGTCGACGCGAACGGCAAGGTCTCGTATGCCGACCGCGCGGGGCCGGGCTGCACGGCGCGCGCCGGTACGGCTGCCCCGGCGCCCGCGCCGGCGGCCGCGTCGAAGCCGCTCGACGGCGCGGCCAAGGCGCCTCGAGAAGTGCTTGACGCCGCGAGCGCGCAGCGCAAGGGCGCGGCGAAGCCGGCAGTCGCGGTGGCGCAACCGCCCGAGACCCAGGCCCAGCTGGCCGGCCGCTGCGCCGGCGTGAAGCAGGAATATGAATGGCTGAAGGGGCCCAAGGGCGAAGGCGTGCCGGGCCGCGACGCGCGCCTCGCGCAGATGCAGAAGGCGCTCGCGTCCTGTCCCTGAGCCACGCCCGCATCGCGGTGGGCGGGTTCATGCACGAGACGAACACCTTCCAGCCGCAGAAGACCACCTACGAGGATTTCGCCGCCGCCGGCGACCGCCAGCCGCTGGTGCGCGGGCCGAAGGTGCTGGAGTGCTTCGCGGGCTCGAACACCTCGATCGCCGGCGCGCTCGACGCGCTGCGGCCGACCGGCGCCACGCTGCTGCCGCTGCTGTGGACCTCGACCACGCCCGCGGGCCATGTCACCGAGGACGCGTACGAGCGCATCGCCGCGATGCTGCTGGAGGACCTGAAGGCTGCGCTGCCGCTGGACGCGGTGTACCTCAACCTGCACGGCGCGATGGTCGCCGAGCACCTCGAGGACCCCGAGGGCGAGCTGCTCGCGCGCGTGCGCGCGATCGTCGGCCCGCAGTGCCTCGTCGTCGCGAGCCTCGACCTGCACTCGAATACCACGCCGCGCATGTTCGAGCTTTCGGACGCGATGGTGTCGTATTGCACCTACCCGCACGTCGACATGGCCGACACCGGCCTGAAGACCGGCCGGCTGCTCGCCGAGATGCTGGCGCGCGGGCGGCGCCCGGCGAAGGCCTACCGGCAACTTCCCTACCTGATCCCGCTGTCGTGGCAGTGCTCCACTCTGGAGCCCTCGCGCTCGATCTACGGCGAGGCCGCGAAGATGATCGACGGCATCGTCGCGAGCACGAACTTCACGCCGGGATTCCCCGCGGCCGACATCCACGACTGCGGTCCCGCGGTGTTCGCCTACGGCTGGGACGAGGCCGCCACCGAACGCGCCGCCGACGCGCTGTATCGCATGGTGCTCGACGCCGAGCGCGACTATGCAGGGCGCCTGTGGACGCCCGACGAAGCGGTGCACGAGGCGCTGCGCCTGTCGCAGGCGTCGGCGCGCCCCGTGCTGCTCGCCGACACGCAGGACAACCCCGGCGCCGGCGGCAGCGCCGACACCATCGGCCTGCTCGAGGCCATGGTGCGGCTGCGCGCGAGGCGCGCCGTGCTCGGCGTGCTGCACGACCCCGCAGCCGCGATGGCCGCGCACGCCGCCGGCGAAGGTACGACGCTCACGATCGGCATCGGCGCGAAGAGTGGCGCGTGGGGCGAACGTCCGTTCGAGCAGCCGTGGAAGGTCGAGCGGCTGGCTGACGGCCGCATGACCTGCCGCGGGCCGATGATGAAGGGCTGGCCGCTCGCCATCGGGCCGATGGCGCTGCTGTCGTCGGGCGAGGTGAAGGTCGTGGTCTCCAGCCGCAAGGTGCAGGCGATGGACCAGGAGCCGTTCCGCCACGTCGGCATCGAGCCGCGCGCCGAGCGGCTGGTGGCGCTGAAGAGCTCGGTGCACTTTCGCGCCGACTTCGAGGCGATGGCGGAGGCCGTGCTGGTGGTCGAGTCGCCGGGCGCGATGGTCGCCGACCCGGCGAAGCTGCCGTTCGCGCGCCTGCGCGAGGGCGTGCGGCTGAATCCGCTCGGGCCGCCGTTCCGGCGGCCCGGCGCGCGCGCTACCTGATCGGCCCGACCCAGGTCTCCGACCACGCGAGCACGCAACTCGTGCACGCGCGGCCGAAGCGATCGGCCGGGAACACCTTCGCCGTCGCCGCCTCGCCGTCCACCGCGAGCTGCGCGCTGCGCGCCGGCAGGAAGGTCGTGTAGACGCCGATCGGGCGGTTCATCTCGCCGGGCGGGATCTTCATCACGAAGGCGGGCATGAGGTCCCACCACGACATCACGATCTCGCCGTCGTGCGTGCCGATGCGCTCCTCGACCGTCGACAGCGCGTTGCCGCCGCGCGAAAACTCGGCCTCGCCAACCGGAAGGGACTCGTCGCCGAAGGGCGCGTGCAGCAGCGTCTCGACGTTGCGCTGCAGGTAGCGCGCCACCGCCGGATTGTCGGCGTAGACGCGCGGGCCGGCGCCCAGGAGCGGACTGTCGATGAAGAGGGCGTGGCCCTGGCCCACCGGCGACCACAGCACGCGCCAGTGGCTGACGCGGTCGACGAGGGTCTTGCCGCCGTCGTCGGACAGGCGGATGAAGGAGTTCTCGCCGGTCATCACGACCGGGTGGGGATCGGTCCTCTGCGCGTCGGACATCGTGTTTCCTCGTGGGGTGGATGTCCGCCGATGCTACCGCAGCGGAGGCCCGCTACGGGCGCGCGCCGAGGCGGTCGACCACTTCGCCCGCCTGCCCGAGCCGCGCCGACGACTCCTCGAGGATCTCGAACATCACGCGGCGCGCCGCTCCAGCACTTCCGCGTCGCGGCGCTCGCGGGCCTCGTCGGCCGCGCTGCGCGCCGAGGGCGCGCGCACCTTCTCGTATTCCTCGATCACCCGGAAGAGGTCCGAGACGCATTCGCGCACCGTGCCGAGGTTGCGCGCAGTGAACGTGATCGCCTCCGCGACGTCGCGCGCGGCGTCGCCGCTGCCCGCGACGGCCGCGACGTGGCGCGTGCTCTGCGCCTCGAACGCGGTGCGCGCCGCGTTCGCCTCCGCTTCTCCCGCCGCGAGGCGCTTCTCCAGGTCGCGATTGGCCTCGTGCAGTTCATCCTGCACGGTGCGCAGCTCGCGCTCGCGGCGCTTGAGTTCGTCGTTCAGCTCGGCGAGCGTCAGGTTGCGGCGCGCGACGTCGTCGTAGAGGCGGTTGAAGGCTTCCAGCAGCGCGTCGGCTGCCGGGTCGCCCGGCGCCCCGCCGGCCTGCTGGTAAGCGAGTTCCAGCGGTGCACCGCCGCGGATCGCGAACACCTGCCGCGCGAAGGCCTGGTCGATGGTCAGGATGTGGTGCACGAGCCAGGAACTCAGGAACCGCAGCAGCGTCGGGATGAACTCGGTCGGGTTCACCGAGGCCTGGCCGCGCATCAGCGCCACCTGCTTCACGAAGCCCTCGTGCGCGAGCTTGTGGCGCTGGACGTGCGCGGGTTCGCAGCGCAGGGAGTCCATCAGCCGCTCCTCGGTGTCGAAGTGGTAGCGCGCGTACTCGGTGAGTTCGTCCAGCACCGGCTCGAGCACCGAGATCGGCGACTCCGCCCGCAGGAGGCGATCGACGTGGTTGATGATGTCCACGAGGCGCCGGTGCTGGTCGTCGACCTCGGCGAGCCCGGTGTCGTAGCGCGCGTTCCACTCGAACACGGGCCGCGGCTTCGGGACCGACTGGAGCTCGTAGAGGGCGAGGGCGTTGCGCGCGGTGGTCATCGGGACGCTCCGGGATCGAGTCGGGCGATTGTAGGTGCCGCTCCCGCGTGCCGGTGCGCTGCGGAACGTCCGTTTGCGTTCGGGCAAATTGCGTTTACATTCGCTGACGCCATGTCGCTTTCCGGCATCCTCGCGCCCTGTTCCATCGCCGTCCTCGGCGCCTCCGGCAATCCGGACAAGGCCGGCGGCCGGCCCGTGTTCTACCTGAAGCGATTCGGCTACCGCGGCGCGATCTACCCGGTGAACGCGCAGCGCGACGAGGTGCAGGGCCTGAAGGCCTACCGCGACCTCGCGTCGCTCCCCGAGGTGCCCGATGTCGCGGTGATCGTGCTCGGCGATCGTGACGTGCCGGCCGCGGTCGACGACTGCGCCGCGCGCGGCGTGAAGTGCGCGGTGGTGATCAGTTCCGGCTTCGGCGAGACCGGGGCCGAGGGCCTCGCGATCCAGCACCGCATGGTCGAGCGCGCCCGCGCCGCGGGCATGCGCATGGTCGGGCCGAACTCGCAGGGCCTCGCCAACTTCGCCACCGGCGCGGTCGGCAACTTCAGCACCATGTTCGTCGAGGTGCCGCCGGCCGATGGCCCGGTGGCGATCGTCAGCCAGTCGGGCAGCGCGAGCGTCGTGCCCTACGCGCGGCTGCGCGAGGCGGGCATCGGCGTGCGCTACGTGCTCGCGAGCGGCAATGACGCCGACCTCTCGGTGTGCGAGCTGGCCGGCGCGGTGTGCGAGGACCCGGACATCCGCCTCGTGCTGTTGTACCTGGAGACGATCCGCGATCCGCAGGCGCTCGCGCGGGCGGCCGCGATTGCGCGCGAGCGCGGCGTGCCCATGGTCGCGCTGAAGGCGGGCACCAGCGAGAGCGGCGCGCGAGCCGCGCAGTCGCACACCGGCGCGCTCGTGAGCGAAGCGCGCACCGTCGAGGCCTTCCTGCGCCGCCACGGCATCTGGCAGGCGCCGGACGCGCGATCGCTGACGCGCGCCGCCGCGCTCTATCTCGCCGGCACGGACCTGCGCGAAGGCCGCCTCGCGATCTTCTCGAACAGCGGCGCCTCGTGCGTAATCGGCGCGGATGCGGCGGATCGCATGCGGGTGCCGCTCGCCGAACTGGCACCGGCCACGCGCGCGCGACTCGGCGAACTGCTGCCGGGGTTCGCCACGCCGCGCAATCCCGTCGACCTCACCGGCGCGCTTCTCTCGGACAGCACGCTGTTCGGCCGCGTGCTCGAGGTGGTGGCCGCGGACGACGCGGCCGACGGCCTGCTGGTGTCGCTGCCGGTGGCCGGCAAGGGCTACGACCTCGAGGGCTTCGCGCGCGACAGCGCCGCGGCGGCCACGCGCAGCGGACGGCTCGTGATGGTCTCGGCGACGCAGGCGAGCGTGCGCGCGCCGTTTCGCGACGCCGGGCTGCCGTGCTTTGACGACGAGGCCGAGGCCATCGCCGCGTTGGCGCAGGTCGCGCGGCACCGCGCCCTGATGCGAGGGGCGATGCCGCCGATGCCGGCGCCGCTCGCGGTCGAGATCCCCGGGGGCGCGGGGAAGTTCCTCAGCGAGGCAGCGAGCCTCGCGGCGCTCGCGCCGGCGGGCCTTCCGGTGGTGCCGCACCGCGCGTGCGCGACGGTCGACGAGGCGCTTTCCGCGTTCGCGGCGCTCGGCGGGCCGGTGGCGGTGAAGGCGTGCTCCGAGTCGCTGCCGCACAAGTCGGAGCACGCGCTGGTGCACCTCGGCTGCGCCACGCCCGAGGCGGTGCGCGCCGCGTACGAGGCCTGCGCCGCGGGCATGCAGCGGCTCGGTGCGCTCGGCACGGTGATCGTCGCGCGCATGGCCCGGGGCCGGCGCGAGTTCGTGCTCGGCGCCAAGGTGGACGACGCAATCGGCCCGGTGGTGATGGTCGGCGACGGCGGCAAGTACGTCGAGGCGATGCCCGACCTCGCGACGCTGGTGGTGCCGTTCACCGAGGCCGAGGTCGTCGAGGCGCTGCAGGGGTTGCGGGTCGCGCCGCTCCTCGCCGGCGTGCGCGGCGAGCCGCCGATGGACGTCGGCGCGATCGCGCGCGCGGCGGTCGCGCTTGGGCGATTCATCGCGAGCGCCGCCGATCGCGTGCGCTCGGTGGACGTGAACCCGCTCGTCGTCGGCGCGGCCGGCGAGGGGGCGTGGGTGGTGGACGCACTGGTGGAGAGGCGCTGATGGCGACGGTGCTGGTGGAACGGCGGGGCGAGGTGGCGCTGGTGCTGCTGAACCGCCCCGAGGCGATGAACGCGGTGAATCCGGAATTGCGCGCCGCGCTGGTCGGGACGCTCGGCGAGCTGAATCGCGATGCGGCGACGAAGGCGGTGGTGATCGCCGGCGCGGGCAGCCGCGCCTTCTGCGCGGGGCAGGATCTCGAGGAATCCGCTGCGTTGCGGCTGGAGGACGTCGAGGGCTGGCTCGAGCGCCAGCACGCGATGTACCAGTCGGTGCGCGATCTCGAGAAACCCTGCGTCGCCGCGTACAACGGCGCGACCGCGGGCGCCGGCTTCCAGATCGGGCTCTGCGCCGACCTTCGCGTCGGCTACCCGGAGATGAAGATCGGGCAGCCGGAACTGAAGGCAGGGCTCGCAAGCATCGTCGGCTCCTACCTGATGACGCACTTCGTCAGCCTGACGCACAACCTCCAGCTGTCGCTTGCCGGCGAGCTGGTAGACGGCACGCGCGCCTACGAGATCGGCCTGCTCAGCCATCTCGTGCCGCGCGGCGAGGTCGTCGACAAGGCGCTCGCGCTGGCCGCGCAGATGGCGCAGCTGCCGCCGACCGCGATGCGCGTGACCAAGGCGCGCTTCCGCGAAACCACGCAGCCGGGCTTCGACGCTGCGCTGGTGGCGGCGAAGAAGGCGCAGAAGGCGTGCTTCGCCGCGGGCGAGCCGCAGGCGGCGACGAAGAAGTTCTTCGCCGAACGCGCTGCGCGGAAGAAGGGCTAGGCCAGCTTCTCCAGCTTCTGCAGCGAGCGCATGCGCCACGGCACCTTCTGGCCGTCGAAGAGGCGCGGGTACTCGGTGTAGCTCACTTCGCCGACGTAGAGGTCGCCGCGCGAGTCGCGCGCGAGGCCGTGCGGCGCGACGAACTTGCCGGTCTCGAGGCCCGGCCCCGCCTCGCCGCCGAGGCGCGCGATCAGCCCGCCTTTCGCGTCCACGATCGACAGGCGCGGACCGATGTTCGGGTGGTGGCGATTCAACGGCATGTACGGCCCGAGTTCGCCGACGAAGAAGGTCGGCGATTTGCCGGCGCAGCACAGCAGCGCGCAGGGCCGGTGCAGGTTCATCCACTGCGACTCGTACTTGCCGTTGCCGTCGAACACCTGCACGCGGTGGTTCTCGCGGTCCGCGACGTAGACCCAGCCTTCGGCGTCGGTGGCGATGTTGTGCGCGATGTTGAACTGGCCGGGGCCGGTGCCCGGCTCCCCCCACGAGAAGAGGAGCTTGCCGTCCGGCGAGTACTTGTGCACGCGCGCGTTGCCATAGCCGTCGCTGACGTAGACCTCGCCCTTCGGCGACAGCGCGGTGTGCGTGCAGCGGTGGAAGGGCAGCCCGCTCATGTACGGCGAGGGCTGCCCCGGCACGCCGATCTCGAGCAGCACCTTTCCCTCGGGGGTGCACTTGCGGACGAAATGCCCGCCGTCGTCGGTGCACCAGAGGTTGTCCTCGGCGTCGATGTGCAGGCCGTGCGCGCGCGGGAACGTGCCCTCGCCCCACGAGCGCAGGAAGTTGCCGTCGCGATCGAACACCATCATCGGGTGCTCGCCGCGGCTGAAGCAGTAGACCCGGTCCTTGGAGTCCACGCCGACCGCGGCGACGTCCTTGAACTCCCAGCCCTCGGGCAGCTTCGCCCAGTCCTCGACCACGCGGTAGCGATGTTCGCCGGTGCCCAGGATCGTCGTCATGCTTGCCTCCTTCCCTTGCTCAGCGCGGCAGCGTCGTGCCGAGGCCCTTCGCGCGCGCGGTCGCGATGGCGATCTGCGCGGCCGCGAGATCGGCCAGCGAGTGGCCGGAGAAATTGAAGAATGCGCGCTGCGCGTCGTTCGCGCGGCCGGCAGACTTGCCCGCGCAGAGATCGGCAAGGTCCGCTTCGTAGGGTCCCGCGTAGGTCATGCGACCCACGGCGGTGAGTACCTTCGTCTGCTCGTGGTCGTCGGTGGCGAGGAACTCGAACGCGCGCAGCTTCCTGCGATCCCAGGAGCGCGCGAGGTCGACCGCGGCGACGAAGGCGCCGGGCGCGACCCACGCGGGATCGAGGAATTCCACTTGCGACGCTCCTTCGGGCACGGTGGTGACGATCACGTCCACGCCTTCCACTGCCTTGCGCGGGTCGTGCGTGACCTCGGCGTTGAGGCCCATCTTCCATGCCGCATCGGACAGGCGCCGCGCGCTGGCCTCGGTGCGGCTGCAGATCACCGCGCGGCGCAGGTTCGGCAGCACGCGCGGCAGCGCCTCGAGGTGGCTCGCGCCCTGCACGCCGGCGCCGACGAAGCCGATCGACGCGCTGTCCCTGCGCGCGAGCTTCTGCGCGGCGATCGCGGACATCGCCGCGGTGCGCTTCGCGGTGATCCAGTCGCCGGCGATGATCGCGACCGGCTTGCCGCTCGGGATGTCGGAGATGAGGATCGTGCTGGTGAGGCTCGCGCCGTCCGTCGAGCCCGGCGGCACCAGCCCGAACCACTTCATGCCGGCGATGCCGGCGTCGCGCAGGATGCCGGGCTTGGCCTGGAAGACGTGTCCGGGCGCGACGTTGATCACCGACTTCGACGAGGCGTCCGCGCGGTCCCGGGCCTTCGACGCGAAGGCGGCCGCGACGGCCTCGCGCAGCGCGTCGAGGTCCATGCCGAGCCCGGCGACGTCGGCTTCCGACAGGTAGAGGATCGTGTCGTCCATGGGTTCGCCTAGAAGCTGCCGAGGTAGGCTTCGCGGATCGCGGGGTCGTCGCGCAGCTCGGCGCTCGGCGCGGCGCGCGTGATGCGGCCGGTGTCCATGACGAAGCCGCGCGCGGCGAGTTCCAGCGCCGTGGCGACGTCCTGCTCGACCAGCAGGATGGTGAGGCCTTCGCGATTCAGCGTGCGCAACGTGTCGCAGAGCTGGTCGACCACGGCCGGTGCGAGGCCGAGCGAAAGCTCGTCGACCAGCAGCAGCTTCGGCCGCCCCATCAGCCCGCGCGCGATGGCGCACATCTGCTGCTCGCCGCCCGACAGCGTGCCGGCGTCCTGGCGGTGGCGCTGGCGCAGGATGGGAAAGAGCTCGAGCATGCGCTCCAGGTCGGCAGCGACCGCGGCCGCGCCGTCGGTGCGCAGGTACGCGCCCATCAGCAGGTTGTCGCGCACGCTCATCGCCGAGAACAGGCGCCGGCCCTCGGGAACGTGCGCGAGGCCGGCGGCGAGCACGCGCTCGGGCGTGGCGTTCGCGATTGGCGTGCCCTCGAAGGCGATCGCGCCCTTCTTCGCCGGGATCAGCCCGGAGATGGCGCGCATCAGCGTGGTCTTGCCGGCGCCATTCGAGCCCACGAGGCAGGCAATCTCGCCGCGCGGCACCTCGAGGGATACGTCCCACAGCACCTGCACGTCGCCGTAGCCGGCGTCGAGGCCATCGATGCGCAGCAGCGCTTCAGCCACCGGAAGCCTCCGCATAGCGGCGGCCGAGGTAGGCCTTGATCACGCGCGGGTCGCGCACGATGGCCTGCGGCTCGCCTTGCGCGATCAGCTCGCCGTGGTGCAGCACGACGATGCGCGTGCTGAGCGACAGCACGACCTTCATCAGGTGCTCGATCAGCAGGATGGTCACGCCGCGCGCGGCGATCGCGCGGATGAGGTCCAGCGCCGCCTCGACCTCCTTCGCGTTCAGGCCGGCGTTGACTTCGTCCAGCAGCAGCAGCTTCGGGCGCATCGCGAGGCCCTTGGCGAACTCGAGGCGCTTGCGCATCGCGAGCGTGAGCGAAGCCGCGCGGCGGTGCGCGAGGTCGCCGAGGCCGACGAAGCGCAGGCATTCGATTGCGAAGTCCTCGGCGGCCGAGCCGTAGGGCGTGTCTCCGGCGAACATCGCCGCGGCGGCGACGTTCTCGAGCACGCTCATCTCCGGGAAGGGCTGCACGATCTGGAAGGTGCGCGCGATGCCGCGGCGCGCCGCCTGCCAGGGCTTCAGCCGCGTGATGTCCTCGCCGCGGAAGCGGATCGTGCCGGCGGATGCGGGGTGCACCCCGGTGACCACGTTGACGAGCGTGGTCTTGCCGGCGCCGTTCGGGCCGATCAGGCCGACGATCTCGCCCTCGGCGACCGACAGCGTGACGCCGGACACTGCCGCGAGTCCGCCGAAGCGGCGCGTGACGCCCGCGAGTTCGAGGAGCGGCGCGGTCATGGTTTCCTCGCCCACGGCAGCTTCTGCGACAGCGACAGCAGGCCCTTGGGCAGGAACAGGACCAGCAGCACGATCAGCAGGCCGAGCACGCCGGTGTGCACCTCGAGGAACCGGCGCCAGACGAGTTCCTCCAGCGACAGGTACACCGCCGCGCCGAGCAGCGGCCCGAACACCGACCCGGCGCCGCCGAGCAGCACCATGACGATCGCCTTCACCGAGTACAGCACGTCGAACACGTCCGGCGGCTCGATGTAGTGCACCCACGAGGCGTACACCGCGCCCGCCATGCCGACGAACACCGCGGACAGCGAGAACGCCGCGACCTTGTACGCGGTGGTGTCCACGCCGAGCATGTCGGCGGCGGCCTCGTTCTGCTGGATGCAGCGCAGGCCGAAGCCGAGGCGCGAGAACTGCGTCGCGAGCGTCGCGGCGAAGGCCAGCGCCGCGAGTCCGAGCATCGCGTAGTAGAAGAAGCGCGCCTGCGCGGCGACGGATTCCATCTGCGGCACCGGCAGGTTGAAGCCCATGCCGCCGCCGGTGAGGTCGGTGGCGGAGTTGACCAGTTCCCTCAGCACCTCGGCGACGACGAGGCTGGCGATGGCGAAGTAGTGGCCGCGCAAGCGCAGCAGCGCGAGGCCGAGGAACGCGGCGAAGAGGGTCGACGCGAGGCCCGCGGCCGTCCACGCGAGCGGCATCGGCGCGCCGAACTTCTGCGCGATCGCGCCGACGTAGGCGCCGAGGCCGAAGAACGCGGCGACGCCGAAGGACGGATACCCCGCCATGCCGCCGATGAAGTTCCACGACAGCGCGAGCACGCCGTACATCAGCATGATGGTCGCGAGGCGGAGCACATAGGCGTCGCCCGCGAACGGCACCAGCGCGGCGAGCGCGAAGAGGGCCACGCCGACGAGCGCGTCGCGCTTCATGCGTAGCCCTTGCGGCCCAGCAGCCCCTCGGGCCGCACCAGCAGCACGAGGATCAGCAGCACGAAGGAGAGCGTGGTCGCGTGCTCCGGCCCGAACCACACCGCGCCGAGGCTCTCGACCACGCCGAGCGCGAGGCCGCCGATCATCGCGCCCGGCACGCTGCCCAGGCCCCCGAGGACGCAGATCACGAAGGCCTTGCCGAGGTAGACCGGCCCCGACAGCGGCGAGATCGGGAAGATCAGCGCCAGCAGCGGCCCCGAGGCGCCGGCCATCATCGCGCCGAGGCCGAAGGTGATGGCGTAGACGTTGGGCACGTTGACGCCCATGAGCGAGGCCGCCTCGCGGTCCATGCGCACCGCGACGATCGCACGGCCGATGCGCGAGCGCGACAGCACGAGGTAGAGCAGGCCCGTGAGCCCGAGCGCGAGCAGCATCGCGAGGAGACGATCCACCGGCAGCGTCACCGGCCCGAGCGACAGCACGCCCAGCGGCGGCTCGAGCACGAGCTTCCTGAAGTCGGCGGTGAAGGCCGCGAGCATGCCGTTGGCGAGCATCAGGTCGAGGCCGAACGTGAGCGTCAGCGTCAGCAGCACCGGCGCGGCGATCATGCGGTTGATCATCGTGCGCTGCATCAGCCAGCCGAGCGCGAAGAACAGCGGCGCCGCGATGCCGATGGAGAGGAAGGGGTGCAGTCCCAGCTTCGCGTAGGCGAAGAACGCGAGGTAGCCGCCCAGCACGATGAACGAGCCGTGCAGGATGTTGATGACGTTCAGCACGCCCCAGACGAGCGAGAAGCCCGAGGCGATGCAGGCGTAGAGGCCGCCGAGCACCAGCCCGTTGGCGAGGATCTGCAGGTAGAGCATGGCGAAGCGCCCGCTTCCTCGCGGAAGCGGGCGCGGGGACTACTACTTGACGCCGAGCTGCAGGCTGCCCTGCTTGATCGCGGCCGGCAGGATCACCACCTGCTTGCCCTTCTGCACCTGGAACACCGGCGGATCGAGCGAGATCACCTGCCCGGTGGGGCCGAACTTGATCGGGCCGAAGAAGGTGGTGGTGTTCATCGCCGCGAGCGCGTCGCGGACCTTCGCCTTGTCGAGCGAGCCGGCGGCCTCGATCGCGAGCGCGAGCACCGCGCCGCAGGCGGCCGACGAGGCCTCGCCGTAGTCCGGGTCCTGCTGGTACTTGTCGCGGAACAGCTTGTTGAAGTTCTCCGTGGTGCCGAAGACGTCCTTGCCGTTGTAGCGCACCGCGGGGTGCCACCACGCCGCGCTGGTGACGTTCTCGGCGCCCTTGCCGAGCGCGGAGACGAACTCCTTGTAGGCGGGGCCGGCGATCATGGTCACCACCGGCGCCTCGATGCCGAGGTCGGCCATCTGCTTCTTGATCAGGATGAGGTCGTTGATGTAGCCGGTGGCGAAGATCCAGTGCGGCGCCTGCGACTTGATCTGCGACAGCGCCGAGGCGTGGTCCAGGGCGCCGATGGCGTACTTCTCGAAGTAGGTGACGTTCATGCCGCGCTTCTTCGCCGACTTTTCCATCTCCTGCGCGATGGCGAGCGGGAAGAGGTCGTTCCGGGCCAGGATCGCGACGCGCTGCACGCCCGCCGCCTGTTTCTGCACGAGGTCGGACAGCGGCTCGGTCAGCGTCTGGTTCGGCGTGTAGACGCCGAACAGGTACTTGTAGTTCTGGTCGTAGACCTGCTCGGAGGACGCGGTCGCCGCGATGGTCGGCATCTTGTACTTCTCGGAGACGCTGGAGGCCGCCTTGGTGGCGCCCGAGCCGAACGGCGAGAACAGGAAGTCCACCTTGTCCTGCGTGATCAGGCGCTCGGTGGCCTGCACCGCGCGCGGCGTGTTCGACTGGTAGTCGACGTAGACGATCTCGACCTTGACGCGCTTCGCGCCGACCTTGATGCCGCCGGCCTTGTTCTGCGCCTCGGCCCAGAGGTTGGCGCCGTTCTGCAGCTTCTTGGCTTCCGGCGACAGCGGCCCGGTGATCGGCAGCGGATAGCCGATGCGGATGACGTCCTGCGCGAGTGCACCGCTGGCGAGCAGCGCACCGGCGGCGAGCGAGGCGGTGAGGCGTACGAGGGTCATGGCGGGCTCCCGATGCAGTGGAAGCCCTAGTCTAGCAAGCGGCGTGCCGCCCGAAGGGGCGTCTTTCCGCCGCCGCCGCCGTGTTTCACTCCATCTTGATGCCGGCGTTCTTGATGATCTGCGCGTAGCGCTCCTGCTCCAGCTTCATGAAGCCGGGCAGGGACTCCGGCGGCATCGGCGACGGGTCGAGGCCGGCGTTCACCAGCCGGACCTTGAATTCCTCGTCGTTCAGGATCTTCTGGATCTCGGCGCCGAGGCGGGCGATCACCTCGCGGGGGGCCGAAGCGTGCACGGCGTAGCCGATCCAGGCGCCGGCGTCGATGTCGATGCCGGCGGCTTCGGCGAGCGTCGGCACGTCGGGCAGTCCGCCGGCGCGCTTCGCAGTGGTAATGCCGAAGGTCTTGAGCCGCCCGGACTTGATGTGCGCCACAGTCCCTGCCACCGTCTCGAGGGTGAAGTTCACCTGCCCGTTGATCACGTCGGTGAGCGCCTGCGCGCTGCCCTTGTACGGAATGTGGCGCGCCTTGATCCCGGCGAGCGAATTGAAGAGCTCGGTGATCAGGTGCGCGGTGGCGCCGGTGCCCGAGGACGAGAAGGTGTACTTGTCCGGGTTGGCGCGCAGCAGCGCGATGAACTCCTTCGCGTTCGACGCCGGGAAGTTCGGCGGCACCACGAGCGCGTAGGGGTTGCGCGACACCACCCCGACCAGCACGAATTCCTTCAGCGGGTCGTAGGGCAGCTTCTGCAGCGACGGCATGATCGACACCGGGCCGCTGGAGGCCGCGAGCAGCGTGTAGCCGTCGGCCGGCGCGCGCGCGAAGAGCTCGGTGCCGAGCGACCCGCCCGCGCCGCCGCGGTTGTCCATCACGAACGGCTGGCCGAGGCTGTCCTGCAGCTTCTGGCCGAGCAGGCGCGCGGCGATGTCGGTCGCCTGACCCGGCGGCCAGGGCACGATCACCTTCACCGGGCGGCTGGGGTAGGCCTGCGCGCCCGCGAGGGTGGCGAACGCGAGGGCGGCGATCGAGACGACGGCGAGCGTGGAAACACGGGCGGCAAATCGCGTCATGGCTTGGTCTCCCCTGCGATCGTTCAGGCGTTCTCGGCCGCAAGCACGCGCTGCACCGCGGGGCGCGCTTCCATCTTCGCGCGATGCGCCGCGACCTTCGGGAATTGCGCGACGTCCACGCTGTCGGCCTTCAGCCAGCCCGAGATCGTGTACAGGTACGGGTCGGCGATCGAGTACGCGTCGCCCAGCACCCACGGCCCGCGCACCATCTCGCGCTCGATCAGCGCGAAGCAGTCGGCCATGTTCGGCGTCACCTTCTTCTTCATCGCTTCGAGCGCCACCGGGTCGTCGGCCCAGCGCGTGCCGCGGCCGCCGTGCGCGTGCGCCACGTGCACGGTCGAGCACAGGTAGCTGTTGAAGGACTGTACCTGCGCGAACGACCACGGGTCGGCCGGGATCAGCTTCGCCGCCGGGAACGACTGCGCGATGTACGCGAGGATCGCCGGCGTCTCGGTGAGGATGCCGTGGTCGGTGACCAGCGCCGGCACGCGGCCCTTGGGGTTGATCTTCAGGTACTCGGGCTTCCTCTGGTCGTTCTGCTTCAGCATGAGGCGCTCGGCCGTGTAGGGGGCGCCGGCTTCCTCGAGCGCGATGTGCGAGGCGAGCGCGCAGCTGCCGGTGGCGTAGTAGAGCGTGAGCATCCGGGGTTCCTCCGCTGGTCCTGCATGTGGGAGCGACGATTGTAGCGGCGCGGGTCCGCGGCGCGGCGTGAGAAGATGCGAACCGGTTCGCCATGAAGACCGAGACCCCGGAGCAGCTGCTCGCCGAGATCGCCGCCGATCCGAAGGCGGACGTCACCGCTGCGCTCGCCCGCCTCGCCGATTGGGTGCGCCCGGGATCCGCGGCTCGCGCCGAAGACGCCATCCGGCGCATCGAGGCGCTGTGCGCCCTGCTGCGCGAGCGGCGCGACCAGCGCGACCTGCTGCGCGAGCGGCTCTCGGCGTGGCTGGAGCGCATGCACCACGTGCCGCTGCTCGCCGAGGCGGGGGTGCTGTCGACGCGCGGCTTCGTGCGCGAGATCGCCGCGCGCTGCTACGAGCGCGTGCTGCCGGCGCCGCCGGTCCCCGACGACCTGCACGACGCCTTCTGCGCGATCTTCCGCGCGCCGCGCGACGCGCGCTGGATGCCGGGCGTGCCGCTGGGCGCGTGGATGGGCCTGGTCGAGGCGATCGAGCTCGACGCCGCGCCGGGCAGCGCGCTCTTCGAGCGCCTGCGCCGTGGCGTGATGGACGCCGCCGAGGTGCTCGCGCTGCGCATCGCCGCCGAGGGCACCGAGTCCGAGCTGCTGCGCCTCGACCCGGACGCCGAGCGCCACGACTCGCCGTTCCTCGTCCTGCAGCGCGAGGTGGCCGCGGTGCTCGCGAGGCTCGAGGCCAACCGCGCGGATCGCGCCGTGCCGGCCGGGACGCTCGAGGCCGCCGAGGCCGCGATCGCGTCCTGCGCGCAGGCGATCGAGCGCCTGCGGGCGGTAGGCCGCACGCGCGGCACCACGGTGCGTGTCACGTACCTCCTCGAGCGCATCGCGCAGCAGCTCGCGCGCCTCGGCCTCGTGCTGCGCGCGCTCGACCCGGCCGACGCCGGCGCGCGGCGGCGTGCCGCGTTCGAGCTCTTCCTCGCGGTGGCGGGCGCGTGCGCGACGCGGCTCTCGGTCGCCGACGTCTGGCAGGCCAACACGCGACTGCTCGCCAAGCGCGTCACCGAGAACGCGAGCCGCGCCGGCGAGCACTACGCGACGCGCGACCGCGGCGAGTACCTCGGCATGCTGCGCGCCGCGCTCGGCGCCGGCGTGCTGGTGGCGCTGATGGCGCTGCTCAAGGTCGAGATCAAGGCCGCGCACCTGCCGCCGCTCATCGAGGCGCTCGCGGTGTGCGCCGACTACGCGACGGGATTCGTGGTCATCCACGTGCTGCACCTCACCGTGGCCACCAAGCAGCCGGCGATGACCGCGGCGACGCTTGCCGCCACGCTCGAGGAGGCGCAGGGCCGCCGCGACGCGGCGGCGCTCGGGCCCTTCGTCGCCCTGGTCGCGAGCGTGGCGCGCACGCAGCTTGTCGCCATCCTTGGCAACCTCGGTGCCGCGCTGCCGGTGGCGCTGGTGCTCGCGTGGACCTTCGCGCGGCTCGCCGGCGAGCCGCTGGTCGGCGCGCAGAAGTCCGCCGCGCTGGTCGCCGAGCTCGACCCGGTGGCGGGCCTCGCGATGCTGCACGCGGCGATCGCGGGGGTGTGGCTGTTCGTCGCCGGCCTCGTCTCGGGCTGGTACGACAACCGCTGCGCGGTGCTCGAGATCCCGGCGCGCGTGCGCGCGTCGCCCGTGCTGGCGTGGATGCCGGCGCGCTGGCGCGAGGGCCTCGCCGCCTACGTCGACGGCAACCTCGGCGCGCTGATGGGCAACGCGATCTTCGGCTTCCTGCTCGGCGGCACCGCGTTCGCCGGCTTCCTGCTCGGCCTGCCGATCGACATCCGGCACGTCGCCTTCGCCTCGGCGAACCTGGGCTACGCGTCGGTGACGCTGGACCTCTCCCTCAAGGTCTTCGCCATGGGCCTGGGCTGCGTGCTGCTGATCGCCGCGGTGAACCTCGCGGTGAGCTTCTCGCTCGCGCTCGCGATCGCGCTGCGTTCGCGCGGCGTGACGCTCGCCCGCGTGCCCGGCATCGCGGCGGCGCTGCTCGGCCATCTCGCGCGGCACCCGCGCGACTTCGTGCTGCCGCCGCGCGAGGCGGCGCGATGACCCCGTCGCTCAAGCGCTACGCCTGGCTGTCGATCGCCGCGGCGCTGGCGACCATCGTGCTGAAGGGCGTGGCGTGGTGGATCACCGGCTCGGTGGGCCTCTTGTCGGATGCGCTGGAATCGTTCGTCAACCTCGCCGGCGCGCTGATGGCGCTCGCCATGCTGACGCTCGCCGAGCAACCCGAGGACGAGGACCACCCGCACGGCCACGGCAAGGCGGAGTACTTCTCCAGCGCCTTCGAGGGCTTCCTGATCCTCGTGGCGGCGGTGGCGATCGCGTGGACCGCGATCGAGCGCCTGCTCGCGCCGCGGCCGCTCGAAGCGGTGGGCGTCGGCCTCGCGGTGTCGGTGGTGGCCTCGGCGATCAACTTCGCGGCCGCGCGCGTGCTGCTCGCCGCCGGGCGCGCTTCGCACTCGATCACGCTGGAGGCCGACGCGCACCACCTGATGACCGACGTGTGGACCTCCGCCGGCGTCGTCGCCGGCGTCGCGCTGGCGTGGGCCACCGGCTGGCAGTGGCTCGACCCGGCGATCGCGCTCGCGGTGGCGGCGAACATCGTCTGGACGGGCTGGGTGCTGCTGCGGCGCTCGGCCGGCGGCCTGATGGACGCGTCGCTGCCGAAGGCCGAGCGCGAGGCGATCGAGGCCGCGCTGCAGGGTTTCGCGAGCGAGGGCATCGGCTACCACGCGCTACGCACCCGGCAGGCGGGCGCGCGTGCCTTCGTCACCGTGCACCTGCTGGTGCCGGGGCGCTGGAGCGTCCAGCAGGCGCACGACTGGTCCGAGCGCGTCGAGCGCGCGATGCGCCACGCGGTCCCGCGCGCGCACGTCACCACGCACCTGGAGCCGCGCGAGGATCCGGCCGCGCTGCGCGACGCCGGCCTCGATCGCAGGGAAGACTGACGCCGCTAGCGCAGCGGCGTGCCGGCGGGGGCGCCGGGCAGTCCGCCCGGGCGTGCGACGCCGGCCACGGCGATCACCGAGATGCGCTCGCCGACCACGGATGCGTAGCGCAGCCCCAGCCGGTCGCAGCTGGTGTTCGTGTAGGTGACCCGGGAGGCCTTGTCGAGGCACTTGTAGGTCTCGGGCGCCTGCGCGCACGCGCCGGCGGCGGCGAACATGGCGACCAGCGCGGCGACGATTCGGCGCAGGGCGGCGGTCTTGGCGGCGAGCATGGCGTTTCCCCGTTCTGGTTCTTCTACCCGGGATATCGGCCGGCCGGTTGGGGGCTTTAGCGCCTCGCGCTAGACTCCGGCCATGCGAGGACGGGGGCTGGTTGCCGCCATGTGCGCAGCGCAGGTCGGGGCGCTGCTGCCGCATGTCACGCTGCCGGCCGTGATGCCGGGATACCTGATCCCGCTCTGGGGCCTCACGAACAGCGATGGCGGGCTGATGTCCGCGGCCTACGCGCTCGGCTACATGCTCGCGGTGCCGGCGCTGACGATGCTCACCGACCGCATCGACGCGCGCCGCATCCTCGCCGCGGGCTCCGCCGCGACCGCGCTCGCCACGCTCGCCTTCGCCCTCTTCGCGCACGACCTGTGGAGCGCGATGCTGCTCTGGGGCCTTGCCGGCGCGGGCTACGCGGGCGCCTACATGCCGGGCCTGCGCGCTCTGACCGACCGGCTGGACGGCGTCGATCCGTCGCGCAGCGTCACGCTGTACACCGCGAGCTTCTCGCTCGGCGTCGGCATCTCCTATCTCGTCGCACAGCTGGTGGCCGAGGCCTGGGGCTGGCGCGCGGCGTTCGTGGTCACCGGCCTCGGGCCGCTCGCGATGCTCGGGGTCGCGCTGGCCCTGCGGCCGGTGCCGCCTCCACCCGGCCATCGCAAGCTGCTCGACCTGCGCCCCGCGTTCGCCAATCGCGCCGCGCTCGGGTACTCGCTCGCCTACGGCGCGCACTGCTTCGAGCTGTACGGGCTGCGCACGTGGATCGTCGCGTTCTGGGGCTTCGTGGTCGCTCGGCACGGCGCCGAGATGCCGCTCGGGCCGGTGGCGGTGTCGACCGCGTTCACGCTGCTCGCGCTGCCGTGCAGCGTGCTCGGCAACGAGGCCGCGCTGCGTTACGGGCGGCATCGCGCGATCTCGTGGGTGATGCTCGCCTCCGCCGCCGTGGCGGCGGCGATCGGCCTCACCGCGGGCGGCTCGCCTTGGGTGACGCTCGCGTTCCTCGCCGCCTATGCGTTCACGGTGCCGGCCGATTCCGGCGCGCTGACCTCGGGCGCGTCGGGCGCGGCCGCGCCGCAATCGCGCGGCGCGACGCTCGCGCTGCACTCGACGATCGGCTTCGGCCTGTCGGCCCTCGGCGGCTGGGCGGTGGGCGTCGCGCTCGACGCCGCGGGCGGCGCGCAGAGCGCGAGCGGGTGGATGGCGGCCTTTCTCGTGCTCGCCTCGGGCGTCGCGCTCGGGCCGCTCGCGCTGATGTGGGCGAGGCGCGCGTAACTACGCGCTCGCGAGCGGCCGCTTCGGCTTGCTGGCGAGCAGGAAGAACGCGCTGCCCAGGCCCGAGAGCACCGCGAGCGTGGTGAAGCCGACGCGGTAGCTGCCGGTGGCGTCCGCGAGGATGCCGGCGATCAGCGGGCCGCCGACCTGCCCGATGACGATGATCACGTACGAGATGCCGAGGATCATGCCGATCGCGCTGCGCCCGAAGTAGTCGGCGCGGATCGCCTGCATCAGCGGCCCGCGCAGGCCCCACGCGGCGCCGTGCAGCACCGCGAAGCCGACGAGCATCGTGGTGACGACGGCCGACGGCCCGCTCGCGTAGGTGAGGAGCAGCAGCCCCGTCATGTGCGCCGCCATGCAGGCCACGGTGATCAGGCGCTTGTCGTAGCGGTCGCCGATCGCCCAGCCGATCGCCACGCCGCCGACCTGCGCGAGCGTCATCAGCGTGATGACGAAGGCCGCCGCCTCGACCGAATAGCCTAGCGACTCCTTCATGTGCGAGATCGCGTGCACGTTCACCGCCGTGACCACGAAGAGCGCCGAGCCGTGGCCGAGCGACAGCAGCCAGAACGAGCGCTCGCGCAGCGCTTCGCGCCAGGTGAAGTCGCGCGTACCGTCGGAGGCCGCAGGCTGTGGCGCGCCGGTGGCATCGCGCGCGCGCGCCGGGGCGGTGTCGCCGTCGACGCGCAGGCCGTAGTCCTCCGGGCGGCGACGGATCACCTGCACCAGCGGCAGGCCGAACACGATCACCGCGGCGCCCGAGGCGAACGCGGTGACGCGCCAGCCGAAGGTGGTGAGCGACCACGCGACGATCGGCACCGCGGTGCCGCCGAGCGCGAGGCCGAGCTGCAGCGACGACAGCGCGCGCGCGCGACTGCGCTCGAACCACTGGATCAGCGCGACGTTGAGCGGGAAGAAGCCAGACATGCTGACGCCGAAGGCGATCACCACGAAGGCGCCGTAGAACGCGCCGAGGGTCTCGACCTGCGACAGCAGCATGAAGCCGCCGCCGAAGAGGAGGATGCCGGTGCGCAGAACGCCGCGCGGGCCGAAGCGGTCGAGGAACCAGCCGACCACCGGTCCGATGATCGCGGCCTCGACCTGCTGCAGCGCCGCGGCGCCGGAGAGCTGGGTCTTGGACCAGCCGCGTTCCTCCTGCAGCACCGGCACGTACGCGCCGAAGGCCTGCATGAGGAAGAACGACTGCATGAACTGGATGCCGCTGCCGGCGGCGACCATCCACCAGCCGTAGAAGATGCGCGTCATGGACGCCCCGAGACTACCGCCGAAGCCGGCTGTCGCGCGCGACAGGTTCGCGCCCGGCGGGCGCGGCTATCCGCTATTTCCTGGCGGCGCCACCCACGGCGCGGCTATTTCTTAGCGGCGCCACCCACGGCGCGGCTATTTTTTAGCCGCGCCACCAATAGCGCCGAAGTCGATCTCGATCTTCGACACGTCGACCGAGGCCTTCTGCGCCGCCTCGTGGCGTGCCTTGGCCGCGGTGTTGAACTCGAGGTTGCCGGCGAGGAAGGCCTCGGCCAGCTTGAAGCTCATGCCGACCACCGCCTTCGGCTGCGGGCGCGGGTTCTCGGCGGTGTTCGGCGCCGAGTACACCTGCGCCGAGAGCTGGATGAAGATCAGCCGGGCGAGTTCCTCGACGGGGTCTACGGGCGGCGTGGCGCCGGCTTTTGCGGGGGCGGGGGCGGCGTGGGCTTCGCTCATGGTGGCGACAGTCTACCGCGTGCGGGCCTTAGTGCGAGCGGCCCCGCGCGCGCTTCAGCGCGCGCGTCCAATGGCGCGGTCGAGTTCCTCGCGCGGCACCGCGCGGCCGTGCAGCGGCAGGATGCGCTCGACGTGCAGCTTGAGCCGGTCGAGGTTCTCGACGAGGTTGACGTGGTTCGGGTTCGGCGTCGCAGGCGCCGGCCCGGGCACCGGGGTGTACGCGTCGGCCTCGACCAGCAGCCAGGCCTTCGGCAGGTAGGCCATCAGGAAACCCTTCGCGTGCCGGCTGTCGCGGATCAGGTGCAACTCGATCGAGCGCTCGCCGTCCGATAGCACGTGCCGGTCGGCGACCGCGGTGACTTTCGCCTTGCGGCCGGAGGCGGCGAGCCGGTCCGGCGCGATCGTGTTCGGGTTCGCGAGCGCGCGCGCGAGGAACGGCGCGGCCTCTCGGTGCGCGAGGATCTCGGCGCCCGCCGCGGCGGCCGCGCGCAGGCCGCCCGCGTGGTCGAAGTGCGCGTGCGTCACGACGACCGTGCGCACCGGCTTCGAAGGCACTAGGAACTGCGCCGCCTGCAGCACCGCGCCCGTGCGCTCGTCGCCCAGCGGCGCTTCCAGCAGCACGAGGTGGTCCTTCATCTCCACCAGCACGCTGTTGTGCGAGCCGCCGCCGACCATCCACACGCCCTTGGACACCACCTGCGAGGCGACGCGCTGCGCAGCCTCGACGACCGCGACCGGCGCCTCGATCTCGACGCGTGCGTTCGGCTGCACCTCGAGCACTTCGAGGTCGAGCACCGGGTGGCCGCCCATCTCCTGGCGGATGCGCGACGGGAAGCGGATTGCGCCATGCTCGCGGTAGCCCTCGAAGCGCGTGACGACGCGCGTGTCGCCGAGCACCGGGTTCGGCAGTCGAGACTCGATGCGCTCGACGAGGAAGGCGTCGTCGAGGTAGGCGACGGCTTCCATCGTGCCGGGCACGCCGAAGGACACCGCGGCGAGTTCGCGCTTGCCCTCGCGCACCCAGCGGACCGTGGCGTGCCCCTGTGCGGCGGCCTTCAGTGCGCCGTGCGGCGTGGTCCAGAGGTCGTGCGCACGCGCGGCGGCGGCGAAGGGCACCGCGGCGGCACCCGGCCCCATGCCGTTCCAGGCATGGCGGCCGGCGACGTACTGGATCGCGCGCAATTCGCCGGTGTGCGGCAGGGCACTGCCGCCGGTGGGCTCGGCGCGGCTGCGCGCGGTCTCCTCGCGCAGCGCCGAGGCGGCGTAGTCGATGCTGCGTGCGTAGCTCGACAGGTTCTGCCTGGGCCACGCCTTGCCCGGCTCGAAGGCCTGGCCGAAGGCCCACGCGCTGCCCTTGCCGAAGTAGTGCAGCGTGCGCAGCGCGTCGGTGCCCATCGCCGTCGCGGCGCGCTTGAGCACCGCGCCTGCGTCGGCGCCCTGTCCATCATCGGCGATCGCGCACGGCGCGGCGAACGGCAGGAGGGCACAGAGCAGGGCGGCGAGCAGGCGATTCGTCATGGCGGGCTCCGGTGAGGGACCACGAGTGTAGCGAACCCGCCGGACAACCGGATCATCCGCGGTAACCTTCATGCGTGGACGAAACCGAGGGCGACGCGACCCCCGCGCCGCCGCACCCGGCGCGCGCGTGGGCCTTCTACGCCGGCATCGTCGGCGCGCTCGTCGCGCTCGCGGTGTCGGCGAAGGGCATCCTGTCGTCGGGCAGTTCGACCGCGGCGATCGGCTTCGTGTTCGTGCCCTTCATCGCCATCGCGGTGGCGGTGCTCGCCGGCGTGTGGGGGCTGGCACTGGGCACCGTCGTGTCGCATCACCGCGGCGTGCGCGGTGCGCTACGCCCGGTGCTGCTGATGGCGTGGGTCGTGAGCGTGGCGGCGCCGGCAGCGGTCGCGTGGGAGGTCGCGGCCGGACTCGCGCTGCAGCGCGAAGTGCACGCGCTCGAGTCGCTCGACGCCGCAGGCCTCGACGCCGCGGTTGCCGGATCGCGCTTTCGCGACAACAAGTTCTTCCTCGGTGCCGTCGCGCAACACGGCGCGGCGAGCCCGCGGCTGCTGGAGCGCATCGCCGCGCTGCCCGATCCTGCCCTGCGCGAAAGCATGGGCTCCCTGTGGGACGTGATGGGGCGCAACCGGGAGGGCGCATCGGTGCTGCGACTCGTGGCTCGTCACCCCGCGACGCCCGCGGACGTGCTGCGCCGACTGGCGGCGGACGAGGACGTGCCGTTGTCGCGGGAAGCCGCGCAGGCGCTGGAGCGCCGCGCGAAGCCGCGACCGCCCGGCTAGGACCGGGGCGGAGGCGGCGGGCTGCCCGGAGGCGGGGGCGGCGGCGTGACCGGCGCCGCGCTCGGCGCGGCCGGGGCAGCGGGCCGCGGCGCATACGAGGGCGCCGGCTGGGAGGGGCCGTAGCGTCCCGCGACCGGGATGCGGTGGCCCTTCGCGTACATGCACTGCTGGTAGCCGTTGTCGTAGATGCGCTGGGCTTCGCGGCCGGATGCGTTCGCGGTGCTCGCGCCGATGGCCGAGCCGCCGATCAGGCCGACGGCCGCGCCGGCGCCCGCGTTGCGGCGATTGCCGACCAGCGCGCCAGCAGCGGCGCCGACGGCCGCGCCGATCGCCGCGCTCTTCAGCGCGCTCTCGGTCTGCGCCTGCTCGGCGGTGCCGCCGAGCTGCGACTGCGCGTAGTTGCGGCACTCGTAGTCGTCGGCACGGAACTGGTTGAAGTCCTTGCCGGTGCCCGGCAGCACGAGCACGCTCGGGCCGGTGGGCATCGACACGCAGGCGGAGGCGAGCAACGCCGCGGCGAGGATCGCGAGGCGGGTGCGCGGCCGCATGGCCGTTACTGCCCTGGAGGCGTCGGCGAGACGCGCTGCCAGGCCGACGCACACGACTGCACGTACGGGTAGTAGGCGCTGGAGTCGGCGCAGTAGTACCAGTAGCCCGCCGCCGGGGCCGGCGCGGCGCTCGGCGCCGGCGCGGCGGCCACGGGAGCCGGCTGCTGCTCGACGTACGTGACGGGCGGCGACGACACCACCACCGCGGGCGGGTAGTAGTAGGGGTAGTAGTAGCGCGGGCCGTACCAGTAGGGGTAATAGGCCGGCACGCCGAAGCCGACGGAGAAGCTGACGCGCGGGCCCCCTCGGTAGGGGCCGTGGGCCGAAGCCGGGGCGGCCACGGCAAGCGCGGTGGCGGCCGCGGCGGCGAGCAGGACGATCCGGGCGGTACGCATGGTTCCAATGTAACGCACACCCCCCGGGGGAGGTGTACCGAAGTGTTTCCAGTTGTAAGCGCGGTAGTGGGAGAATGGCGGGCCGCAGCGGGAGAACCATGGACGGACTCAGCCTTCAGGTCGGGAAATACGACATCCAGCAGATGCTCGGGCAGGGCGCCACGGGCACCGTGTACCTGGCGATCGATACCTTCTCGGGCCGGGAGGTGGCGCTGAAGACCATCGAGCCGGAGGTATTCCGCGACCCCGAGTTCGGAACCGTGCATCGCTCCGCGTTCCTGAACGAAGCCTCGCTCGCCGGCAAGATCCGCCACCCGCACATCGTCGCCATCCTCGACGCGGTGGTCGAGGAGAACTCCGGGCACATCGCCATGGAGGTGGTGCGCGGCGGCGACCTCTCGCAGTTCGTCACGCCGGACAAGCTGCTGCCGGTGGCCGATGCGCTGCAGATCGTCTTCAAGTGCTGCGGCGCGCTCGACTACGCGTTCCGCGAGGGCATCGTGCACCGCGACATCAAGCCGGCGAACATCATGGTGGCGCGCGGCACCGAGCCGAAGATCTCGGACTTCGGCGCTGCGTTCCTGAAGCGCGGCGAGGCGGCGCAGACCGCCGCGATGGGTTCGCCGTACTACATGTCGCCGGAGCAGGTCGAGGGCAAGGAGCTGACCTTCCACAGCGACATGTTCTCGCTCGGCGTGGTGCTGTACGAACTGCTGACCGGCCAGCGCCCGTTCACCGGCAGCTCGCTCGAGGAACTGGTGCAGAAGATCCTCAACCAGGATCCGGCGCCGCCCTCGACGCTGCGCCAGGGCGTGCCCAAGCAGGTCGACGCGCTGGTGCTGACCGCGCTGATGAAGAAGGCGCCGTATCGTCATGCCACCTGGGCCGAGTTCGCCGACGGCCTGTCGAAGGCGGTGGGCCTGGTGATCGAGCCCGGCGCGATCGCCGACACCGAGAAGTTCACCGCGCTGAAGAAGGTCGAGCAGCTCTCGGCGCTGCCCGATGCCGAGCTCTGGGAGATCGTCAACGCCGGCGCGTGGTCGCGCATCCCTGCCGGCACGCTGCTGCTGCAGGAGGGCGAGCCGGGCGGCAGCTTCTACTTCCTCGCCTCGGGGCAGGCCAAGGTCACGCTCGGCGCGAAGCTGCTGAACCTGGTGAACGAATCCGAGTTCGTCGGCGAGATGGGCTGGATCCACGGCGCGGAGGGCGCGCGCCACGCCAGCGTGGTGGCGATGACCGACATGCTGGTCGCCGAGTACGCGCCCGAGGCGCTCGCCGAGATCTCGGTGGGCGCGCAGCTGCACCTCACTCGGGCGGTGACGCGCAACGTCGTCGACCGCCTGCAGATGGCGAACCTCCGCCTCGCGCGCTAGCGGGATCCGGGATGACGTCGCTGCCCACCGAAGTCCCGGTGCTGCTCGAGCGCGTGGATTCGCACATCGCGCTCGTCACGCTCAACCGCCCCGCTGCGAGGAACGCGGTCAACTCCGCGCTGGCGCACGCGCTGGACGAGATCGTCCGCCAGGTCGAGGCCGACCGCACCATTCGCGTCGCGGTGCTCACTGGCGCGGGCGACAAGGCCTTCAGCGCGGGCGCCGACCTGAAGGAGAAGGCGAGCGGGCGGCCGGTCTCGCGCGAGACCGAGGCCGGCGGCTTCGCCGGCTTCGTGCACCACCCGAGGAAGAAGCTCTGGATCGCCGCGGTGCGCGGCTTCGCGCTGGCGGGTGGTTGCGAGCTGGCGCTGGCCTGCGACTTCATCGTCGCCGGCACGGATGCGAAGTTCGGCCTCCCCGAGGCGAAGCGCGGGCTCGTGGCCTACGCCGGGGGCGTGTGGCGGCTGCCGCGCCTGCTGCCGCGCAACGTCGCCATGGAGATGATCGCCACCGGCGACCCGATCGACGCCGCGCGCGCGCACCAGCTCGGCCTCGTGAACCACGTGGTGGCGCCCGACGCCGTGGTGGACGAGGCGCTGCGCATCGCCAGGATCGTCTGCGCGAATGCGCCGCTCGCGGTGCAGGCGAGCCTGGAGGTGGCGCGCAAGGCCTACGACCTCGACGACGGCGCGCTGCGCGCGCTCGCCACCGAACTGCGCACCCAGAACGAGCACACCGAGGACGCACGCGAAGGCCCGCGCGCCTTCGCCGAGGGGCGCGCACCTCGCTGGCAAGGGCGCTGATGCCCGCGCGACAAGTTGCCGTGCGCGCCACCTACATGCGCGGCGGCACCAGCAAGGGCGTGTTCTTCATCCCCGGCGACCTGCCCGAGGCCGCGCGCGCGGCCGGGCCGGTGCGCGACGCCTTCCTGCTGCGCGTGATCGGCAGCCCCGACCCGTACGGCAAGCACACCGACGGCATGGGCGGCGCGACCTCCAGCACCAGCAAGATCGTGATCGTGTCGAAGAGCGCGCGGCCCGGCTGCGACGTGGACTACCTCTTCGGCCAGGTGTCGATCGACCGCGCGCTGGTCGACTGGAGCGGCAACTGCGGCAACCTGACCTCGGCGGTCGGCCCGTTCGCGATCGCGCGCGGGCTGGTCGTGCCGCCGAAGGAGGGCGTCGCCACGGTGAACATCTGGCAGGCGAACATCTCGAAGCGCATCGTCGCGCACGTGCCGGTGTCGGGCGGAGAGGTGGTCGAGCTCGGCGACTTCGAGCTCGACGGCGTCACTTTCCCCGCGGCCGAGATCCGGCTCGAGTTCCTCGATCCGGGCGCGGACGAGGAGGGCGAGGGCGGCTCGATGTTCCCCACCGGGAACACGATCGACACGCTCGAGGTGCCGGGTGTCGGAAGGATCGAGGCGACACTGATCAACGCCGGCCTGCCGACGATCTTCGTCGACGCGGCCGCGCTCGGGTTGAAGGGCACCGAGCTGCAGGAGGACGTGAACGGCAATCCGGAACTGCTGCGTCGCTGCGAGGCGATCCGCGCGCACGGCGCGGTACGCATGGGCCTCGCGAAGAGCGCTAGGGAAGCGACCGACAAGCGCCCGCACTCGCCGAAGATCGCGTTCGTCGCGCCGCCCGCGGCCTACAAGGCCTCCAGCGGAAAGGCGGTGGCGGCGGGCGACATCGACCTCCTCGCGCGCATCCTGTCGATGGGGAAGCTGCACCACGCGATGACCGGCACCGGCGCGGTCGCGATCGCGGTCGCGTGCGCGGTGCCCGGCACGAAGCTGCGCCGGATCCTCGGCGACGCATCGCGCGAGCGCGTGCGCTTCGGCCATCCGTCGGGGACGCTCGCCGTGGGCGCGGAGGCCGTGCAGAAGGACGGCGAGTGGACGGTGACCAAGGCGGTGATGAGCCGCTCCGCGCGGCGGCTGATGGACGGCACGGTGTTCGTGCCGGCGTCGGCGCTGGCGGGCTAGAGGCGGGCGACGAGCGCGGAGGTCCACGCGCGCGTGCCGAGCGCGCCGCCGAGGTCGCGCGTGCGCGTGGCCGGATCCTCCAGCAAGGCGTCCACCGCAGTCTCCACCGCGCGTTCCGCCTCCGCGAATGCGGCGCGGCCGTGCCGCCGCCCGAGCCAGCCGAGCAGCATGCCCGCCGAGAGCACGAGCGAGGCGGGATTCGCGAGGTCCTTGCCGGCGATATCGGGCGCCGAGCCGTGCTGGGCCTGCGCCATCGCGTGCGACTCGCCCGCGTTAATCGACGCGGCAAGGCCGAGGCTGCCCGACAGTTCGGCGGCCTCGTCCGAGAGGATGTCGCCGTACATGTTGGTGGCGACGACGACGTCGTAGCGCGCCGCGTCGCGCACCAGCAGCGCGGCCATCGAATCGACGAGCTGCTCTTCCAGCTCGACCTCGGGGAAGGCTTTCGCCACGTCGCGCACTTCGCGCAGGAACAGGCCCTCGGTGACGCGCAGCACGTTCTGCTTGTGCACGGCCGTCACGCGGTTCCTGCGCGTGCGCGCCAGCTCGAAGGCAGCCTGCGCGATGCGGCGCGAGCCCTGCGCGGTGATCTTGCGGATCGCGAGCGCCACGTCCGGGGTCGGCATGAACTCGCCGGGGCCGAGGTGCATGTTGCGGTCGGCGTAGAAGCCTTCGGTGTTCTCGCGCACGATGACGAGGTCCATCGGCGTGCGGCCATAGTGCGGCAGGCCTTCGCGCGAGCGGCTCGGGCGGATGTTGGCGTAGAGGTCCAGCCGTATCCTCAGTTCGCCCGAAGGATTGAGCCCGCCCTGCGCCTTCGGCGGATACTCGTTGTGCGACACCGGCCCGAGCACCACGCCGTCGCTCGCACGGCAGGCCTCGAACACCGCGTCGGTGAAGGTCGTGCCGTTGCGGGCGAGGCTGGCGCGGCCGATCTCGTGCGTCTCGTACGACAGGCCGAGGGCGAAGCGGCGGTCGAGGGCTTCCAGCACCGCGCGCGTCGCAGCGACGATCTCGGGGCCGATGCCGTCGCCGGGGAGAAGTACGAGCTTCATCAGTGGAAGACGGAGCCGCCGTCGATGGACAGCGCCGTCCCGGTCACGAACGACGATTCGTCCGAGGTGAGATAGAGAATCGCATCCGCCACCTCCTCGGCAGTGCCGAAGCGGTGCATCTGGTTGCGCGCGATGTAGCGCTGGATCGCCGCGTCCCGGTCGCCGGTGAGCGCGAGGTTCTTCTCCACCAGCGGCGTCATCACGATGCCGGGGCAGACCACGTTGACGCGGATGTTCGCCGGCGCGAGGTCCATCGCGATCGCCTTGGTGAAGAGCACGAGGCCGCCCTTCGACGCGCAGTAGGCGCTGAAGTTCTGCCGCGGCGCAAGCCCGGCGCCGGAGCCGACGTTGACGATGGTTGCCTTCCCCGAGGCCTTCAGCGCGCCGAGCGCGGCGTGCGTGACGATGAACGGGCCGTCGAGGTTGATCGACAGCATCCGGCGCCACGACGCGAGGTCGAGGTCCTCGAGGCTCTTCCACTCGCTGATGCCGGCGCCGTTGACGAGGCCGTCCAGCCCTCCGAGCGCCTTCGCGGCGCCGTCGACGGCGACCTTCACTTGGGCTTCGTTCGTGACGTCGGCCTGCGCGGTCCAGGAGGCGGCGCCGAGTTCGGCGGCGGCCTTGGCGAGCGCGTCGGCGTTACGGTCCACCAGCGCGACGCGCGCGCCCTCGGCGATGAAGCGGCGCGCGGTGGCGAGGCCGATGCCCGAGGCGCCGCCGGTGATCAGCACGCGCCGGCCCTGCAGTCGGGCGCTCATGCAATCCCGTACGGGTGGAAGCGCCGCTCGATCCACGGCTTGCGTGCGATCTCCATCGTGCCGGCGGCGGGCCGCATGACGGTGGTGCAGACGGTGCACGAGATCGCGCTGAACGGCGCCGGCTTCGGCGGGCGCAGCACCGAGTCGGGCCAGCCGTACTTGTCGCCGAGCGCTTCCTTCAGCGCGGCGACCGAGACCTTGCCCGTCAGGCCGCGCAGGGCCGATTCGACCCGGCGCTGGCGGTAGATGGTGTCCACCGTAATGCCGATGCCGGTGTCCTTCAGCTTCGCGCGCGCGGGCGGGCTCACCCAGTGGTTGGCGTGCACGAGGATGCCGTTCTCGGGCGTGATCCAGAAGATCTCGTCCGGCGCCATCTCGAGGTTCACGGCTTCGCCCGCAGTTGTCCCGCTTGCGTGGGCGAGCATCACGTTCGTCGAGCACGCGCGCGGATGGCTCCACGCCGTGCGCATCGCGTCGGCGAGGTTGCCGGCTTCGAGGAATTTGCGCCGGATCAGCGCGAGCGGCGTGCGGCCGGCGGTCTTGAAGTCGCGGTCACAGCCGAGGTAGTTGCCGGTGACGCTCACGCCCGCGGCGTTGAGGCCGTGGCGCGCTAGGCCGCCGGCCTCGACGAAGATCAGCATGTCCGGGCCGGCATTGCGGCGGATCTTCAATACGACGCCCGTGTCGGCGCATTCCTCGCGCCAGTCCCAGTTGTGCGCGTGGATCAACTGCCCGTCGTCGGAAGCTTCGGGCAGCACGATCGCGGCGGTGCAGCCGTCCGTCTTGCCCGTTTCGATCATCGCCTTCGCGCCGAACATCATCTCGGTGCGGCAGTTGATGAAGATGATGTCCTCCAACGTCACGCCTGCGCCCTCGGCGAGGCCCTTCATCTCCTCGAGGTAGGCGGGGTCGTAGGCGCTGACGTGTGGGGCGAAGTCGCGCGCGAGCTTGTGGATCTGCTCCGGCTTCACGCCGCGGCGGTCCAGTTCGCCGCGGTACAGGGCGAGGCTGCGGTGCACGCGCTCGGCGGCCGCCTTGCCGTACGCGAGGCCGCGCGCGTGCGGCTCGCCGGAGAGTTCGATCAGCGGAAAGGCATTCGGGTCCATGGCGTCCTCAGATCGGCTTCACGGAGAGGTCTCCGCGGTAGGGCGTGACGGCCAGCGTCGGCTGGTGCGGGGCCACCGGATCGCCTTCGACCGGGAGATTCGCCGCCAGCGCATGCGCGGCGATCGCTTCGCCGGTCATGAAGCGCACGCCGGGCTGCGCGGCCATGTGCTCCAGCAGTTTCTCGAGCGCGGCGATGCGCGCCGCGCGCGTCAGGCCGACGTCGCCGCGCAGGTGGATCGTCAGCGGCACCAGGCAGCCTTCGCGATGCAGCGCGTCGAATTCCTCGCGCCAGGTCTTCATCACGCGCGCATGGGTATGCCGTGCGGAGAGCGGCAGCGCGTCGTTCAGTGCGTGCACCGTGGGGATCTCGGCAAGCTTCGTCGACGGCGTCGGCGCGAACACGTAGGGCGCATCGTCGTCCTGGAAGGTCGAGTCGTACGTGAAGCCGGCTTCCGCCAGGTGCCGCAGCGTCTGCGAGCTGAGTTCGCCCTCGGGTGCGCGAAAGCCCTTCGGCGCCGCGCCGGTGACCTTCGCAACCGCATCGCGGCCGCGCAGGATCGTCTCGCGTTCCTTGTCGCCGAGCGTTGGCAGTGGCGCGAGGTCGACGCCGCGCGAAGCGATCTCGTGACCGGCATCACGAATCATGCGCAGTGCATCGGCGTGGCGCTCGGCGTCCGACGCGGTGACGAACCACGTCGCGGCGATCTTGCGGCGCTCGAACAGCGCGAGGAGGCGCGGCAGCCCCGCACGCACCCCGTAGCGTCCGTAGGAGAAGCGGCCGAAGAGCCGGTCCTCGGTGGTGGACTTCAGGTCGAAGGCCTCGGCGTCGAAGTGCACCGAGACGAACGCGGCGCTGGTGACGCCGGCGGGCCACGGATAGCGGATCATGCGGCCCTCCGGTCGGCGACGTCGAGCTCCTCGAGGTGCTGCGGGTGCTCCAGGCACCAGCGCGCGAAGCCGGCGGAATCGAAGAACTGCACGCCCGGGTGCGACTGCATGTACGCGATCGCCTCGGCGAAGATCTGCGTGCGCACCGGCGTGCCCGAGCCCCAGCCCGAGCGCGGGTGCACGACGAGTACGCAGAAGCGATCCGAAGCGTAGATCGCGTCGAACTCCTCCTTCCACTGCGCCAGCACTTCGGAGGGCGGCGTGTAGCTGAACTTGAAGAACGGGAAGTCGTCGAGGCTGTAGGTGTTGTTCGGCAGCTCGACGATCCAGTCGTCCTTGCCCTTGCCGAAGCGAAGCCGGTAGGGCAGGTCGTAGTCCTTGTCGCTGGAGTCGTAGATGTAGCCCAGCGACTTCAGCACGTGCATCGTGTTCGCGGTCTTGCGGCCGGAGGGCGAGCGCCAGCCGAGCACCGGCTTGCCGAGGATGTCGCGCAAGATATCGTCGGTCTTCCGGAGGAGCGCGGTCTCCTCGTCCTTCGGCACGTCCCACGCTTCGTGCAGGTAGCCGTGCGCCGCGACCTCGAAGCCGGCCGCGTCGATCTCGCGCACCAGCTCCGGATGCCGCTCGGCGTCGTAGCCGGGGACGAAGAAGGTGCAGGGCACGCCGAGGCGCTTCAAGGCCTTCATCTGGCGCGGGATGCCGCGGCGCGCGGAGTAGCGGCCCCAGGAGTGGCCGCCGATCGGCGCGATGCCGCGGCCGACCTCGTGGCTGGTGCCGTCGAAGTCGACGCCGAGCGTCACTGCGCAGCGGATGTCAGGAGGAAGCAGCGTTCGAGAGGGCATGGCAGCGATCCAGCAGCACGTTGAAGGTATCCATCGAGAGCTTGCGGCGCCCGTCCTCGACGTCGCGCACGAGGCCGATCAGCGTGTCGAGCGCCGGCGTGGCGATGCCGGCGGCGCGGGCGCGCTCGGCGACCACGCCTAGGAGCGGGTCGAGTTCGGTGCGACGCTTCCTCACCGCGAGGTCGCGCCAGAAGCCGGAGTGCGTCTTGCCCGCATTTCGGCGGCGCTCCGCGAGGCGATCGAGCGCGGCACGGGCGCTGCCCGCCGGCGCGCTGGCCTCGAACGCGGCCGGGTCGAAGCTCGTGTAGGCCTGCGGCCGCACGCCCTGCGATCTCGCGACCGCGAGCACTTCGCGGCCCGGCACCACGAAGGCCGCTTCGCGCGACGCGTCGCCGAAGTTGCCGGCCATGCCGTCGTCGTTCAGCGAGCTCGCGAACAGCATCGATGCGAACGCGAGCTTCGCCCACAGCACGCCCCAGATGTTGTCGGTGAGCACCGCGTCGGGCTCGAAGAGCTGCATCAGCCGGTGCATCTCGCGCGTACGCTCCCGCTCGACGCCGTCGATCTCGCCGACGTAGACCTCGCCGCGGCCGCCGTAGAGCACGCGCCCCGGCCCGAGCCAGTCGGCGCCGAAGTTGACGAAGCAGCCCATGGTGCGCGCTGCGCCCGCCTGCCGCGCGATCTCGGCCTCGTTCAGGCCGTTCTGCGCCGAGACGATGAAGCCGTGGGGCTTCAGGTGCGGCAGGAGTTGCGCGACGGTGGCGGCGGTCGCCTGCGCCTTCACGGCGAGCACGATGCGCGAGTACGTGCCCTGCAACTCGTCGGGCGTGGCGGCGGCGATCTTCTGCGTGAAGTTCTCGATCTTGCCCTCGATGGCGAGGCCGCTGGTGCGGCAGGCCTCGACGTGCTCGCGCACCACGTCCACCAGCAGCACCGGGATGCCGGCGCGCGCCCAGTACGCGGCGATGGTGCCGCCGATGGCGCCGCCGCCCCAGACGACGAGCGGGTCTTCAGGCGAGACGGCGGGGTGGGGCGCGGCCATGGAACCGGCAGTATCGCGCCCCGCGCGCCGCCGACGGGCGTGGCGTGCGAAACGGCGGCGACGGCGCGCAGCGGTCGCGCTACGCTGCCCGGATGACGACCCCCGCAACGATGGACGCGATCGAGATCGAGGCCATGGGCCCGCAAGGCCGCCTGCGTCCGGCGAAGCGCCCGGTGCCCGTACCCGGCGCGGGCGAGGTGCTGATCCGCGTCGAGGCGATCGGCGTCTGCCGGCCGGACTCGCTGCAGCGGCGCGGGCAACACCCGGCGCCTCCCGGCGCGCCGGCGGACATCCCCGGGCTGGAAGTCGCGGGGAAGCTCGAATCCATCGGCGCCGGCGTCTCCGGCTGGAAGGTCGGCGACGCGGTGTGCGCGCTGCTGCCGGGGGGCGGCTACGCGCAGTACGCCACCTGCGCGCAGGAGCAGCTGCTGCCGGTGCCGCAGCACTGGACCGCAATCGAGGCGGCGACCCTGCCCGAGAACGCCTTCACGTCGTGGGAGAACATCTTCCGCCGCGGCCGGCTTTCGGCCGGCGAGACGATCCTCGTGCACGGCGGCACGAGCGGACTGGGCTCGCTCACCATCCAGCTCGCGCGCGCGTTCGGCGCGCGCGCGTTCGCCACCGCCGGCAGCGACGAGAAATGCGCCGCGTGCGTGCGCATCGGCGCCGAGGCGGCGTTCAACTACAAGTCCGGCGACTGGGCGCCGTGGGCGCTAGAGCAGACCGGCGGTCGCGGCGTCGACGTGGTGATGGACATCGTCGGCCGCGACTACGTGCAACGGTCGCTGTCGGTGCTCGCGATCGACGGGCGCCTCGTCCACCTCGCCACGCAGGGCGCGGACAAGACCGCGGTGGTGGACATGCGCACCCTGCTGCAGAAGCGCGCGACCATTCTCGGCTCGGCGCTGCGCTGGCGCTCGCCGGCCGAGAAGGGCCTGATCGCCGCCGGCCTGCGCGAGCTGGTCTGGCCGAAGCTCGGCGCGAAGGATCCCGTGTTCCCGCTGGTGGATTCGGTGCACCCGCTCGCCGACGCGCAGCAGGTGCATGAGTATTTCGACGCCGGCAAGCATGTCGGTAAGATCGTCCTCGTTCCCTGAACCCGCGCGCCTCAAGGAGGCTCCCATGAAACGACGCCATCTCATCCAGTCCGCGCTGGCCCTCGCCGTGCTCGCCGCGGGCGGTGCCTCGGCCCAGCAGTTTCCCTCGAAGCCGATCAAGCTCATCGTGCCCTTCGCCGCCGGCGGCGCGAACGACCTGAACGGCCGCTCGCTGCAGATCCCGCTCGGCAAGGCGCTCGGCGGCAACGTCATCGTCGAGAACATGCCCGGCGCGTCCACCAAGATCGCCGTGGACGCGCTCCTCAAGGCGCCAGCCGACGGCTACACGCTGCTGCTCGCCGGCCACGGCGCGCTGATGAGCTACTACTACTCGGGGATCTTCGACAACAAGTTCTGGGAGAACATGGTCATCCTCGGCCAGACCGGCCGCATGCCGTGGGTGGCGATCGAGGCCAAGGCGGATGCGCCGTATTCCAACTGGGCCGAGCTCGTCGCGTATGCGAAGAAGAACCCCGGCAAGCTCTCGGCCGGCGGCCCGGCGCCGGGCGGCATGATGAACCTCACCGTGCTCGAGACCGCGAAGAACTCCGGCATCGACGTGACCTACGTGCCCTTCAAGGGCGGCGGCCCGAGCGGCGCCGCGCTGCTCGGCGGGCACATCGCGTATCGCGTGGCGCAGGCGTCCGAGGTGTACCCGAACGTGCGCGCCGGCAAGACGCGCATGCTCGCGGTCGGCTATCCGCAGCGCATGCCGGAACTGCCCGACGTACCCACGTTCACCGAGCTCGGCATCATGTTCGAGGTGCCGGTGTTCGGCTTCGACGTCTGGGCGCCGGCGGGACTGCCGCAGCCGATCGCGGCGCGCATCACCAAGGCGATCGAGGAGGCGGTGAAGGACCCGGACTACATCAGGGCCTCGAAGGCGCTGGTCTACGACCCGGTGTTCACCGGGCCGGAGAAGCTGAAGGACTCCATCCGCTACATGGATCGCGAGGTCGGCCCGAAGATGCAGGCCGCTTTCCCGCCCGAGCCGAAGAAGTAGGAGCGCCACGATGTCCCGGGAACAGGTGGTCGCCGAGGCCTCGGCGCAGAACGTGCGCGCGAACGTCGAGCGCATCGTGCGGGAGATCCCGCACCGCGCCGCGGGCGCGCCGAACGGCAAGCGCATGGCCGAGTACAGCCGCGACGCGATGCGCGCGCTCGGGCTCGAGGCGACGATGCACGAGCTGCCCGCGGTGGTCAGCTTCCCGGAGCACGCCGAGTTGCGCATCGTGTCGCCGAGCGAGATCGCCATCGAGGCCAACACGCTCGGCCACAGCCTCGAGACCATGCCCGAGGGCATGAGCGGCGAACTGGTCTACGTCGGCGCCGGCGCCGAGAAGGACTTCAACGGCAAGGACGTGCGCGGCAAGATCATCCTGACGGAGCTTTCGTATTCGCCCGCGCGGCACGAGAAGCAGCGCATCGCCGGCCTGCGCGGCGCGATCGGCGCGGTGATGATGAACTGGGGCGGCCCGGAGAACACGGCGGTGCCCTTCGGCTCGGTGAAGCCCGTCTGGGGCAACCCGACGCCCGACAACGTGAAGACCGAGATGGCGGTGATGCCCTGCATCGGCATCGCGCGCACCGCGGGCCTGAAGCTGAAGGCGATGTGCGAGGCAGGGCCGGTGAAGGTGTGGTTCCGCACGCACGTCAGGAACGGCTGGCACCCGGTGCAGATCACGGTCGCCGAGATGAAGGCGCCGAACGCGCCGGAGCCCGACGACTTCGTCATGGTCGGCGGCCACCAGGACTCGTGGCCCGGCGAGGCGGCCACCGACAACGCGGCGGGCAACTCGATCATGATCGAGCTTGCACGCCTCTTCCGGCCGCACGCATCGAAACTTCGCCGCGGGCTGCTCTTCGGTTTCTGGACCGCGCACGAGACCGGAACGATGGCGGGCTCGGCGTGGTTCGCCGACCGCCACTGGGACCAGCTGCGCGACCACGCCTGCGCCTACCTGCAGATCGACCAGCCCTCGTGCGCCGGCACGACGCTCTGGCACACGACCTCGAACGTGGAGCTGAAGGATTTCCACCAGCGCGTCGAACGATCGCTCCTTCCCGGCCGCGAGATCACGTGGAAGCGCGTCGCGAAGAGCGGCGACGCCTCGTTCATCGGCATCGGCATCCCGATGTTCCAGGGCGAAGGTGCGTTCACGGAAGCCGAGCTGAAGGCCACCGCGCTCGCCACGCGCGGCTGGTGGCATCACTCGATCGAGTGCACGATCGACAAGCTCGACTGGACCTACATGCAGGACCATGTGCGCGTGTATGCGGCCTACCTGTGGGAACTGTGCACCGCGCCCGTGCTGCCGTTCACCTACGCGCCAGTCGCGGCGCAAATCCTGAAGCGCCTCGCCGAACTCGAGAAGGACGGCGCGGCCGTCGGCCTCGAGGGCGTGGCCGCGCGCGCGCGTCGGTTCGAGGAAGCGGCGAAGAAATTCGATGCCGCGAGCGCAGCGGCACGTGCCGCGTTCGACGCGGGCAAGGGCGACGAGGCGGCAGCCAGGTCCCTCAATCGCGCGATGAAGCGCCTGTCCCGCCAGCTCGTGCCCCTGATGAGTTCCGCGATCGGCAAGTACGGCCACGACCCGTACGGCTACACGCCGCAGGGCACGATGATCCCGGCGCTCTACGACATCAGCCGCGTGGCGAAGCTGCCGCAGGGCGAGGAGCGCTGGATGCTCGAGACGAAGGCGGTGCGCGATCGCAATCGCGTGGCCGATGCGCTGGTCGAGTCGGTGGCCATCGTCGAGGACGCGCTCGGGGCCGGCTGATGTCCTCCGACGCGGGCTACCGCGAGCGGGCGCTCAGGATCCTGCCGTGGATCTGCGCCCGCTGCGCCCGCGAGTTCCCGGCCTCGCGGCTGCGCGAGCTGACGGTGCATCACCGCGACGGCAACCACGACCACAATCCCGCCGACGGCTCGAACTGGGAGCTGCTCTGCATCTACTGCCACGAGAACGAGCATGCGCGCATCGAGGATGCGAGGGCGGGCGGCGATGCGCACGGCCGGCAGGAGACGGAGGACGCGACGCACCGGCCATTCGCCGGGCTCGCCGACTTGCTGAAGCGCCCCAAGGGCCGCTAGATCACCTTCTGCGCTGCGAGGCGCGCGCGCTCTTCCGCTGACAGCCCCAGCCACTCGCCGTAGACCTCGTCGTTGTCCTGCCCGAGCGCGCCGGCCGCGTGGCGCACGACGCCCGGCTCGGAGACGAAGCGTGGCACCACGTTCTGCATGCGCACCGTGCCGAAGTCGCGGTCGGGCACCTGCGTGATCGCATCGCGCGCCTGCATCTGCGGGTCGGCGAACATCTGCTCCACCGAGTAGATCGGCGCAAGCGTGCCCTCTGCGCGCGTGAAGGCCTCGACCACCTCGGCTTGCGTGTGCGCGGCGCACCAGGCGGAGAAGATGCCGTTCAGTTCGGCCGCGTGCTGGACGCGGTGCGCGTTGTCGCGAAAGCGCGGATCGTCGATCAGGTCCGGCCGGCCGATCGCGCGGCAGTTGTTGGCGTAGACCGCGTTCGTGCTGCCGGCGAGCGACACCCACTTGCCGTCCTGCGTGCGGAACACCGCCGCGGGCGCGGAGTACTGGTTGGCGTTGCCGCTGCGCTCGTGCACCAGCCCGAGCTGGTCGTACTGGATCGGGATCATCTCAAGGAGGCGCAGCGTCGCCTCGGTGAGCGACAGGTCGATTTCCTCGCCGGGTGCATCGGGGTCGCGGGCGCGCTTCCACAGCGCGGCGAGCACGCCGACTGCGCCGAACATGCCGCCGATCGCGTCGCCCATGGGGTAGCCGTTGTGCATCGGCTCGCCGCCGGGCTCCCCGGTGATGTAGGTGAGGCCCGCCATAGCCTCGAAGACGCGCGCGAATCCCGGGCGGTCGCGGTAGGGGCCGTTCTGGCCGAATCCGGTGGCGCGCAGGATCACCAGCCTCGGCTGGATCGCCCACAGCACCTCCTTCGACAGCCCCCAGCGATCGAGCGTGCCGGGGCGGAAATTCTCGATCAGCACGTCGAAGCGCGGCAGGAGGCGCTTCATGAGCGCGAGGCCCTCGGGCTTGCGCAGGTCGAGCGTGATGAATTTCTTGCCGCGGTTGGTGACCTTGAACCACAGCGCCTTGCCGTCCTTCTGCGGCGGGAAGCCGCGCGCGCCGTCGCCCGCGCCCGGCATCTCGACCTTCAGCACGTCGGCGCCGTAGTCCGCGAGCAGCGTGGCCGCGAACGGCGCGGCGACTATGGTGGCGATGTCGAGGACGCGAAGGCCGCGCAGCGGGCCGCTCGCCGGTCGGCTCGCGCGGGTACTGTCGTGGGGATCGGTCATCGGGATCGCGTCAGGACTTGGGCTTGCGCTTCGCGGCGAAGCGCTCGCGCGCCGCGATCGCCTCGTCGCTGTGGGCGGCGAGCGCGAGCTGGTCGCGCGCCATGAAGGAGGCGAGGCGGTTGAGCGCGTTGGTGGTCACGTTGATCGCTTCCTTGCTCATCTTCACCGCCGAGTCGGGCAGGTCGGCCACGCGGCGCGCGAGCGCCAGTGCTTCTTCGTACGCCGCTCCGTTCTCGGTGACGTAGTCGGCGAGGCCGGCATCCACCGCCGCGGGCCCGGGGAACTTGTCGCAAAGGATCACCGCGCGCCGCGCCACCGCCGGTCCGGCGAGGCGGATCACGCGCGGCACCGCGCCCCACGAGAGCGGCAGCCCGATCGCGACCTCCGGCAACTGCAGCCACGCATCGCGCCCCATGACGCGGAAGTCGAGGCTCAGCGCCAGCGCCGTGCCGCCGCCGATGCAATGGCCCTCGATCGCGCAGATGGTGACCGCCGGGATGTCCTCCCACGCCTGGCACATTCGCTCGCCGATCTGCGGCAGCGAGCGCCGCGCCTCGAGGCCGGCGCCGTCGAGCTCCCACCGACGCCGGTCCTTGAGGTCGGCGCCCGCGGTGAAGTTCGGGCCGCTCGCCGCGAGGATCACCGCGCGCACGCCCGGCTCGTCCTGCAGGCGGCGGGCAATGTCGGTCAGCTCGCGCATCAGCTCGATCGAGAACACGTTGCGAACCTCGGGACGGTGGATGCGGATCGTCCAGATGCCGCTGTCGTTGCTGCTCTGCAGGATGTCGCTCATGGCACGAACACTACCGGGCGCGGCATGCGCCGCACAGGGATAAATTGAAACGCCTCCGTGATCACGCGCAGCGCGTGCTAGCCTGACCTCGTCCATTGCGTGGGGAGGCGACGATGCGGCGATCGGGTGGTGTTGCGCAGTTTGTCCTGCTGGCGGTATTGGGCGTCGCGGCAATCACCGCAGGGGCGCAGCCGTATCCGTCGAAGGCGGTGCGGTTCATGGTCGGCTATCCGCCCGGCGGCGGCACGGACCTCACCGCGCGCATCGTCGCGGAGCGGCTGTCGCCCGCGCTGGGCCAGCCGGTGGTGGTGGAGAACCGTCCCGGCGCCGGCAGCAATATCGCCGGCGAGCTCGTGGCGCGCGCGGCGCCGGACGGCTACACGGTCTTCGTCTCGGCCGGCGCCATGGCGACCAACCCGAGCCTCTACGCGAACATGCCGTTCGATCCGATGAAGGACTTCGCGCCGGTGATCGGGCTGACGCTGCTGCCCAACGTCATCGTGGTGAATGCATCGGTGCCGGCGCGCACGCTGCGCGAACTGATCGACTACGCCAAGGCGAACCCGGACAAGGCTTCGTGCGCGTCCTCGAGCACCGGCAGCACCGGGCATCTCTCCTGCGAGTACTTCAACCTGCAGGCCGGCACGAAGATCCTCCACGTGCCGTTCAAGGGCAGTTCGGGCGCGGTCGCCGGCGTGCTCGGCGGGCAGGTGCCGATCCTCTTCGACCAGATTCCGGCGCCGCTGCCGCACATCCGCGCCGGCAAGATGCGCGCGCTCGCGCTCACCGGGCCGAAGCGCAACGCCAACCTGCCGGACGTGCCGACGAGCGACGAGGCCGGGCTGCCGGGTTTCCACACCAATACATGGGTGTCGGTGTTCGCGCCTCGCGCGACGCCGGCGGCGATCGTCGCGCGCCTGAATACGGAGATCGATCGCATCCTGCAATCGCCGGACGTGCAGGAGAAGTTCAACGGCATGGGCATGGAGGCGATCGGCGGTCCGCCGGAGCGCCTCGCGCAGATGCTTGCGGCGGACACCGCGAAGTGGGCGCAGGTGATCAAGGCGGCGGGCATCACGCCGCAGTAGCCGCGCCGCGAGTGCGTCCTGGAGCAGGCTAGAAGACGCGTCCCATCGGCTTCAGCCGCACGCCACGCCGCAGCTTCGTGAACGGGTAGTCGGTGGGGTCGGCGAGGTAGTAGCCCGGCGCGAGCACCACGATCACGGTGCTCGCGATCGGCTCGAACTCGGCGCGGTAGTGGCAGGTGCTCTTCAAGGCGAGGATCTTCTGTTCCCTGGGTTCCACGCCGAGGTGGCGGAAGGGCGCCTGGTCGTAGGCCTGCATGCGCTTCGAAGTGACCGCGACGCGTACACCGCCGATTTCCAGCAGCGCCATCGGGCCGAGGTCCGCGTCGCGGTTGCCCGCGACGGCGCCGTCGGTGCGGAACTTGCCGCTGCCGAGCTTCGCGACCTTGAAGCTCGCCTCGAACGGCGTCACGCCTTCCGGTCCCGAGCGGCCGCCGAGCGCGAGGCGGATCGTCGCGCCTTCGCCCGCGGCGTGCGCGGCCTTCGCGGCCTCGGCGTCGCAGAGGTAGCCCATCACCGCGCCCTGCGCGTTCGCCGCGACGAGCGCCTTCAGCAATCCGGTGGCATCGGACGTGCCGCCGCAGCCGGGGTTGTCCTGCGTGTCGGCGATCACGACGGGCTTCATCGCTGTCTTGGCGACCGCGATGGCCCGCGCGACGCCTTCCTCGGGCGAGACCATCTCCTCGGCGAAGCTCGCTTCCGAGCGCTCGATCTCGGCGAGCATTGCATCGGCCGCGCGATCGGCCGCGGCCTGCGTCCACGCGTGCGCCACCACCGACGGGCCGCACCAGTGCAGGTCCGAGGGCGGGAAGCCGGCGAGGTAGGACAGGTTCAGCACTTCGCCGTCGGCGACGCGGCTCATGTCGACGACGCGCTTCGACGGATCGACCAGCGTGCACTGGCCGTTCAGCGGGATCAGGAACGGCGCCTTGCGCAGCGCGCGTCCGGCGGGGCGCCCGCGCGCGAGGAGTTCCGCCATCGCATTCGCCGCGAACTGCCCGGTCTCCACGCGATCCACGTGCGGATAGGTGCGGTACGCGATCACCGCGTCCGAATGCTCGACCATCTGCGGCGTGACGTTCGAGTGGTAGTCGAGGCTCACCGCCACCGGCGTCTTGTCGCCGACCGCCGCGCGCACGCGCCGCAGCAGCTCGCCTTCGCCGTCCTCGAAGTCCTCGGTGACCATCGCACCGTGCAGGTCCAGGTAGACCGCGTCCACCGGCATCGCCTCCGACAATCGACCAACGAGGCTCGCGGCGATGCGCTCGAAGGCGTCGCGCGTCACCAGCGCGCCCGCGCCGCCGCTCGTCCACAGGAGCGGCACGAGGTCATGCGCGCCCATGTCCTTCATGAAGCCGGATAGCGCAAAGGTCGTGCCCGACAGCCACTTAACGACATCCGCCCCGTAGCAAAGCGGCGGCCGGTCGCGGTGCGACGCGAAGTACGCGAAATCCGTGCGCCCCGCGGCGAAGCAGTTGGTCTCGTGGTGGAAGCCGCCGATCGCGATGCGTGCCATGGGAAGAGTGTGCCGAATCCCGCCGCCGCTCGCGCAGGAATAGTGAAAGAATGCCGCTTTCGCGCCGCCCGTCCCGCCTCCTTGATCGCGCTGAAGCTCCTCCTGATCCCGCTGCTGATGCTGGGCGTGAGCCTTGCCGCGCGCATCTGGGGGCACCGCGTCTCGGGCTGGCTCACGTCGATGCCGCTGATCGCCGGGCCGATCGTGATCGTGCTGCTGATCGAGCAGGGCCCGGATTTCGTCGGCCGCGTGTCGGTGGCGATGCTGATGGCGCTGCCTGCGATCGCCGCGCACGTGGTGGCGTTCTCGCGCGCCTCGCAGCGCTTCGGCTGGGTAGCGAGCCTGCTCTCGGGCTGGGGCGCGTTCGTGCTGGCCGCGTTGCCGCTGTCGCTCTTCGAGGGCAGCCTGTGGCTCGGCCTCGCGATGACCTGGCTCGCGCTCGCGATCGCCTACGCGCTCCTGCCGCGCACCGGCGCGCCGCGCGGCCCGGTGGTGGTGCCGCGCGCCGAGATCGTGCTGCGCGTGGTCTCGGCGATCGGGCTGATGTTCGGCATCAGCTACGCGGCGGACCACTTCGGCGCGCGCATCTCGGGCATGCTGATGGCATTCCCGATCGGCGGCTCGGTGCTGCCGGCGTTCACGCGCGCGCTGCACGGCGTGGACGCGACGACGCTGCTGATGCGCGGCTTCACGCTCGGCATGTTCGCGTTCCCGGTGTTCTTCGTCGGCCTTGCGCTGGCGCTCCCGGCCATGCATCCGGCATTCGCGTTCGCCATCGGCCTGGTCGCCAGCACGGCGATGCACGCACTGATCGCGCAGGCGTCGCGGCGGGGGTGGGTGCGCTAGAGGGCGCGCAGCGCGAAGCGTGCGCGTATGCCGCCGCCGTCGACCGGTTCCAGCGCGAGCGTCGCGCCCTGCACTTCGGCGATCCGCGAGACGATGGACAACCCGAGGCCGCTGCCGGACTCGCCCGTGCCGAGCACGCGGAAGAAGCGCTGGCCCACGCGGTCGCGCGCCTCGGGCGGGATGCCCGGGCCGTGGTCGGCAATCGTGACCTCGCCGCCGTGCGCGCGCACTTCGACCACCCCGCCCGCGGGGCTGTAGCGCACGGCATTGTCGAGCAGGTTGCGCAGCGCGATCGCGACGAGGCCGGGATCGACCTCGACGCGGCCCGGCCCGTCGGCCTCGAAGCCGATCTCGATGCCCTTTGCCAGTGCGGCGGGCGCGAGGTCGGCGACGACCTGCCGAGCCACGGCATGCAGGTCGCAGGTGGGGCGATCCCCGGTCGCGGCGGGCTGCGACAAGCGCGCCAGCGTCAGCAGCTGCTCGACCAGCCGCGTGGCGCGGTCGCAGCCTTCGATCACGCCCTGCAGCGCCCGGGTGCGTTCCGCGTCGTCGCCCGATGCCTGCGCGACCTGCGCCTGCGCCCGCAGCGCGGCCAGTGGCGTGCGCAACTCGTGCGCCGCATCGGCAGTGAAGCGCCGTTCGTTCTCGAGCAGCGCCTCGACGCGCGCCAGCAGCCCGTTCAGCGCCGTGACGAGCGGCAGCGCCTCGCGCGGCACAGTGTCAACCGCGAGCGGCCGCAGGTCGCCGCCGCCGCGGCGGCTCGCGTCGTCCGCGAGCGCGGCGAGCGGCCGGAGCGAGCGCGTCACGCTCCACCAGGCGAGGAGGCCGAGCAGCGGAAGCGCCACCGCGAACGGCAACAGCATCGCGCGCACGACGCCCTCGGCGATCTCGCGGCGGCCGTCGGCGCGCTCGCCCACCTGCACCAGCACGCGGCGCGACGTGTCCCATGCGCTGTACACGCGCCAGTCGCGCCCGTCGACCGCCGCGCGGGAGAAGCCTTCGTCGCGGGTCGAAAGGCGTGTCGCCGGCGCGTTCGCGGAGCGCTGCTGCAGGACTTCGCCGCGGTTCCAGACCTGGAAGGCGACCTTGCGCGCGCGCCGGTGGGTGCCCGCGACCTCCGCGGCCTCGGCGACCGTGCCGCGCGTGGCCTGCGCGAGCACCAGCGAGGCCGCCTGCGCGAGGTGCGCGTCGAGCACCTCGTCCACCTCGTCGCGCGCGTCCAGGTAGGCGATGGCCGCTGCGCCGAGCCACAGCGCGGCCAGCGAGGCGAGCAGCGCCGCGAGCAGGCGGGCTCGCAGCGAGGGCGCGCGCCGTTCAGCCACGCGCGTCCTTCGGCATCAGGTAGCCGACGCCGCGCACCGTGCGGATCGCGTCGGCGGAGAGCTTGCGGCGCAGGTGGTGCACGTGGACGTCGATCGCGTTGCTGCCGATCTCCTCGCCCCAGGCGTAGACGCGCTCCTCGAGCTGCTCGCGGCTCAGCACGCGGCCGGCATTCAGCATGAGCTCGTGCAGCAGGTCGAACTCGCGGGCCGCGAGCTCGACCTCGCGGCCTTCGTGGCGCACGCGGCGCGCCGCCGGGTCCAGCGCCAGCGTGCCGACCTGCAATAGCGGCGCGGGTTCGCCATGCGCGCGGCGCACGTGGGCGCGCAGGCGCGCGGCCAGTTCCTGCAGGTCGAAGGGCTTGAGCACGTAGTCGTCCGCGCCCGCGTCGAGGCCCCGGATGCGGTCCTGCACGGTGTCGCGCGCGGTGAGGATCACGATCGCGAGGCGCTGGCCGCGCGCGCGGGCGCGCCGCAGCACCTCCAGGCCGTCGACGCGGGGCAGGCCGAGGTCGAGCACCATCGCCGCGTACTCGCCGGTGTCGAGCGCGTGCAGGGCGGCGGCGCCGTCCTTCACCCAGTCGACCGCGAAGCCGGCCTGCCGCAGGCCGGCCTGCACGGCGTCGCCAAGCAGGCTGTCATCCTCGACCAGCAGCGTGCGCATCGCGTCACTCTAGCAAGTCGCCGGCGATCACGAGGTGCCGAGCGCGAGGCCGAGCGCTGCCGAGGCCCATGCCGCGACGCGGTCGGGGCCGGCAACCCAGAAGGCGAGCACGGCGGCGGCGAGGACGGTGCCGACGAAGCGGTGCGCGCCGCGGATAGCGTCGCCGGCCGCGCCGCGCTTGCGTCCGGTGAACATCGCCGCGACGAGGTTCTCGCGATGCAGGAGGCTGCTCGCGAGCACGCCTGCGACGTGCACCGCGACCACGACGAGCATCGCGTGCGCGGCGAATTCGTGGAGCTTCTCCATCCAGCGGCCGGCGCCGAGTTCATAGACGGCAACGCCGCTCGCGACCATGCCGATGCCGAACGCGATCAGCGCCCAGATCGCCCAGCTGCCCGCGGGGTTGTGGCCCACGTGGTGCTCCGGGCGGCGCGTGAGGAGCGAGCGCAGGTAGCGCAGCACGCTCGCGGGTCCGTAAAGGAAGGCGGAGAAGCGTGCATGGCGCGTGCCCGCGAATCCCCAGAAGAGGCGGAACGCGAGCAGCCCCGCCACGGTGTAGCCGAGCAGCACGTGCACGTCGCGCCAGCGCTCGGACTCCGCGGTGACGAATGCGCCGAGGAAGCTCGCCGCGAGCGTCCAGTGGAAGACGCGCACCGGCAGGTCCCACACCAGGATGCGCCGGGCACCGTCTCGATCGGGGGTGTTCATCGCGGCACCCGCACGGCATGGTCGTCGAAATCGGCGCGCGCGGCGCCGGGGTGGCAGGCGGCGCAGTTCGCGGCGCTCTTCACCGAGGGCCGGTTCCACGCGGCCGTCTCCACCTTGCGGTGCTTGCGCACGAACCACGGCGACTCGGTGACGCGCAGGCCTTCGCCGACGGTCGAGGCGCGCTTGCCGGTGGCCGCATGGTCGGCGAGGTAGCGCGAGATCGCGGCCGTGGCGGCGGCGTCGATGCTCGCGTCGGTGCCGAAGTGCTGGCGCAGGCCTGCCATCAGCTTCGTCCACGAAGGCGCGGGCAGCAGGCCCGGCGGGTACGCGAGGTGGCAGCTGCCGCACTCCTCGGCATGGGCGGGGTTCGCCGGCGCGGCAAGCCGCGAGCCGGCGGTGGCGTGGCCGGCGACGAGGGCCGCGGCGAGCGCGGCGACGAAGCGGAGGGGAAAGGTCATGGCCGTCTCCTCAGCGCGCGCCCGACAGCACGAAGGCGAGCACGTCGCCCTTTTCCTGCGCGGTGCAGGCGCGGCCGAGGACGTCGTTGCAGTTGCGCGCGAACCACTTCTCGACCTTCGCCGGGTCGCTGAAGCGCTGCGCGTTCGCCTGCGGCGCGAGCGGGCCGATGGGCTTGCCGGTCTTGGCGTGGCGGCCGGGATCGCGCGGGTCCGCGGTATGGCAGGACGCGCAACTCCATTCGGCGCCGTGCGTGGCCTTGAAGAACTGCGCGCCGCGCGCGGCCGAGAAGCCGGCGAAGCCGGGCTGCGAGCGCGCCTGCGCCTCGAGGGACTGCTGGATCTCGGCCGGCGTAGCCGCGCCGGCCGTGGCGGCGGCTAACGCGAGTGCCGCGAGGATTGCCTTGGATGCCTTCATGCTGCACCTCCGTCGATGGGGACGGAGGCCAGCGTGCGCGCCCCGGATTAAGCCGCCATTAAGGCGCTTCCGGCGGCTTCAATCGGTGATCGGCACCTTCGCGTCGCGGATCATCTTGCCCCAGCTGTCCTTCTGCGCGACGAGGAGCTTGTGGAAGTCCGCGGGCGTGGCGCTCGCCACCGGCTCGGCGCCGGCCTGCCGGATCTTGGCGGCGTAGTCGGGCTCGGCGGTCGCCGCGCGGATCGCCTCGTTCAGGCGGTTCGCGATGTCGGCCGGCATCTTCGCCGGGCCCGAGATGCCAAGCCAGGCGATGGCCTCGAAGCCGGGCACGGTGTCGGCGAGCGGCGGCACGTCCGGCAGCTGCGAGGTGCGCGTCTTCGTCGTCACGCCGAGCGCGCGCAGCTTGCCGCCGCGCACCTGCGGCAGCGGCGAGGGCATCGAGTCGATGAAGAATCCGATCTGCCCTCCGACGAGGTCGGCGATCGCCGGCGCCGCGCCTTTGTACGGCACGTGCAGGAACTGCGCCTGCGTGCCTTGCGAGAAGAGCTCGGTGATCAGGTACGGCGCGCTGCCGAGGCCGAACGAGGCGTACGAGATCTTGCCGGGCGTCTTCTTCGCCGCGGCGATCAGCTCCCCGACGTTCTGCCAGGGGCTGTTCGCCGCCACCACCAGCACGTACGGGAAGGTCACGATCTGCGACACCGGCGTGAAGTCGCCGATCGGGTCGAAGGGGTAGCTCTTCACGAGGTGCACGCCAACCGACTGCACCGTGGTCGACATGACCACGAGCGTGTAGCCGTCCGGGTCGGAGGTGGCCACCGCCTTGGTGCCGATCTGGCCGGTGGCGCCGGGCCGGTTCTCGATCACGAAGCTTTGCCCCAGGCGCGAGGTGAGGCGCTCGGCCATGTGGCGCGCGATCACGTCGGTGGCGCCGCCAGGCGGCCAGGGCACGATCATCTTCACCGGCTTGGAGGGATAGGCCTGCGCCAGTGCCGGATTCGGCACCCATGCGGAGAGGACCGGCAGGCTGGCGGCGAGGGCAAGCAGGAGCAACCGGATGCGCATGTGGTGTTCCTCGTGAAAGGTTCGCGACAGTCTAGGAACGGGTGTCGCGGGTGGTCAATCTGAATCTGCGGTCGGGACGCGCCCGTTTCGCGCGTTCCCGCTGTGCGTCAGGACGATTCCGCCTTCAGGACGTGCAGTTGCCCGGCACCCGCGCCGCGAACGGCCGCGCGCGCGATTGCACCGTCGAACGTGACGAACCGTCCACCGTGCTTCACCGCAAGCGCAAGCAGGTACACATCGGTCACCTGGCGCGGCCCGTGCACCTGAGTCTCGTCGATCGCCTTGGCGTCGAGCATGCTGGTGTCGTCCGGCCAGAAGCGGTGCGCGGAATGCGCCGTGGCATCCCGCAGGCGCTCGATGACCACGGCCGCCGGCACCGCGTTCGGGTAGCCGGGCTGCGACATGATGCGGATGCAGCCGTTCTGCGTCAGCGGGCAGGACGCCCAGCCATGCTTGATGTTGGCCTTCAACCAGCGCGCCGACCACGCGTGGTGCGGGTGGTCGGCGTCGAGCAGCGCGATGAGGACGTTGATGTCGAGCAGCGCCCGCATCAATAGGCGTCGTCTTCGCGCAGTCGGTTGACGAGTTCGTTGCTGACCACGCCGCCGCGCCGGGGCAGCGGGCGAAAGCCGTAGAACGCCGCGGGCTCGCGCGCTTCCTTGCCGGCGGGGCCGGCCGTCAGTGCGCGCCGCGCGAGTTCCGAAATGACTTCGCCCGCCGTCTTCTTCTGCTGGCGGGCGAGGTCCTTCGCGGCGAGGAGGACGTCGTCCTCGATGTCGAGCGTGGTGCGCATGGGTCTGATGCTAATGCATCAAACATCAGATGTCCATGCGGCTCTTGCCGCAATCGCTGCTACCGCTTGTGCGTCACGCTGTTGAATCTTCTTGCAGGGGTGCACGAGGGGGGCGCAGCGCCCCTCGTTCACTTCTTTCTTTCGAATTTTCCGGTGAGCGTCGCCTTGCCGATCGCGTTGCCGTTCACCATGTAGCCGGCGAGGGACGCGGTGCCGCCGCTCGCGTCGAGCTTGTCGACGCCGAGCGCGTAGACGGTGAACACGTAGCGGTGCGGGCCGTGGCCCGGGGGCGGGCAGGGGCCGCCCCAGCCGGGGCCGCCGAAGTCGGTGTTCACGTGCACCGCGCCGGCGGGCAGGTTGGAGCCGTCGGGCTTGCCGGCGTCCTTGGCGAGGCCGGTCGCGGACGCGGGGATGTTCAGCACCAGCCAGTGCCACCAGCCGGCGCCGCCGGTCGGGGCATCGGGGTCGTGGCAGAGGAGCGCGAAGCTCTTCGTGCCGGCCGGCGCGTTCTTCCACGCGAGCGCCGGGGAGATGTTCTTGCCGGTGCAGCCGAAGCTGTTGAACACCTGCTCCATCGAGATCGGGCCGTTGGGCCGGATGTCGGGGCTGGTGAGGGTGAAACGGGGTGCGGCCGGCTTCTTCTTCGCCGCCTTCTTCGCTTTCTTCGCAGCCATGGGGCCTCCTCGGGTGGGGGTGGAACGCTCGCGATAGTCTAGCGGCGGCGCTGCCAAGATAGCGAACCGTCGGCGAGGTTCGCCACCGGGCTCGTTGCGGCGCGACAATAATCCCCGCAGGCCAGAACGCAGGAGCGGCAAGTGATCACGCTGGGCAGCGACATCGGAGGCACCTTCACCGACTTCGTCGAGGTGGACGAGGCCAGCGGACGCGTGGAGGTCTACAAGTGCCTCACTACGCCGGACGATCCCTCGCGCGCGATCGAGGAGGGCGTGCAGGCGCTGTGCGAGCGGCAGAAGCGCACCGCGTCGGCCATCGATGCGATGGTCCACGGCACCACGCTCGTCATCAACGCGGTGATCGAACGCAAGGGCGCGAAGACCGGTCTGCTGACGACCAAGGGCTTCCGCGACGTGCTCGAGATCGGGCGCGAGAAGCGCTTCGACGCCTACGACCTGCAGATCGTCTTCCCCGAGCCGCTGGTGCCGCGATTCCTGCGGCTGGAAGTGAACGAGCGCCTGCACGCCACCGGCGCGGTGCTCGAGCCGCTGGACGAGGCCGGCGCACGCGCCGCGATCGCGCAATTGGTGAAGGAAGGCTGCGAGTCCCTCGCGGTGTGCCTGCTGCACGCCTACCGCAATCCGGCGCACGAGCGGCGCATCCGCGAGTTGTGCAACGAGATCGCCCCCGGCCTCCCGGTGACGCTGTCCTCCGACGTGCTGCCCGAGATGAAGGAGTACGAGCGCACCACGACCACGACGCTGAACGCCTACGCCAAGCCGATCACGTCCCGCTACCTCGCAAAGCTCGAGGAGCGCGTGCGCGGCAGGGGCTTCAAGGGGGAACTCCTCTTGATGCAATCCTCCGGCGGCATCAACTCGGTGGAGTTCGCGCGGGAATTTCCGGTGCAGATCATCGAGTCCGGGCCGGCGGCCGGCACGCTCGGCGCGGCGCACTACGCGAAGCTCGCCGGCCTCTCGAAGGTGCTGGCCTTCGACATGGGCGGCACGACGGCAAAGCTGGCTCTCGTGGAAGACGGCCGCGCGATCCGCACCAACGACTTCGAGGTCGCGCACGTGCACCGCTTCAAGCGCGGCAGCGGCATTCCCGTGCGCATCTCGGTCGTGGACCTGATCGAGATCGGCGCCGGCGGCGGAAGCATCGCCCGTCGCACCAAGGTCGGCACGCTGCAGGTCGGGCCGGAGAGTTCGTCTGCGGTGCCGGGTCCGGCGTGCTACGGGCAGGGCGGCATCGAGCCGACGGTGTCGGACTCCGACCTCGTGCTCGGCTACCTCGACGCGGGACACTTCCTCGGCGGGCGCATGAAGCTCGACAAGCCGGCCGCCGAACGCGCGATCGAGCGCGGGCTCGCCGGTCCGCTCGGCATCACGACCGAGGAGGCCGCTTATGGCGTGCACGCGATCGTGAACGAGAACATGGCCTCGGCCGCGAAGGCCTACGTCAGCGAGCACGGCGAGAACCCGAAGTCCTGCGCGCTGGTCGCGTTCGGCGGCGCCGGGCCGGTGCACGCCTGCGACCTCGCGGCGCGCCTGGGGATCGATACCGTGCTGATCCCGCCGCGCGCGGGCGTGGCCGCGGCCTTCGGCATGATCGTCGCGCCGGTCACCTACGACGCGGTGCGCTCGCGCCGCATGCTGTATCGCGATCTCGTGCCCGGCCTGCTGGCCGCGATCCACGCCGAAATGACCGCCGAGTGCGCCGCGCGCCTGCCGAAGACCGTGAAGGCCGGCGACGTGCGCCACGAGTACAGCGTGGACATGCGCTACCTCGGGCAGGGCTACGACGTGAACGTGCCCTTCCCGATGGACAAGGGCCCCGAGGCGGCGATCGCCGAGATCCGCGCGTCCTTCGAGCGCACCTATCGCAAGCTCTACGGCCGCGTGTTCCCGGAGCTGGTGCTCGAGATCATGAGCTTCCGGCTGTCGGCCTCGGCGAGCCGCAACGTCGCCGGCTCGGGCGGCGGCTCGGTGCCGAAGGATGGCGACGGCAAGGTCGGCACGCGGCGCGCGTTCTGCCCGAAGGCGCGCGAGTGGCGCGAGTTCGGCGTGCACCGCCGCGACCGCATCGGCACCAGCGCGACGCTCGCCGGCCCCGCGATCGTCGAGGAGAACGAGTCCACTACCGTGGTGCCGAGCGGCGCGACGGTGCGCGTGGACGCGCACGGCAGCCTGATCGTGAAGCTCTCGAAGTGAGGCAGACGCCATGAACGATCTCACCACCCCCGTCATCGACCCGATCACGCTCGAGATGCTCTGGCGACGCCTCGTCTCCATCGTCGGCGAGCTCGGCTCGACGCTGCGGCGCACCTCGTTCTCGACCGTGGTGCGCGACATCGGCGACTATGGCTGCGGCATCTTCGACGCCGAAGGGCGCCTGCTCGCGCAGACGCCGGACAGCACGCCCGGCCTCTGCGGCCCGCTCGGCTCGATGCTGCGGCACATGCTGGTCGCGCATCCGCCCGCAACGCTGGAGGAAGGCGACGTTGTCATCGGCAACAACCCGTGGATGGCGAGCGGGCACCACAACGACATCAGCATCATGGCGCCCGCCTTCCACAAGGGAAAGCTGATCGGCTTCGTCGCCACCTGCTGCCACCACGTGGACATCGGCGGCCGGCGCGCCACCACCGAGAGCCGCGACAACTACGAGGAAGGCCTGCGCATCCCGACGCTGAAGTTCTACCGCAAGGGAGAGCCGAACCGGGACGTGTGGTCGTTCATCGAGCAGAACGTGCGCTCGCACGAGACCGTGATGGGCGACCTCGGCGCACAGGTCTCGGCCTGCCACGTCGGCTGCGAGCGCATGCGGGAGATCTGCGAGGAGATGGGCTGGACCAACCTGCAGGCCCTCGCCGGCGAGATCGTCGAGCGCAGCGAGTCCGTGACGCGCGCCGAGATCGCCAAGCTTCCCAAGGGCACGTGGACGCACGAGCAGAAGCTCGACATCGTCGGCGGCGAGACGCTGGTCATCCGCACCGCCGTGACGATCTCGGGCGACGAGATCACGGTGGACTACGCCGGCACCTCGCCGCAGGTGAAGCCGGCGATCAACTGCACGCTGACCTATACCGCGGCCTACACCGTGTTCGGCGTACTCTGCATGCTCGACCTGCCCGTGTCGGTGAACGAGGGGACGCTGCGGCCGATCCGGGTGGTGGCGCCCGAGGGCAGCATCCTCAACTGCACCTTCCCCGCGCCGGTGTTCGGGCGCACCGCGATCGGCAACTTCCTGCCCGATTGCGTGTACCAGGCGATCGCTCCGGCGGCGCCCGAGCGCGTCTGTGCGGGCGCCGGCGCGACGCCGATGTGGGGCCAGTACATGTTCGGCAAGCGCCGCGACGGCGCGGACTTCGCGCCGTTCAACGTGTCCTCGGGCGGGCAGGGTGCGCGCGCGGCGCGCGACGGCGTGTCCTGCCTCGCGTTCCCTTACAACGTCGGCAACACGCCGGCCGAGGTGATCGAGTCGGAAGTGCCGATGATCGTCGAGGAGAGGTCGCTCTGGCAGGACTCGGCCGGCCCGGGCAAGTATCGCGGCGGCTTCGGCCAGAAGTACGTGCTGCGCATGCTCGATGGCGACCACGGCCCGGTGGGCGACGTGCTGGCGAGCTTCCGCGGCGGGCGCTTCATCCACCCGGTGCCGGGCGTGCTCGGCGGCGGCGATGCGCCGAACGGGTTCCTGTCGATCCGCGGCACGCGTGACGACGCGGGCCGGCAGGTGATCGTGCGCGCGGGTGACCGCATCGTCAGCCACATTCCGGGCGGCGGCGGCTACGGCGATCCGAAAGCGCGCGACCGCGAGGCGGTGGCACGCGACCTGAAGAACGGGCTGATATCGGCGGCTCAGGCGCGCGACGTGTACGGATACGAATCCAACTCGGCTTAGCCGGATCCCGCCTGGCGTGTTCTCGCCTGATTGGCTCCCGGGGTGGAGCCCGAAGGCGGCAGGAGGTCCAGTGCCGAGGTCCTCAGCGCGAGTGCCGCGGACTCGACAATGCGTGTTGGAACTCGAAGGTCGCGCGCGATCTCTCGAAGCGTCGGCACACGGTCGTCCTGGCCGGATTCGCTATCGATCAGTTCGAGGATCTTCCTGCGCAGGGTGTGCTGAAGGGGATTTGTCGCGATTTGCGGATTACGCAGCGCCTTGCGGAACGGTTCCCAGTAATCGACCAGCGCGGAGAGATTGATCCGGCCGTCGATGGTCGGGAGCGGATCGCCCGACGTAAGCGACGCAGTCGATGCAACCTGAAATCCCATGGCGTCCTCGCGGTGCCAGGCGAACCAGACGGTGCTGCTGCTGAGTCCCGCCGCAAACTCGACCCATTCGGCGTCGTCGGGCAGCAGCATTGGATGATCAAAGCTCGCGTCGACGAGAATGTCCCAACTGGCACGCAGCATCGGCGGGGAACGTAAAGGTGCTTCGGGAAACTCGGCCGCCCCGCGGCGCGCCAGCCAGGCGCGAATCGCGACGAGATCCGGGTGCCCCGGCAGGAGTCGTTCCATGTTCGCGGCGACGGTCGCGATCAGGGGAATGCGCGGATTCGGTTCCAGAAGCAGGACGTGCGCGGCGAGGATGCCGAGCAAGGGATTCTCGAACTTTTCGTGCAGGAGCCCGCTCATTCCCTCTGCGTCAACGCTGGCGCGGCCCATGGCCAGCGCCTGCTTTGCCAGTTCCGCAAGCCACAGGTTCTCGTCGGTAGGCTGGAAGGATTCATATGGCGGCCCCATGACAATGGAGGCGCCGTACAGATCGGTGACGCGCTGCTTGCCCAAACGCAGGCAATCCGCGAACAGCGTGCTGCGCCAGTGCGGGCTCGCGACTATCGGCATCTGCACCGTCGCGCCCGTGGCGGACCGCTGGGTCAGCAGGTAGGTTCCGGGTTCGACTTCGATCCGGATCGCACCGAAACCGAGATTGCCGTCCCGCTCGCCATCGGTCTCCAAGTTCGCAAGCACCCTGCCAGCCAGGGTTTGCACGGTGAGGCCTTTCCATGGAGCACTCGGTTCGCCGCTACCGGGAACCTTGAGCGAGTCGCGCACAAGAATCGCGATTTCGCCGCCATTGCCGCGCCGCAGCGCGGGAAGATCCCTCAGCCCGCGCGCGATTCGCTCATGGAACTCGTGTGTCGTGCCCGAGTTGGTCAGCGGCGCCGGCGAATCGATCGTCAGTCGCGGTCCCTGCACGGTTACATCCGTCCCCGCGACTTCGAACAGGCGGTCTTCGAAGCGCCCCCCGGCTTTGAAACGCGCCTTATAGATGCCCGGGGGCAGTTCGATGCGCAATGTTCCAGCGCCCGAGGCCAGCTTTGCGCGCCGGCCGTCGGTCACTACGATCTCCGTACCGGCGTTTGCCCGGAGCGTCGCGACGAGTGCGCGCCTGTCGGGACTCATAGCGTTACCTCTTGCCAGCTGGCTTCGGTGGTGTCGATCATCGCACTGCGTCCCGGGATGCTGTCGAGCACGAGCTTGTAGTAGTTGTCGTCTAATTCCAGGATCGTGCCCCCTATGGCGAGCGGCGCTCGCCGGATTTCTTGCCCGCCTTGGTACACGACGACCTGCGTGCCCGCGGGAACCGGTGGATGCCCGTGGACCAAGACCTGCGCGCGCGCGCGACCGGCCCGCGTGACGAGCACTAGGTCGTTCGCCCCTGCCGGGGGACTGATTTCGGGTTCGAAGGTCACCGGCGAGCCGTTGAAGCGCGCTGGCCAGTGCTGGTGGACGTGCCCCTTGAGCACGGTGCCGGTGACCCGGCCCTGCTCGTCTCCGCGAGCTTCGCGAAGCGCGTCAAGCAGGGCCTTGGTGAACATCCCGCGTACACGCCCGGTCGCGGGCTCGATCTGTTCGCGAGCCTGCTGTCCGCGCCCGGCGGCGTAGGCTTCCAGTACCCGTACGTGGCCCGCCAGCGCCTGCCGGTCAGGGATCTTCATCGTCGGTTCGCGGATGGAGTCGGACAGGTCGACGTCCCGGCAGCAATCCATGACCAGCACGATCTCATCGAAAGCCGCGCTGTGCCGGATACGCTCCATGTAGCGCTTGCTTGCAATGTGATCGGGGTCATTGCGCGCCGCCTGCGCGGTGTAAAGCGCGGCTTCCGACATGCGTCGGCTGGCGAATCCGTGGCCGGCAAAGAAAAGGTACAGGCGCTCGCCGACACGGTCGCGGAACGTAACGCCATCGGGCTCGTACAGGAGCCTCGAGAGCGCGCGCCGGAACTCGATCTCGGCGGGGTGTGCGTCGTAGCGATCCGTCGGTGCCGGGAACTGGCTGGACTTGATGACGGCGATGTTGCCTGGTGGCACGTTACCGCCGTCGACGTCCTCCAGCCACTCGCGGAAGTCCTCGACATCGTTCTCCGGGCCTTCTAGGTTGGTCAGTCCCGGGTATGTATTGATTGCCAGTAGTAGCGCGTGGTGGGCCATGAGCCTAGTGGGAAACGATCCATCGCAGGCTGTCCAGCGTCGACAGGTCGTTGTCGAAGTCTCCATGCTTGCGCGAGTGCGACTGGAGGCCGTTCCCGCCGTCGGCAAGCGACCACACCATCCGGTCGGACGGCGTTCCAAGCCAGCCGCGGAGCTGATCCGACTCCGGATATGCCGGTGCGGTGAAGACCTGCGGCAGGTCGAGGAAACGCCGCATCCCGAGGAGGGGCGCGTCGGTCTCGTACTCGAGGAGGCCGGACACGAAATACAGCAGCGATGAAGGGTAGAGCGCGCGTCTCCAATCGTCGCCGAGCAGGCCGTCGGCCCGCTCGACATCGTCATTCATTCCGAACATCCGCATCCAGCGGATGCGCTCCCCGCGATGCGAGACCGTCCAAGCCCAGAGCCGGTGGGTGTTCGCCGGCGCGAGCAGCACGACGTCGAACTGCGTCTGCGCCGGGAACCCCATCGCATCCACGGCGTCCAGCAGGTGGGAAATGTAGATGCCGCCGGTGCTGTGGCCGACGAGGTAGATTCGCTCGAGCGCGAGGCCCTGGTTCATGGCGTCCTTGAGCCGGTGCAGCAGCGCTGTTCCGGCGTGCAATTGCGGGTTGCCACCGAACGCGTCCAGGGTGTCCTGCTTCATTCGGTCCCAGAAGAAAGTCTTGCCGATGACGTCGCCGTAGAGTGCTCGAAGCACTTCCTCGACGACCGTTGCATGGAAGCCGTGGTCGCGTGAGTTAAGGATCCGCCATACAACCTTCGCGAGGATCTTGGCCACGTACCACGCGACCCGTGCCATGGAAACGAGGCCCCGGGCGCCGGCGGCCGGGGGTGCGATTTCAGCGAGTACCGCCGCATCCATCTTGGTCGAGGCGGGCGCGACGCCAGCGGTCACCATCGCGCTGCGCACGCCAGCGGGGACGTCTGCCAGAGAGTGAAGTGCGCGGAGAAAGTCGGTGTCTGCCTCGAGATCAAGCTGGATTTCGTTCTCATCGATCATGCCGGCGGCCGCACGTGCGGCGCCATCGGCGAAGGCGCGCCCGTTCCCGTACAGCGGCGGTTTGCCTTGCGGATTCGCGAACCATGCGCGTACTTGAGCCTTGACTTCCACCGGATCGACCTGAGAGCCCTTCAGGCTGCGCGTGCCGTCCTGCATTCCCGTGCGGGCGAGCGCGTACTCCAACACCTTGCGCACGAGTTCCTGAAAGATGGGTTCCGCGGCGATCTCGCCTGCGTTGTTGCGCACGGCTTCGAGCGCACCCGATTCCCATACGAAGAACACCGGGTAGGCGCCGGCGTAGACATCCGCGTCCAACAGTCGCTGCGCGATATCCAGACCGGCTGCCTTGGGTACTAGGCCGCCGTGGAAGTGCAGGACCAGCCGCCTTCTGCCGGACGCGCGCAGCGCGGCGATGATCGCGTCGACCTCGGCCGGACCGTGGTCAGTGCCCGCACCGATGCATCCATTCCTGGAGTGGAGGTAGTGCGTCAAGGGTACGGCCATCTGGGCGCCTCCGGGGGAGATGCACCACAGTATAGGGTCGGGCGTCGCCCGGGGTTCCCTGGAATTGGTACGCAAACGCACAAAACGTGGGGAGCTTGTGGCCCGACTCCGCATTGAAAAGGCGCTGCCGCGATGGTCAGGCTTGCGGCGCAATCACCCCGCGGGGGGCATCAGTTGCCGCGAGCGCAGCCGGCGGCCGAGGCAGGTCGGCTGGTTGCCTGTAGGCCGCTCGAGAGCGAGACGGCGCTATCGCGCCGACCGGGCGCGTGGTAATCATGTCAGCCTCACAAGCGTCGCGACGGGGCATGCCATGACGACCAGACGACAGGCGATTGCGGCACTCGGCGCGATCACCGTTTCGAACTTCGCGCGCGGCGCGGACGCCGGGGCGTACCCGTCGCGCTCGATCCAGGTGATCGTGCCGCGCGCGCCGGGCGGCGGCTCGGACAACATCGCCCGCATCCTCTCGCCCGCGATGCAGAAACGCATGGGGCAGGCCTTCGTGATCGAGAACCGGCCCGATGCGTCGGCGGTGGTCGGCGCGGTGGCGGTGTCGCAGGCGCAGCCGGACGGCTACACCGTGTTCCTCGCGGACAACGCCTTCTACCAGAACCCCGCGGTGCTCGGGAACCTGCCCTACGACACGCTGAAGCAGTTCTCCGGCGTGACGATGCTCGCGCAGGGGCCGGTGATCCTCGTCGCGCATCCGTCGCTGCCGGTGAAGGACGTGAACGAACTGATCCAGTACGCGAAGGCGAATCCCGGCAAGGTCAGCTACGGCTCGGGCGGCATCGGCGCGTCCACGCACCTCGCGGGCGTGCTCTTCGACCTCGCGGCCGGCGTGCAGACCACGCACGTGCCGTTCAAGTCGTCGGGCCCCGCGATGCAGGCGCTGCTCGGCGGCCACATCTCGATGCAGTGGGGCGGCATCAGTTCGGCGCGCCAGCACGTCGAGGCCGGCAAGATCCGCGCGATCGCGGTCACCGGCCGCCGGCGCGACCCGTCGATGCCGAACGTGCCGACCTTCGAGGAGGCGGGCCTGAAGGGCGTGGACATGACGAGCATCTGGGGCATCCACGCGCCGGCGGGCACGCCGATGCCGATCCGCCGCGTGCTGCGCGACATGCTCGTCGAGGTGATGCGCCTGCCGGAGGTGACCGCGAAGCTGGCCGAGCAGGGCTACGACATCCTCGGCACCACGCCCGACGAGCACGACGCCGAGACGCGGCGCCTCGTGAACTTCTGGATCGAGCTCGGCAAGAAGATCAAGCTGAACTGAGAGGCCGCACGTGAAGAAGCCCCGATTGCTGCTGGTGCAGGCCTTCAGCCTGCCGGACAACGCGCGCTACGCGATGCGCAAGATGGCCGGTACGAAGGAACAGATGATGATGAACTACGACGACGTCGCGTCGTCGTTCGAGGGCGTGGAGTGGGATCTCCACGCCGGCGCGCGCGCCGCGCACGGCGACTGGCCGGTGGAGACGCGCGAGGAGTTCATGCTGATCGGCGCCGCGCGGCTGCGCGTCGTGCGCGAGGCCAGCGAGAGCGGCAAGTGGGACGCGATCGTGCTGCTCGGCGGCGGCGACCCGGGATACGTGGAATCGCGCGAGATCGGCCGGCGCTTCGGCGTCGCGGTGACGTCTTGTGCGCACGCCCAGATGCACCTCGCGCGCACGCTCGGCGACCGCTTCTCGATCATCGACATCGGCGAGACGCACAACGCGCGCATGGCCGACCTCGTCGTCCAGTACCGATTCACGCACGAGTGCGCGTCGATCCGCAACATCGACTTCCCGCTGCCGCGTCCGCCGTTCGACGACGGCACGCGCCCGCACCACGTCGAGCGCGAGCGTGCCGCGAAGGGCGAGCGTTCCGAGATGCTCGAGGTGGCGGTGCAGGAGTCGATCGCCGCGATCGAGGAAGACGGCGCCGAGGTGCTGATGATCGGCTGCTCGGCGGCGTTCTGGCTGCAGCCCTACCTCCAGAAGCGCCTGACGGAACTCGGCTGGGACGTCCCGGTGCTCGAGGGCTACCGCTCGGCGATCGAGATGGCGAAGCTGCTGGTCGGCATGGGCGTCACCGCGAGCGGCGTCGCGTACCCGGTGGACCACCCGAAGAAGTGGCGGCGCCGCAAGGCGCCTTGATCATTAGCCCGCGCCGAGGCGCCTGCGCAGTTCGGCGTAGCGCGCTGCGGGGCTGGCGCCGAATACCGGGTCGGCGCGATCGGGCACGGCCTTGCGGACCGCGTCCCAGTCCTCGGCGGTGAGCGTCTCGCCCGCCGCGCCGATGACGTCCTCCTCTTCCTTGGCGATGTGGTTGCCGTAGTAGACGAGGTAGGTCGCTGCCGCGATCTCCAGTTCCCCGCGCGGCAGCATCGCGCCGCCGAGCGCGCCTTCGATCTTCTCGCGCAGCGCCTCGCCCGCCTTGGCGATGACGCGGTGCTCCTGCTGCAGGCGCGCGATCGGCAGCTTCAATTCCGGACGCTTCGCCGCGAGGCGCGCGAAGGCGACATCCTCGCGGGGGTGGTGCACGCCGTCCGAGTAGTCGCGCAGGTACACCACGATGTCGGCCATGATCGACAGGTCGGGGTCCTCGCCGCGGTGGAAGGCGTCCAGCTGCGACTGCAGCAGGGCGAGGATCTTCTGGAACGAGGCGTGCTCGGCGCGCCAGGCGGTGACGGGGTCCATGCGGGAATCCTACGCCGAACCGGCGCCTACTCAAGCCCTCTTCGGAGGGTGCGCCGAAATCGAATGCCCCAGCTGCCAGGGCCGCGGCAGCACCGCGTGCGCGGCCTTGATCGCGGCCAGCCGCTGGAGCAGCGCGTCGGTCATCGGCGCGGTGCGGCGCGTCTCGCGCGAGATATTGGTCGACAGGCTCTCGAAGGACGCGGCGCAGTAGCCCTCGCCGACGTGGAACATCTCCATGTAGAAGTGCAGGCGCTTGGCGTCGAAGTCGATCAGGCGCGCCTCGAAGCGCAGCTCGTCGCCTTCGTGCACCTCGCGCAGGAAATTGAGATGCGATTCCAGCGCGAACGTCGTGGAGCCGTTCGCCTTGCGGTACGCGTCGTCCTGGCCGATGAAGCGGAAGAACGGGTAGGTCGCGTTGTCGAACGCCACAAGGTAGTAGCCGATGTTCATGTGCCCGTTGTGGTCGATCCACGCCGGCAGCACGCGCTCGGAGGCGTAGGTGAACGGGACGGGAATGGCGGCGTCCATCGCTCAGGCCCGCTTCTTCGCCACGCGCAGGTCGAACTTCTCGACGTTCACCACCACGCGCTCGTGCGTGCCTTCGCCGATCAGTTCGCGCTCGTCGTGCGCCGCCACCGACAGGTAGGCAGTGCGGCCCTCGACGCGCAGGACCTTGGCCTCGGCGCGGATCTTCATCCCCACGGGCGTGGCCGCGATGTGACGCACGTTCAGCAGAGTGCCGAGCGACTGGTAGCCCGGCGGCAGCGCGCGGTCCACGGCCTCGAGCGCCGCGGCCTCGATCAGGTTGATCATCACCGGCGTGGCGAGCACCGGGATCTTGCCGCTGCCGACGCGCGGCGCAGTGTGCTCGTCGCCGACCTTCAGTTCGGCGCGTCCGGTGGTGCCGGGGGGCAGCAGCGTGGCGAGGTCCATGGCGCTATTTCTTCGAGCCGTAGCTGAGGATCTCGCCGCGGCCCTTGGGCGGGCGCGCGCGCATCGCCTCCTCGTTCGGCTCCGTGCCCCAGCCGGGACGATCCGGCATCACGAGGTGGCCGTCGACGAACTCGGGCACGTGCGTGAAGAGCTCGTGATCCCAGGGGATGCGGTCGATGTCGGTCTCCATGATGCGCAGGTTGGGCACCGCGCACGAGAAGTGCGCGTTCATCATGGTGCACAGGTGGCCGTAGAAGTTGTGCGGGGCCACGTTCACCTCGTGCGCCTCGGCGGCGGCGGCGATCTTCATCGACTGCCAGACGCCATTCCACGGCGTGTCGACGATGGCGACGTCCATCGCCTGCTCGCGGAAGTACGGCAGGAACTCTCGCAGCCCGAGCAGCGTCTCGCACGAGCTGATCGGGTGCGGGCTGTGGCGGCGGATATAGCCGAGCGCCTCCGGGCTGAAGGTGTCGATCTCGACCCAGAAGATGTCGAGATCCTTGATGGCGCGCAGGATCTTGAGGTAGCCCTCGGTCTTGGCGTTGAAGTTGAGGTCGATCAGGATGTCGACGTCCGGCCCCGCGCCGTCGCGCATCGCCTCGAGGTGCATGACGATGTTCCGCAGCACGTCGCGCTCGATGTTAAGCGGCGGCATCGCGGGCACGCCGAAACCGGGCCGGTAGCCCTTCGGGTTCTTGCCGCCCGGTTCGTAGATGAAGATGTTGGTCTTCAGGGCCGTGTAGCCCTTCTCGCGCACCTCGCGGCCGAGCGCCTTCACGCCATCCAGGTCCGTGATCGCGGGCTTGTAGTACGTCGGGTGGTTGATGCGCCACGTGGCGCAGTGCGACCAGTAGACGCGGATGCGATCTCGCACCTTGCCGCCCAGCAGCTCGTACACCGGCACGCCGAGGCCCTTGGCCTTGGCGTCGAGCAGCGCGTTCTCGATCGCGCCGAGCGCGAGCGCGACGATGCCGCCGGAGGCGGGGCGGGTCGCGGCGGTGAGCGCCGCGAACAGTTTCTCGTGCGCGTTCAGGTCCTCGCCGACGAGCTTGGCGCCGAGGCGCTCGATCACGGTGCCGACGCCGGGGGCGCCGAAGCCCTCGTCGAATTCGCTCCAGCCGACGATGCCCTTGTCGGTGGTGACCTTGACGAAGTGGTAGTTGCGCCAGCCGGCGTCGCAGGCAAGCGTTTCGAGGCGGGTGATCTTCATGCCGTTGCCTCCACGTCCACGCGGCGCCCGCTTCGCGCCGACGCCAGCGCCGCGTCCAGCACCGCCTGCGCCTTCATGCCGTCCTCCAGCGACGGCGTGGGCGCGCGGCCCTGCTCGATCGCGTCGAGGAACTCGCGCACCATCGGCGCGATGGTCGCCTTGCCGATGGTGGCATTCCGGTCCGGGTCGTTCGCACCGTCGGAGGCGAGCTTCACCGGCGCGTACATGCCGCCCGCCGCGGCCGCCTGCAGTTCACCGACCTGCCAGTCCGCGCCGTTTCGCATCACCTTGAACGAGAGCGCGCCGTTCGTGCCGTAGGCCTCGAGAGAATGCTCCGCGAGGCCGTGCGCGACGCGGCTGGTGGTGAACGAGACCTGCGCGCCGCTCGCGAGCTCGGCGAGCACCGTGGCGTGGTCTTCCGCGTCGGGCGCCGCGCCGCCGGGCGCGTGGCGCGTCGGGTAGGCGATGCCGGACTGGCACTGCACGCTGCGGAATTCGCCGAACAGCCAGCGGATCATGTCCACGAGGTGCACGCCCATGTCGCCGAGCGCGCCGTGGCCGGCGATCGAGCGGTCCATGCGCCACGTGGCCGCGGCGGACTCGGACGCCCAGCCGCCGCTCATCCAGCGCGCGTTGACGTGGAACACGCGTCCCAGCGCTCCCGCGTCGACGCGGGCGCGGAACTCGCGCGTCGCCACCGGGTAGCGCCAGTTGAAGCCGGTGATCGCGGCACGGCCGGTGCGCTTGGCGATCGCCAGCATCTCGAGCGCCTCGGCGCGGCTCATCGCCAGCGGCTTCTCGCAGAGCACGTGCGCGCCCGATTCCATCGCCGCCTTCAGGATCGGCAGGTGCAGCGCGGGCGGCGTGGCGATGGCGACGATGTCCGGCTTCGCCTTCGCCACCAGGTCTTCCCAGCGCGTGTGGACGCCGGCGATGCCGTACTGGTTCGCCACGGCCTTCGCCGCGGACTCGTTGCGCTGGCAGACGGCGACCACGTCGCAGCCCGCGGCGCGGAAGCCTTCCAGGTGCGCCCGGCCGTAGCCGAGCCCGATGATGCCGACGGTGCGGGGTCTCTTGTGCATGGCGCGATTGTCGCATCCGCGGTGCGCGGCCGGACGATGCGGTAAATTCGCACTGCGATGCGCTTCCTCGCGTGCCTTTTCCTCGCGCTGTGCCTGCCGGCCTGGGCCGACGCGCCCGCGCGCCCGGCCGAGGCGACGCTGCGCGTGCTGAACCGGGACGTCGTCACGCTGCGCGCGCCGCTCGCCGGCGCGTCGCCCGAGGCGCGCGTCGAGCGCGCGCTGCAGCGGCTGCGGCAGATCCCGCAGGCCGAGTACGACCAGCCGATCCGCCACGTGCCCTTCGCGCTCGGCGACGAGCGCGGCGTGCAGTTCCTGCTCGGCGACCGCACGCTCTTCACGCTGCTCGAGGCCGACCGGCAGGCCGAATCCAAGGAGTCGCTCGAGGCGATGGCCGTCGGCGTGCAGGCGAACCTCGAGGCGCTGCGCGCCGACTGGCACCGCATGCAGGACGACCGCCTGCTCGCCGAGGGCCTCGCGCGCGCGCTGGTCGCCACCGCGCTGTTCGCGCTCGCGGGCTGGCTGCTCGCCGCGGGCACGCGCCGGCTGCGCGCCCGGCTCGCGGAGTGGCGGCGCGCGACGCAGCAGGCCAGCACCTTCAGCGTGCGCGAGCTCGCGGCGCGGTTCGCCGGCGGCGCCGCGTTCGCCGCCGCGGCGCTGCTGCTCGCGGGGCTCGGCTTCCTGTGGCTGCGGCTGCTGCTCGGCGCGTTCGTGCTCACCGAGCCGCTCGCGCGCGAGCTCGGCGCGTGGCTCTGGCACAAGGCGGCGTGGGCGGGCGAGGGCATCGTCGGCGCGCTGCCGGGACTCTTCACGGTGGCGATCGTGCTGGCGCTCACGCGCGCGACGGTCGACGTGGTCGCGGCCTTCTTCCGCGCCGTCGAGCGCGGGCGCGTCACGCTGCCGTGGTTCCACCCCGAGACGGTCGGCGCGACGCGGCGCATCGTCACCATCATCGCCTGGGGCCTGGGCATCGCGGTCGCGTACCCGTACCTGCCGGGCTCGTCCAGCGACGCCTTCAAGGGCCTGTCGGTGCTGTTCGGCCTGATGATCACGCTCGGCTCGACGGGCCTGGTCACGCAGGCGATGAGCGGCCTCGTGGTGATCTACTCGCGCGCGCTGCGCGAGGGCGACTACGTCGAGGTGAACGGCGTGCAGGGCGTGGTGCGCGAGGTCGCCGCGCTGGCCACCAAGATCGTCAACATCCGCAACGAGGAGATCACGGTGCCGAACTCGGTGCTGATCTCGAGCCCGATCTACAACTACTCCAAGCTCGCCACCGACCAGGGCACGCTGGTGTCGACCAAGGTGACCATCGGCTACGACGCGCCTTGGCGCGAGGTGCACGCGCTGCTCGTCTCGGCGGCGAAGGCCACCGCCGGCGTGCGGGCCGCGCCCGAGCCCTACGTCTACCAGCGCGCGCTCGCCGATTTCTACGTCGAGTACGAACTCTTCGTGTCGATCGACCTCGCGATCCGGCGAGTGCCCATCCTCTCGGCGCTGCACGCCAACATCCAGGACGCGTTCAACGAGGCGGGCGTGCAGATCATGAGCCCGCACTTCATGGTGCAGCCGGAGAAGCCGGTGGTTGCGCCCCCGCCCCCGCGGGCCTAGGAAGCCGCCGGCACCGCGACCGCGAGGCCGCTGCCTTCGATCAGGCGGATGCGCTGCTCGAGCGCGTAGGCGCGCGCGGTCTCGGACAGTTCGCCCGCGGCGAGCCACGCGCAGTCGGCGACGTCGCGCGCCTTCGCCTCGGCCGCCAGCGCCTTCAGCGGCTCGATTCCTACGCGGCTCGCCTTCCAGCGCCGGCACGCGAGCAGCGCGCGCCGCCCGGCTTTCTCGACCTCGAAGTCCGCCTGCGCGCCGTCCAGGCGCAGGACCTTGTAGCCGTCGCGCAGGTAGGCTTCCTCGACCGCCGTGGCGAACGCGGGCCAGTCCATCGCGCGCAGCGCCTCGAGCCGCGCGGCGAGCTTCGCCGGGCTCGGCGCGCGCAGCTGCTTCGCGCCCACCCACGTGGCGATCACGGCGAACGGCAGCGCGACGAAGAACGCGTACAGGCCGGGCTGGTCGAACTTCGACAACACCAGCCGCGCGAGCGCGAACGTGACCGCCGCGACGGCCGCGCTCACCCACCACGGCGAGCGCAGCAGTCGCGCGAAGAGCGAGTTGGGGTGGGCCTCGAGCTTCAAGCGGGGCGCGCTAGACCTTCTCGAGGCGGAAATCCTCGACCCGGTCGGCCGGCGGCGCCACGCGGCTGGGCGGGATGCCGCCGCGCAGCTCGCCGCCCTTCGTGGTGCCGAAGCGCTTCTCGAAGCAGGGCGGCAGGTCGCGGCTGTTCGGCGTCGCGAGCCACAGCCGCAGCACGTGGCGGCGCCGCTCCGGCTCGGGGTGGTCCTCGAAGTTGGTGCGCGCGTGCAGCACGCAGTAGTTGTTCAGCAGCTGGAAGTCGCCGGGCTCCATCTGGAACGACAGCGCCATGCCGGGTTCGTTGGCGATCGCGTCGAAGAGGTCGAGCGCCTCGACCTGCTTCGCGGTGAGCCTCGGCACCTCGGGGAAGCGCTGGGCGGAGTGGATGTAGCCGCGGATGTAGCGCGCGCTCACCAGCCCGCCGTGGTACGACAGCACCGGCATCGCGTAGTACGGCTCGTCGCCCTCGTCGTCGCGCCCGCGCTCGCCGCGGCGGTCGATGAAATAGGGCCGGTAGAGTTCCTCGAGCAGGTCCGGGCGGCGGCGCTGGATCTCGTTCTGGATGCCGGTGACGCTGACGATGCGCGACAGGCCGCCGGCCTTCGCCGCCTTCAGGCACCACAGCAGCAGCACGTCGCTCTGGTCGTTGTGGAAGATCAGCTCCGCGGTGGTCTGGTAGGCGCGGACGTTGGTCTTGTTGATGTCGAGGTCGAGGTTGCGCACGTGGCCGAGCAGGTGGCCGTCGGCGTTCTGGGACAGCGCGAGGCCCAGGTGCAGGCCGAGTCCCCAGAACACGATCTCGGCCTCCGCCTGCGTGAAGCGCTCCACCGGCAGGCCGCGCATCAGGAAGAAGCCGCGGCCGCGTTCCAGTTCCTCGAGCATGCCGGCGAGCACCTTCGAGAAGGTCGGCAGCGGGAAGTCGGCCTTGCCGAACGCGGGCGGCGCGAGCCGGCGCGCCTGCACGCCGCGCAGCGCGGACTCGATCTCGGCGAGTGCCTCCGGCGGGAAGCGGAAGATCCAGTCTTCGCTGCGGCGCTGCAGGTCGTCGCCACGCCACAGGCCGGGGGCGCGTTCGATCGGGGCGGCGGGCATCGCGGGGCGGGTATCGGTCATGTCGGGCTCCTCCTCCAAAGGGCGCGGTGCAGTGTCGGCCGGCGAGGCGCGCGCCGTCAACGCGGTTTCGACGCCAGGTCGAGGCGCAGGCCTTCCTCGATGCCGATGGTCGGCACGTAGCCGAGGTCATCGCGCAGGCGCGAGAGATCCACCGGGCCGCTGTCCTTGCCGCGGCCCTGCCAGAGCGCGCGCCCGGCGCCGGGCGCGACGGCGCGCACCGCGTCGTGGAAGGCGCGCAGCGTGACGTGGTTTTGCGGCGGCCCGCCGACGTTGTAGACGCGATGCGCCGGTTTCGGGTGCAGCAGCGCGCGGCACGTGGCTTCCGCGGCGTCGATCGCATGCGTGGCGTGGCTGCGCTCGTCGCCGCTCGCGCCGTCGACCACGACGTCGCGGCCGGCGGCGGTTTCCTTGATGCGCTGCCGCACCATCGCCATGCCGGGGCTGTGGACTTCCGCGGGCCCGAACACTCCCGCGTAGCGCAGCGCGACGAACTCCAGCCCGTGCAGGTTGGCGTAGCGATCGCCCAGCATCTCGCCGAGGCGCTTGGTCATGCCGTAGAGGCCGATGCGCGCCGTGGGCGGATCGTCCTCGCGCATCAGGTCCACGCGCTCGCCATAGGCCGCAATGCTGCTCGCGAACACGAGTCGCCGCACGCCTGTCGTGCGGCAGGCCTCGAGCACGTTCAGCGTGCCATCGACGTTCACGCGCACCGCCTGAGCGGGATCCTGCTCGCAGGCGTACTGCAGGAACGCGGCGAGGTGCAGCACCGCGTCGGGGCGCAGGGCCTCGAAGGCGGCGCGCAGCGGCGCGGCGTCGACGATGTCGCCGCCCTGCCACGTGCAGCCCGCCGGCGGCGCCGCGGGCGCCTTGCGCGTCATCACCGTGACGCGATGGCCGAGCGCGGCGAGGCGTTCCGCCACCGCGCTGCCGATCAATCCCGTTCCACCCAGCACGACTGCATGCATGCGAAAGACGCTCCCGCTTCCCTTGACCGCGCAATGATGCGGCAACAATAATCGGTTGCATATGGCGCAGCGCGAAACCCGCGCGGCTGCCCGTGTGGATCCTGAGGAGGAGTCCCGCCGATGCGTACCCTGATGCTGCCGTGCCTCGCCGCTGCGCTGTTGGTCGCGCCCGCGATCGCGAGCGCGCAATCCTATCCCTCGAAGCCCGTCACGCTGGTGTCGCCCTACAGCACCGGAGGCAACGCCGATCTCGCGGCGCGAGCGCTCGCCGCGGTGGTGCCGAAGTACCTCGGCCAGCCGGTCGTGGTGGTGAACCGCACCGGCGCGGGCGGCATCGTCGGCTCGCAGTCGGTGGTGGACGCGCCGAAGGACGGCTACACCATGCTGCTCGCGCGCGTCGGCTCGCAGGCGGTGGCGCCGGCGCTCGACCCGGCGACCACGTACAAGTGGGATTCGTTCACCATCCTCACGCTGCTGGAAGTCGAGCCGTACATCTGCGTGGTGAAGGGCAACTCGCCGCATCGCACGTTCCAGGACCTGATCGCGGCGGTGAAGGCGCAGCCCGGCAAGGTCAGCTATGCCTCTTCCGGCAACGCGGATGCGAGCGTGGTGTTCCCGGTGAAGGCGTTCCTGAACGCCGGGCTGCCCGCGAACGCCGCGCTGAAGGTGCCCTACAAGGGCGCGGGAGAAACCGGCGGCGCGGTGCTCGGCGGCCACGTGGACTTCGCCTGCAACGGCATGAACCCCTACGTCGGCCCGATGAAGTCCGGCGACCTGCGTGGCCTCGTGGTGTCGACGCGCGCGCGCGTCGCCGAGGCGCCCGACACGCCGACCGCGGCCGAGGTCGGCATGCCCGACCTCGAGGTGGTGTCCGGCTGGAGCGCGCTCTACGGCCCGCCCGGCCTGCCGCGCGAAGTCGTCGAGCGCTGGCACGCCGCGCTCGCGAAGGTGAAGGACGATCCGGACTGGGTCGGGCAGGTCAGGAAGCGCGGCGCGATCCCGAGCATCGGCCCGGCCGAGACGACGCGCCAGTACGTCGAGGCGCAGTACAACGCCTACCGCACGCTCGCGCCGCACTTCGGCACGGCGAAGTAGCGGGTCAGCGGCGCGATTTCAGCGCCGCGACGACCTGCGCCGGCAGCGGGAACGACCCGTCGCGGTCCTTCGAGAAGAGAAGGGTGCCGTCGCAGGCGAGGTCGAAGATGCCGCCCGAGCCCTTGACGAGCGCCGGCGCGGACCCGAGTTCCTCGCGGATGAGCGCGGCCAGACTGGTCGCGCGGGCCTCGTAGCCTCAGGAGTTGCAGTAGGTGATCGTGATCTTCATGAGGCCAATCCTATCTCAGCGGCCCGTGAAGCTGGGTTTTCGCTTCTCCGCGAACGCCCGCACCGCCTCCATGTGGTCCTCGGTCCTGAAGGTGGCCATCTCGAGCGCGAACGAGGCGTCCATGATCAGGTTGACCTTGTCCTTGATCGCCTTGTTCACCGCCAGCTTGGTCCAGCGGATCGCCCACGTGGGGCCGTCGGCCAGTTCCTGCGCGAGCTTCCTCGCCTTTTCCAGCACCTGGTCGGCCGGCAGGGCGTAATTCACGAGGCCCATGCGCGCCGCATCGGCGCCCTTGATCAGGTTGCCGCGCATCAGGAATTCCTTGGCGCGGTTCGGGCCGACCAGCATCGGCCAGATCACCGCGCCGCCGTCGCCGGCGACGAGGCCGATCTTCACGTGCGGGTCGGCGATGCGCGCTTCCTCGGCGCAGACCGTGATGTCGCAGAAGAGGGCCACCGTGGCCGCGAGGCCGATGCAGTCGCCGTTGATCGCGCAGACGATCGGGATCTCGCAGTCGAGGATGTTGTTGACGATCTTCCGGGCGCTCCTCGGCTCGATCATCTCGCCCTCGGCGAACACGTCGCCGCCGGGCCTCTCGGTCATGCCCTTCACGTTGCCGCCGACGCTGAAATACCCGCCGCTGCCGGTGAGCAGGATCGCGTTGACGTCGCCGTCCTCGGCGAGGTCGCGCCAGATGTCCTGCAGCTCGTGGTGGAACTGCCGGTCGATCTGGTTGCGCGTCTCGCCGCGGTTCAGCGTCACCGTCGCGAGCTTGCCGGCCTTCTCGATCTTCAGGCACTGGTAGTGGGAATAGTCGACCATTTCGAAACCCCGTGTTGACAGTCTGGTGGGGCCGGACTTTAAATGGTAGAACCATTGACCGCAAGCCACGTTCGAGGACCGGAATGCCCCATTTCACCGACACCCAGCTCGCGCTGCGCGAGTCCATCCGCCGCATGGTCGACAAGGAGATCCGCCCGATCGCGGCCGAGATCGACACCACGGACAAGATCCCCGAGCGCATCTTCCATCTCTTCGGCGACCTCGGGCTGATGCAGCTCTGGGTGCCGGAGGAGTACGGCGGCCCGGGCGGCGACCTCACCAGCGTCTGCATCGCGCGCGAGGAGATCTCGAAGGCGTCCGAGGCCTGCGCGCTGATCGCCGGCATGAACTCCATCGGCATGATCCTGCCGCTCCTGCACTACGGCACAGAGGAGCAGAAGAAGCGCTGGCTGCCCGAGGTGGCGAAGGGCCGCACCTGGACCGCAGTGGCGATGACCGAGCCCGAGTCGGGCTCGGACGTCGCCTCGATGAAGACGAACGCGAGGAAGGACGGCGACAGCTGGGTGCTGAACGGCCAGAAGTGCTACATCACCTGGGGCAACATGGCGCACTGGATCCTCGTCTTCGCGCGCACCAGCGGCGAGAAGGGCTTCCAGGGCATCAGCTGCTTCCTGATGGACACGAAGAGCCCCGGTTTCAGGATCGGCAAGAACGAGAAGAAGATGGGCCTGAACGGCGTGCCGAACGTGCAGATCTTCTTCGACAACGTGCGCATCCCTGCCGAGAACATGATCTGCGAGGAAGGCCGCGGCTTCATCACCTGCATGCGCATCCTCGACATGAACCGGCCGACCATCGGCGCCGCGTCGGTGGGGCTCGCGCAGGGCGCGCTAGACCTCGCGCTCGAGTACGCGAAGACGCGCAAGCAGTTCGGCCGCGCCATCGGCCAGTTCCAGGGCCTGCAGTGGATGCTCGCGGACATGGCGATGCAGATCGAGGCCTCGCGCGCGCTGGTCTACGAATGCGCACGGCAGGTGGACGTCGGCGACTTCAGCCGCCTCTCGGAGCTCGCCTCGATGGCCAAGTGCCAGGCGAGCGACATGGCGATGAAGGTGGTGACCGACGTGGTGCAGGTCTTCGGCGGCGCGGGCTACATGCGCGACGTCGGCGTCGAGCGCTACATGCGCGACGCCAAGATCAACCAGATCTTCGAGGGCACGAACCAGATCCAGCGCGTGATCATCTCGCGCCACTTGCTGGGAATGCATTGAACCGGTGACTTCGTTCCGGCCAGTCGCCACGCGCCGCGCGTTCGAGGAGATCGCGGCGCAGATCCGCGGCGAGCTGTCGCGCCGGCGCCTGCGCGCGGGCGACCGGCTGCCGGCCGAGCGCGAACTGGCCTCGCAGTTCGGGGTCAGCCGCAACACGCTGCGCGAGGCGCTGCGTTCGCTGGAGATGAGCGGGCTGCTGGAACTGAAGAAGGGCGCGACTGGCGGCGCTTTCATCCGCGAAGGCGGCGGCGAGGCTGCGATCGCAGGCTTGGCCGACCTCTATCACCTCGGCACCATCCGGCCTGAACACCTGACGGAAGCGCGGCTATTGATCGGCACCGAGGTCGCCCGGCTCGCCTGCGAGCGGCGCACGCCCGCGGATCTCGCTGCGCTGCGGAAGAACGTGCAGGAAGCGGAAGCCGCGACCGCCGAGGGCGACGTGGTCGCGCGCGCTGCGATCAACTACGAGTTTCACAGGCTGCTCGCGCGGGCGGCGCAGAATCCGGTGCTCACGATCCTGACCGACGCGCTGATGGAGATGACGCGGCATTTCGTCGAGAAGGTCGGGTACATGCCGAACCGCTATGTCATGCCCTCGCGCCGCCGGCTGCTGGACTGCCTGGAGCGGCGCGACGGCGACAGCGCGGCGCGGGAGATGGCGACGATGCTGAAGCGCCTGCAGCGCTTCCATCTCGCGCGGGTGGACGCGAAGGGGAGGAAATGAGCGAGGACATCGAGCAGGTCTGCGACGCGGTGCGCCGCTTCGTGCGCAACGAACTCGTGCCGGCCGAGCCGCAGGTCGAGGAAGAAGACGAGATCCCGGAGCGGATCATCGAGCAGCTGAAGGCCTTCGGCATGTTCGGCATGACCATCCCCAAGGAGTACGGCGGGCTGGGCCTGTCGATGTACGAGGAGGCGCGCGTGGTGTTCGAGGTCGGCTACGCGTCGCCCGTGTTCCGTTCCTACTTCGGCACCTCCAACGGCGTCGGCACGCTCGGCATCCTGATCGACGGTTCCGAGGAACAGCGCCGGAAGTACCTGCCGCGCATCGCCAAGGGCGACCTGGTCGCCTCGTTCTGCCTCACCGAGCCGGATGCGGGCTCGGATGCCGCGTCGCTCGTCACGCGCGCCGAGAAGCAGGGCGACCACTACGTGATCAACGGCACCAAGCGCTTCACGACCAATTCGCCGCACGCGGGGCTGTTCACCGTGTTCGCGCGTACCGCGCCGAAGAGCGAAGGCCCGCGCGGCATCTCGGCCTTCCTCGTCGAGCGCGACGCGCCGGGGCTGTCGATCGCGCCGCGGCACAAGAAGATGGGTTTCCGCGGCTCGCATACCGCCGACGTGATCTTCGAGGATTGCCGCGTGCCGGCGAGCGCGCTGCTCGGCGGCCAGGAGGGCGTGGGCTTCAAGACCGCGATGAAGTCGCTCGACCACGCGCGCATCCACATGGCGGCGGTGGCCACGGGCCTCTGCGAGCGCCTGCTCGACGAAGGCGTGCGCTACGCCACGCAGCGCAAGCAGTTCGGCAAGCCGATCTCCGACTTCCAGCTGGTGCAGGGCATGCTCGCCGACTCCGAGACCGAGTGGCTCGCGGCGCGCGCGATGGTCGAGAAGGTCGCGAGAGACAAGGATGCGGGCATCCGCATCACCAAGGAATCCGCCTGCTGCAAGTACTTCGCCACCGAGGCGCTCGGCCGCATCGCCGACCGCGTGCTGCAGGTGCACGGCGGCTACGGCTACATCAAGGAGTACCCGATCGAGCGGCTGTTCCGCGATGCCCGGCTGCTCCGGATCTACGAAGGCACGAGCCAGATCCAGCAACTGATCGTGGCACGCGAGATGATCAAGGAGAGGGGAGCCGCATGACGTCGTCCTGGAGGAGGATCGCGACACTGGCGCTGGTGCTGGCGGCCGGCGCGGCGAGCGCGCAGAACTACCCGAACAAGCCGATTCGCTGGCTGATCCCGTTCTCGGCCGGCGGCCCGACCGACGTGCTCGCGCGAGCGATCGCGCCCAAGCTCGGCGAATCGCTCGGCGTCGCGGTGCTGGTCGAGAACCGCGTCGGCGCCGGCGGCAGCCTCGCGATGGACGCGGTGGCCAAGGCCGTGCCCGACGGCTACACCATCGGCATGGGCCACACCGGCACGCAGGCGATCAATCCGCACCTGTACGCGAAGCTGCCCTACGACCCGCTGAAGGACTTCGCGCCGATCACGCCGGTGGTGTCGTACGTGAACGTGCTGGTGGTCAACCCGAACGTGCCCGCGAAGACCGTCGCCGAGCTCGTCGCCTATGCCAAGGCGAATCCCGGCAAGGCGAACTTCGCCTCCGGCGGCAACGGCGCCACCAACCACTTGTCGGGCGAGCTCCTGAAGGCCCTCACCGGCGCACCGATGGTGCACGTGCCGTACAAGGGCAGCGCCCCGGCGCTGACCGACGTGATCGCCGGCAACGCCACCTGCATGTTCGACATCCTCGTCACCAGTCTGCCGCAGATCCGGTCCGGCAAGGTGCGCGCGCTCGCGATCACCAGCTCGAAGCGCAGCCCCTACGCGCCCGACATCCCGACCATGCGCGAGGCGGGCGTGCAGGGCTACGACGAGGCGGGTAGCGACCTCTGGTTCGGCGTGTTCGCGCCGGCCGGCACGCCCAAGCCCGTGGTGGACCGCCTGCACGCCGAGCTGGTCAAGGCGCTCGCCACGCCCGAGGTGTCCGAGCGCATCCGCGCGCAGGCCTACGACACGTGGACCCTCGCGCCCGAGGAGTTCGCGGCGTTCCTGCGCACCGACCACGCCAAGTGGGGCAAGGTCGTGAAGCTCGCCGGCGCGAAGGCGGAGTAGGCGTGGCCGCGCTCGACGGCATCCGCGTCCTCGACTTCTCGGCCATGGTGGCCGGGCCCTACTGCACGCGCCTCATGTCCGACCTCGGCGCCGAGGTCGTGAAGCTAGAGCCGCCCGAGGGCGACTACATGCGCACGCGCGCGCCGATGCGCGGCGGCGAGAGCCTCTACTTCGGCGTGCTGAACGCCGGCAAGAAAAGCGTCGCGCTGGACCTGAAGAACCCCGACGGCCGCGCGCTCGCCCTCGAACTCGCGGCGGCGAGCGACGTGGTGGTCGAGAATTTCCGCCCCGGCGTGATGAACCGCCTCGGCTTCGGCTACGAGGCGCTGTCGAAGCTGAACCCGGGCCTCGTGTACGCGTCGATCTCGGGCTACGGGCAGGACGGCTCGCACGCGCAGTTGCCGGCCTATGCGCCGATCGTGCAGGCGGCCTGCGGCTTCGATGTCGCCTTCATGAACTACCAGGGCACCGATCGACCGCCCAAGAGCGGCGTGTTCGTCGCCGACTACCTCTCCGGCGTCCACACCTTCGGTGCCGTCTGCGCCGCGCTCGTGCGCCGCGCGCGCACCGGTCGCGGCGAGGCGATCGACTGCACGCTGATGGACTCGATGATCGGCATGCTCGCCTACGAGGTGGCCGAGGCGCAGGAGCCGGTGTCGCAGCCGCGGTTGCTCTATCAAGCCTCGCGCTGCCGCGACGGCTTCGTGATGCTGGCGCCGATCTCGCAGGGCAACTACGAGGACATGGTCCACGTGCTCGGCCGCGACGACCTGAAGACCGATCCGCGCTTCGCCCCCGCGGGCGCGCGTGCGAAGAACTGGGATGCGCTGCTCGTCGAGATCGAGAAATGGACCTCGGTGCGCACCGTCGACGAATGCGAGCGCGCGATGCGCGCCGGCGGCGTGCCGTGCTCGCGCTACCAGTCGGTGGCCGACGTGATGGCCTCGCCCTATGCCGCCGAGCGCGGCCTCTTCGAGACCGTGAAGGCGGGCAGCGCGACGATGCAGGCGCCGAACCCGCCGTTCCGCATGCAGGGCGCGCGCACCGCGGGCGGCGTGCCGGCGCTCGGCGAGCACGGCGCCGAGGTGCTGGCGCGCCGGCTGGGCAAGGGTTCAGCCGAGATCGAAAGGCTGCAGGCCTCGGGCGCGCTGTGCCGACCGAAGAACTGAGGAGGAGGGATCCATGACCATCGTTCGCCGCATCGTTGCCGCCGCCGTGCTGGCGGCTCTTCCGGCCCTCGCGCTCGCGCAGGCCTTCCCGTCCAAGCCGATCAAGATCATCGTGCCCTTCGGCGCCGGCAGCGGCACCGACGTGCTCGCCCGCATCGTCGGCGAGCGCATCGCCGAGACGCTTGGGCAACCCGTGGTCGCGGAGAACCGCGAGGGCGCAGGCGGCCTCGTCGGCGCGCAGGCGACGCAGAAGAGCCCGGCCGACGGCTACACCATCATGATGGCGGCCAACCCCTTCGTCGTCGCGCCGCACCTGCAGG
>CAZTXP010000079.1:0-3899 GCA_964617355.1 uncultured Enterobacteriaceae bacterium
CGAAGGTTAAAGGAGTTTCAGTGAGGGTGCAACCAAGCGGATTCGGGGAAAATGCTGCGCAGCAGCATAAACATGCCGTCCTGAGTCCCGAGGCGATTTCGGCCCTCGAGCGGCTGACCAGCCGCCTCGGCGATACTCCGGCGGGAAAGGCGCTGGCGCGCATGCTCGGCGCCGCGCCGGCGGGTCAGAGCATGACCAGCAACCGCTCGCCGAAGAGAAGCAGCAGGAAGGCGAGCACCACCCCGAGCGAGACCTGAAACAGCCGCCATGCCCAGCCGAGGTAACGCCGCTCGCCGGTAACGAGAAACAGCAGGACCAGGACGCCGAGGCCGACGGCGGCCAGCACCCCGACCGCGCGAACGAGAAACACCTAGCCGAGCGCGAAGGAGCGCACCAGTCCGGCGACCCCGGCCGGGGCGGACGACTCGGAGTCGAAGCGCACCGCCTCGCTCGCCGCCGCGTCCGCGAGAAGCGCGCGCACCAGCTTGTTGTTCAGGCCGTGGCCGGACTTGTGGGCCGAGAAGGCGCCCAGCAGCGGCCGGCCCAGCAGGTACAGGTCGCCGATCGCGTCCAGCACCTTGTGGCGGATGAATTCGTCGGTGAAGCGCAGGCCCTCGGCGTTCAGCACGCGGTATTCGTCCAGCACCACCGCGTTATCGAGACCGCCGCCGAGCGCGAGGCCGTTCTCGCGCAACTGCTCCACGTCGTGCATGAAGCCGAAGGTGCGCGCGCGGGCGATTTCCTTCAGGTACGAGGTCTCGGCGAAGTCCACGGTCACCGCCTGGCCGCTGCGATCGATCACGGGGTGGTTGAACGAGATCGAGAACGAAAGCCGGAATCCCTCGTACGGATCGAGCCGCGCCCACTTGTCGCCGTCGCGCACCTCTACGCGGCGCAGGACGCGCACGAATTCCTTGGCCTTGGGCTGCTCCTCGACGCCGGCCTGCTGCACCAGCAGCGCGAAAGGCGCGGCGCTGCCGTCCATGATCGGCAGTTCGGGGCCGTCGATATCCACGTAGGCGTTGTCGACGCCGAGTCCGGCGAGGGCCGACATCAGGTGCTCCACCGTGTGCACCTTGACGCCGTCGCGCTCGATCGTCGACGCGAGCCGCGTGTCGCCCACGCGCTCGGCACGCGCCGGCACGTCGGGGGTGCCGGGCAGGTCCATGCGCCGGAACACGATGCCGGTGTCGGGTTGCGCAGGCCGCAGCGAGATCTTCACGCGCTGGCCCGTGTGCAGCCCCACGCCGGCGGCGCGGACAAGCGACTTCAGGGTACGTTGGCGGAACATGATGGTTAGCAGGCGATTCTAGCAAACGGCCCCGCGGCCGCGCCCCAGGCAAGGGGTGGCGCGGCCGCGGGTCGTTCGCGCGGCGCTAGTCGGCCTGCTTGCGCAGGAACGCCGGGATGTCGTACTTGTCCACCCCGCTCTGCGCCAGCGCCTCGACCGTCGACGCACGATTGCGGCGAATCACCGCCGGGACCGCGTCGAGCGTGCCGTAGTCGATCACGCCCGGACCCTGCGCCATGATCGGCTGGTTGTCGGTACCGGTGCGCACCGTCTGCACCAGTTGCGGCTTGGGCTGGCGCGCGGCCGCGGGTGCGCCGAGGCCGGTGGCGATGACCGTGACGCGCAGCTCGTCGCCGAGCGACTCGTCGAACACGCCGCCGTAGATGATGGTCGCGTCGTCGGCGCCGAAGGCACGGATGGTGTTCATCACCTCCTTGGTCTCGCGCAGCTTGAGCGAGCCCTTGGAGGCGCTGATGTTCACCAGCACGCCGCGCGCGCCCGAGAGGTTGACCCCCTCGAGCAGCGGGCAGGCGACCGCCTGCTCCGCGGCGATGCGCGCGCGGTCGATGCCGCTCGCGGCCGCCGAGCCCATCATCGCCATGCCCTGCTCCGACATCACCGTGCGCACGTCCTGGAAGTCGACGTTGACCAGGCCGTCGCGGTGGATGATGTCCGCGATGCCGCCGACCGCGCTGTAGAGCACGTCGTCGGCCGCGGCGAAGGCGTCGGCCTGCGTGACGTCCTCGCCGAGCACGTCCTCGAGCTTGTCGTTCAGGATCACGATCAGCGAATCGACGTGCGGCGCGAGTTCCTCGATGCCGCGCTCGGCGTTGCGCATGCGCTTGGAGCCCTCGAAGGTGAACGGCTTGGTGACCACCGCCACCGTGAGGATGCCCATCGAGCGCGCGACCTCGGCCACGACGGGGGCCGCGCCGGTGCCGGTGCCGCCGCCCATGCCCGCGGTGATGAACACCATGTGCGAGCCGGCGACGGCCTCCTCGATGCGCGCGCGCTCGGCGATCGCGATCGCCTTCGCCTCCTCGGGCTTGGCGCCCGCGCCCAGCCCGCTGGTGCCGAGCTGGATCTGGTTGGTCGCGCGGTTGCGTGCGAGCACCTGCGCGTCGGTGTTGACCGCGAAGAACTCGACGTCGGCGATGCCCTTGTCGATCATGTGGTTCACGGCGTTGCCGCCGGCGCCGCCCACCCCGATCACCTTGATCACGGGGCCTGCGGCCTGGTCGTTGACGATCTCGAACATGTTATTGGTCTCCTTGCCTGGTTGAACCCAACGCCCTAGAAGTTCCGCTGGAACCACTCGCGCATCCTCGACAGGACGGCGCGGAACGACCCGTCCTGGCTCGACAACTGGCCCTGCTGGCGCTGCGCGGCGCCCTCCATCAGGAGGCCCATGGCGGTCGCGTAGCGCGGCGTGCGCACGATGTCCGCCAGGGCCCCGTTGTACTTCGGCACGCCCACGCGCACCGGCATGTGGAAGATCTCCTCTCCGAGCTCGACCATGCCCTGCATGGTGGCGCTGCCGCCGGTGAGCACGATCCCCGAGGAGAGCAACTCCTCGAACCCGGACTCGCGCAGGACCTGCTGCACGAGCGAGAACAGTTCCTCGACGCGTGGCTCGATCACCTCGGCCAGCGTCTGGCGCGACATGGTGCGCGAGCCGCGGTCGCCGATGCCCGGCACCTCGATCGAGTCGTCCGGGTCGGCGAGCTGGCGCAACGCCACGCCGTGGCGCACCTTGATCGCCTCGGCATCCGCCGTCGGCGTGCGCAGCGCCATCGCGATGTCGCTGGTCACCTGGTCGCCGGCGATCGGGATCACCGCGGTGTGGCGGATCGCGCCGTGCGTGAACACCGCGAGGTCGGTGGTGCCGCCGCCGATGTCGACCAGGCACACGCCGAGCTCGCGCTCGTCCTCCGACAGCACCGCGCGCGCCGAGGCAAGCGGCTGCAGCACGAGGTCCGACACCTCGATGCCGCAGCGGCGCACGCACTTGACGACGTTCTGCGCCGCCGACACCGCGCCGGTGACGATGTGCACCTTGACCTCCAGCCGCACGCCCGACATGCCGACCGGCTCGCGCACGTCCTCCTGCCCGTCGACGATGTACTCCTGCTTCAGCACGTGCAGGATCTGCTGGTCGGTGGGGATGTTCACCGCGCGCGCGGTCTCGAGCGCGCGCTCGACGTCGAGCGCGGTCACCTCGCGCTCCTTCACCGCCACCATGCCGGTCGAGTTGAAGCTCTTGATGTGGCTGCCGGCGATGCCGGTGACGGCCGAGGCGATCTTGCAGTCCGCCATCAGCTCGGCCTCCTCGAGCGCGCGCTGGATCGCGGACACGGTGGCGTCGATGTTCACCACCACGCCCTTCTTCAGGCCCTTGGACTCGTGGCTGCCCATGCCGAGCAGCTCGAGCGTGCCGTCGGCGCGCAGCTCGGCGACCAGCGCCGCCACCTTGGAGGTGCCGATGTCCACCAGGCACACGCCGAGCTCGCGCTCGTCCTCCGACAGCACCGCGCGCGCCGACGCCAGCGGCTGCAGCACGAGGTCGGACACCTCGATGCCGCAGCGGCGCACGCACGTGACGAGGTTC
>CAZTXP010000080.1:0-9384 GCA_964617355.1 uncultured Enterobacteriaceae bacterium
CGCAGGTAGTCGCGCTGCTCCTCGGGGTCGGTGCTGTCGAGCGCCAGCCCGGTCATGCCGATGATGGCGTTCATCGGCGTGCGGATCTCGTGGCTCATGGTGGCGAGGAACGCGCCCTTCGCGCGGTTCGCCGCCTCGGCCTTCTCCTGCGCCAGCTTCAGTTCGGTGACGTCGACGATCGAGCCGACGATCCCCGCCACCTCGCCCTCGGCGCCGTGGTAGGGCACCTTGTAGAAGATCGCGTCGCGCTGCGCGCCGTCGGCCCGGTGCATCGGCATCTCGTAGCTCACGGCTTCGCCGGCGAGCACGCGCCGGTCGTAGCCGGCGTGCTCCTCGGCGAAGCCGCTGCGCGAAAGCACCTCGTCCGGCCGCCGCCCGATGACGTCGCCGCGCGCGCGCCCGGTCACTTCCTCCCAGGCACGATTGACGTTCAGGTAGCGGCCGTGGAGGTCCTTCAGGTACAGCGGCACCGGCGTCGCCGCGAGCACGTCGGCCGAGAGTTGCAGCTGGTCGCGCAGGCGCAGCTGGGCCTCGCGGCGCTGGCGCGCGATGCGCGCCGAGACGAGCGTCAGCGCGACCACCACGAACACCAGAGCCACCGCGAGCAGCATGCCCCAGCGGATCGACTCCAGCCATTCGGCCTGCATGCGGTCGTGCGAGGCCGCGACCATGACGAGCAGCGGCATCGTGCGCGAGGTGCGGAACGCCGACAGCGCCGCGCCGGCGCCGGGCGCGATCGCCTCGTAGCGGCCGTGCTCGCGCGCCGGCAGGAAGTCCTTGTACGGCTCGAGGTGGCGCACCGGATCGCCCGGCGACAGCGTGACGTTCGAGGTGCCGGCGAGGAAGCGCCCGTCGTAGCTGGCGAGGATCGCCGAGTCGGTCGGCTCCGCCAGCGCCTGCTCGTAGTAGTTGGCGAAGAACTCGGGGTTCACCGCGGCGACCACGACGCCCCGCGCACCCCTCGCGAACCGCACCGGGCGTCCCACCGGCAGGATGGCGACGCCCTCGCGCTGCGCCCGCCCGATCTCCGCGAGGTCGCGCGCCGGCACCGGCCGCCCGAGCAGCAGCCGCGCGTCCGGCTCGAGCGTGCCGAACAGCGCCGCGAGGTCGACGCGCACGCCGAGGTTCGCCGGATCGGAGCTGAGCAGCACGAAGCCGTCCTCGCCCACCAGCGACACGCTGCGCAGGTACGGCGCGCGTCGCAGCGCGCCCGAGAACAGGTCCTTCACCACCCAGGTCGCCGCGTTCACGCTCTCGGAAGCCTCCAGCACCTCGGCAGTGAGGGACAGCGTGCCCGAGACCGCCTCCAGCGTGCGCGTGGCGTGGTCCTCGAGCACGCGCGCGAGCAGCTCCGTGCGGCGGTACTCGCGTTCCTCGGCCGCGTGGTACTCGCGCCAGGCGAACAGCGCCGCGAAGACGAGGATCGAAGTCGCGAAGAAGACGCCGAGCGGCAGCAGGCCGATCGAGGCGCTGAGGAAGCTCCGGGTGCGTTGGATCACGGCGGCGGTACGGCTCCTAGTCTCGCGCGAGGATCTCGGCGAGGCCGTGGCGCTTCGCCGCGGCGGCCGCGCGGCCGTCCTTCAGCGCGCGCGCGACGAAGCCGTCCACCGCGCGCCACCAGTCCTCGTCGCCCGGCTTCACCGCGTACGCATAGGGCACGATGTGGAACGGCTTCGGCGGCGACACCAGCCGCGCCCAGTCGGCGTTGTCGAGCAGGCGCCGGCTGTACGGGTAGTCGGTCATGAAGACGTCGACGCGGCCGGACTCGACCTCCTGCTCGCGCGTGGCGGGCGGGCGCACGACGACCATCGTCGCCTGCTTCAGGCGCTCGGCCATCACCGGCTCCATGAAGGTGCCGGCCTGCACCGCGACCTTCACGCCCGGGCGGTCGATGTCCTCCCACGCGCGGATCGCGCGACTCGACTTCAGCGTGATGCCGTAGATGTCGCTCTTCAGGTGCGGGCGCGTGAAACGCAGCGCCTTCTCGCGCTGCGGCGTGATCGCGATCGCGAACATCGCCACGTCGCACTTGTCGCCGGTCACGTCGGGCACCAGCTGCGGGAACGAGGACTCGACGAACTCGACCCTCGCCTTCAGGTCCTTGCCGAGTTCGTTGGCCATGTCGACGTCGATGCCGACCAGCTGCTGCGTGCGCGGGTTGCGGAAGGTGATGCCGTAGTACTCGGGCCAGATGCACACGCGCACCGTGCCGGCGGCCTTGACGCGCTCGGCGACCGGGCCGGCGAGCGCGGCGAGCGGCATGAGCAGCGCCGCGGCGAGCGCAAGGAGGCGTGGATCGGACATGGCGATATCTCCGGTGAATGCGGTCAATCCACCATCTTAATTCCCGGGGCCGGCGCCCATCCGCGGAACTGGGCCGCGAATCGCCCCCTGGCCGTGCGATGCCGCGCTACTGGACCGCGCTCGACAGCCGCTCGCGCAACGCGCGGATGCGCTTCGCGTTGGCGCCGAAATCGTGGCGGCCGACGCGCGACTTGGAGCGCACGTCGACGCGGCTGCCGGAGTCGGCGCTGCGCACGCGCACCACGACGTCGTCCTTGAAGCCGAAGAGGCGCGAGGTGGCGACGGCCTCGATGCGGCCCGCGGCCATGTCGGTGGCCGTGATCTCGAGGCCCATCGAGACGAGCGCCGCGCTCGCCGCCAGCAGGACCTTGTCGCGCGGCGCCTTCAACTCCAGCGTGGCGAGGTCGGGGTAGGCCTTCTTCTGCAGCGCGGCGACCTCGGGGCCGTCGTAGGCCACCGGGTGCTCGCCCTTCGCGCGCAGCTCGGCGGCGCGCACGAAGGCCGGCGGGTCGGCGAGGTCGGTGCTGATGTCGTGGATGCGCGGCAGCGCGTTCGCGGTCATGCGCAGGTCGTACGGGATCCACGCCGTGACGCCCGCGATCGCCAGCCCGGCCGCCGCGAGCACGGCCGGCACCACGGGCGACGGACGCGCGGCGACCAGCGCGAAGGCCAGCGCCAGCGCGCAGAACACCGCCGCGCCTACGGCCACCCAGAAGACGTTGCCCAGCGCCGCGATGCCGGTGCTGTAGTGCCACCAGCCGAGGCGATAGCCCAGTCCGGCGCCGAGGGCGGCCAGCGCGCAGCCGATCGCCCCCACCATGCCCAGGATGCACAGGACCCGCGCCGCTGCCGCCATCGTTGCCACTCCGTCCGACGAGGCGCGATCATCGCGCAAAACACCCGGTCGCGGGGCTTGCGCCGCTTTAGTACGTATGCTTATTATATTCATGCGTTCCAATCGACCGGAGGAGGAGCCCCGATGAGCGCCCGCCACCCGCACGTGCTCGGCACGCGCGAAGAACTGCCCGCCGACTACCTCGACGCCCTGTCGCGCGCGAACCTCGTGCCTCTGTGGCCCAACCTGCGCGACGCGCTGCCCTTCGACGATCCCCGGAGCGGCACGAAGCCGACGCTCTGGGCCTGGAACACGATCCGGCCGCTGCTGGTGCGCGCCGGCGACCTGACGCCGATGGACAAGGCCGAGCGCCGGGTGCTGGTACTGTCCAACCCCGGCCGCGGCAAGGACGCACTGCAGGCCACCGCCGCGATGTTCCTCGGCATGCAGATGGTGCTGCCGGGCGAGGTGGCGCCGAACCACCGCCACACGCCGAACGCAGTGCGCATCATCGTCGAGGGCGAAGGCGGCTACACCGTGGTCGAGGGCGAGCGCTGCCCGATGGAGCCGGGCGACCTGATCCTCACGCCCACCGGCCTGTGGCACGAGCACCGCCACGAGGGCCAGGGCCCGCTGATCTGGCTCGACGTGCTCGACCTGCCGCTGGTGCTGGCGCTCGACGCGAGCTATGCCACGCCGGGCGTGCCGCAGACTGCGACCGCGCCGCTGCCCGCCTACGCGCGCGGCGGGCTCGCGCCAGTGATCGGCGGGCGCCGCACGAACTCGGGCTACCCGATGATGCGCTACGAGTGGCGCCGCACGCGCGAGGCGCTGGTCGCGATGGCGGTGGCTTCGACCGAGCCCGTGCAAGTGGCGTTCGTGAATCCCGAGACCGGCGGCGACTGCATCAACACTGTGGCGTTCTCGGCGCTGATGCTGCGCCCGGGCGAATCGGTGGCGATGCCGCGCATCTCGCCCGCGCGCGTGCTGCACGTGGTCGAAGGCGACGTCGACGCCGAGGTAAACGGCACCGCGCTCGCCGCGGCGAAGTCCGACACCTTCTGCGCGGCCGGCTTCGCACGCGTGAGGCTGGCGAATCGCTCCGGCTCGAAGCCCGCGTTCCTCGTCTGCGCGGACGAATCCCCGGTGCATCGCAAGCTGGGCTATTTCGAGGAGCGCGCATGAAACCGGTCCTCGTCGTCGGCGGCGGCATCGGCGGCATGGCGGCGGCGCTCGCGCTGTCGCAGGCCGGCTTCCCGGTCACCGTGATCGAGCAATCGAGCGAGATCGGCGAGATCGGCGCCGGTATCCAGCTCGGCCCCAACGCGTTCACCGCCATGGACGCGCTCGGCCTCGGCGAGCGGGCCCGGAAGCGCGCGGTCTACATCGACGAGCTCGTGATGCACGACGCGCTCGACGCGTCGCTCGTCGCGCGCATCCCGGTGGGCGAGCCTTTCCGCAAGCGCTTCGGCAACCCCTACGCGGTGATCCACCGTGCCGACATCCACCTGTCGATCTACGAGGAAGTGCAGCTGGATGCGCGGGTGCAGGTGTACACGTCGACGCGCATCGAGAAGATCGACCTCCTGCCCGACGGCGTGCGCCTCGTCGACCAGAACGGCAAGACCTTCGAGGGCTCGGCGCTGGTCGGCGCCGACGGCGGGCGCTCGACCGCGCGCAAGTTCCTCGTCGGCGACGGCCATCGCGTCTCCGGGCACGTGGTCTATCGCGCCGTGGTGCCGCGCGACGAGTTCCCGAAGGACCTGTCGTGGAACGCGGCCTCGATCTGGGTGGGCCCGAACTACCACCTCGTGCACTACCCCTTGCGCGGCGGCGAGATGTACAACGTGGTCGTCACCTTCCACAGCCGCGAGAACGAGGAATGGGGCGTGCGCGAGGGCAGCCGCGACGAGGTGATGAGCTACTACACGCAGATCGACCCGAAGCCGAAGCAGCTGCTCGACAAGCCCACCTCGTGGAAGCGCTGGGCCACCGCCGACCGCGACCCGGTGGAGCGCTGGGGCAAGGGCCGCGCGACGCTGCTGGGCGACGCGGCGCACCCGATGCTGCAGTACATGGCGCAGGGCGCGTGCATGGCGCTCGAAGACGCGGTGACGCTGCGCGAGGCCTTGAAGGCGAAGGGCGGCGACCTCGAGGCGGGCTTCCGACTGTACGAGGAAAAGCGTGTCGTACGCACCGCGCGCGTCGTCATCTCGGCGCGCGAGATGGGTCGCATCTACCACGCCATGGGCATCGAGCGGCACGTGCGCAACTCGCTGTGGAAGGGTCGCACGCCCGAGCGCTTCTACGACGCGCTCGAGTGGCTCTACGGCTGGACCGAGGCGAAGTGCCTCGACTGAAGGCGCCGGCCCCCGCCGCCGCACCGGCGGACGCCGCGCTGCCGATCCACGAGATGCCGGGGCACCTCGTGCGCCGGCTGCAGCAGGTCGCCGTCGCGCTCTTCGCCGAGGAACTCGCCGGGCTGGACCTGACGCCGGTGCAGTACGCCGCGCTGGTCGCGCTGGACGAACGTCCCGGCCTCGACCAGGCGACCCTCGCCGCGCTCATCGGCTACGACCGCGCCACCATCGGCGGCGTCATCGACCGGCTGGAGCAGAAGGGCAGCGTGCGCCGCGATCCGCACCCCAGCGATCGCCGCGCCAAGGTGCCGCAGATCACGGCCGAGGGCCGCAGCGCGCTGCGCGCCGCCGCGCCCGGCGTGCGCCGCGTTCAGGCACGCCTGATGGGACCGCTCTCCGCGGCCGAGCGGCGGGCCTTCGAGGCGCTCTGCCGCAAGCTCCTCGCCGCCCACCACGGCTAGCCCTTGACCTGAGGACTTGCGCGCCCGCGCGCGGCGTGGCACGCTATCATTTGTGTGAACGTTCATTCATATATGTGAATTCGAGGCCATGGCCGTCAAGAGCGCCGACCGCACCGTGCAGCTGCTCGAAGCCTTCGCCGCCGCCGGCGAGGCGCTGGGCGTGGCCGAGCTCGCGCGCCGGCTCGCGATCCCGGTGTCGGCCTGCCACGGCCTCCTGAAGTCGCTGGAAGACCGCGGCTACCTGTACGAACTCGGCCCGCGCAAGGGCTGGTACCCGACGCTGCGCTGGCTGCAGCAGGCGCGCCTGGTCGCCGCGCGCGACCCGCTGCTGAAGCGCGTGGCCGCGCGGCTGGAGGAACTCTGCACCGCCACCGGCGAGACCGTGGTGCTCGCCAAACGCGCGGGCGGCTCGGTCACGTACCTCAGCGTCAGCGAATCGCAGAACCCAATCCGCTACAGCGCGCAGGTCGGCGACCGCAAGCCGCTGCATTCCAGCGCCGCCGGCAAGGCGCTGCTCGCCGCGATGGCGCCCGAGGCGCGCGCCACGCTGCTCGACGGGCTGAAGCTCGCGCGCGTGACGCCAAACACCATCGTGAAGCGCGAGGCGCTGGAGAAGGACCTCGCTGCCGGCGCGGCGCGCGGCTGGTGCATGACCCGCGGCGAGAACGTCGCCGACGTCTACGCGATCGCCGCGCCGCTGCGCCTCGACCACGAGGACTACGCGCTGGTGCTCGCCGGCCCCGGGCCGCGGCTGGAAGCGAACCTGAAGGCGAACGCCGCGGCGCTCGCGCGCGCGAAGAAGGACATCGAGGCCCTGCGATGACGGACGACGTGCTCGTGTCGGTCGCGGAGCGCGTGCTCCGCGTCACCATCAATCGCCCGGAGAAAAGGAACCCGCTCTCCCGCGCGGTGCTCGCGCGGCTGCGCGAGGTGTTCCACGCGCACCACGATGCCGACCTCGTGCTCGCGGTCGTCACCGGCGCGGGCGACAAGAGCTTCGCCGCCGGCGGCGACCTGAAGGACCTGGAGCAGGTGCGCACCATGGACGAAGCGCGCGGCCTCTTTGACCTGGGCAACGGCGCGATGCATGCGATCCGCACCTTCCCCGTGCCGGTGGTCGCGGCGCTCAACGGCTACGCCATCGGCGGCGGCGCGGAACTCGCGATCTCCTGCGACGTGCGCATCGCCGCGCCCCATGCGCGCATGGGCTTCGTGCAGGGCAACCTGAACATCTCGCCGGCCTGGGGCGGAGGCAGCGACCTCTGCGCCACGATCGGCCCAGCCGCCGGACTGGAACTGCTCGCCACCTCGCGCATCGTCGATTCGCCGGAGGCGAAGGCCATCGGCCTCTTCAACGCCGTCGCGCCCGAGGGCGAGCCCTTCGCCGATTTCGTCGAGCGCTGGCTCGCGCCGTGGAAGCGCCAAAAGCCGCAGGTGATGCGCGCCTTCAAGTGGAACGCGGCGGCGCGCAAGCTCGGCATTCCGCGCAGCGAGATGGAGCCGCGTGACCGCGAGCACGTCGCCACCGCGTGGTGCCACGAGGACCACTGGGCCGCCGCGAAGGACATCCTGAAGAAGGGACCGAAGTCATGAGCGCCATCCCGAAGCCCCGCATCAAGCCCAAGCCGCGATTCGCGACGCCCTCGGGCATCGAGGTGCCGGAGGTCGTCACGGCCGACATGGTCGCCGGCAACGATCCCGGCTTGCCGGCGCAATACCCGTTTACGCGCGGCATCTTCGAGGACGGCTTTCGCGGCCGGCCCTGGACCATCCGCCAGTACTCCGGCTTCGGATCGGCGGAGGAATCCAACCAGCGCTACCGCTTCCTGCTCGAGCAGGGCCAGACCGGGCTGTCGGTGGCGCTCGACCTGCCCACGCAATGCGGCTACGACCCGGACGATCCGATGGCGCGGCCCGAGGTCGGCAAGGTCGGCGTGTCCCTCTTTTCGCTGTCGGAGATGGAGACGCTCTTCGACGGCATCGACCTCGGCGCGATCTCGACCTCGTTCACCATCAACGGCACCGCCGCGATCATCTACGCGATGTACCTCGCCGCCGCCGACAAGAAGGGCGTGCCGCGCGAGAAGCTCACCGGCACGATCCAGAACGACATCCTCAAGGAGTACGTCGCGCGCGGCACGTGGATCTTCCCGGTGCGGCCGTCGCTGCGGCTGATCGCGGACTCGATCCTCTACTCCAACGAGGTCTCGCCGCGCTTCAACGCGATCTCGATCGCCGGCGCGCACGTGCGCGACGCCGGCTGCACCGCGGTCGAGGAGATGGCCTACACGATCGCCAACGGCCTCGCCTACGTGGACGAGTTGATCCGGCGCGGCGGGGACGTGGCGAAGTTCGCGCGGCGGCTGTCGTTCTTCTTCTACGTGCACATGGATCTTTTCGAGGAGGCGTGCAAGTTCCGCGCAGGTCGGCGGCTGTGGGCGAAACTGCTTCGCGAGCGCTATGGCGTCACCGACGAGAAGGCGCTTCATTTCCGCTTCGGCGTGGTCTGCGGCGGCTCGTCGCTGGTCGCCGCGCAGCCCTACAACAACGTGATCCGCGTCGCGATCGAGAACGTCGCCGCGGTGCTCGGCGGCGCGCAGTCGATCTTCACCTGCGCCTACGACGAGGCCTTCCAGATCCCGACCGAGTTCTCCGCGGAACTCGCGCTGCGCACGCAGCAGATCGTGCAGCACGAGGCCGGCGTCACCGCCACGGTGGATCCGCTCGGCGGCAGCTACTACGTCGAGTGGCTCACGGACAAGATGGAAGCCGCGATGCTCGACGTGATGCGCGAAATCGACGAGTACGGCGGCGTGGTCAAGGCGATCGAGGACGGCTGGCTGCAACGCCGGATCGCGGTGCGCGCGAAGGAGAAGAAGGACGCCACCGACCGCGGAGAGCGCGTGGTGGTCGGGCAGAACAAGTACCGCCGCGCGGAGCAGGCCGACAGCTACGGCGAGGTGTTCCGCCTCGACCCGAAGATTGCCGGCCGCGTGCTCGAGAAGCACGCCAGCGTGAAGCGCACCCGGGACAACGCCAGGGTGGCGCATGCGCTCGACGCGCTGGAGGCCGCGGCACGCGAAGAAAAGGAGAACCTGATGCCCTTGCTCGTGGACTGCTGCCACGCCTACGCCACCGTCGGCGAGATGGTCGACCGCCTCAAGCGCTGCTGGGGCGAGTTCCAGGAACCGGTGCGGCTATGAACGCGCCCCTTTCCGGAAAACGCATTCTCGTCGCCAAGCCCGGGCTCGACGGCCACGACGCCGGCGCCAAGGTCGTCGCGCTCGCGCTGCGCGACGCCGGCGCCGAGGTGATCTACACGGGCCTGCGCAAGTCGCCCGACTTCATCGTGCGCATCGCGGTCGACGAGGACGTCGCCGCGGTGGGCCTCTCCATCCTCTCGGGCAGCCACAAGGAGCTGGCG
>CAZTXP010000081.1:0-33385 GCA_964617355.1 uncultured Enterobacteriaceae bacterium
AGCGGCGCGTCCCGGTACAGGCGCTCGACCGGGAACTCCTTCGAGTAGCCGTAGCCGCCGTGGATGCGCATCGCCTCGTGCGCGTTCTCGAACGCCGCCTCGGTGGCGAAGTACTTCGCCATGCCGGCCTCCATGTCGCAGCGCTCGCCGCGGTCGTAGATCGACGCCGCGTTCGACACCAGGAGGCGCGCCGCCTCGGTGCGCGTCGCCATCTCGCCGATCTTCAGCTGGATGGCCTGGTGCTGCGAGATGGGCTTGCCGAACGTGCTGCGCTGCTGCGCGTAGCGCGTGGCCTCGTCGAGCGCGGCCTGCGCGATGCCGACGCCGCGCGCCGCGACGTTGATGCGCCCGAGCTCCAGTCCACCGACCGCGTGGTGGAAGCCCTTCCCTTCCTCGCCGCCGACCAGGTTCGCCACGGGCACGCGGAAGTCGGTGAAGACGAGTTCCGCCGAGTCGATGCCCTTGTAGCCGATCTTCTCGAGCTTGCGGCTGGCGACGAAGCCGGGGCCCTTCTCGCAGATGAACATGCTCATGCCCTTGTGGCGCGGCTGCGCCTCGGGGTCTGTCTTGGTGAGGATGGCGAAGCACGAGCCCTGGATGCCGTTCGAGATCCAGGTCTTGGTGCCGTTCAGCACGTAGTGGTCACCGTCGCGCTTCGCACGCGTGCGGATCGCCTGCAGGTCGGTGCCGGCGTTCGGCTCGGTGAGGCCGAGGCCGCCGCGCAGTTCGCCCGAGGCGAATCGCGGCAGGTACTTCGCCTTCAGCTCTGGAGATCCGTACTTCTCGACCAGCAGCGCCATCATCAGGTGCGAATTGAAGATGCCGGTCAGCGACATCCACACCTCGGAGATGCGCGTCACGATCTTCGCGTACAGGCCGGCCGAGAGGCCGAGGCCGCCGTACTCCGGGCTGATAGTGGCGCCGAAGAGGCCGAGCGACTTCATCTGCTCGACCATCTCGGCCGGCCAGGTGTCGTCGTGCTCCAGCTTCATCACGTGCGGCCTGACCTGGCGCTCCAGCCAGCGGTCGATGGCCTCGAGGATCTGGCGACCTTCGTCGGAATCTGCGGTGATGCGCATGTTCGTGCCCTCCTTAGTAGCCCGCGCGCTCTTCGAGCGAATTGCCGCGCCGCATCACCAGCATCGTGCGGTCGAACTCGCAGACCAGTTCCTTGCGCTGGTTGAAGCCGCGCGTGCGGATGGTGACGATGCCCTGGTCCGGGCGCGATTTCGACTCGCGCTTCGAGAGCACCTCGGACTCGGCGGTCAGCGTGTCGCCGATGAAGACGGGCTTCGGGAGCTTGATGTCCGTCCAGCCGAGGTTGGCGATCGCCTTCTGGCTGGTGTCCGAGACGCTCATGCCGACCAGCACCGACAGCGTCAGCGTGCTCACCACCAGCGGCTTGCCGAACTCGGTGTGCTTCGCGTACTCGGCGTCGAAGTGCACCGGGTGCTGGTTCATGGTGAGCAGCGTGAACCAGGTGTTGTCCGCCTCCGAGATCGTGCGCCCCGGGCGATGCTCGTAGACGTCCCCCGCGGTGAAGTCCTCGTAGTAGCGGCCGAAGCGCTCGCGATAGCGCTGCTCGCCGACCTTGACCGATTCTCCGGCCATGCCCGCCTCCCGGTTTGATTTGTCCGGACAATACTAGCAGAATCGACGCATGGATACCGCCCCCCCGCTCTCCGGACTGCGCGTGCTCGCGGTCGAGCAATACGGCGCCGGCCCGGCCGGCTCCTCGTACCTCGCCGACCTCGGCGCCGAGGTGATCAAGGTCGAGAACCTGCGCGAAGGCGGCGACACCGCGCGCGCGGTCGGCCCGCACTTCGTCACGCCCGGCGACAGCCAGTTCTTCCAGACCTTCAACCGCAACAAGCGATCGATCGTCCTCGACCTGCAGAAGCCCGAGGGCCGCGCGGTGTTCCGCGACCTCGCGCGTACCGCGGAAGCCGTGACCAACAACCTGCGCGGCGACCTGCCGGCGAAGCTCGGCGTGGACTACGCCGCGCTGGCCGACGTGAACCGCGCCCTCGTCTGCGTGCACCTCTCGGCCTACGGGCGCGAGGGCTCGCGCGCCGCGTGGCCGGGCTACGACTACCTGATGCAGGCCGAAGCCGGCCACATGTCGCTCACCGGCGAGCCCGACGGCCCGCCGGTGCGATATGGCCTCTCGATCGTGGACCTGATGACCGGGCTCGCGGCCTCGTTCGCGCTGCTCGCCGGCGTGCGTCGCGCACGCGAGTGCGGCGTGGGGCGCGACATGGACACCAGCCTCTTCGACATGGCAATCCACAACCTGAACTACCCGGGCACCTGGTACCTGAATGCGGGCGCAGTCACCGGCCGCGAGCCGCGCGGCGCGCACCCGTCGCTCGTTCCGAGCCAGCTGCAGCGCACCAAGGACGGCTGGATCTTCGTCATGTGCAACAAGGAGAAGTTCTGGGGCGTGCTCGCCGACGCGCTCAGCCGGCCGGAGTGGAAGACCGACCCGCGCTACGCCACGTTCAAGGCGAGGCTGGAGCATCGCGGCGAGGTCACCGACCTGCTGGACCGCGAGTTCATGCGCGATACCACGGCGGCGTGGCTGGAAAAGCTGCAAGGCACCGTGCCGGTCGCGCCGGTGAACGACGTCGCACAGGGCCTCGACAATCCCTTCGTCGCCGAGCGCGGCGACGTGCGCGACTTCGCGTACCCGGACGGCCGCACGCTGAAGCTGCTCGCCAATCCGATCCGCAGCCGCGGCACCGAACTGCCTGCGCGTGCGGCGCCGGCGCTGGGCGCGGACACCGACGCGCTGCTTGCGGAAATCGGCTACGACGCGGCGCGCATCGCCACGCTGCGCGCCGCCCGCGTCGTCGCGTGAAGCAGCACCGCTACGAGCAGATCGCGCGCGCGCTGTCGGAGCGCATCACCTCGGGCCGCGCCGCGGTCGGCGCGCCGCTGGCGACGGAAGCGGACATCTGCCGGCGCTACGGCGTCAGCCGCTACACCGCGCGCGCCGCGCTCGGCGTGTTGCGCGAGCAGGGCCTGGTCACGCGGCGCCGCCGCGCCGGCACCACGGTGGCCGCGGCCGGCCAGCACGCCGAATTCAGCCTTCCGGTCGGATCGGCGGAGGAACTCTTCAGGTATGCCTCCGGCGTGCACCTCGAGATCGAGCGCCGCGAGCGCGTACGCGCCGGCGCGACGCTGGCAAAGCTGCTCGGCGGCAAGCGCGGACAGGAGTGGATCGCGCTGCACGGCATCCGACGCGACCGATCGCGCGAGACGCCGGCATGCACGATCAGCGTCTACCTTCACGCCACGCTCGCGGGGCTGGAAGCGCGCATTCCCGCCAAGGGAGCGGTGATCTTCCCGATGATCGAGCGCGCGCTCGGCACGCGCATCGCGTGGATCCGCCAGCGCATCGAGGCCGTGCCGCTGTCGGCCGACGACGCCGCGCGCCTTGGCGTGCCCGAGGGTTCCTGCGGCCTGCGCGTACTGCGCTTCTACCTCGACGCCAACGAGCGCCTGCTGCAATGCTCCGACTCGCGCCACGCGGGTGGCGCGTTCGCCTACGAGATGCGGCTGCGCCGCGCCTGAGGTCCGTCCGGGGCCGGATGGCTTGACAAGGCTTCGCTTCTTACTTAACCTGTTTGTTAATTAACTGATCGAGCAACTAACCGACGATGCAGCAACGACTCGACCGCGCCTTCGCCGCGCTCGCCGACCCGACCCGCCGGGCGATGCTGGCGCGGCTGTCGCAGGGCGAGGCCAGCGTCTCGGACCTGGCGAGGCCCTTCCTCGGCAGCATGAGCCTGCCGGCGGTGACCAAGCACCTGAAGGTGCTCGAGAAGGCCGGCCTGATCACGAAGGGGCGCGACGCGCAGCGCCGGCCGTGCCGGATCAACGGCGCGGCGCTCAAGGACGTGAACGAATGGACGGAGCAGTACCGCCAGTTCTGGGAAGGGAGCCTCGACCGCCTCGGCGAGTACCTCGAGAAAGTGACCGCCGGGACCTCACGCAAGGGAAAAAGACATGGCCGCAGCAGGTAACAGGAGCAGGGACATCCGCATCGTCCGCGTCTACGACGCGCCCGTGAAGGCCGTCTGGGATGCGTGGACGGATGACGCGCAGGTCGCGCAATGGTGGGGTCCGCGCGGCTTCACGCTCACCACGCACTCGAAGGACCTGCGGCCCGGCAGCATCTGGCACTACACCATGCACGGTCCCGACGGCACCGACTACCCGAACAAGACCCTTTACCACGTGGTCGAGAAGCATGCGCGCCTGGAGTACGACCACGGCGGCAACGACGAGCGCGCGCCACTCTTTCGCGTCACGGCGACGTTCACCGAGAAGCCCAAGGGCAAGACCACGCTCGAGATGACCATGACGCTGGCCACGCCGGAGGCCGCCGAGGAGACGCGCAAGTTCATCAAGAAGGCGGGCGGTGAGGCGACCTGGGACCGGCTGGCGGAGTACCTCGACCACGAGCTGAAGGGCGGCGACAGCTTCGTCATCAACCGCAGCTTCGATGTCGACCTCGACACGATGTACGCGATGTGGACCGACCCGAAGCACTTCCAGAAGTGGCTGCCGCCCACCGGCATGTCGATGGAGTTCATTCGCGCCGACATCCGACCGGGCGGCGAAGGCTTCTACGTCATGACGGGCAACGGCATGAAGATGTGGGGCAAGGTGAAGTACATCGAGATGCAAAAGCCCGGCCGCCTGCTCTACACCCAGCAGTTCTCGGACGAGCACGGCGGCATGGGGCGCCACCCGATGGCGCCGACGTGGCCGGAGACCATGCTCACCACCGTCGAACTCACCAGCGAATGCGAAGGACGCACTCGAGTCACCGTCACCTGGCGTCCGCACGGACAGTGCACGCCGGAGGAACTCGACGTCTTCCTCAAGGCGCGCGCCGGCATGACCGGCGGCTGGACGGGATCGTTCGACAAGCTCGAGGCGTTGCTGGCCACGGGCTGAAGGACGCGCGGTTCGCGGATCGAACCAGCGATCCGCTGGCGAGAGGGGTCGCGTATCTTCGCGTGCTTCGCATTCCTGCACGCACGCCATGAAGATCACGGTACTGGATGGATACGCCCTCAATCCCGGCGACAACCCGTGGGACGAAGTCTCGCGCCTCGGCGCCTTCGACTGCCACGATCGCACCGCGCCCGCCGAGATGCTGGCGCGCGCGAAGGACGCCGACATCCTGCTCACCAACAAGACGCCGATCGACGCCGCAGCGATCGCGGCGCTGCCGAAGCTGAAGTTCATCGGCGTGCTCGCCACCGGCTACAACATCGTCGACGTGAAGGCGGCGCGCGCGCGCGGCATCCCGGTGTCGAACATCCCGGTGTACGGCACCGACGCGGTGGCGGAGTACGTGATGGCGCTGGTGCTCGGGCACTACCGCCAGCCGCACCTGCACGGCGAACTGGTGAAGAAGGGCGAATGGAGCCGCGCCGGCGACTGGAGCTTCTGGCGCACGCCGCTGGCGGAGCTCGCCGGCAAGACCATGGGCATCGTCGGCTTCGGCCGCATCGGCCGGCGCCTGGGCGAACTGGCGGCGGCGTTCCGCATGAAGGTGCTCGCGAACGACGTGTTCCACGGCAACCCGCCCTCGTACCCGTTCGAGTGGCGCGAGGTGCCGGAACTGTTCGCCGAAGCCGACGTCATCAGCCTGCACTGCAACCTGACGCCCGAGAACACCGGCATGGTGAACCGCGCACTGCTCGCCAGGATGAAGCGCGGCGCCTACCTGGTGAACACCTCGCGCGGCCCGCTGGTGAACGAGGACGACCTCGCCGCAGCGCTGCACGAAGGGCGCATCGGCGGCGCGGCGCTGGACGTCGTCGCCACCGAGCCGATCCCCGACAGCGCGCCGATCCTGCGTGCGCCGAACGTCACCGTGACGCCGCACATCGCCTGGGCCGCGCTCGAGGCGCGCCGGCGGCTGATGCAGGTCACCGCCGAGAACGTCGCGGCCTTCCTCGCGGGCAAGCCGCAGAACGTCGTGAACTGAAGCGCGGCCCGGGCGGTGCGGATAGGATGCGGGGCATGTCCCTGCACCTGCCCCGCATCGGCGTCCTCGGCGGCATGGGGCCGCTCGCCACGGCCGATTTCTTCGCCAAGCTGGTGGCCGCCACGCCGGCCGCGCGCGACCAGGATCACTTCCCGGTCAGCATCGACTCGACGCCGCAGATCCCCGACCGCGTGGCGGCGATGGAGGGGCGCGGCGAGGATCCGCTGCCGGCGCTCCTCGCCGCCGCGCGCCGCCTCGTCGACGCCGGGTGCGCGCTGGTCGCGATGCCGTGCAACACCGCCCACCTCTGGCACGACGCGCTTGCCGCAGCGCTGCCGGTGCCGGTGCTGCACATCGCGGATGCGGTCGCGGCGCAGCTTGGTGCGGCGCGCAAGGTCGCGCTGATGGGGACCACGGCAACCCTGCGCTCGCGCCTCTACCCGCAACGCATCGGCGGCACGCGCGAATGGATCGAGCCAACCGAGCGCGAGATGGTGCAGGCCGTGATGCCGGGCGTCGCCGAAGTGAAGCGCTACCGCGTGGACGAGGCCCGCGCGCTGATCGTGCCCGTTGCGCGGCGCCTGGCCGCCTCGGGCGTCGACGCGCTCGTGCTCGGCTGCACCGAGATCCCGATCGCGGTGCGGCAGGACGACTGCGCCGTGCCTGTGATCGACGCCACGCGCGCGCTCGCCGAGGCGACCGTCGCCGCGGCGCGCCGGCTCGCGGGCGGCGCTACTTCCTGAGGTGCCGGGCGGCGCACGCCGACGTTCGGTGAACGGGCGGCGATGCCGACGCCGTATTCGCCGGTGCGCGGGCAACGTGCGGCCATGGAATAGGTCATGCCCCGGTTTCCGCGGAATGCGTGTGCCGCGGGCCGGCTAGGCGTCTTCGCGGTCGGGCCGTGCCGGCTCGACGTAGGGCAGGCGCGCGCGCGCCTTGGCGCCGGTCGGCCCCGAGGTGCCACCGCCGCGCACGTACTGCGTGCTGGCGTCGACGTACGGCTGGAAGGCCCAGTTCGGGTAGCGGCCCGAGCGCTCGGCCACCTGCGCGAGGAACGCGCGCCGCTTCTGGCTGGCGAGGATGCCCGCGTGCACCTCCTCCGGGTCCCATCCCGAGATCGCGCGCGCGTGCAGGCGCGCTTCGTGCTCGCGCACTTGCGGCTGCCCGGCGAGGTCGTGCAGCTCGTCCGGGTCGGCCACGAGGTCGAAGAGCATCGGCGGCAGCCCTCGCGTCAGCACGTACTTCCAGCGCCCTTCGCGCACCATGCGCGAGGCTGCGCAGACGCCCTCGGAGCTGTACTCGGAGATCGCGACGCGGTCCTCCCCGGCGTCCTTGCCGGTCATCAGCGGCAGCAGCGACCGGCCGTCGAGCGGATCCACCGGCGCCGGCGGCGCGCCGTCGGTGGCGAAGTCGAGGAAGGTCGGCAGCAGGTCGACGAGCGACACGTGCGCGCCGACGCGCCGCGGGCCCATGCCCGGCGCCGCGATCATCAGCGGAATGCGCACCGACCACTCGTAGAAGGTCTGCTTGAACCACATGCCGCGCTCGCCCAGCATCTCGCCGTGGTCGACGCCGAAGACGACCACCGTGTCCTGCGCTAGCCCGGCCGACTCGAGCGCGCGCAGCAGGCGCCCGACCTTGTCGTCGATGTAGCTCACCATGCCGTAGTAGGCGTGACGCGCGTTGCGCACGTGCTCGTCGGTCACCGTGTAGAGGTTCTGCGCATGCGCGACATGGAGCCACTGGCTGTGCGGATCGAGCTTCTCGTAGGGGATCGGCGCGACGCGCGGCAGGTCGATCTCGTCGTGCCGGTAGCGGTCCCAGTGCTCGCGCCCGACCACGAAGGGCGGGTGCGGATGCGTGAACGACACCGTCAGGAAGAAAGGCTGGCCGCCGGGGTCGCGGGCAAGGTCGTAGAGCTTCTGCACGCCGCGGTGCTCGACCTCGTCGTCGTAGTCGATCTGCAGGCTGCGCTCGCACGGCCCTGCCTCGAGGATCGGGCGCATGCTCACCCCGGTCGGGCGGTGCGACGGCCCCTTCAGGAAGTCGGGCGTCCACGCGAAGTCGGACGGGTAGATGTCGGTGGTGAGGCGCTCCTCGAAGCCGTGCAGCTGGTCCGGCCCGATGAAGTGCATCTTGCCGCAAAGGATCGTGCGGTAGCCCAGGCCCGTGAGGTAGTGCGCCATGGTCGGGATCGACGCCGGGAACTCGGATGCGTTGTCGTAAGAGCCGATCGAATGCGGCAGGCGCCCGGAGAGCAGCGACGCGCGCGCCGGCGCGCAGATCGGGAAGTTGCAGTACGCGCTGTCGAACACGGTGGCGCGAGCCGCCAGCCGGTCGAGGTGCGGCGTGCGGACGATGCGATGGCCATAGACCGGCAGCGCCTGCGGCGCCAGCTGGTCGGCCATGATGAAGAGGATGTTCGGGGACTTCGCCATCTCGACCTCAGTCCGGCTTGATCTGCGCCGAACGCACCACGCGCCGCCAGCGTTCGACGTCCGCGCGCACCAGCGCCGCGAAGGATTCCGTGGTGCCGTCGACGTCCGCGTCGATGGCCTGCCGGGCGAGCGAGGCCTGCACGTCGGGGTTCGCCGCAGCGCGCGCGAGCGACGCCGCCACGCGCTCGACGATCGCGCGCGGCGTGCGCGGCGGCGCGAAGACGCCGAGGAACTGGCTGCCGTGGAAATCGGTGAAGCCGAGCTCTCCCATCGTCGGCACGTCCGGCAGCAGCGCGGACCTCCGGGTGGAAGTGATCGCGAGCGCCGGCATCTTGCCCGCCTTCACCTGCGGCATCGCCACCGCGGCGTTGGCGAACTGCACGTCCACGCGCCCGGCGAGCTGGTCGGTGATCGCCTGCGGTGCGCCCTTGTACGGCACGTGCACGAGGTCGATGCCGGCGGCGGCCTTGAACATCTCGGAGGCGAAGTGCGTAGGGGAGCCATTGCCCACCGACGCGTAGGTGAACTTGCCCGGCTGCGCCTTCGCGAGCTCGACGAGCTCCTTCAGCGTGCGCGCCGGGAAACCGGGCCGCGTGACGAGGATCGACGGCGCCCAGGCGCCATTGCGCACGGGGACGAGCGCCAGGGCGGTGTCCTCGGCGCCCTTCTGGCCGAGCGCCGCGTTCATCGTCAACGCGGTGGTGGTCAGCACGAGCGTGTGGCCGTCGGGCTCGGCCTTCGCGCCGAGCTCCGCGCCGATCATGCCGCCGGCACCCGGCTTGTTGTCGACGATCACCGGCTGGCCGAGGTCGGCCTGCAGGCGCTCGCCGTAGGTGCGGGCGACGATGTCCACCAGCCCGCCGGCGGGCCACGGCACGACCAGCTTCACGGGCTTCGACGGGTAGGGCTGCGCCACCGCCCACGAGGCGAACAGGCACGAGAGCACGGCAAGGATTCGTCGCATGGCGGCTACTCGATGCGGATGCCGGACTCGGCACCCATCTTGCGATAGTTGTCGAACTCGTCCTGCGTCAGCTTGCCGAGCGCCTCGGGCGAGCCGGGACGCACCACCGAGCCGGTGCCCTCGATGCGCTTCTTCACGTCCGGATTGGCGAGGAGCTTCAGCAGTTCCTGCGACAGGCGCTGGATCACCGGCCCGGGCGTGCCGGCAGGCGCGTAGAGCGCGTTCCACGACGTGAAGTCGAGGCCCTTCAGGCCCTGCTCGGCGAGCGTCGGGATGTCCGTGCCGGTCGGCGCGCGCTCGGGCGAGGCGATGCCGACGATCTTCAGCTGCCCCTGCTTCGCGAATGGCACCTGCGTCGGCAGCGTGCCGAAGTAGATCTGCACGCGGTTGGCGAGCAGGTCGGCGTTCACCTGCGGCGCGCCCTTGTAGCCGATGTCGGCGATCGGCGTGCCGGTCATGCGCGCAAGCTTCAGGCACGCGAACTGGTTGCTCGCGCCGGTGCCGTGGTGGCCGCAGTTCAGCTTGCCCGGATTCGACTTCACCCACGCGAGGAAGTCGGAAGCCGTGGCGCCGGGCATCGACGGGTGCACCGACAGCACGATCGGCAGCTCGGCCACGTAGCCGATCGGCGCGAAGTCCTTCGGGCCGTAGGCGAGCGTGCGGTTGAGCGCCGGCGCGATCGCCGTCGGCGCGCTGCCGCCCATGATCAGCACGTGCCCGTCGGCCGGCGCCTTTTGCACGTACGCGTGTGCAATCGCGCCGCTCGCGCCGGTGCGGTTCTCGACCACCACCGGCTGGCCGAGCACCTTGGCGAGTTCCTCGCCGACGATGCGGCACAGCAGGTCGGTGATGCCGCCCGCCGGATAGGGCGAAACGATGGTCACCGTCTTCGAAGGCCACGCTTGCGCCAGCGCCGCGCCGGTCGCGAACGCGCACAGGAGGCCTGTCAGGAATCGCAGCAGCTTGTTCACGAACGTCCTTTCGCGAGTCATCCGGGCGCAGTCTAGCGTTCGCGCCCTTGCCGCGCCGCTGCGTTCCGCAATCCGCGCGCCGGAAGGGCGGATCGACTACGATTCCGCCATGCGCCGCACGAGGAGGACCGCATGCCCCTGCCCCGCCCTGCCCGCGCCCTCGCCGGCGCGCTGGCGATCGCTGCCATGACCGACGCGGCCGCCGCCGACGCGCCGAACTGGCCCGCGCCGCGCGAGGCGACGTGGATCGCGCGCGACTTCCGCTTCGCGAGCGGCGAGACCATGGCCGAACTGAAGCTGCACTACCGCACCATCGGAGAGCCTTCGGGCGAACCGGTGCTCGTGCTCCACGGCACCAACGGCACCGGCGCGGCGCTGCTGACGCCGCAGTTCGCGGGCCAGCTGTTCGGCCCCGGCCAGCCGCTCGACGCACGACGGCATTTCCTGATCCTGCCGGACGCGATCGGCGCCGGGAAGTCGTCGAAGCCCTCTGACGGCCTGCGCATGAAGTTCCCCCGCTACACCTACGAGGACATGGTCGTGGCGCAGCATCGGCTCGTGACCGAGGCGCTGGGCGTAAAGCGGCTGCGGCTCGTCATCGGCAACTCGATGGGCGGCATGCACGCCTGGCTCTGGGGCGTGACGTATCCGGCAATGATGGACGCGATCGTGCCGATGGCGTCGATGCCGAGCGCGATGTCGGGCCGCAACTGGATCATGCGCCGCATGATCATCGACGCGATCCGCAGCGACCCCGAGTGGAAGAACGGCGACTACGCCGTGCAGCCGCCCGGCGCGAAATTCGCGTCGGTGTTCTATGCGCTCGCCATGAACGGCGGCAACCAGGCGCTGCAACGCGCCGCGCCCGACCGCGCGAAGGCCGACGCACTGCTCGCCGAGCGCATGGCCGCGCCCTTCCCGCAGGACGCCAACGACCTGCTCTACCAGTGGGAATCCTCGCGCGACTACGACCCCTCGCCCGGCCTCGGGAGAATCGAGGCCGCGGTGCTCGCGATCAACGCCGCCGACGACGAACGCAACCCGCCGGAGCTCGGCGTCATGGAGCGCGAACTGAAGCGCATCCGCAACGCGCGCCTGCACCTGGTTCCCGCCAGCGATCGCACCGCCGGGCACGGCACCACCGGCAACGCGCGCTGGTGGAAGCAGGAGCTGGAGGCGTTCCTCGCCGGCGTGCCGCGGCGCTAGCGCGCCTGCGACTTCACGTAGGCGTGCGCGGCCTTGAAGACCTCTAGGTCCTGCGCGTAGTCGGCGGGATCCGCGCGCTTAAGCTGGATCCACTCGCGGTTCGGCGGCAGGCCCGAGGGCTGGAAGCTCGACACGTTCTCGCGCGAGAACTGCAGCTCGGTCGCCATGGCCGAAGGTACGCGCAACCCGATGCCCTCGGGCGAGAGGCACGCGAACATTCGATCGCCGACGAGCCACGCGTCGAGGCCGCCGAGCTTCTTCGACGCGACGCCGGGCAGGCCCTTCAGCAGCACATCCACCGCCGCCTTGCGCGGATCGACGGCCTTGCTCATCGGCCCCCCCTTCGCACGTCGCCTACTTCTTGGCGGCCTTCGAGCGCGCCTTCGATTCGCGGCGCGCGGCGTTCGCGGCCTTCTTCTTGGCCTTCTGCTTGCGGCGGCGGGTTTCCACCATCTTGGAGTGATTGGTCACGCGAGTCTCCGGTTTGCGATGAAGTCGAGGTGCGAAGTTTGCCGCGTTTTCGCCGCGCGCGCGAATCCGCTACCAGCGCGCCCAGTTCCGGAGCAGCGGGAAATACAGCGCGCAGCGCGGATCGCCGAGGAGCCGCGCATAGGCCTGCATCTGACCCGCATAGCGCTGCCGCTCGCGCTCGATGAAGGCGTCGACGTCGCCGCCCTCGTGCCGGCTGGTCTTGTAGTCCACGACCCAGCGCTCGCCCTCCTTCGTCGTGAACACGCGGTCCATGACGTAGGTGCGCACGCCGCGTTCGTCGATCGCCCGCATGCGGTATTCGTTGCGCGCCTCGGGATGCGGGCCGAGGATCCAGCGGCCGCGCTCGTCGCCGATCGCGTTCGCCAGCGCCTCGGCGACCCGCGCCGACGCCCCTTCGAGGTCGGAAGGCCGCACGCCGTGGCGTTCGAGCTCGAGCGCGAAGCGCGGCCGCATCGCGTCGACGCGCGCCGGCGTCCAGCCCTCGAGGGCATCCTCCGCGATGCGCTGCAGCCAGCGGTGCACGACCGTGCCGACGTGGCGCGCGACTTCGCCGGCCCAGGAGAACTCGATCGGCGCGGCCTCGGCGCGGTCTTCGGGCGGCGCGTCCCACTGCACGGACGCCGGCACGGCCGGCGCGACGAATCCCGCCGGCAGGCGCCACAGCAGGTCTTCGCGCGGCGCAGCGCCCGCCTCCGGGGCAACGGGCGGCGCGTTCGCAGGATCAAATTGCGCCTCGGCCTCGAACCACGCCTGCGCAAGCAGCGAACGCTTCGACGGGCGCTTCACCACGCCCTGCGCGTCGAGCTTCGCGCAGCCCAGCAGGTGCAGGCGACCGATTGCGCGCGTCGCCGCGACGTAGAACAGGCGTCCCGCCTCGAGGTCCTCGGCCTCGCGATCCAGCTCCCGCACGTAGCGGTAGATCGGGTCCTTGCCGCCGCCGGCCTCGTCGATCGGCGCGAGCAGCAGACGCCCCTCGCCGGTAGAGCGCCACGCGAACAGCGCGCGCTCGGGGCTGCGCGGCGGGCGATCGAGGCCCGGCACGATGACGGTGTCGAACTCCAGCCCCTTCGACTTGTGGATGGTGAGGATCTGCACCGCGTCCTCGGGCGCGCTGGCGTCGGGCCGCGCGTGCAGTTCCTCCAGGCTCTCGGCCAGCGCCGCGTCGTCCTCCAGCGCGCCGGCGACCTCGAGGCGCTCGAGCTCGTCTAGGAACGCGGCGGCGTCGTCGAGTTCGGTCGCATCGCGCAGGCAGGCGGGGCCGCCAAGCGCATGCCACGCGCCCTCGACCGCGTCGCGCAGCGTGCCGCGCAGGCGGTTCTCGAGCGCCGGGCGAAGCACGTCGCACACGCGCGCGAGCGAGGGAACGTCCTGCATCGCGTCCCAGACGGTGCAGTCGGTGCGCCCTTCGAAACAGCGCGACAGTTCATCGAGGCCCAGCCCGCACCACGGCGCGCGCAGGATCGCGAGCCACGCCACGCGATCGCCGGAGTGCGACAAGGCGCGCGCGAGCGCGTGCAGGTCCTGCACTACCTGCCGTTCGCCGAGCGGCTCGATGTCGACCGCGCGGAACGGGATGCCCGCGGCCTTCAGCGCCGGCACCACGTGGTCGAGGTGCGTGCGATTGCGCACGAGGATTGCTGCGCGCCCCTCGGCCGCGCGGCAGAGATCCACCACGCGTGCCGCCTCGTCGTCGCGCGAGAAGAGGCCATGCCAGGTCGTCGCGCGACCCGGCTCCTCGGCATGGTGCGCGACGCTCGGTGCATAAGGCACTGCGCCAGTGGAGGCGTCCGCCGCGGCCGGCAGCGCCTGCGCGAAGAAGCCGTTTACCCATGACACCACGCCCGCCTGGGAACGGAAGTTGGTCCTGAGGCGTAGCGCCTCGAGTTCGACGTTCGGCAGGCCGCTCGTCCACGCTTCGAGGAACAGCGCCACCTCCGCGTCTCGGAAGCGGTACACCGACTGCATCGGGTCGCCGACCGCGAACACCGTGCGGCCGTCGCCCGGCTCCCAGCCGGCGGTCAGGCGCTCGAGCAGCGCCCACTGCGAGCGCGAGGTGTCCTGGAACTCGTCCACCAGCACGTGGCGGATGCGCGTGTCGAGCGCGAGCAAGAGGTCGGTCGGCGCGTCGGGATCGCCGAGCGCGGCGATGGCGCCGTGCGCGACCTCGGTGAAGTCCACCTGCCCTCGCGACTGGAACACCTCGAACAGCGCGAGCAGCGCCTTGGGCAGCAGCGCGAGGATCGCACCGAGCGCCTCCCACTGGGCATCGGTGTACGCGGGCGGCGGGAGATCGAGGAGCGCCGACAGCGCCTCGCGCAAGGGCTCGTCGCCCGCGAGTTCCTGCGCGCGCTTGTGCTTCTTGCGCCAGGTGCGCTCCTTGGTGAGCAGTTCAGCGGCGAGTTCCGGCGACGCATCGGGCAGCCGTGCGCGCGCCCTCGCCAACACGCGCTCGCGCTCGGCGACGAGCGAAGCCTCGAGCTCCGCCCGCGTGGGCGCCCCGGTGCGTCCGCGCCATTGGTCGCGCCGGGCGAGCATCGCGGCTAGCAGCGCCGTGGCCGCCGCGAGGTCGTTGTCGAGGTGCGCCAGCAGTCGCGCGACGTCGCCATCGAGCGAGGCGAGCGCGCGCGCCGCGGCCTCTCGGTACAGCTCGCCGGCGTCCTCGACGATCTCCGGCTGCGCGCCGAACTTCGCCACCACCGGCATCTGCCGGGTCAACGCGGCGCAGAAGGCGTCGATGGTCTGGATGCGGATGCGGTGCGCGATCTCGCCGGCGCCACCGAGCTTCGCGAGCACGCGCGCGCGCATCTCGGCCGCCGCCTTGCGCGTGAAGGTGATGGCGAGGATCTCCTCGGGCTTGTCGACCGTGGCAAGCAGCGCCGCGTAGCGGCTGATCAGCAGCTCGGTCTTGCCCGAGCCCGCAGGCGCCTGCACGATGAACGAGCGGCGCGGGTCGAGCGCGGCGGCGCGCTCGGCGGCGTCGGCGATCATGCGCGCGCCTCGCGCAGCTCGCGCTGCCGTCGCGCGGCGCGCAGCGGCTGGTGGTCGTAGCGGCGCGCGAGCGGCAGGAAGAGGTGCCGCTCGCCGAGTGCCGCGCCCTCCAGCATCGAGTTGAAGCCGCAGGCCGTGACCAGCGCGCCGCAAGGGCCTTCGTGGACGGGCAAGTGCCTTGGCGAGCGCACGACGATGCGCGCGCGCTCGCCGCGACGCCCGGCCTCGCGCTCGGCGAAGGCGCGCAGGCGCTCGATCTCGTCGTCCGGTCCGGAATGCGACACCAGCCACGGCGCGCCCGGCGCGATCTCGACGGGCGCGCTCGCCACGAGCGCCAGGCGCTCGACGCGATGCGAATGCGCCTCGAGGAAGTCGGCGTGCGGCGGCGTCAGCGGCTCGACCGCGAACGTCGCGTCGAAGCGCCTCGGCGTGCCGGGGCAGGCTGCGCGGTATGCGTCCCAGCGCAGGAGACGCGCGACGTGCACGAGGCGCGCGTCGGGAAGGATGCGCGGGTCCGCCAGTTCGCCCAGCAGCCCGAGCGGGAACGCGTCGACGACCACGGTGTCGGGCGCCAGCCCGCGCAAGCGATCGCGCAACCACGCCGGAAAGCGCGCGCGGTCACGTGGCGCGACGATGACCTCGACCTGCGGATCGAAGCGCAGGGCGTCGTTCATCGGCGAGGCTGTCATCACTGCGGCGCGCTCGCCGCGGGTGCCGAGCGCCTCGAGCACGCGGCGCGCGCGCGCGAGATGCCCGAGCCCGCCTCCCATGGCGTAGACGACGATCACGGCAGCCGGCTCACCCTGGGTTCCGCGGCACCATGCGGTGTCGCGGTGGCCTCCAGCAGCTCGACCCATCGATCGCGCTCGGCGGCGGCCGAGTACCGGCTGGCGAGCGCAAGGCAGGCCGCGGGCTTCGCGAAGCCGCCTGCCATGGCCCGCGCCAGCGCGCGCGCGCAATCCGCGACGTCGCCCGCGCGGAACAGCGCGCCATGTTCGCCCTCCTGAAGAACGCCCGCCGCGCCCGCGTCCGACGCAAGGAGCGGCACGCCGAGCGCCGCCGATTCCAGCAACAGGTTCGGGAAGCCTTCGTACAGCGAGGGCAGCGCAACCGCGTCGCAAGCGAGCAGGTATGGAATCAGGTCGGTTCGCGGCATTGCCGCAAGCACCGTGCTCGCGCAGCCTTCGGGCACTTGCGCCAGGAACCCCTCGGGCGGCTGGCCCGCGAGCAGCAGGTGCAAGCGCGTGCCGAGGCTGGAGGCGGCGATCGCCGCGAGCAGCGTCTCGATGCCCTTCTTCGGCTTCAGGTCGCCGAAGAGGCCGAGCACCACGCGGCCCTCGGCGACGTTCGCGGCGCGCCACGTGGCGGCGCGACGGCGATCGGAGGGCAGCGCGCTCCATTCCTCGGCGTCGATGCCATTGGGCGTCCACTCCGCCGTCGCGCCGGGGAACAGCCGCTGCACGCGACGCCGCAGGTTGTCGGTGACGCAGGCGACGCGCGCGGCGCGGCGGATCGCGTCCTCGAGCGCCGGGCGCCGCTCGGGCGAGAACACGCCGGTGTCGAAATCATTGCCGCGCAGCGCGACCACGAGCGGCACGCCGAGCCACGCCGCGTAGGCCGGCCCGGCGACCAGCGGCAGCGCGCCGCCGAAGGCCACCACGTGCGTCCAGCCCGCGTTTTCGCGCTCCAGGCGCGACCACAGCGCGGCAAGCGCGTGCGGCGCATCGGGACCCGCCTGCACCACGAGATCGCGCCCGCCCTCGCGCGGCGAGACGCTCGCCGGCACGTCCGCGCGTCGCAGGTGCACGAGGTCGATTTCGACACCCGCCTTGCGAAGCCCATGCACGATGCGGTCGCACGACACCGCCATGCCGCCACGCCCGGGCACGTAGTGTTCGGTGAGCCAGAGCAACCGCGATGGGAGATTCGGCGTCACGCCCTCAACTCGCGTCGAAGGCCTCGTCGCCACCCGTGGCGGAATCGCCGTCGTCCGGCGGCGCGTCGCCGTGCCAGGAGGCGGGCGGCGTCAGTCCGGCACGGTCCTCGTCCGCAAGCGCGGATCCCGCCGCCGCGCCGGCGGCGCCGCCGGCCACGACAGGCGCCGCGCTGCCGCTGGAGTTCCAGTTCGTCTCGCGATAGCTGAACCCGGAGTCGTCGTCGCTGCGCCGGCCCTGCGCATCGCAGGCCGGGCACAGGGCCTGCGGGGGAACGTCCTCGTCGAAGAACGCGTGCTCGTTGCAGATCGCCGAATGGCAGCGCCGGCAGCGCAAGGTCGTCATCACGCCGCAGGCCTTGCGGCCGAAGAGGATGCCCTTGACGTGCGCGCAAGGCGCCGGCGGAGGCGGCGGCGCGAGTTCGTCGCCGGGCGGCAGGGATTGCGTCATCGCTTGGCTCCTTCGGGCAGGTGCGGCTGCAGCTTCTGCTCGCACTGCTTCATCAGGTAGATCAGGGTGGAGGCGTACTGGCCGAACACGTCCTCGCGGTCGCGGCCCTTGTAGCCGGTGCCCTTGCGCAGTTCTTCCAGCGACGCACCGAGGTCGTCCGGGTGGTGCAGCGCGAACTTGCCCTGGTATTCGTGTCGGCCGCGCACACTCCAGCCCTTCGGCGTCTCGCGTACCTCGACGAGGCCCTGCGGCTGCATCGCGCCGCCGCTGCGCGACACGGCGGAGCGGAACATCGCGCCATTCGCGTCGAGGCGCGCAGTGAACCGCCGCGCGATCGCGAGCTTCGCCTTGGTCTTCGTCCGACCACGGGCATTGCGCTTGCGCACGCGCGTCAGCGTGTGCCACTCGGTCACCGACCATCCGAGGTACAGGCCCGGCAGCCCCGAGAGTTCGCCGCGCAACCAGCCTTCCTCGCGCGTGCGCTGGCTGCGCGCGTTGCCCGCGCCGCCCTCGAGCGGGCGGTCGTCGATCGCGCGCCGCGCATCGAACTGCGCCTTCAACCCCAGGCGGGCCTTGCCGGCCGCCTTGGCGAACTCGTCGACCAGCTCGCGCACGAATCCGAGGCGCTCGGCGCCGATGACGTCGACCGGGGGCATGCGCACGCGCACGAAGGTCGCGATCACGCCGGCAACCAGCGCCGCGACGCCCAGTTCGATGCCGAGGAAGATCGCCACCGCGATCGCCGCGGCCAGCGACAGGCCGGCGCCAACCCAGCGCTTGGTCGTCGCCGACGCGCGCTTCGCGGCGGCGGCCTCGTTGCGGCGCTGGATCTCCGTCGCGACGGCGTCGAGCACCGGGGCCCACTGCGCGGCGGGCAGCGTGCCGTCCACGCGCAATGCCTGCGCACACACGGCGGGGTCGGGCCTGGCGGCCGGTATCGCGTCCGATGGCGGCGCGGGCTTCGCGGCGGGCGGTTTCGGGGCAGTGGCGTTCATCGGCTCCCTCCCAGGGCGGCGCGTCGAGCAGGCGGCTCAAGGTACCAGCGAGCCACGCGCGATTCAATTTCGTCCCAGCGGTAATGCGAACGCACGCGTGCCTCGGCTGCGCGGCCGAGGCGCTCGCGCAGGACAGGATCGTCGTCGAGCCGCCGGATCGCGCGCGCGAGCAGTTCCGGCCGCCCGGGTCGCACCAGCAGCCCGTGCTCGCCATGCGAAACGAGTTCGCGCACGGGAGCGAGGTCGGAGGCGATCACCGGCGTGCCGGCGGCCATCGACTCCAGCACCTTCAGCGGGCAGCAGCCCTGCTCGAGGTTGCGTGGCGTCTCGGCAATCGGCGCGAGGGTGGCCTCCGCGTGGCGGACCCAGGCAGCGAGTTCGTCGCGCGGCAATTCGTGCCGCCAGAGGATGCGGTCGGCAATGCCGAGGCGCTCGGCGCGCGCCTTCAGCGCCTGGCCGACGCGCGGCGGATGCGAGGAGCAGATGACGAGCGAGAGATCGGTGTCGGCGAGGCGCGCCATTGCCGCGATCGCGACGCCGACGCCCTGCCACGCCTGCAGCGCGCCGAAGTACAGCACGTAGCGGGGCGGCGCCTCGGCCGGTCGCGGCGCGGGCGCAGGCAAATCGGCGCCGTTCGGCACCACGGCGATCTTCGCCGCGTCCACGCCAAGGCGCGCAAGATTGAGCGCCAGCGCCTGCGCCGGCACGAGGATGCGCTCGGCGCCGTGCAGGCAGCGCAGCTCCATGGCGCGGATCTTCTCCAGCGTGCGCGCCGAGATCGCGGGGTATCGCTCGGGCATCTCGATCGACGGCAACCCGTTCACCTCGAACACCGTGCGAAAGCCGCCGCGCGCGTCGAGGATCGGCAATCCCGACCACGGGTCGCGGAAGTGGCAGGTCTCGAGCGTCTCGGCGTGCGTAGCGACGAGCGCGCCGAGTTCCGCCTGCCATGCGGCGACGCGATCGACGAGGTGCGCGTGGCCTGCGGCGAGGCGACGCACCTCCAGCGTCCCCTCGCGCTCGCGAGCCGGCAGCACGCCGCCCGACACGCAGGCGAGGAGTGTCTCGCCGAAGGCCTGCTGCATCGCGCGGGCCATGTGCGCGATGTGGATCGACGCCCCCTTGGCCGTGGGCACGCGGTCGAATGCAGCGTAGAGCGCGCGCGGGCCGCTCATGCGCCTTCCTCCTCGTCCTCGAAGAGAGCGAGCTTCTCGTGCACGCGGCACAGCGGCGCGAGGTCGCAATGGCGGCAGGTGGCGAGCAGCTTCTTCGGATCGACGCGCGCGTCCCCCCTCGCGAAGCCGCGCGCGAGAGATTCGAGCGCGACGCGCCACGAGGCCTCGAGGCCGTCCCAGTCCTTCGCGCGCTCGACCACCTCGCCGTCGCGGCCGTAGCCGGTGAGCTTCATTTCGCCGTGCTTCAGGCGCGCGAACGCGATCGCCGACACCTCCTCGCCCGCGCCGAGCGCATACAGCGGCAGCTGGGGATCGAGCGGTCGCTCGCCGAGCCAGTCCTGCCGCGTAACGTTGCCGGTCTTGTAGTCGACGAGCAGGTGGGTGCCGTCGGCGAGGCGGTCCATGCGGTCGATGCGCCCGTCCAGCGACAGGCCCGCCACGTCGAGCGCGCGGCGATCCTCGATCGCCACCACCTCGAACGGCGGACGCATGCGCTCGATCGAGAGCCACTCGCGCGCCAGCCGCTCGAGGCGCGCGCGCTCGAGGTCCGCGAAGCGCCCCTCGAGCCCGAGTGCCGCGACCGCGCCCTCGGCGGCGCGCTGGATCGCGGGCTCGACCTCCGATGCGAGCGCATCGCTGCGGCGCAATTCGGTCCACAAGCGTGCCATCAGTTCGTGCAGCAAGGTGCCGCGCGACGCGGCGTCGGGCCCCGGAGAGGGCGCCTCCAGCTCGCGCGCGCCGAGGCGGTGCCGTGCGAATGCGCGGAACGGGCACGCAGCCTGGTCCACGAGCACGCGCGTGCCGCCCCTTGCGTGCGTGCCGGCGAGCGGGGGCGCGACGCCGTCGGGCACGGATTCGAGCGCGCGCGCAGCGAACAGCCGGTCGCGAAGCGACTCGAACGCCGGCAGGTCCGGCGCAGCGAGTGGAATCGCCGCGACCAGCGGGCTCGGCGCGAGTTCGCGATCGCCGTCGCGCAAGGGATGCGACACCACCACCTCGCGCGCCGACGAAAGCCATTGCCCGGTGAGCCGGCGATCGAGCGCAAGGGACCCATCCGCGCTCGCCTCGGGCACGCCCGCCTTCTTCTGCAGCGCGATCGGCAGGAACGGATTCGGGCGCGCGGCAAGCGGCCACGCGTCGTCCGTGAGCCCGGCGATCCACAGCGCGTCGAAGCGCAGCCCGGAGGACTCGAGCACGCCCAGCACCTGCACCGGCGCCGCGGGCGACTCGGGCTGGAACAAGGTCTCGCTGCACAGGCGGCGCAGCCGCGCCAGTGCCTGCGCGGCACCCATGCGCGGCGCGACACGTTCCAGTTGCGCGAACTCCGCGAGCCGCTCGTGCCAGCGCGCATGCGCCTGGAATTCCGCAGAGTCGAGCGTGCGCTCGCCGGGATAGCCTGCGGCCGCGAGCAGCGCCGACCAATGCCGCGCCCAGTCGTGCGGCGAGCGCGGCGCCGCCCCGTCACGCGCGACCTCGAACACCGCCTCGAGCCGTTCGCGCAGCAGGGGTGTGCGCCCCGCCACGGCGACGAGCCGCGCGAGCGACACGTTCGCGTCCAGGTCACGGCGCATCGATGCGTCGAGCCGCGCGCGTGCGGAGGCCTCGGCCACCGAACCGCCCAGGAACGGCGAGCGGACCACGCGGCTCGCCAGCGCGAACTCGACCTCGCCCGCGGCGAGCGCGAGCAGTTCCAGCGCGGCGCGCACGATCGGGAATTCGCCCAGCGGCTCGCCCACCGAGACGTTGAACGGCAGCGCGGTGCGCGGCGCGCCGGGCAGGTGCCTGCCGGGACACAACACACGGGTCAGCGCGCGCACCACCGTGCGGCGGCGTAGCTGCAGGTCGGGCACGACGATGCCGATGCGCGACGCGCCGGCCTCCAGCCGAGCACGCGCCCAGCGCGCCGCGGCGTCGATCTCGGCGGCGGCGTCCGCGTAGCTGGCGCGCGTCGCCGTCCCGGGAAAGGCCTCGGGGCCGCACTCGCGGACCTCGATGCCGCGCGCCTCGCAGGCCGCGAGGAACTCGCGCTGCTGCGGCGGCAGGATGTCGAACGCGTAGGCCACGACTTGCCGCACGCGCGACGGATCGACCCACGCCGCGGCCGCGTCGGGCAGGCGCGCGGCGTCGAGATCCTTGCCGGCGCGGCGCAGGTAGGCGCGCGACCATTCAGCAAAGGCCTCCGCGTCCTCGTTGCCCGGACCTTCGCCAATGCGCCACGCGTGCTTCAGCATCCACGCCGCGCGGCATTGCTCGGCCGCCGGCGCGATGGCGAGCAGCCCGCGCCCGCGCTCGGAGCCGCGGATCGCCTCTTCCCAGAGGTGCGCCTCCTGCGGCGGCGAGAGAAGCGGGGGCACGGCGTTGCCGCCTTCGGCGTGCAGCGCGTCGTCCCACAGGCGCTCGAGGAAGGCGGGGAAGGGCAGGATGTCCGGCGCCTCCCACGAGGCGAGTCCTCGCGCGCGCTGCGCCGCGTCGAACTCGGCGGCCAGCGCCTGCGCGAGGCGACGGTTCGGCGTGAGCACCACCGCGCCCGCCCGCCCGCCCTGCGCGAGCAGCGCGAACAGGTCGCCACGGGATAGCGCCGCGAGAGGCATGCGGCCGAGTCTAATGCGGGGGAGGCTCGCCATGTGAGCCTGCGCGGCGGCTGGTGAGCCTGCGCGGCGACTGGTGAACCCGCGCGGCGCCAGGCGAGCCTGCGCGCCGGTTACTGCTTCTTCTGTGCCGGCGGGACGATGCGCAGCCGCGACTTGACGCTCTTCACCGCCGAGATGTCGCGGATGCGCTCCAGGGCGCGGTCCGCCTCGGCCTTCGACTGCGCCACGCCCATCAGCACCACGTGCCCGCCGACGGCGCTCCAGCGCATGTTGACCGACGACACCCCCGACGCCGAGGTGAGGCTGCCGTTGATCTCCGCCTCCAGCGCCGTGTCGCGCGCGAAGCTGCCGGCGTCGTCGGTGCGCAGCTCGTTGTGCAGCGAACGGATGCGGCGGTCCTTGCGCACCACCTGCTCGCCGATGCGCTTCGCCTCCGCGTTCTTCACCGTGCCCGCGAGGACCACGTGCTGCTGGAAGACGAGGATCGACACCCCGGCCCACTCGGCGCGCTTGTCTTCCAGGAGGCGCGAACTGGCGCCGGCGCCGATCTCGGCGTCGGCCGCGACTTCCTCCTTGGTGCGCACGTCGAGGGTGGTGGAGATCGCGCGGCCGAGCGCGGTGAACGGATTGACCTGCGCCGCGGCCGGCGCGGCGAGCGCGGCTGCGAGCAAGGCAAGGACGATGCGAGGGACGGGCATCGGCTGATGATACGCTCCGGCGCATGGCCACGATCAAGCTCTGGGACCTCGTCGGCGCCGAGGACGACCGCGCCTTTTCCCCCTACTGCTGGCGCACGAAGATGGCGCTCGCGCACAAGGGCCTCGCCTTCGAGGCGATCCCGTGGCGCTTCACCGAGAAGGAGCGGCTGGCGTTCTCCGGGCAGGCCTTGGTGCCGGTGCTGCAGGACGGCGAGCGCGTGGTGAGCGACTCGTGGGTCATCGCGCAGTACCTCGACGAGCGCTACCCCGAGAAGCCGCTCTTCGACGGCGCGCAGGCGAAGTCGCTCGCCTTCTTCCTGAAGAACTGGGCCGAGCGCGTGGTGCACCTCGCGCTGCTGAAGGTCGTGATGCTGGACCTCCACGGCAACCTTGCCGAGAAGGACCGCGCGTACTTCCGCGCCTCGCGCGAGAAGCGCTTCGGCAAGACGCTCGAGGACGTCGCCGGCCGCCAGCCAGAGCAGGTGGCGGCGCTGCGCGCAGCGCTCGACCCGATGCGACCGGTGCTCTCGGCGCAGCCGTTCGTCTGCGGCGATGCGCCCGCCTACGCCGACTACATCCTCTTCGGCGCGTTCCAGTGGGCGCGCGTGATGTCGCCCGCGGTGCTGCTCGAGAAGGACGATCCGCTGCACGCATGGCGCGAGCGCATGCTCGACCTGCACGGCGGGCTTGCGCGCAAGGCGAAGGGCTACCCGGCCTGAGGCGCGGCTAGCGCGAGACGACGAAGGCCTCGCGCACCACGTCCTTGCCGGCGATCATCTCCTCGCAGAGCGCGCGCTCCTCGCCGAACACCAGCGCGGCATGCGCGCGCAGGTTCTCGCGGGCTTCCTCCAGCGTGCGTCCCTGGGTGGTGACGCCGGGCAGCTCCTCGACGAAGCCGACGTAGCCCTGCGCGGACTTCATGAAGACCGCGGTGAACGCGATGCCGATGGGATCCATGCGTCCTCCTGTCGTCGAAGATCCCAGCGTACGCCCCTTTGATGACAACTTGCTGACCTTCGCGTCCACCGCAATACTCACGCGATGAACCTGCACGCATGCCGTGCCGCAGCAGCGTGCGCGCTGCTGGCGGCGAATTTCCCCGCGTTCTCAGCGGACAGCGTCGTTGTTGCGACGCAGGAGCACCGGGTCCGCGTCGTCAGTGTCGTGAAAGGACTCGAGCATCCGTGGGGACTGGCGTTCCTGCCCGACGGCCGCATGCTGGTCACCGAACGCCCCGGACGGATGCGCGTCATCTCACGCGACGGCGTAGTCGATCCCGCGCCCGTGGCCGGATTGCCGCGCGTGGACGCCATCGGCCAGGGCGGGCTGCTCGACGTCGCGGTGCATCCCGCATCTCGTCCCGAATCACGCTGGATCTACTGGACCTACGTGCAGCGCGACGGTGGCTACGGCACCGAACTCGCGCGCGGAAGGCTCGAAGGCGGCCCGGGCTCGTGGCGCATGGCGGATGCGCAAGTGCTGTTCCGCATGGCGCCGAAATCCGGGGGCGGCCTGCACTTCGGCTCGCGCATCGTGTTCGCGCGCGACGGCAGCGTGTTCGTGACGCTCGGCGAGCGCGGCGACATGGATCGCGCGCAGCGGCTCGACGACCACGGCGGCAAGATCGTGCGCCTCGCCGAGGACGGCCGGCCCGCGCCGGGCAATCCGTTCATCGGCAAGCCGGTCGCGAAGCCCGAGATCTGGTCGTACGGCCATCGCAACGTGCAGGGCGCGACGCTCGACCCGCGCACCGGCGCGCTGTGGGCGATCGAGCACGGGCCGCAGGGCGGTGACGAGCTGAACCTCGTGCGCGCCGGAGCGAATTACGGCTGGCCGGTGATCACCTACGGCGTGAACTACGGCATCGGCACGAAGATCGGCGAGGGCACCGCGAAGCCCGGGATGGAGCAGCCCGTGAAGCACTGGATCCCCTCGCCCGCGCTCTCGGGCCTCGCGTTCTACGCCGGCGAGCGATTCCCGAAGTGGAAGGGCGACCTCCTCGTCGGCGCGCTGCGCGGGCAGGCGCTGATCCGCGTGCGCCTCGACGGCGAGCGCTTCGTCGCCGACGAATTCATGCTGCGCGGCGCCGTGCCGCGCATCCGCGACGTGAAGAGTGGCCCGGACGGCTTTGTCTACCTGCTCACCGACGAGCGCGACGGCGCGCTGCTGCGGCTCGAACCTGTGGACTGAGCCGACCCCGGGCGCACCTAGAATCGCGCGATGTCCGCCCCCGCCCGCGCCCGGCTGGCGAAGATCTCGCGCCCCGCGGCAGCGAGCGCGGTCGCGCGACCCCGCCTGCACGCCCGTCTCGACGAGGCCCGACGCGCCGCAGCGGCGTGGGTCTCCGGGCCGCCAGGCTGCGGCAAGACGACCCTCGTCTCGGACTACGTCGAGCGCGGCGGCCTGCCGACGCTCTGGTACCAGCTCGACGACGGCGACGGCGACGTCGCCACGTTCTTCTACTACCTCGGGCTCGCCGCGGCCGATGGCGGCGAGCCGCTTCCGCTGCTGACGCCCGAGTACCACGCTGGCGTCGGCGTGTTCGCCCGCACCTACTTCCGCGAGCTGTTCGCGCGGCTCGGCGATGCGTTCTGCGTGGTGCTCGACGGCTTCCACGAGATCGCCACGCCCGGGCCGATGCACGAGGTCCTGCTCGAGGCGATCCGCGAGATGCCGCCGGACGGATGCCTCGTGATCATCAGTCGCGGCGATCCGGCGCCGGCGTTCGCGCGCGTGCGCGCGAACGGCCAGCTCGCGGTGCTCGACTGGGACGACCTGCGACTCACGAAGGAAGAATTGGCCGGCCTGCTGAAGCAGCGGCGACTGCCCGCCGGCGTGGACGAGGTGGCGGAGTTGCACGAGCGCACGCAGGGCTGGGCGGCCGGCCTCGTGCTGCTGCTGGAGCAGCGCGACCCGGGCACGCCGATCCCGTCGCTGCCGGACCAGGCCTCGCGGCAGGTGATCTTCGACTACCTCGCGGGCGAGATCCTGCAGAAGTCGGAGCCGCGCGTGCAGCGCTTCCTGATGCGCATCGCGTACCTCCCGCGCATGACCGCCGAGATGGCGGGCGCGCTCGCAGGCGACGAGGGCGCGGGGGAGATCCTCGAGGACCTGCACCGGCGAAACTACTTCGTCGCCGCGCGCCGCGACGGCGCGGAACCCGTGTTCGAGTTCCACCCGATGTTCCGGGAGTTCCTCGCCTCGCGCGTGTCGGCGTCGAGCACGAAGGAGGAGCGGCGGCGCCTGCAGCGCAACAGCGCTGCGCGTCTAGAGGCGCACGGCTACGTCGAGGAGGCGTTCGCGCTGTTCCGCGACGGGCACGAGTGGGAAGACGCGGCGCGGATCATCACCGCGCATGCCGCGGCGATGCACGCGCAGGGCCGGGACGAGACGCTGGTGCAGTGGGTCGAGGACCTGCCGACGGAACTGCGCGCGCGGCAGCCGTGGCTGGTCTACTGGGTCGCCGCGGCGCGCGCGCAGCCTTCGCCCCGCGAAGCCCGGCAGCTCTTCGAGCAGGCGTTCGAAGGCTTCCGCGCGGCAGGCGAGCAGGCGGGCACGATCCTCGCCTGCTCCGGCGCGATGGACGCGATCCTCTACGAACTCGACGATTTCTCGCTGCTCGACCGCTGGATCTCGGAACTCGACTCCGCCGCCGCCGGCGTGCCCGGGCTTGCGCCCGACGCGGGTGCCCGCGTCGCGTGCAGCATGTTCTTCTCGCTGACGCTACGGCAGCCGCACCGGGCCGACATCCCGACATGGATCGAGCGCGCGCTCGCGGCCGCCGCGAAGGTCGAAGACCCGAACCACCGCATGTTCGTGAACCTGCTCGCGGCGCTGACCGCGACTTGGACCGGCATGCAGTCGCGAGCCGGCGCGCTGATCGAGGCCGCACGCCGGCTCGCCGCGGGCCCCGGTGTCTCGCCGTTCTCGCGCATCACGCTGCGCAACGTCGAGGCCATGCAGGCCATGCTGGTCGCCGACGCCGCGGCGGGCGTGCGCGCCATGCGCGAGGGCCTCGACATCGCCAGGTCGAGCGGCATCGGCACCTGGTCGTTCCAGCTCCTCGTCTACGGCTACGGGGCGCTGGTCGGCGCCGCCGCCACCGTGCCGGCGACGCTGCCGCGGCAGCTGGACGCGCTCGCGCCGCATGCCGGCCGCTTCAACCTCTGCCTGCTGCACCACTTCCGCGCCTGGGAGGCCTCGCAGCAGGGCGACGCGGTCCGCGCCCTCGCCGAGCAGAAGACGGCGCTGAAGCTCGCCCTCGAGGTCGGGTGCCCGTTCTTCGAGGTGCTGTGCCGGATGTCGCTGGCGCAGCAGCTTGCCGCGCTCGGCGACGAGCGCAAGTGCGTGTCGAACCTGCGGCGCGTGCGCGAACTCGCACGCACGATCCCGAACGCGCACCTCGAATTCACCTGCCTCGCGTCGTTCGCCGACCTCGCGCTGCGCCACGGGCGCGAGCGCGCCGGCCTGAATGCGCTGCGGCGCGCGTTCGAGATCGGCCGCGAGTACGGCTACGCGCATTTCCTCGGCTGGCGGGGGGATGCGATGGCGCGCCTGTGCGCGGCCGCGCTCGAGCACGGCATCGAACGCGAGTACGCGCGCACGGTGATCGCGCGCCGCGGCCTCGTCCCGCATGCGCCGCCCCTTGCGGAAGACGGCTGGCCATGGGCGATCTCGGTGCGCACATTCGGCGGATTCCGCCTGCGTTGCGCCGGCGCCGACGTCGCCCGCGCCGGGAAGGCCCAGAAGCGGCCCCTCGACCTGATGAAGGTCGTGCTCGCGCTCGGCGGCGAGCGCGTCGCCGAGGAGAAGGTCGCAGAGGCCCTGTGGCCGCGCATCGACGGCGATTCCGCGCACCAGTCGTTCAACACGGCGCTGCACCGGCTGCGCAAATACGTGGGGGAAGAACGCGCCTTCGTCCTCAGCGAGGGCAAGCTGTCGGTGGACCCGCGATACCTCTGGTCCGATACGCGCGCGCTCGACGCCGCGGTGCGCGCCGTCGACGATGCGGCCCGCGCGGCGCCCGCCGACGTGCGTCGCCTGCAGGAGGCGCAATCCGAACTGCTCGCGCTCTATGCCGGGCCATTCCTCGCCGACGAGCCGGACGAGCCGTGGCTTCTCGTGCCGCGCGAGCGCTGGCGCAACCGTTTCCTGCGGTGCATCGCTTCGCTCGCCCAGGCCTGGTCGACGGCCGGACTCGAGGATCGCGTATCCCCGCTCTTCGAGGACGCGCTGGAGCGCGAGCCGCACGCCGACACCCTTTACCGCCAGTACGCGGAGCATCTGCAGCGCCTCGGACGCGCCGGCGAGGCCGAGGCGGTCCTGAAGCGGGCCGAGAAGGCCTCACGGGCGCTCGCGGATCCGTCCCCAAGGACTCGCTAGGCATCTGTTTTTTCGAAGATATTCTTCCCGGCGAAGAATTCAGCGATCGGTAAGTCATCGGTGAGCCAGCCGTCAGCGGCACGCGCTCAGCATGGGTCCCGCAGGCGACGTGCCTGCCAACCGAAGTCCAGGGATCCAGATGAACAACACTGCCAAGAACAAGAACCGTACGCTGATCACCCTCGCCGCCGCCACCGCCGCCCTGCTGTCGGGCTGCTACGCGGTTCCGGTGGGCCCGAACGGCGAAGTGGTCGTCGTCACGCCTGCGCCCACCTACCCGGCCCAGGCGCCCGCCGCGGCCCCGGCGCCTGCGTGGCCGGCGACGCTCTACGCGCGCCTGTACCCGGTGAACGAGGAAGCGAACGCGACCGGCGTGCTGACCGGCACCGTGACCAACCTCCAGACCGGCAAGGGGCGCTTCGCGCTGAACATGCACGGCGAGACGCTGGTCGGCGAAGCGACGCGCGTCGGCAGCCAGGAGCGCCGCGGCGTGGCGAACGCGTACGGCCGCAACGGCACGTACATGTCGTGCGAGTACCTGATGAACACGCCCTACCAGGGCACCGGCACCTGCACCCTCTCCAACGGTGCGCGCTACAGCGTGCACGTGGGCTCGTAGGCGATGTCATATTCACGCACCGGAAGGATTGCCACCATGCAATGCGCTCTTGCACACTGCCGTCGCCCCCACGACATGGAGCGACCGGCAATGCGACTCCCCGCCTACGCCCTCGCCGCGCTGCTCGCGGCCTCGCTGCACGCCACCTCGGCGCACGCACAGTCGTCGACGCGAGGAAGCGATTCATCTTCGATGCTCTCGGTGATCGTCACATCGGGGATCGTCCTGCTGCCCAGCCTGATGGTGGTGCATGCGATCGACTCGAGCACGCAGGGCTCGCACGCACGCGTCCGCGTCGCCGACCGGCAGACCGGCCGCCAGATGGACGTCGACATCCCGAAGACGACCCTCGAGCAGGCCGGCGTGAAGCCCGGCGACACGCTGCATTCGCGCAACGACGCGAACGGGCAGTACGTCGCCCACAACGGGCGGGACATCGCCTACGTCCCTGCGAAGAACGCCGCGCCGATGCTGCGGCAGGCGCCGGCGCCTCGCTGACATGCCGCGCATGATGCGCGCACTCGCCGCCGCGCTGCTGTTCGCGGCGACCGCACCGGCACTGGCCGGCCGCCCCTGCGTAGAAGTCGCGCCGAAGCCCGATGCGGTCGGCAAGGCGCTGGCGCTCGGCAACCAGGTGCAGGCCGTGCTGGAGGAACTGAACCCGCCGGTCGCGCTGATCGCCCGGGCCGGACAGAACCTCGACCAGTACGGGCTCACCTATTCGCACATGGCGTTCGTCATGCGCGACCATCCGAACGGACGCTGGAGCATCGTCCACGTGCTGAACAAGTGCGGCACGGCCGAGTCGGATCTCTACGTCGAGGGGCTCGGCGCGTTCTTCCTCGACGACCCGTATCGCCTCGTCGCGGGCATCATGCTGCTGCCCGAACCTGCCGCTTCGCGCCTGCCGGCGATCCTCGCCGGGACCGAGGCCCGCCGGATGCATGGCGCCCGATACAGCATGCTCGCGTACCCGTTCTCGACGATGTACCAGAACAGCAACGGCTGGCTGCTGGAGACGCTCGCCCGGGCGCTCGAGCCGGAGAACCGCATCGACACGCGCGAGGCCGCGCAGGCCTACCTGAAGCTGCGCGGCTACCAGCCCACCGAGCTGCGCATCGGCACGTTCACCCGCCTCGGCGGCCGGATGTTCCGGGCGAACATCGCGTTCGACGACCATCCCGGCGAACTGCGCTGGAACGACCGCATCCAGACGGTGACGGTGGAATCCGTGTTCCGGCTGATCGAGGGCCAGGCGCCGTTCGCGAAGTGCAGCCAGCGGGCATGCGGCGGAAAGCTGGTGACGGTGGAGTTGCCCTAGGATCGCGAGCGCCTCGGGAACGCATTGCCTTATCATGGCAGCCTCCCGATGCAGACCCTCCTTCGCGCCGTCGCGCGCCTGCCGCTGCCGCTCCTGCACCTTGCGGGCGGCCTGCTCGGCTGGATCCTCTACCTCGCTTCGCCCACCTATCGGCGGCACTTGCGGCAGAACCTCGTGCAGGCCGGGTTCGCCGACGGCGCCACGCGGCGCGCCGCGATCGCGTCGGCCGGGAAGATGCTGCTCGAGCTGCCCGGCGTCTGGCTGCGCACGCGCGAGGAACTGAACGCCTGGGTGCGCGGGATCGACGGCGAGGCGCTGATCGACGAGGCGCGCGCCGCGGGCCGCGGCGTCGTGTTCATCACGCCGCACCTGGGCTGCTTCGAGATCCTCGCGCAGGTCGCGGGAGAACGCTTCCCGATCACCGTGCTCTACCGCCCGCCGAAGCTCGCGTTCCTGCAGCCGATGATCGAGGAGGGGCGCGCCGGCCGCAACGTGAAGCTCGCGCCGACGGACCTCTCGGGTGTGCGGCAGCTGGTCGCGGCGTTGCGGGCCGGCGAGGCGGTCGGCATGCTGCCCGACCAAGTGCCCGGCGAGGGCGAGGGCGAATGGGCGGACTTCTTCGGCCGGCCTGCCTACACGATGACGCTGGCGACGAAACTCGCCAGTCGCCCGGAGACCGAGACGCTCCTCGCCTACGGCGAACGGCTGGCGGGCGGCAGGGGCTTCGTCGTGCGCCTGCGGCGCATGCCGCCGGCCGAGCCCGGCGAGACGCCGACCCGGCGCCTGAACCGCGCGATCGAGTCGCTGGTGCGCGAGAACCCCGGCCAGTACCTGTGGGGCTACAACCGCTACAAGACGCCGCGCGCGGCGGGCGCGCGCGGCAATTCCCCTCGGGGCTAGTGCGACATCAGGACCGGCACGGTCATCGACTGGATCAGCGTGCGCGTCGCGCCGCCCATCACCAGTTCGCGCATGCGCGAGTGGCCGTAGGCGCCCATGACGATCATGTCGGCGCCGATGTCCGCGGCGCGCGACAGGATCTGCGCGCCGATGTCGAGGCCTGCGCCGTTCTGCTGCGCGACCTGAACCTTCACGCCGTGGCGCGCCAGCCATAGGCCGATGTCGGCACCGGGCACGTCGCCGTGGTCGGCACCGCCCTTGCCCGGATCGAAGGCCACGACCTGCACGTTGTCCGCCTTCTGCAGCAATGGGATCGCGTCGGTCACCGCGCGCGCCGCCTCGCGGCTTGCGTTCCACGCCACGAGGATGTTGCGGCCGACGACCGGGAAGCGCCCGGCATAGGGCAGCACCAGCACCGGGCGCCCCGCGGCGAGCACGAGTTCGTCGACGAAGTCGGCGGTGACGCCGGTGTCGTCGTCCGCCTCCGGGTCGCGCTGGCCGACCACCACGAGGTCCGCGTAGCGGGCGCTGAGGACGACCGCGCCGAGCGCGTCGCGCTTGGACACGCGCCATTCGGCGAGCGTGCAGCCGGTGCGAGCGACGGCGGCCTTGAAGAGGGCTTCGGCGGCTGTCGCGGCTTCGTCGCGGAAACGTGCCTCGGCTTCGGCGACGATGCCGCCGGCCTCTGCGCGCGCGTACGACGGGATGCGCTGCGCGCTGAGCGCGAAGAGTCCGACGCAATGCGCGCCGACCGATTGGGCGAGGTTCATGCCGAGGTCGAGGCGGTCCGCGCTGCGCGGACCTCGATCGACGTGGACGAGGATGGTCTTGGTGGCCATGGCGGGTCTCCGATGGGGAGGAATGCGGCCATGCTACGTGGGCGCACCCGGGCGCTATTGAGCCACGTCAAAACCGGCCCGATGCCGGCTGCCTTCAGCGTTCGAGCAGGCCCTTCTTGCCTTCCTTCTTCGCCCAGTCATCGGCGTCGGCCGGAGCGGGCTTCCTCTCGAGGATCGGCTTCCAGGCCTTGGCGAGCTCGGCGTTCAGGACGATGAACTCGCGCTGCGCGTCCGGCACGTCATCCTCGGCGTAGATCGCCTCGACCGGGCATTCGGCCACGCACAGGGTGCAGTCGATGCACTCGTCCGGGTCGATCACCAGCATGTTCGGCCCCTCGCGGAAGCAATCCACGGGGCAGACGTCGACGCAGTCGGTGTACTTGCACTTGATGCACGATTCGGTGACGACGTAGGTCATAATAATCAATAGCTTATCACGCCATCTTGGGATTGTCGCCGGGCGACCCCATAATGGATGTTCCTGCAGCAAACCCAACCCGAGGTGCCATGAGCAGTAGCGATATCCAGCACGTGACGGACGACTCGTTCGAGCCGGCCGTCCTGAAATCCGATGTCCCGGTTCTGGTGGACTACTGGGCCGAGTGGTGCGGCCCCTGCAAGTCGATCGCGCCGATCCTCGACCAGGTGGCCACCGAGTACCATGGCCGCGTGAAGGTGGCGAAGATCAATGTCGACGAGAACAAGATGGTGCCGGCGAAGTTCGGCATCCGCGGGATCCCGACGCTGATGCTGTTCAAGAATGGCAACGTCGAGGCGACGCGCGTAGGCGCGCTCACCAAGGGCCAGCTCACGGCCTTCCTTGACAGCAACATCTAAACTCCTTACCCTCTGAAGTCCTAGCTGCGCCCGGTCCGGGCGCAGCGGCTTTACCGGCTCCCCCGATTCAGGTCCCAGCGGTTCGCGTCGTCCGCGACCCCCGGGAGGCCGGCACCAACCCTGACAAGAATTCGCGCGGCCCACCGCGCCCGAGGCAGTCGTCCATCCATGCATCTCTCCGAACTGAAATCCCTGCACGTCACCGAACTCGTCGACCAGGCGGTCGCGAACCAGATCGAGAACGCCAACCGGCTGCGCAAGCAGGAACTGATCTTCGCGCTGCTGAAGAACCAGGCGAAGAAGGGCGAGGCGATCTTCGGCGACGGCACGCTCGAGGTGCTGCCCGACGGCTTCGGCTTCCTGCGATCGCCGGACACTTCGTACCTCGCCAGCACCGACGACATCTATGTCTCGCCGTCGCAGATCCGCCGCTTCAACCTGCACACCGGCGACTCGATCGAGGGCGAGATCCGCACGCCGAAGGATGGCGAACGCTACTTCGCGCTGGTGAAGGTCGACAAGGTCAACGGCGAGTCGCCGGAGACCTCGAAGAACAAGATCCTCTTCGAGAACCT
>CAZTXP010000082.1:0-13148 GCA_964617355.1 uncultured Enterobacteriaceae bacterium
GTGGAGGGAAACAAGATGCGTCTACGGTTCAAGCACGTGGAAGGCGGGCTTGTTGCCAAGGGCGGGGAGTTGACCGGCTTTGCCATCGCGGGCGAGAACAGAAAGTTCGTCTGGGCCAACGCGAAGATCGACAACGAAACGGTCCTCGTTTGGAACGACAAGATCACGAAGCCCGTGGCCGTGCGTTACGGATGGGCTAACAACCCCGTCTGCAACCTCTGCAACAAGGCAGGCTTGCCGGCATCGCCGTTTCGCGCGGATGGGTAGCGACTGCGATTTTTACTCCTTCGGCAGCAACAGCTTCATAACGCGCTGGTAAAACTCATCCCATTGCTTCACGACGCCGTCGAGGTATGCTTTTCGCTCGGCGTTGTCCTCTGTTTCGCGGAGCTGCCGGGCCATGTGCGAGCCGTATTGCATCGCCTGCGCCTGGGTGAACAACAGCCGCATCTCGAAGTTCCTGCCCATGGAGAAGAGCAGTTCATTCCGCGTCGCCGTCTCGATGTCGGCACGCACGCGATCTTCCAGCAGGGCGTCGAGTTCGCGCGACTCGGGCTCGCGGTGGTCGACGAGCAGCACCGCTTCGGCGTGCAGCAGCGGCTCGCGCTGCGGCGCAAGGCCCTCGACGGCACGATGCCGCACCAGCTGATGATGAGCGCGACGCCGATCCCGCGCACGCTGTCGATGAGCTACTACGCCGACCTCGACGTGTCGGTGATCGACGCGCTGCCGCCCGGCCGGCGACCGGTCGCCACGCGGCTGGTGTCGAACGCGCGCCGCGCCGAGGTGCTCGCGCGCATCCGCGAGGCTTGCGCCGACGGCGGGCAGGCGTACTGGGTGTGCCCGCTGATCGAGGAATCCGAGGAGCTCGACCTGCAGCCCGCGCTCGACGCCTACGAGGAGATGCGCGCCGCGTTTCCTTCGATCGGCGTCGGCCTGCTGCATGGGCGCATGCCTGCGGCCGAGAAGGCGCAGGTGATGAAGGACTTCTCGGCCGGCCGTATCGCGCTTCTTGTCTCGACGACCGTGATCGAGGTCGGCGTCGACGTGCCGAACGCCTCGCTCATGGTGATCGAGCACGCCGAGCGCTTCGGCCTCGCGCAATTGCACCAGTTGCGCGGCCGCGTCGGGCGCGGCAGCCGCGAGAGCGTCTGCATCCTGCTCTACGCGCACCCGCTGTCGGTCGCGGCGCGTGCGCGCCTGAAGGTGATCTTCGAGAATGCCGACGGCTTCGAGGTGGCGCGTCGCGACCTCGAGATCCGCGGCCCGGGCGAGGTGCTCGGCGAGCGCCAGAGCGGCGCGCCGATGCTGCGCTTCGCCGACCTCGAGTCCGATGGCGCGCTGCTGGGGGCGGCGCGCGAGGCGGCCGAGAAAATGCTCGCGAGCGAGCCGGATCGCGCGAAACGGCACCTCGAGCGCTGGCTGTCGGGACGGCAGGACTATGCCCGAGTGTAAGCTAGTGGTCCCGATGGCTTCCGTACCCGCCACGCGACTGCAAGCCGTGATCCGCCGCCTCGATGCCTACGAGCGGCTGGTGCGCCTCGACAAGCCGATCGGCACGCTGCTCCTCCTGTGGCCGACGCTGTGGGCGCTGTGGCTCTCGATGCGCGGCTGGCCGGGGCTGGAACTCCTCGCGGTCTTCGTCCTCGGCACCCTGCTCATGCGCTCGGCCGGCTGCGCGGTGAACGACTGGGCGGACCGCAACTACGATCCGCACGTCGAACGCACCAGGGATCGGCCGCTCGCTGCGCGCGAGATCGCGCCATGGGAAGCGCTTGCAGTGGCGGCCGTGCTCGCGCTTGCCGCGTTCGGGCTGGTGCTGTTCCTGAACCGCATGGCGATCCTGCTGTCCTTCGTCGCGCTCGCGGTCGCGGTGTCGTATCCGTTCACCAAGCGCTTCTTCGCGCTGCCGCAGGCTTACCTCGGCATCGCGTTCGGCTTCGGCATCCCGATGGCCTATGCCGCGGTGGAGGAAAGGCTCCCCGAGGCGTGCTGGGCGCTGCTCGCCGCGAACGTGTTCTGGTCGATCGCCTACGATACCGAGTACGCGATGGTGGACCGCGACGACGACGCGAAGATCGGCATCCGCACCTCCGCGCTGACCTTCGGGCGCTGGGACGTGGCCGCGGTCATGGCAAGCTATGCGGCGATGCTGGCGATCCTCACCTGGCTGGGCGGCGCGTTGCGCCTGCGCTGGCCGTACTACGCGGGCCTTGCTACCGCTGGCCTGATCGCGCTGTGGCACTGGACCATGATCCGCGGCCGCACGCGCGAAGGATGCTTCCGCGCGTTCCGGCACAACAACTGGCTCGGCGCGGCGATCTTCGCCGGCATCGCCGCGTCCTACGCCTGATGCAGCCCGGCGTCCCGATCACCGAGCATCGCTTCGCCAGCGGCGAGTGGCGCGGCACGCACCTGACGCTCTATCCCGGGCGGCTGCTGCACGACGGCGGCTCGGTGGTAGAGCACATGCCGCTCGCGCACGTCGCCGCGGTGCGCATCGAGTTCTCGCGCGACGGCCAGCGCTTGAAGTGGGCGGTGATCTTCTTCGTCGTCACGCTGCTGCTCGCGTTCCTCGCGTCGCCGCTGCAGGCGGTGGCGCAAAAGGCCTCGGACGAGGTCGCCGAGCAGGCGAAGCGCGATGGCGGCAATGGCACCACGGCGGCGCTGCAGCAGGTGTTCCGCGGCATCGAACGCGGCGCGGGCACGTTGCCCTCGATCGCATGGGTCGCGGGATTGATCGCGCTCGCGCAGCTGGCGCTTTACGGCTGGGGACGCACGATCCTCACGCTCGTGGTGGGCGGCGTCGAGCGCGAGTACCTCGTGCGCGGCCGCGACCGCGCGCTGATGGAGTTCGCCGAGTCGCTGTCGGGGCGCCTCGCCGAGCTCTCGGGCTGAGCCGTGAAGTACGCCGACCTGCGGGATTTCGTCTCGCGCCTCGAGTCAATGGGCGAACTGAAGCGCGTGGCGGCACCGGTATCGCCGCTCCTCGAGATGACCGAGGTCTGCGACCGCGTGCTGCGCGCGGGCGGGCCCGCGATCCTGTTCGAGAAGCCGGCGGGACACTCGATGCCGGTGCTCGCGAATCTCTTCGGCACGGTGCGCCGCGTCGCGCTCGGCATGGGCGCGGAGGACGCGGCCGCGCTGCGCGACATCGGCCGCCTGCTCGCGGCGCTGAAGGAGCCCGACCCGCCGCGCGGCCTGCGCGACGTCTGGGAGAAGCTGCCGCGCCTGAAGGAGCTCGCCTCCAAGGTGCTCGACATGGCGCCGAAAACGATCGACGGCGCGCCTTGCCAGTCCGTGGTGCTCGAGGGCAAGGAGGTCGACCTCTCGAGGTTCCCGGTTCAGACCTGCTGGCCCGGCGACGCGGGGCCGCTCATCACCTGGGGCCTCACCGTGACGCGCGGGCCGTCCAAGCCGCGCCAGAACCTCGGCATCTACCGCCAGCAGGTGATCGCGCCGAACAAGGTGATCATGCGCTGGCTCGCGCATCGCGGCGGCGCGCTCGACTTCCGCGAGCATTCGATCGCGCATCCCGGCAAGCCTTTCCCGGTCGCGGTCGCGCTCGGCGCCGATCCGGCGACGCTGCTCGCCGCGGTGACGCCAGTGCCCGATGCGCTCGGCGAATACCAGTTCGCGGGCCTGCTGCGCGGCTCGCGCACCGGCGTGGCGAAGTGCCTCGGCAACGACCTGCAGGTGCCGGCCTCCGCCGAGATCGTGCTGGAAGGCGCGATCCACCCGGGCGAGATGGCGCTGGAAGGACCCTTCGGCGACCACACCGGCTACTACAACGAGCAGGATCGCTTCCCGGTGTTCACCATCGAGCGCATCACCATGCGCCGCGACCCGATCTACCACGGCACCTATACCGGCAAGCCGCCCGACGAGCCGGCGATGCTCGGCGTCGCGCTGAACGAGGTGTTCGTGCCGCTGCTCGTGAAGCAGTTCCCGGAGATCGCGGACTTCTACCTGCCGCCCGAGGGCTGCTCGTACCGTCTCGCGGTGGTCAGCCTGAAGAAGCAGTACCCGGGCCACGCCAAGCGCGTGATGTTCGGCGTCTGGAGCTTCCTGCGGCAGTTCATGTACACCAAGTTCATCGTCGTCGTGGACGACGACATCGACATCCGCGACTGGAAGGAAGTGATCTGGGCGATCACCACGCGCGTCGATCCGGCGCGCGACACGCTGATCGCCGAGAACACGCCGATCGACTACCTCGACTTCGCGAGCCCGGTGTCGGGACTCGGCTCGAAGATGGGTATCGACGCCACCAACAAGTGGCCCGGCGAGACGCAGCGCGAGTGGGGCAAGCCGATCGCGATGGACGCCGAGGTGAAGCGGCGCGTCGACGCGATGTGGAAGGACCTGAACCTGTAGATGCTTGCGGCGCAGGACGTCGCCCGGCATGAGCGCTGGCTGCGCCTCGCGGAGGATCGCCTGCGCGCCGATCCGTCGGATCTCCGCGAGCGCGAACGCGCGGTCTCCCTCAGCCATGCCCTCGGACGCTGGCGCGACGCGGTCGCGCACGGCCGGCTCGTGCTGGCCTCGGATCCCGGTCACCTGGCTTCCCTGGACGCCCTGGCGCATTCGCTATGGATGCTCGGCGAGCATTCGGCGGCCGTCGAGCATGGACGCGAGGCGCTTCGCGTGCGCGACGCGCAGATCCCGCGGTTGCCGGCGGACGCATGGCCGTTGACGTCTCCTCCCCGGCGTTTCGATACGGGCAGCCCGTCGCGCAATGCGGTGTGCGTGTCGCTCTTCGGCAACGCCAGCGTGTATTGCGAGCAGGCGATCCTCACGGCGCGCGAGCTGTCGCGCTGGCTGCCGGGCTGGCATCTACGGGTCTACGCCGATGCCACCGTCCCGGTGGAGGTGCTCGAGTGCCTGCGGCTGGCTGGCGCGACCATCGTCGACACGACGGCCTTCGCCAGCGAGATGCCGGGGACGATGTGGCGCTTTCTTGCCTGCGATGAACCCGGGCTTGATCGCGTGTTGCTGCGCGACGCCGACGCGCCGATCGGCGAGCGCGAGGCTGCGGCGGTGGCCGAGTGGCTCGACAGCGACCGCTACTTCCACGCGATGCGCGACTGGGGCTCGCATACCGAGTTGCTGCTTGCCGGGATGTGGGGCGTCGCGCGAGGCGGCTTGCCGCCGATCGCACCGTGGATCCGCGAGTTCGCGCGCGGCGCGGGCGCCTTCGGCCGCTTCGCCGACCAGGTGTTCCTGCGGGAGCGGATCTGGCCCTACGCCCGGCGCAGCGTGCTACAGCACGATTCGGTATTCGGGTTCCCGGATGCCCGGCCCTTCCCCGGTGGAGAGCGCTCCGAGGATTTCCACGTCGGCGACGTCGGGCGCTCGTTCGAGGTCCCCGTCGCCTATGCCGATGACGCACGGGTGCGCTGGATGCTGGTGCACGCCGAGCGTGGCGAACCGGTCTCGGGCTGCCGATATGAAGGTTCCGTCGCCGCGGGCGTGCTTCGCGGGGACGTATCCGTGCCCTTTGCCCGCGCGATCCTCGACGGACGCATGACCGTGCTGGTCGAGCCGGTCGGCAACCCGGCCAGCGCCGCGCGGGAGGCGCCCGCGGTGCGGGTCGGGTCCGATCCCCTGGCGACCTTCTTCATCCCGGTCCACAACGGCGAGGCCTACGTCACCGAGGCGATCGAGTCGATCCTCTCGCAGCGCACGACCGCGTCCTTCGAACTATTGCTGGTGGACGATGCGTCGAGCGATGGCAGTGCGCACATCCTCGAGCAGGCGGCGCGGGACCCACGGGTGCGTTTGGTACGCAATCCCGCGAACCTGGGCGTCGCGCAGGCCTCGAATCTGGCATTGCGGCTGGCGCGCGGGCAATACCTGCTCCGCCTGGACCAGGACGACCTGGCGTTGCCGGACCGGCTGCAATGGCAGCTCGACTTCATGGAGCGCGAACCGGGCGTGCACGTCCTCGGCGGCAACATGCTGTTCTTCGGCGACACCCCGCCCGCGCAATCGCGCGCGCCGAACGACGATGCGGCGATCAAGGCGCGCCTCCTGCCCGCGACCGACCACTTCGCCAACCCGACGGCTTGCCTTCGGCTCGCGTTCTTTCGCGAGCACCGGCTGGTGCATCGGCCGTACTCGCCGCCCGCGGACGACTACGGGCTCTGGGTGGACGCCATGGCCGCCGGCGCGCGCTTCGCAAACCTGCCGCAGGTGGTGACGCGCTATCGCATCCATCGTGCGCAGAACTCGCGCGACCTCGATGCCATGCGCGCGGCCGTGGCGCCGATCCGGCGTCGCCTGCTGCGCCACTGGTATCCGGACCTGGCCAATCGCGAAGTGCAGGTGCTGGAGCCGATCCTGCACGGCTATTCGGATGTCGTGATGACTGCGGGCGAGGGCCGCGCGGGGCTGGCGGCCGGCGAACGGGCGCTGTCGCTCGATGATCGTCCGAGGTACGGCGAGGACCGCGCTGCGGTGCGCGCGTACATCGAGGCGCGGCTTCGGGTCTGGTCGAAGCTGCTCGGCGCGGCGAGCTAGCTGACTGAAACGACTCGCGGGTAGTCCTCGGGCGCCGGGTACAGCTGCGCCTTCCCAAGGTCGGCCGGCAGTGGCGGCCGCAGGCCGCAGAAATAGAGGTCGAACGACGAGTGGTCGACGTGGAATTCGTGCCACGCGAACGCCGCGTCCAGATCCAGCGCCTGGCGAAAATCGTCCGCGACGAGGTTGCGGTAATAGTCGGAATCCACGGACGTGAACGGCGAATCCGTCGGCGTAGTGCGGCGCGTGCCGTGCTCGGGCCGCCCCTCGGTGGCGCAGGTGACGCAGACCATGCCGCCCGGCCGCGTCATGCGGATCATGTTCGCGAAGGTTTCCCGCCAGTGCGGGTTGTGCTCGAAGCATTCCGTCGAGCAAGTGACGTCGAAGGATGCGTCCGGGAGCGCGAGGTCCTGCCCCGCGCAGACGAGGTCGACGTCCGGCCCCGGGCCGAGGTCGACACCGAGGTACTCGCAGCCGCGGAAGAACTGGCGGATCGAGCCGTTGATGTTCAGGCTGCCGATCTCCAGCACCCGCACGCCCTCGAAATAGCGCGGGAAGCGCCGCGCGATCGAGGCGAAGTAGATCAGTTGCTGGAGGTGGCTCATCGCGCCGACGCCTACCGGTCGTGCACCCAGCGCAGCAGCGCCTCGATCGCCGGCATCGCGTTGCCCGCGTTCGGGTGGTTGATCATCATCGCCACCACCTGCCGTCGTCCATTGCGGTCGAGCACGTAGCCGCCGATCGCGCGCACGTCGGCCAGCGTCCCGGTCTTGATGTGCGCCTGTCCCGCGACGCCTTCGCCCTTGAGGCGCCGGCGCATGGTGCCGTCGACCGCGACCAGCGGCATCGAGGCCATGAACTCCGGCATCGACGCGCTCTGGAACGCCGACACTAGGAGGCGCGAGAGGCTCTGCGCGCTGATGCGCTCGACGCGCGACAGGCCCGAGCCGTTCTCGATCACGAGTTCCGGCATCTCGAGGCCCTTCTGCGACAGCCACGAGCGCACCGCCTGCAGCGCGGCGTCGGTGCGCGCGGGTTGCTTCGTCGCCTCGGCGGCGAGCGTCAGGTACAGCTGGCGCGCCATGACGTTGTTCGAGAACTTGTTGATGTCGCGCACGATCTCGGTCAGGGGCCGCGAGGGTTGCGAGTAGATCAGGCGCGCGTTCGCCGGCATGCGTTCGCTCTTCACGCTGCCCGCCCACGCCCCGCCGGATTCTTCCCAGAGCTGGCGGAACAGCCCGCCGACGTAGTTCGCGTGGTTGAAGAGCGCGATGTTCCAGTCCTTCTCGCCGCAGCTCGCGGGGTAGCTGCCGGTGAAGATCGCGTTGAACGCCGGTCGCCCTGCCGCCGCCGGCTGGAAGTCGGGCCGCAGGTCGCGGCGCCAGTCGCCGCAGGGCGCGTTCGAGAGCTTCAGGACGTTGACCACCTCGAGCGGGTGCGGCCTGGGCTCGGCGACGATGCGCACGCTGCCCGACTCGGGCTGGGGCACGAACTGGAAGCGCACTGCCTTGAAGTTCACCAGCAGCGCATCCGGGCCGACGTTGTACGGCCGCAGCGGCTCGGCGTCGAAACGCGCCGGGTCGTAGTCGGCCTGCGCGAAATACGTGCGATCGAGGACGAGGTCGCCGCGCACTTCGCGCACGCCGCGCTCGCGGATGTTTTTCAGCAGCAGCCAGAAATCCTCGAGCACGAGCTTGGGGTCGCCGTAGCCCTTCAGCACGAGGTCGCCGGACAGCACGTCGTTCGCCACCGGGCCGGCGGCGTAGGCCTCGGTCTTCCAGCGATAGGCCGGGCCGAGGATCTCGAGGCCCGCGTAGGTCGTGACCAGCTTCATGACCGACGCGGGATTGAGCGGCAGGGCTTCGTTCAGGGCCACGCCCGGGCGGACCGCACCGACCTCCTGGACGACCAGCCCAACCGACGTGGTCGGGATTCCTGCGGCGCGCAACGCCTGGGCGACCGGCTCGGGCATGCCGTTCTGGGCGGCGGCGACGGCCGGGGTCAGGGCCAGCAGCACCAGCTTTCGGAGCATTCGTAACATGCTGAGGATTCTAGGGTATCGGGTGCAGGATCCGGTGTGAGCGGGCGCTCACGTTCGATTCCTGTCGGATGAGTGGAGGGGCTTGAAACGGGGACTGTCGGCCGCTATTATTAGCACTCGCAATCGGTGAGTGCTAACAAGACGGCGTTCCGCCGCGGCACTCCCGGGATTCGGGCGGCCGGGTTCCCCGGCCGGTGAAGCAACCAACTTTGAAGATGGAGTTACGTATGAAGATCCGTCCGCTGCACGACCGCGTGATCGTCAAGCGCATCGAGGAAGAGCGCAAGTCCGCCGGTGGCATCGTCATTCCCGACACCGCCGCCGAGAAGCCCGACCAGGGCGAGATCGTCGCCGTCGGCAAGGGCAAGAAGGACGAGAGCGGCAAGCTGATCCCGCTCGACGTGAAGGTCGGCGACAAGGTGCTGTTCGGCAAGTACTCCGGCCAGACCGTGAAGGTCAAGGGCGAGGAACTCCTCGTGATGCGCGAGGAAGACCTCATGGGCGTGATCGAGTAATCGAGCGCCGTTCCCACCCAATCCCCATACAGAACGACATCAGGAGAACGCAGCAATGCCTGCCAAAGAGGTACGTTTCCACGACCACGCGCGCGTGCGCATGGTCCACGGCCTGAACATCCTGGCCGACGCGGTCAAGGTCACCCTCGGCCCGAAGGGCCGCAACGTCGTGCTCGAGCGCTCGTTCGGCGCCCCGACGGTCACCAAGGACGGCGTCTCGGTCGCCAAGGAGATCGAGCTGAAGGACAAGTTCGAGAACATGGGCGCGCAGATGGTCAAGGAAGTCGCGTCCAAGACCTCGGACGTCGCCGGCGACGGCACTACCACCGCCACCGTGCTGGCGCAGTCGATCGTGCGCGAAGGCATGAAGTACGTGGCCGCCGGCATGAACCCGATGGACTTGAAGCGCGGCATCGACAAGGCCGTCGGCGCGGTGACCGAGGAACTGAAGAAGATCTCCAAGCCCTGCACGACCTCGAAGGAAATCGCCCAGGTCGGCTCGATCTCGGCCAACTCCGACGCCGACGTCGGCAAGATCATCGCCGAGGCGATGGACAAGGTCGGCAAGGAAGGCGTGATCACGGTCGAGGACGGCAAGTCGCTCAACAACGAGCTCGACGTCGTCGAGGGCATGCAGTTCGACCGAGGGTATCTCTCGCCGTACTTCATCAACAATCCCGAGAAGCAGATCGCCGTCCTGGATGATCCGTTCATCCTCCTGTACGACAAGAAGATCTCCTCGATCCGCGAACTCCTGCCGCTGCTCGAGCAGGTCGCGAAGGCCGGCAAGCCGCTCTTGATCATCGCCGAGGAAGTCGAAGGCGAGGCGCTCGCCACGCTCGTGGTGAACAACATCCGCGGCATCCTCAAGACCGTCGCCGTCAAGGCCCCGGGCTTCGGCGATCGTCGCAAGGCGATGCTGGAGGACATGGCGATCCTCACCGGCGGCACGGTGATCAGCGAGGAACTCGGCCTCAAGCTCGAGAACGCCACGCTGAAGGACCTCGGCCGCGCGAAGAAGATCGAGTCGGGCAAGGAGAACACGACGATCATCGACGGCCACGGCGACAAGAAAGCCATCGAGGGCCGCGTGAAGCAGATCCGCGTGCAGATCGAGGAAGCGACCAGCGACTACGATCGCGAGAAGCTCCAGGAGCGCGTGGCGAAGCTCGCCGGCGGCGTGGCGCTGATCAAGGTCGGCGCGGCGACGGAAGTCGAGATGAAGGAGAAGAAGGCCCGCGTCGAGGACGCGCTGCACGCGACCCGCGCCGCGGTGGAAGAGGGCGTGGTTCCCGGCGGCGGCGTGGCGTTCCTGCGCGCGCGCTCGACCCTCGCCAAGCTGAAGTGCGACAACCACGACCAGGAAGCCGGCGTGAAGATCGTGCTCCGCGCGCTGGAAGAGCCGCTGCGCCAGATCGTCGCCAACTGCGGCGCCGAGGCCTCGGTCGTCATCAACAAGGTCTCCGAGGGCAAGGGCAACTTCGGCTTCAACGCCCAGACCGAGGAGTACGGCGACATGGTCGAGATGGGCGTGATCGACCCGACCAAGGTGTCGCGCACCGCGCTGCAGAACGCGGCGTCCGTCGCCGGCCTGATGCTCACCACCGACGCGATGGTCGCGGAACTGGTGGAAGAGAAGAAGGGCGGCGCCGGCGGCATGCCCGGCGGCATGGGCGGCATGGGCGGCATGGACGGCATGGATATGTAACTCCGCGTTGCGGAGTTGCGCATCCGAAGGGCAAGGGAACGAGGGGAACCTGCGGTTCTCCCTCGTGCTCCCCTCCCTCAGGTCCTGCAAAGGGGCGCCTCGCGGCGCCCCTTTTCTTTTCTCCTCTCCGTATTACACTCGCTTGAGGAGGGGGTGATGCGGATTCTGGTCGCGGAGGACGATCCGATCCTGGCCGACGGCCTTACGCGCGGCTTGCGCCAAGGCGGCTATGCGGTCGACTGGGTGCAGAACGGCGCGGAGGCCGAGGCGGCCCTTGCAGCGAACGCGTTCGACCTGCTGATCCTCGACCTGGGCCTGCCCAAGGTCCCCGGCCTCGACGTTCTCAGGAAGCTGCGTGCACGCGAGTCGCGCATCCCGGTGCTGATCCTCACCGCACTCGATGGCGTGAGCGACCGCGTGAGCGGCCTCGACGCGGGAGCCGACGATTATCTCGCCAAGCCCTTCGACCTCGCCGAACTCGAGGCGCGCGTGCGCGCGCTGACGCGCCGCGGGATGTCCGGGGCTTCGTCGCTCGTCCGGCACGGGACCCTGACCTACGACCAGGTCGGGCGCGTGGCGACGCTGAACGAGAAGCCCCTCGAGCTCTCGGCGCGGGAGGTCAGCCTGCTGGAGATGTTCCTGCAGCGAACCGGCCGCCTCGTGTCGAAGGACCAGCTCGTCGGCCACCTGTGCGAATGGGGCGAGGAGGTCAGCACGAACGCGATCGAGGTCTACGTGCACCGGCTGCGCAAGAAGCTCGAGCCGGGCGGGGTGCGCATCCTCACGGTCCGGGGACTGGGATACAGCCTTGAAAAACCCGCTGGCCACTGATCCCCACCACCGCCAGCGTTCGCTGTTCGGCGAAATCGTCGACTGGATGCTGGTGCCCTTCCTCATTCTCTGGCCGATCAGCATGGCGATCGAGTACGCGATTGCGTACTCGGTGGCGAGCAGGGCCTATGACCGCGAGCTTGCCGACAGCGCGGTCGCGATCGCGCGCCAGGTGGGTTCCGAGCGCGGCCGGCCGGTGGTCGCCCTGCCGCGCGCCGCGCAAGCGATGCTGCTTGCGCGGGGCACCGACGACAGCCGCTACCAGGTGCGCGGGCTGAGGGGCGAGGTGCTCGATGGCGACCGCGCGCTTCCCAACGCGGAGTTCACGCCGGAACTCGAGCCAGGCCGCGTCTATTTCCGCAACGAGTTCCTCGACGGGCGCGAGTTCAGGGTTGGCTACCTGTTCGCCCAGCCGGTCGGCGTCACGGGTGCCGTGCTCGTCCAGGTCGCGGAAGGCGAGGACAAGCGCATCGCGCTGGCCAGCGACATCTCGAGCGCGGTGCTGATGTCGCAGTTCCTCATCCTGCCGCTTGCGCTGCTGCTCGTGTCCTTCGGGCTGTCCAAGGGCATCGAGCCGCTGGACGAACTGCGCCGGCGCATTCGATCGCGCGTGCCGCAGGACCTTTCGCCGATCGACCCGCTGCGCGCGCCCGAGGAAGTGCGTCCGTTCATCGACTCGATCAACGAGCTGATGGCGCGCCTCGACGCGAGCCTGCGCGCTCGCCAGCGCTTCGTCGCGGACGCCGCGCACCAGATGCGGACGCCGCTCGCCGGACTGAAGACCCAGGCCGAGCTCGCGCTGCGGGACGGGGACGGAGCCGGCGTCGAGCATGCCGTGCGCCAGATCGCGGCCGGGGCGGATCGCGCGTCGCGCCTTGTCAGTCAGCTCCTCGCGCTCGCGCGCGCGGAACGCGATGCGCCGTCACCCATGGCGCCCGAGGACCTGGTAGCGCTCGCGCGGGAAATCGTGCGGGAGTGGTACCCGAAGGCGGTCGACCGCGGCATCGTGCTCGGCTTCGAGGCGCCGGACGCGCCGCGCCTCGTGCGGGCGAATGCCGCGCTGCTGCGCGAACTGCTCGCGAACCTGCTGGATAACGCGATCCGCTTTACCGAGCCGGGCGGCGAGGTGCTGGTACGGCTGTCGGGCGACGACATCGTCGAACTGGCGGTGGAGGACTCCGGGATCGGCGTGCCGCCCGCGGAGCGCGAACTGGTGTTCGAGCGTTTCTACCGGGTGCTCGGCACCGGCGCCGAGGGATCGGGCCTAGGCCTGTCGATCGTCCGCGAGATCGCCGCGCTGCATGGCGGCAGCGTGCGGCTGGAGGCGAATCCGCGAGGCAAGGGGTCGGTATTCCGGGCGGCGTTCCCGTTGCTGGAGTCGGGTCGACCCCGCCTGCGCAGCGTGGCGTGAATACCGCCGCCCTCGCGTGGCGGATGCTCGTGCATCCGGCCGACGCGTGGAACGAGGTAGCCGGACGCGAAGACCGCGCGAGGGACACGGCCTTGCGCTACGTGCTGCCGCTCGCGCTGC
>CAZTXP010000083.1:0-16619 GCA_964617355.1 uncultured Enterobacteriaceae bacterium
CTGCCGGCCGCCCTGCACCGCGCATTCGGCGATCAGCGCCGGCGCCAGCTGGTAGCCCATCGCGGAGAGGAACCGCAGCATCGCGTGGTCGCGCCACGAGGACGCGGTGCGCAGCTCGGAGATGCCGCGCTTCCTTGCCTCGGCCTCGATCGCCGCGTGCAGCGCGCGGCCGAGGCCGCGGCTCGACGCCTTCGGGTCGACGCTGATCACCTCCAGCCGCAGCGCGGGCCGCGAGCGGCCGAACTCGCCTTCGAGCACGCGGCCGAGCACGTGGCCGCGGAACGCGCCGTCCTCCTCGAGCGCGAACTGCACGTGCACCTCGGGCTGGCGCAGCGCCGCGGCGAGGCGCCGCTCGAAGTAGGCGCGGCGCGTGCGGCCGACGATCGCGGCGTCGATCGAGACGACCGCGTCGAGGTCCTCGCGGGCGAGCCGTCGCACGCGGGTCGCGGCGGCGGTGGGGGTCGTGGCGGTCATGGCTTCCTCCTCTATCCGGCGTAGGCGAGCGCGAGCGACTCGTCGGTCGCCGCGTCGACCAGGTCCTCGATCATCGGCAGCAGGCCCATCTCTTCCTTCTGGATGTGGCCCTGCATGCGCTCGACGTACTCCAGGCCCGTCGTGCGTAGCGTACTCCAGGACGGCGCGGCGTCGGCGAGCGAGCCGCGTAGCAGCGTCGCGAGCGCGGTGCCGCAGGCGCGGATCGTCTCGTGCTCCTCCGACAGCAGCAGGCCGATGCCGGGCTCGCCGGCCTCCGCCAGGCGCGGGAAGAGCTCGGCTTCCTCGAAGGCGAAGTGGCGCTCCACTTCTTCCGCGAAGGCGGCGCAGGTGGCGCGCGCGAGGTCGGCCCAGGCGCGGTCGCCGGCGGCGGGCGCCTTGGGGCGGGCGATGGCGGCCTCGAGGCGCGCCAGCAGGCCGAGGCTGGCGAGGTGTTCCTGGTGCAGGCGGCGGGCGATCTGGCGCTCGTAGTCCATGGGCGGCGGGCTTAAGGGGTAATTCGGTACGACATTACCGAATTAGGCTCCCGCGGTCAAGGCTGTCGCTCAAGCTGGCGCGCGGGGCGCGAGGCGCGCCAGCCGCAGCATCAGCGTGCCTAGGAAGCCGGCGTAGGCCGCGGCCCCGGCGAGGCCGGCGAGCGCGCCGGCGGCGACCAGCGGGGCCTGGCCGAGCGCGATGCCCGCCGCCAGCAGCACCAGCGCGAGGCCGTGGCAGGCGGCGTGGGCGTCGAGCGGGCGCTCGGCGGTGAGCGACGAGGGCGTCGGCGCCGGCTTGACGCGCGCGGCCGCGTGGACCGAGGCGAGGAAGGGCGCGACGCGCTGCAGGATGCCGAGGAGCAGCGTCAGCAGCCATCCGGGCACCAGCAGCAGCGCGAACAGCGCGGGCAGGTGCGGCACCGGTGCCTCGAGCGCAAGCAATGCCGCGGCGACCAGGCTTGCCGGCAGCAGCACCCAGCTTGCGCCGAGCAGCCACAGCCAGCGCACGTGCGCGCGCTGGTGGCGCCGACGCAGCACGAGCACGAGGCGCACGCCGTGCGCGACCGCGGCCGCGGCGCCGGCGAGCGCGGGGATCGCGAGTGCGCCGCGCGGCGCGCCGAACAGCACGAGCGCGACCGCGAGCACCAGCGACCCGGCGCCGACGCCGAGCACCCACGCGCCGCCCCGCTTGCCGGGCGCGGGCGACATCGCGAGCATCGGCACCAGCAGGTCCGAGAAGCCGATCGACAGCAGGCCCATGAAGCCGTAGGCGGCGAGCACCAGGTGCAGGATCGCGGTGCCGCGATAGTCGTGCAGCAGGCCGGTCTGGTAGTGCGCGAGGAGCGTGGCGCCGGAGAGCGCAAGGCCCACCAGCGCCGCGAGCGCCGCCCATGCGTGCGCCACGACGAGTTTCATGCCGCGCGCGCGCCGCAGGTTGGCCCAGAGCAGCACCGCGTAGACGAAGAGGCCGCCCACCACGCCGGCGGCGCCGGCGAAGGCGAGCCACAGCGGGCCGACCGCCACGCCGGCCGAGAACACCGCAATGCCCGGCACCAGCAGCCACCACAGCGCCTTGGCGGCGCGCACCGATACCACCGGCTGGCGCGTCGCGATCGGCAGCAGCTGCAGGCTCGCGCCGATCGCCGTGGTGGCGAGCACGCCGAGCGTGAAGAGGTGCAGCGCCGCGAGGCCGGGGCCGAGGCCGCCGCCCTGCGCGGCGAGGCCGTCGCGCGCGGCGAAGAGCGCGAGCCACGCGACTACATGGAACACGCCCGCCGCGGCGAAGAAGCGGAACGGCACGGACGCGGGCAGCAGCCGTTCGCGCACCGCGCCCGAGGCGCCCGCGAAGAACACCGCTAGCCGCCCTTCGGGCGCAGGTCGCGCACGCGCACCGCCTTGCCCTGCGAGCGCGGGATCTCGCCCGGCTTCTTCATCGTCACGTCGGCCGACAGGCCGATCAGCGACTTCACGTGGTGTCGCGCATCCGCGGCCAGCGCGGCGTATTTCGCCTCGGGCACGCCGGGGAGCGCCTCGGCCTCGATCGTCAGGTGATCCATGTTGCCGCGGCGCTCGACCACCAGCTGCCAGTGCGGCGCGAGGCCTTCGCGCCCGACGAGCACCGCCTCGACCTGCGAGGGGAAGACGTTGACGCCGCGAATGATCAGCATGTCGTCGTTGCGGCCGGTGATGCGGCGCAGGCGCAGGTGCGTGCGCCCGCAGGCGCAGCGCTTCGTCTCCAGCCGCGTGATGTCGCGCGTGCGGTAGCGGATCATCGGCAGCGCTTCCTTGGTGAGCGTCGTGATGACCAGTTCGCCGGCCTCGCCCTTCTTCACGGGCTTGCCGGTGTCGGGGTCGATGACTTCGAAGAGAAAGTGGTCCTCCCAGGCGTGCAGGCCGTCCTGCGCCTCGCACTCGATGGCGACGCCGGGACCCATTACCTCGGAGAGCCCGTAGACGTCGTGCGCGCGCAGGCCGAGGCGGTCCTCGAGCTCCTTGCGCATCGATTCGCTCCAGGGCTCGGCGCCGAAGAGGCCGATTTCCAGCGACGAGTCGCGCAGGGGCGTGCCCTGCTGTTCGGCGACCTCGGCGATGGCGAGCGCGTACGAGGGCGTGGCGGTGATCGCGCGCGCGCCAAAGTCGCGGATCAGCACCACCTGCCGCTCGGTGAAGCCGCCGGAGGCCGGCGTCACGGTCGCGCCGAGCTTCTCGGCGCCGTCGTGCAGGCCGAGGCCGCCGGTGAAGAGGCCATAGCCGAGCGCGTTGTGCAGCAGGTCGCCCTTGCGCATGCCGGTCGCGGCCATCGCGCGCGCCATGCAGGTCGCCCAGGTGTCGAGGTCGCGCGCGGTGTAGCCGACGACCGTGGGCTTGCCCGTGGTGCCGGAGGACGCGTGCAGGCGCGCAAGTTCATGCCGCGGGCGCGCGAACATGCCGAAGGGGTAGTGCGTGCGCAGGTCGTCCTTGACCGTGAAGGGCAGCTTCGCCACGTCGGCCAGGGTCTTGATGTCCTGCGGGCGCACGCCGAGCGCTTCCATGCGGCTGCGGTGCAGCGGCACGTGGTCCCAGGCATTGCGCAGCGACGTCCGCAGGCGCTTCAGCTGCAGTTCGGCCAGCTGCTCGCGCGACATCGCCTCGATCGCGGGCTGGAACGCGCCGGCCGGGCCTTTGCCGGAACCCTTCTTCACGCGGTGCGAGCGCACGTGGGGAAACCGCTTGCCTTCGACTTGCATCGCCATGGCCGGTAGCCTCCTCGCCGGCGCGAGCCGGCACGATGATTCACATCAAGCGCCGTGCAGCCCGAGGTACGCCTCGCGCACCTTGCTGCTGTCGAGCAGCTCGCGCCCCGAGCCGGACAGGACGACCCTGCCGGTCTCGAGGACATAGCCGCGGTCGGCGATCGCCAGCGCCGCGCGCGCGTTCTGGTCGACGAGGAAGATCGTGCCCCCCGCCTTCTTCAGCGCGGTGACGTAGGCGAACACCTCGGCGACCAGCTTAGGTGCGAGCCCCATCGAGGGCTCGTCCAGCAGCAGGAGCTTCGGGCGCGACATCACCGCCCGGCCCATCGCCAGCATCTGCTGCTGGCCGCCCGAGAGCGTGCCGGCGGCGTGCGAGCGGCGTTCCTTCAGCGCGGGGAAGAGCCCGTAGACGCGTTCGAGGCTCTCGGTGCGCTCGGCGCGCGTGCGCGTGTAGCCGCCGAGCATCAGGTTGTCTTCCACGCTCAGCGGGCCGAACACCTGCCGTCCCTCGGGCACCTGCACGACGCCGTCGCGCACGCGCTGCTCGGCGCTCCTGCGCGTGATGTCCACTCCGCAGTAGCGGACCGTTCCCGCGCTCGCCGGCAGCAGGCCCGACACCGCGCGCAGCAGCGTGCTCTTGCCGGCGCCGTTCGCGCCCACGAGCGCGACCAGTTCGCCCTCGTTCACGTCGACGTCGACGCCGTGCAACGCCTGGATGCGGCCGTAGTGGCAGGCGAGGCCTTGCACGGAAAGCATCGAGCCCGTGCTCATGCCGCGGCCTCCGCCCTGCACCGAGGCTCGACCTCGGTCCCCAGGTAGGCCTCGATCACGCGAGGGTCGGCGCTCACCTTGGCGGCGTCGCCCTCCGAGATCTTGCGGCCGTAGTCGAGCACCACGAGGCGGTCGGACACGCCCATCACCAGGCGCATGTTGTGCTCGACCAGCACCACGGTGACGCCGGTCTCGCGCACGCGGCGGATGAGTTCCTCGAGCGCGACCGACTCGGACGGGTTGAGGCCCGCCGCCGGCTCGTCCAGCAGCACGATGCGCGGCTGCGCGGCGAGCGCGCGCGCGATCTCGAGCCGCTTCAGCGCGCCGTAGGGCATCGCATCGGCCTGCGCGTCCTTCCACTGCGCGAGGCCGACGAAATCGAGCAGGCGCGCCGCCTCTGCGCGGCACTCGGCGTCCTCGCGCACCAGCGCGGGCAGGCGCAGCATCGCCGCCGCCAGCCCGGCCTTCACGTGCCGCGTGCGCCCGACCATCACGTTCTCGAGCGCGCTCATGCCGTGGAACACCTGCAGGTTCTGAAAGGTGCGCGCGATACCGCGTTGCGCGTACTCGTGCGGCTTGCGGCCCGTGAGGTCCTCGGAGCCGAAGCGCACGCGGCCGGTGGAGGGCTGGTAGACGCCGGTCAGCACGTTCAGCAGCGTGGTCTTGCCGGCGCCGTTCGGGCCGATGATCGAGAACACCTCGCCCGCCTCGATGGCGAACGAGACGTCGTCGAGCGCGTGCACGCCGCCGAACTCGCGCGAGACGGCCTCGGCCGCGAGCAGGCTCATGGCGATTTCCCGAAGCGGGAGGCGAGCGTAGGGACCAGCCCGCGCGGCATCACGATCATGGTGAACATCATCACCGCGCCGAACACCACCATCTCGTATTCCTTGAATACGGTGAGCGCCTGCGGCAGCACGGTGAGCACCGCGGCGCCGACCACCGCGCCGAAGGTCGAGGCCATGCCGCCGAACACCACCATGGTGACCAGCTCGATCGAGTGGAAGAAGGTCACCTTCGACGGGGTAATGAACCCGGAGAAGTGCGCCGCGAGGCAGCCGGCGACCGCGGCGTACACCGCCGAGATCACGAACACGCGCAGCTTGGCGTGGGCGCTGTCGATGCCCGCGACCTGCGCGCCGACCTCGGTGGCGTGCAGCGCGCGCAAGGCGCGCCCCTGCGGCGAGTCGACGAGGTTCTGCGCCAGCCACACCGCGGCGACCAGCGCCGCGCCGATCACCCAGTACCACGCGTGCTCGCCGCTCACCGTGGCGCCCAGCACCGAGAACGGCGCCACGTTCATGCCATCCGGCCCGCCGGTGAGGCGGTCCTCGGTGACGATGACGATCGAGATGATGATGCCCATGCCGAGCGTGGCCATCGCGAGGTAGTGGCCCTTGAGCCGCAGGATCGGCCGGCCGACCAGCCACGCGAGCAGGGCGACACCCGCGATCGCCGCCGCCATCGCCGCAGGCGCGGGCCAGCCGTAGCGCGAGGTGAGGATCGCCGAGGCGTAGGCGCCGAGGCCGAAGAAGCCAGCGTGGCCGAGGCTGATCTGGCCCGCGTAGCCGATCAGCAGGTTAAGGCCGACGCAGACGATGGCGTTGATGCCGACGAGGATCGCGATCTCGTAGTACCACGCGTTCGGGAACGCGAGCGGCAGCAGCGCGACGACGAGCGCGAGGGCGGCAAGCCCGCGAAGCCGCGCCATGGCTACACGCGCTCCGTGCTGCGCTTGCCGAGCAGCCCGTTGGGCAGGAAGAAGAGCACCACGAGGATCAGCACGAACGCGATCGCGTCCTTGTAGGCCGACGACAGGTATCCCGCGCCCATCGCCTCGAGGATGCCGAGCGCGAGGCCGCCGAGCACCGCGCCGGGTCCGCTGCCCATGCCGCCGAGGATCGCGGCGGCGAAGCCCTTCAGGCCGAGCATTACGCCGACGTCCCACGACGTGAACGTGATCGGCGCGACGAGGATGCCGGCCACCGCGCCCAGCGCGGCCGAGAGGCCGTACGAGACGAGGAGCACGCGCCGCACGCTGATGCCCATCAGTTGCGCGGCGACGCGATTGTGCGAAGTGGCGAGCAGCGCCTTGCCGAGCAGCGTGCGGCCGAAGAACCACGCGAGCAGCGCCACGATCACCGCGGTCACGCCCATCACCCAGAGGCTCTGCGGCAGGATGGTCGCGCCGGCGATCGCGATCGGCGTGTCGCCCGAGAAGGGCTTCATCGAGTGGATCGACTTGTCCCAGACCAGCGACGCCAGCCCGCGCAGCAGGATCGACGCGCCGATGGTGATGATGATCAGCGACACCACCGAAGCGTTCTTCGCCGGCTCGATGGCGAGTTTCTCCAGCGCGACGCCGACCACCGCCGCCGCGACCACGGCAAGGCCGATCGCCACCGGCAGCGGCAGCCCGGCCGCCGACAGCGCGACCGTCGCCATGCCGCCCACCATCACGAACTCGCCCTGCGCGAAGTTGATGACGTGGCTGGCGTTGTAGATCAGCGTGAAGCCGAGCGCGACCAGCGCATAGATCGCGCCGATCGTGAGCCCGGAGAGCAGGAACTGCGCGAGCATCGGCGGCGGGGCCGAGGGACGTAGCCCCCCGATCCCCTGGGCCCGTCGCTACTGCGCGATCGACCAGTCGCCGTTCTTCACTTCCAGCATGCGGAAGTGCGTGAGGTTCAGGCCCATGTGGTCCTTCGGCGTCATGGTGACGACGCCGCCGGTGCCGACGAAGTCCTTGGTCTTCTCGATCTCGTCGCGCACCTTGGCCTTGTCGGTGGAGCCGGCGCGCTTGATCGCCTCGACGGCGATGAAGAGGCCGTCGTGCGCGTGGCCGCCGAAGGTCGAGATCTCCTGCTTGAAGCGCGCCTCGTAGGCCTTCTTGTACCCCAGAGCGACGTTCCTCTGGATGTCGTCGGCCGGCAGCTTCTCGGCCACCAGCATGGCCGCCGCCGGCAGGCGCACGCCCTCGGCAGCGCCGCCGGAGAGCTTGATGTACTCCTTCGAGGACACGCCGTGCGACTGGTACAGCGGCACGGTAAGGCCCACCTGCTTGAAGTTCTTGGTGACGATCGCCGGGCCCTGGCCGAAGCCCGCGTTCAGCACCGCCTGCACCTGCGCATTGCCCTTGATCTTGGTGAGCTGCGCGGTCATGTCGGTGTCGCCCGCGCCGTAGGACTCGTCGGCGACCACCTGGATGCCGTAGGTCGGCGCGACCTTCAGGCACTCGGCGCGCATCGAGCGGTCGAAGCCGCCGGCGCCCGAGATCAGCGCGAGGCGCGAGAGCTTGCGGGACTTCAGGTCGAGGAAGATGCGCTCGCAGGCCATGCGGTCGGTGTGCGGCGTCTTGAACACCCACTTCTTCACCGGCTCGACGATCACCACCGCGCCGGCGAGCGATATGAAGGGGATCTGCGCCTGCTCGGCGATCGGCACCACGGCCATGGTCTCGCCGGTGCTGGAGCCGCCGATGATCAGGTCGACCTTGTCCTGCTCGATCAGGCGGCGCGCGAAGGTGCGCGCCTTCTCGGCGTCGCCCGCCGAGTCGTAGGAGATGAACTGGATCTTGCGCCCGGCGACGCCGCCCGCGGCGTTGATCTTCTCGATGTACATCTCCAGCGTCTTCTGTTCCGGGTCGCCGAGGAACGAGGCCGGGCCGGTGACGGCGAGGAAGGCGCCGATCTTGATCGGGGCCTGCGCGAGCGCGGCGGATGCACCGAGCACGAGTGCGAGACAAGGTGCGAGCGCGGCGAGCGACAGCCTGCCGGCGAGCTTCGAGAGTGCCATGGTTTCCTCCTCCAGTAGTAGGGGGATTGGACCCCATCCCCCACGGTCGGTCAAGCCTATATACGCACTGCTATACTGAATTGATGCAGATCAGGGAATCCGGGCCATGGCGACCCGCGCGGTGAAGCGCTCCGCCGCCGCCGGCGTGCGCGTGCGGCCGGTGCAGCCGGGCGACCTCGCTCAGGTGGTCGACATCGACGCCGAGGTGACAGGCCTGAGGAAGCGTGCCTACTGGAAGGACGTGCTCGACCGATACGGCCGGCCGGGCTCCGCGCAGAGCTTCTTCCTCGTCGCCGCAGAAGGCCCGAAGGTGCTGGGCTACGTGGTCGGCGAAGTGCGCGACTGGGAATTCGGCTCGCCGCCCTGCGGCTGGGTCTTCGGCATCAGCGTGCGCCCGGATGCGCGCCTCGGCGGGCTCGGCGCGCAGCTCCTTGCCGCGATCCTGAAGTCGTTCCGGCAGGCCGGCGTGAAGAAGGTGCGCACGATGCTGTCGCGCGACAACCACCTCATCCTGTCGTTCTTCCGCAGCCAGGGAATGATGGCCGGCCCGTTCATCCCGCTCGAGCTGGATGTCGAATGAGGTTGCAGAAAAATACCCGCTTCGCGCTCTACTCGGTGCTCGAGTTCGCCGCGAACCCGGGGCGCCAGATCTCGGCTGCCGAGATCGCCGCCAAGTACCGCATCTCGCCGCACCACCTCGCCAAGGTGTTGCGCGACCTCGGACGCGCCGGGCTGGTCGAGGCCGCGCGCGGCGTCGGCGGCGGCTACCGCTTCGCCGGCAACGCCAAGCGCCTCACGCTGATGGACGTGATCGCGATCTTCGAGGACATCAGCGCGAGGTCCGAGGCCAACCTCGACCCCGGCGCCGACAGCGCCGTCGGCGCGGCTCTCGGCCAGGTACTCGACGAGATCGACGAGACCGCGCGCGCGACCTTCCTCTCGATCACCATCGATACGATGCTGAAGCTGGTCGAAAGACGAGGCCGTCGCTAGGCCTTCGCCGCCTCCGGCGCCTCGATCGCGCCGGGTGCGTACCAGCCGAGCTGGTCCCGCAGTCGCACCACCTCGCCGACGATCACCAGCGCGGGCGGACGCACCTTCTCGCGGGCGGCGATGTCCGCGAGCGTGCCGAGCGTGCCGGTGAAGACGCGCTGGCCGGGCTGCGTGCCTTTCTCGACGATCGCCGCGGGGTGCGTCGCCGGCAGGCCGTGCTTCACGAGCGACTCGCACAGTACCGCGAGGCCCTGCACGCCCATGTAGATCACCACGGTCTGCCGCGGGCGCACCAGCGCCGGCCAGTCGAGGTTCAGCGAACCGTCCTTCAGGTGGCCGGTGACGAAGGTGACCTTCTCGGCGTGGTCGCGGTGCGTGAGCGGGATGCCGGCGTAGGCCGACACGCCGCAGGCCGCGGTGATGCCCGGCACCACCTCGAAGGCGATGCCGTGCGCGGCGAGCGTCTCGATCTCCTCGCCGCCGCGGCCGAACACGAACGGGTCGCCGCCCTTCAGGCGCAGCACGCGCTTGCCTTCCTTCGCCAGCCGCACCATCAGCGCGTTGATGTCCTGCTGCGGCAGCGCGTGGTTGCTCGATTCCTTGCCGACGTAGATGCGCTCGGCCTCGCGCCGGCAGAGGTCGACGATCCTGGGCGACACGAGGTGGTCGTAGAGCACCACGTTCGCCATCTGCAGCACGCGCAGCGCGCGCAGCGTGAGGAGTTCCGGGTTGCCCGGCCCGCCGCCGACGAGGTACACCGTGCCGGCCGGCACGTCCGAGGGCGATGCACCGTCGAGCGCGCGCTCGAGGGCCTGCGTCGCCTGCTCCTCGCGCCCGGCGAGCACCGCCTCGGCGATCGGGCCCTCCATGACCTCTTCCCAGAAGCGGCGGCGCGCCTCGGGGTCGGGCAGGCGCTCCTTCGACCTCGCGCGGTAGCGGCCGGCGAGCGCGGCGAGGCGCCCGAACGCGTGCGGCACCAGCGTCTCGATGATCGTGCGGATCTTGCGCGCGAGCACCGGCGAGTTGCCGCCGCTCGAGATCGCGATCTGCAGCGGCGGCCGGTCGATTACCGAAGGCATGATGAAGCTGGAGAGCGCGGCGTTGTCCGCGACGTTCACCGGGATCTTCAGGGACCGCGCGGCCGAGGCCACGGCCTCGTTCACCGACGGGTCGTCGGTCGCCGAGATGACGATCTCCGCGCCGACGAGGTCGCCGGGCTGGAAGCGCTTCGCCTCGTGGCGGATTGCGCCGACCAGCACCAGTTCGGCGAGGCGCGCGCAGAGCTCCGGCGCGATCACCGTGAGGCGCACGCCCGAGCGCATCAGCGCCTCGGCCTTCTGCGCCGCGACCGGCCCGCCGCCGACGACCACGCCGGGGCGGCCGCGCAGGTCGAGGAAGGCGGCGAAATAGGGGCGGTCGGCTTCAGGTACCCGCAGGGCGCTCATGGATTCCCTCCATCATGGACGGCATGCTCGGGGCCGCGAGCCCCCGCGCCATTGATCCATATCATGTTTGCGGCCCTCCGGCCGGCGCAGGCTTCGGGCCATGAAAACCGCCCTCGCCGCGCTCGCGATCCTTGCGTCCGGTGCCGCCTTCGCAGCGGACGCGCCCGCGGAGCCGCGGCGCTCGGAGATCGTGAACATGGTGCGGCAGGACTGCGGCTCCTGCCACGGCCTGACCATGAAGGGCGGCCTCGGCCCGCCGCTCCTGCCGCAGTCTGTGGCGCAGAAGGATCCGGAACTCATGCGCGCGATCATCCTCTACGGCCTGCGCGGCACGCCCATGCCGCCGTGGCGGCCGTTCCTGTCGGACGACGAAGCGATGTTCATCGTGCAGTTGCTGAAGAAGGGATTGCCCGATGAAAAGTAGGCTCGTGGCGCTCGCGGCGGCGGTGTCGCTCGCGGCCTGTTCGCAAGCCCCCGTCAGGGGGACCGGCGACCTCGGCCTCGTCATCGAGCGCGGCGCGGGGCGCATCCAGCTCGTCGAGACCACGGGGCGTACGGTGATCGGCGCAGTCGCGGGCCTCGGAGACTTGTCGCACGCCGCGGCGGTGTATTCGCGCGACGGCCGCTATGCCTACGTTTTCGGTCGCGACGGCGGCCTCAGCAAGGTCGACCTGCTCGCCGCGAACGTCGTCGGGCGCGTGGTGCAGGCGGGCAACTCGATCGGCGGCGCGATCTCCCAGGACGGCTCGGTGATCGCCGTCGCCAACTACGAGCCGGGCGGCGTGCGCCTGTTCGACGCGGCGACGCTCGAGGCGCTGGCCGAGATCCCCGCGACCTACGGCGCGGAGGGCAAGCGCTCGAAGGTCGTCGGCATCGCCGACGCGCCCGGGCGCAAGTTCGTCTACAGCCTCTTCGAGGCGGGCGAGGTCTGGGTGGTGGACGCGGCCGATCCGCGCGCGCCCAAGGTGACGAAGTTCCAGGGCATCGGCAAGCAGCCCTACGACGGCTTCATTACGCCGAACGGACGCCACTATGTTGCGGGCTTGTACGGAGAAGACGGTCTCGCACTGATCGACCTCTGGCATCCGGAGCAGGGATCGCGGCGCGTGCTCTCGGGCTACGGGCGCGGCGAGGAGCCGCTGCCGGTCTACAAGATGCCGCACTTGCGCGGCTGGGCGGTGGCGGGCGGAGAAGCGGTGGTGCCCGCGATCGGCCGCAACGAAGTGCTCGTGATCGACACGCGCGACTGGCGCGAGGCGGCGCGCATCCCGGTGCACGGCCAGCCGGTGTTCGCGATCGCGCAGCCCGGCGGACGCTACGTGTGGGTGAACTTCGCGTTCCCGCACAACGGCGTGGTGCAGGTGATCGACCTGCAGTCGCGCAAGGTGGTGAAGGAACTGCAGCCCGGTCGCGCGGTGCTGCACATGGAGTTCACGCCGCGCGGCGAGCAGGCCTGGGTGTCCTCGCGCGACGACGACCGCGTCACGGTCTACGACACCGCGAGCTACGCGGAGCTCGCGCGCCTGCCGGCACTGAAGCCGAGCGGCATCTTCTTCACCTCGCGCGCCGCCGCCACGGGGTTCTAGTGGGCGACGCGTTGCTGAACGACTGGCAGCGCGGCTTCCCGCTCGTGCCGCGCCCCTACGCCGAGATCGGCGACGCGCTCGGCATGGCCGAGGATCGCGTGCTCGCGTCGCTCTCGGGCTGGCTCGCCGACGGCACGCTGTCGCGCGTCGGCGTGGTGTTCGCGCCGCGCGCGGCCGGCGCCAGCACGCTCGCCGCGATGCGCGTGCCTGCAACCGACCTCGAGCGCGTGGCGAATCTCGTCAGCGCGCAGGCCGAGGTGAACCACAACTACGAGCGCGAGCACCCGTTGAACCTCTGGTTCGTCGCCACCGCGCCTTCGCAGGAGAAGCTCGACGCGGCGCTTGACCGCATCGGCACGCTCGCCGGACTCGAGGTGCTTTCGCTGCCGATGGTGGAGGAGTACCACATCGACCTCGGCTTCGACCTCTCGACCGGCGCGGTGCCCAGGCGCGGCACGGCGTCGCGCGCGCCCGCGGCGCTGGATGACACGGATCGCCGACTGGTGGCCGCGGTCGAGGGTGGCTTCCCGCTCGTGCCGCGACCCTACGCGGCGATCGGCGAGAAGGCGGGCATCGATGAAGGAGCCGTGCTCGCGCGCCTCGCGCGCTGGGTCGAGGGCGGCATCGCGCGGCGCATCGGCCTCGTGGTGCGCCATCGCTCGCTGGGCATCGATGCCAACGCGATGGCGGTCTGGGATGTACCCGACGAGTGGGTGCCGGTAGTCGGCGCGCAACTCGCCGCGGAACCGGCGGTCACGCTGTGCTATCGGCGCGAGCGGCGCCTGCCGCAGTGGCCGTACAACCTCTATTGCATGCTGCACGGGCGCGACCGCGGCGAGGTCGCGGCGGCGCTCGCCAGCCTGCGCGAGCGCGCCGGGCTGCTCGCGTTCCCGCACGCGGTGCTGTTCAGCGCGCGCTGCTTCAAGCAGCGCGGCGCGCGATACGTGCAAGCCGCATGACCGAACTCGAGCGCCGCGTGATCAACGCGCTGCAGGGCGGGTTCCCGGTCTGCGAGCGGCCGTTCGACGAGGCGGCGCGCGCACTCGGCATCGATGAAGCGACGCTGATCGCCTGCATCGACGGCATGCTCGAGAACGGCCTGCTGACGCGCTTCGGGCCGCTGTACGACGCCGGCCGGCTAGGCGGCGCGTTCTCGCTGTGCGCGATGGAAGTGCCGGCGGCGGACTTCGGGCGCGTGGCGGCGATCGTCAACGCGATGCCCGAGGTGGCGCACAACTACGAGCGCGAGCATCGCCTGAACATGTGGTTCGTGGTGGCGACGGCGAAGCCCGAGGGCATCGCGGACGTGCTGGTGAGCATCGAGGCGGCGACGGGGCTGCGCGTGCTGGATTTCCCCAAGCAGGACGAATTTCGCGTCGACCTGAGGTTCACCGCATGAGCGAGGACCTCGCGACGCGCGTGCAGCGCGCCACGCAGGCCGGATTGCCGCGGGTGCCCCGACCCTACGAGGCGGTCGCGCGCGGACTCGGCGTGACGGAGGCCGAGGTGCTGCAGGCGCTGCGCGCGATGCTGGCCGACGGCCGCGCGCGCCGCATCGGCGTGGTGCCGAACCACTATGCGATCGGCTACGTCGCCAACGGCATGTCGGTCTGGGACGTGGACGACGAAGCGGTGGCGGAGCTCGGGCCGGAGGTCGGCGCGCTCGGCTTCGTCAGCCATTGCTACCGCCGCCCGCGGCGCCTGCCCGACTGGCGCTACAACCTGTTCGCGATGGTCCATGGCCATGCGCGCAACGAGGTCGAGGAGGGCGTGGCGAAGATCGCGATCCTGCTCGGCACGGCCTGCCGGGCGCACGAGGTGCTCTTCAGCCGCAGAATCCTGAAGAAGACCGGGCTGCGCTTTTGACATGCATCAAAACGGTGCGGGGCCTCGCACCTAGGATGCGGGGATGTTCCGGGTCTCCCAGTACGTCAAGGAGTTGCTGTCGCCAACGCCGCTCGGGCCGGCGCGCTTGCCGCCGGGTCCCGTGGTCATCTGGAACCTCGTACGGCGCTGCAACCTGAATTGCCTGCACTGCTATTCCATCTCGGCCGACGTCGATTTCCCGGGCGAGCTCTCGACCGCCGAAGTCTTCAAGGCGATGGACGACCTGAAGGCCGCGCGCGTGCCGGTCCTGATCCTCTCCGGCGGGGAGCCGCTCCTGCGTCGCGACTTCTTCGAGATCGCGGCGCGCGCGAAGGCGATGGGCTTCTACACCGGCCTGTCGACCAACGGCACGATGATCGACGCGCCGATGGCGGCGAAGATTGGCGCCATCGGCTTCGACTACGTGGGCATCAGCCTCGACGGCCTGCGCGAAACGCACGACAGGTTCCGCCGCAAGGAGGGTGCGTTCGACGCGTCGCTCGCGGGCCTGCGCCGCTGCCGCGACCTCGGCGTCAAGGTCGGCGTGCGCTTCACGGTGACGCAGGCGAATGCGCAGGACCTCGCGCCGCTGGTGGCGCTCACGTTCGAGGAGCGCATCGACAAGTTCTACCTCTCGCACCTGAACTACGCCGGGCGCGGCAACCGCAATCGCGGCACCGACGCCGCGCACCTCGCGACGCGCACGGTGATGGACTACCTGTTCGACACGTGCCTGGAGCGCGAGCGCGCCGGGCTGCCGCACGAGTTCGTCACCGGCAACAACGACGCCGACGGCGTGTACTTCCTGCGGTGGGCGCGCGCGCGGTACCCGGAGCGCGAGGCGCACCTCAGGGAGAAACTCGCGCAGTGGGGCGGCAATTCCTCGGGCGTCGGCGTGGCGAACATCGACAACCTCGGCATCGTCCACCCGGACACCATGTGGTGGAACCACGCGCTGGGCAGCGTGCGCGAGCGCGCCTTCGGCGACATCTGGGCCGACACCAGCGACCCGCTGATGGCGGGCCTGAAGCAGCGCCCGCGGCCGGTGAAGGGCCGCTGCGGCGCTTGCGCGTACCTCGATGTCTGCGGCGGCAATACGCGAGTGCGCGCGATGCAGATGACGGGCGACGCGTGGGAAGAGGATCCCGGGTGTTATCTCGATGACGCCACCATCGGCGTCGCGCCGGGTGCGGAGCGCGTACCGGTGCAGGCGTACACGGCAAAGGGCGTGACATGGGCGAGGTCGGCGTGATCGCGCGCGTGATCGCAGTGCTGCTGATCGCGGCATCGGCCGCCGCCGCGCTCGCGCAGGGCGCGCCGGCGAGGCTCTACGAGCAGCACTGCGCGGTGTGCCATGGGGCGGATCGTCTCGGCGGCACGGGCCCGGCCTTGTTGCCCGAGAGCCTCGAGCGCCTGCGCAAGCCCGCGGCCGTGCAAGCCATCGCGCACGGGCGCGTGGCGACGCAGATGCCGCCGTTCGCCGACAAGCTGAGCGCGGCCGAGATCGATGCGCTGGTGGCGATGATCTACTCCAACCCCGGCAGGGTGCCGCAGTGGGGCGAGGCCGAGATCCGCGCTTCGCGCATCGTGCACCCGGCCGCGAAGCCGGATGCGGCGAAGCCCGTGTTCTCCGCCGACCCGATGAACCTCTTCGTGGTCGTCGAGACGGGCGACCACCACGCCACCATCCTCGATGGCGACCGCTTCGAGCCGCTGGCGCGCTTCGCCACGCGCTACGCGGTGCACGGGGGGCCGAAGTTCTCGCCCGACGGGCGCTTCGTCACCTTCGTGTCGCGCGACGGCTGGGTGCAGCGCTACGACCTCTGGAACCTGCGCATGGTGGCCGAGATCCGCGTCGGCCTGAACACGCGCAACATCGCCCTGTCGTCGGATGGCCGCTACCTGATGGCGGCGAACTACCTTCCGCACACGCTGGTGGTGCTGGATACGGACCTGAATTTCGTCAAGCTGCTGCCCGTGCTGGACAAGGACGGCAAGCAGAGCTCGCGCGTGTCGGCGGTATACGACGCCGCGCCGAGGAAGAGCTTCGTCGCCGCGCTGAAGGACATCCCCGAGGTCTGGGAGATCAGCTACGACGACAAGGCCGAGCCGATCCCCACCGGGCTGGTGCATGACTACCGGTACAAGGAGGGCGCGTTCATCCCCGGCAAGCTGAACCCGCGCCGCAGCGTGCTGGAGGGCTTGCTGGACGACTTCTTCTTCACGCGCAGCTACGCCGAGATCCTCGGCGCGGGGCGCGAGGGCGGCAAGGCGCAGGTGGTGCACCTCGACGTGCGGCGCAAGATCGCCACCGTCGACGTGCCCGGCATGCCGCACCTCGCCTCGGGCATCACCTGGGACTGGAACGGCCGCAACGTGCTGGCGACGCCGAACCTGCGCGAGGGGCTGGTGAGCGTGATCGACACCCGGGACTGGAAGGTGCTGAAGCAGATCCCGACCGCG
>CAZTXP010000084.1:0-15556 GCA_964617355.1 uncultured Enterobacteriaceae bacterium
GGTGAGCGTGTAGACGAGTTCCTGCGGCCCGCCGGTGGGCGACTGCCCGACCTTGCCCGCGGCGAACTGCGCGTTCTGCTCGTTCAGGGCGCGGATCACGTCGGTGGGCGTGAGCTTCAGTTGCGTCAGGCGGTCCGGGCGCACCCAGATGCGCATCGCGTAGTCCTTGGCGCCGAAGATCTGCACGTTGGTGGTGCCCGGGATGCGCTTGAGCTGGTCGAGCACGTTCAGCGTCACGTAGTTCGACGTGTAGAGGTCGTCGTAGCGGCCGTCCGGCGAATAGAACGCCAGCACCTGCAGGAACGCGGACGACCCCTTCTCGACGGTCACGCCCTGCCGCCGCGCCTCCAGGGGCAGGCGCGGCTCGGCCTGCTTCACGCGGTTGTTGACGTTCAGCGCGGCCTTGTCGGCGTCCGTGCCGATGTCGAAGGTGACCTGGATCTCGACCACGCCCTGCGAGGTCGAGGTCGAGCTCATGTAGATCATGCCCTCGACGCCGTTGATCTGGTTCTCGAGAGGCGCGGCCACCGTCTGCTCGATCACCTGCGCCGAGGCGCCCGCGTAGATCGCGAGTACCCTGACCACCGGCGGCGCGATCTCCTGGTACTGCGAGATCGGCAGCACGCGCATCGCGGCGAGGCCGGCGATGACGACGAACACCGAAAGCACTGCCGCGAAGATCGGGCGGTCGATGAAGAAGCGCGAGAACACGGCTTACTTCTTCCCGTCCTTGGCGGGATCGACGCCCTTTGCGGCGTCGGCCTTGGCCGCGTCGCCCTTGCCGGGCTCCGCGACCTTCACGGGCGCGCCCGGGCCGATCTTCATCACGCCGTCGACGATCACGCGCTCGCCGGCCTTCAGGCCGTCGGTGACGATCCAGTCGGCGCCGGTCCACTCGCCGACCTTGACCGGCCGCGCCTGCGCGATGCTCTTCTCGTCGACCACGTAGACGAACTTGCCTTGAGGGCCTTCGAGCACCGCGCGCTGCGGCAGCAGCACCGCATTCGGCCGCGTCGCGCCCGAGAGCGTCACGCGCACGAACTGGCCGGGGCGCAGCTTGCCTTCCGGATTGGCGAGTTCGGCGCGCGCCTCGCTGGTGCCGGTCTGGCCCGAGACGCGGATGTCGGTGAACGCGAGCCGCCCCTTCTTCGCGTAGACGCTGCCGTCGGCGAGCCTTACCGTGACCTCGAAGTTGCGGTCGGCCGGCAGCACGAGCCGGCCGGACTCGACGTCGGCCTGCATGCGCAGCTGGTCGTTGTCGGGAATGCCGAAGTTCACCCAGATCGGATCGAGTTGCGTGATCGTCGTGAGCAGCACGTCCGGGCCCGGCACGAGCGTGCCTTCCGAGCGCAGCGAGCGGCTGGTGACGCCGGCGGCGGGCGCCTCGACCTTGGTGTAGGCGAGATTGAGTTGCGCCTCGGTGAGCCGCGCGCGTGCCGCCTTGACGTCGGCCGCGGCGATCGCATCCGCCGATCTTGCGTCGTCGATCTCCTTCTGGCTCACCGCCTTGTCGGCGGCGAGCGGCTTCAGGCGCTCGGCATTGCGCCGCGCCTGCTCGGCGCGCGCCTCGGCGGAGGCGAGGTCGGCCTCGGCGCGCGCGACCGCGGCGGCGAACGGCGCGGGATCGATGGTGTAGAGCGACTGGCCCTTCGCGACTCGTGCGCCCTCGGTGAAGTTACGCGACTGCAGGATGCCGTTCACACGCGCGCGCACTTCGACTTCGCGCGAGCCGGCGGTCTGCCCGGTGTATTCGATCGGCGCCGGCAGCGAGCGCGCCTCGACCGTGATCACCGCGACTTCGGAGGGCGGGAATCCCTGCGGCGGTCCGCCGGCGGGGCCGCACGCGGCCAGCAATGCGGCGACGGCGGCGAGAAGACCTTGCTGGAGACGGGGCATGGGCGCGAATGCTGCGGGGAGGGAGCAGGATTGTATGCGCGCTGCATGACCGCTTCGCGCACAGAATTGAAACCCGGATGTAACCCGCTGCGTCGTCCGCGCAGCGAATCCCTGCGATCAACGCGGGTTCAGGCGCCCTTCAACACCATCGGGCGTGCGGGATTCGCGCACCACTCGCTCCACGAGCCCGGGTAGAGCTTCGAGCCGTGCAGGCCGGCGTGTTCCATCGCAAGGATGTTGACGCACGCAGAGACGCCGGAGCCGCATTGCTGCACGAGGCTGGACGGCGGCGTCGAGCCGAGCAACTTCGTGAACGCCTCGCGCAGCTCGGCGGCCGGCTTCAGGCAGCCGTCGGCGCCGACGTTCTCCATGTAGAAGCGATTCAGCGCGCCGGGGATGTGGCCGCCGATGGGATCGATGGTCTCGCCGATGCCGGCGTAGCGCTGCGCGGTGCGGGCGTCGAGGATCGCGAGCTCCGGCTTGCCGATGCGCGCCTCGATCCACGCCGCAGACACGTGCATGGAATCGTCGGGCTGGCCCGAATACGTCGTGGCAGCGAACGCGGGAACGTCGGTCGTCACGGGGCGACCTTCCTTCACCCACTTCGGGAAGCCGCCGTCTAGCACTGCGACGTCGTCGTGCCCGATCCAGCGCAGCATCCACCAGAGGCGGCTCGAATACGTGCCGCCCGACTGGTCGTAGCAGACGATGGTGTCGGTGCGCTTCACGCCCTGCCGGCCGAGCCACGCGAGGAAGGCGTCGGGCGCCGGCAGCGGATGGCGGCCGTTCCTGCCGGTCTTGGCGGTGGACAGGTCGCGGTCGAGGCTGGCGAACGCGGCGCCGGGCAGGTGCGATTGCGCGTACTGCTCGGCGCCGATGGCCGGGTTGACGAGGTCGTGGCGGCAGTCGAAGACGCGCCAGTGGGCGAGGTGCGCCGCGAGTTCCGCGGTGCTGACGAGGGTTCGGCGGGCCATGGGCTAGGCGGGGACGCGGTCGGCGGGCAGCGATTTTCGCATCCACTCGTGGAAGTGGATCATCGCGTCTTCCATCGGCGACTGGTACGGTCCGGCGTCGTTCTCGCCCGCCTCGTGGAGCGCGCGGCGGCCGCGGTCCATGCGCGTGCAGATGTCGCCGTCCTCGACCGCGGTCTCTTCGTAGGCCGCCTGCTCGGCGGCGATGAACTCGCGCTCGAAGAGCACGATCTCCTCGGGATAGTAGAACTCCACCACGTTGCGCGTGAACTGCGGGCCGAGGGGCTGCAGGTGCGAGACCACCAGCACGTGCGGGTACCACTCGACCATGATGTTCGGGAAGTAGGTCATCCACAGCGCGCCGTGCTTGGGCTCTCGCCCGTCGAGGTACTTACGGCAGGCCTCGTGCCACTTGCGGTACACCGGCGAGCCGGGCTTCAACAGCTGGTTCTTGGCGCCGACCACCTGCACCGACCAGTTGTCGCCGTACTCGAGGCGGAAGTTGTCGCAGTCCGTGAAGCCGGCGAGGCCCGGGTGGTAGGGCTCGACGTGGTAGACCTCGAGGTAGACCTCGATGAAGGTCTTCCAGTTGCAGGCGTAGTCGGTGACCTGCACCTTCTCGAAGCGGTAGCCCGAGAAGTCGAAGTCGTCGGCGAGCGCGCGCGACAGCGGCGCGAGATCCGCGCGCGGGTCGCGCGGGCCGTTGAAGAGCAGGCCGTTCCAGTTGACCAACGGGGACGAGCCGAGCTTCACGCACGGGTTCTCGGGGAAGTGCGGCGCGCCGAGCAGCTCGCCCTTCAGGTCGTAGGTCCAGCGATGCAGCGGGCACACGATGTTCTCGGCCTTGCCGCGCCCCTGAAGCATGATCGCCTGCCGGTGGCGGCAGACGTTGCTGAGCAATTCGATGCCGCCGGCGTTGCGCACCAGCAGCTTCGAGTGATCCTTCCATCCGATCGACTGCCAGTCGCCCGTCTCCGGCACCATCAGCTCGTGGCCGACGTAGTTCGGCCCGGCATCGAACAGCAGCTGCTTCTCCAGCGCGAAGACTCCCGGGTCGAAATACCACGACACCGGCAGCTGGCAGGCGGCCGGTTTCAGTTGGGCGGCGCTGGAGAGATTGCTCATATGCTGTTTTCTTTCCCCCGGAAACAGTGGAAAATAGCTTTAAATTCTAGACCCTTAGGCCCGGACCGGGCAAGGCGACCCAACCCCATCCCAGCGGCATGACCAAGACGGCGCGGCAAGGCGCAGGCACCGAAGGCCTGAGCTTCGAGAAGGCTCTCGCGGAACTCGAGAAGGTGGTGGCCCAGATGGAGGGCGGCGACCTTTCCCTCGAGCAGTCGCTCGCCGCGCACAAGCGCGGCCTGGAACTGGCCGCCTTCTGCCAGGAGAAACTCGCCTCGGCCGAGCAGCAGGTCAAGGTGCTGGAAGGCGAGGTGCTGAAGAAGTTCGCCGAGGCCGCGGGTGCCGACGATGACGAGTGAGGCGGGCACCGGTGCGCAATTCGGCACCTGGATGGGCGGGGTGCAGGCGCGCATGGAGGCGGCGCTCGCGCGGCTCCTGCCGGAGGCGCGCGTGGCGCCCGGGCGACTGCATGAAGCCATGCGCTACGCGACGCTCGAGGGCGGCAAGCGCGTGCGGCCGCTGCTCTGCTTCGCCGCGGGCGAGGCTTGCGGCGCGGCGCCCGAGCGGCTCGAGGTCGCCGCGGCGGCCGTCGAGATGATCCACGCCTATTCTCTGGTGCACGACGACATGCCGTGCATGGACAACGATGTGCTGCGCCGGGGCAAGCCCACGGTGCACGTGCAGTTCGACGAGGCGGCCGCACTGCTGGTCGGCGATGCGCTGCAGTCGCTGGCGTTCCAGCTGCTGTCCGAAACGCCCCTGGCCGACGATCCGGCGCGACAACTCGGCATGGTAAAGCTGCTGGCCGTGGCGTCGGGCTCGCGCGGCATGGCGGGCGGGCAGGCGATCGACCTCGAGTCGACCGGAAAGGCGCTGTCGCTGCCCGAGCTGGAGTTCATGCACATCCACAAGACCGGCGCGCTGATCCGCGCGGCGGTGCTGCTCGGCGCCGAGTGCGGGCGCCCGCTGGACGACGCGGCGCGCGACCGGCTCGACCACTACGCGAAGACCATCGGCCTCGCGTTCCAGGTAGTGGACGACGTGCTCGACACGGAGGCCAGCACCGCGACCCTCGGCAAGACCGCGGGCAAGGACGCCGAGCAGGGCAAGGCGACCTACGTCTCGGCGATGGGCCTTGCGCGCGCGAAGGCGTTCGCCGAGGAACTGCGGCAGCGCGCGCACGAGGCGCTGGCGGGCCTGCCCGGCGGCGGCCGGCGGCTGGGCGAACTCGCCGATTTCATCGTTCTGCGACAATTCTGACTTCATGGCGACGGCGACGGGCATTCCCGGGGAAATGGACGAGGGCGCGGGCAAGGGCGGGGAGGCGCGTGCCTCCAGTGCCTACAATCCGGCCATGTACGAACTGCTGAAGACGGTCGACGATCCGGCCGAGCTGCGCAAGATCGATCGCCGCCAGCTGCCGCAGCTCGCCGACGAGTTGCGCGCCTACGTGCTCGACTCGGTGTCGAAGACCGGCGGCCACCTGTCGTCGAACCTCGGCACCGTCGAGCTCACCATCGCGCTGCACTACGTGTTCGACACCCCGGAGGACCGCATCGTCTGGGACGTCGGCCACCAGACCTACGCGCACAAGATCCTCACCGGCCGGCGCGAGCGCATGGACCGGCTGCGCATGCTGGGCGGCATCTCGGGCTTTCCCAAGCGCGACGAGTCGCCGTACGACGCCTTCGGCACCGCGCACTCGAGCACCTCGATCTCGGCCGCGCTGGGCATGGCGGCGGCCGCGAAGCTGAAGGGCGAGAAGCGCCATGCGATCGCGGTGATCGGCGACGGCGCGATGTCCGCGGGCATGGCCTTCGAGGCGATGAACAACGCCGGCACCATGGACGTCGACCTACTGGTGGTGCTGAACGACAACGAGATGTCGATCTCGCCGCCGGTGGGCGCGCTGACCAACTACCTCGCCACGCTGCTCTCCGGCCGCATGTACGACACCGCCAAGCGAGCGAGCGAGCACATCCTGAAGCGCGTGCCCGGCATGCTGGAACTCGCCCGCCGCGCCGAGGAGCACGTGAAGGGCATGGTGACGCCCTCGACGATGTTCGAGGAGTTCGGCTTCAACTACATCGGCCCGATCGACGGCCACGACCTCGACGTGCTGGTGCCGACGCTGCAGAACATCCGCAAGCTGAAAGGCCCGCAGTTCCTGCACGTGGTGACGAGGAAGGGCCAGGGCTACAAGCGCGCCGAGGACGACCCGATCGCCTACCACGGGCCGGGCAAGTTCGACCCCGAGAAGGGCCTGCAGAAGGCGAGCGGCGGCAAGCCCTCGTACAGCAACGTGTTCGGCGACTGGCTCTGCGACATGGCCGCCGAGGACAAGCGCCTGGTCGCGATCACGCCGGCGATGCGCGAGGGCTCGGGGATGGTGCGCTACTCGCAGGAGTATCCCGACCGCTACTTCGACGTCGGCATCGCGGAGCAGCACTCGGTCACCTTCGCCGCGGGGCTCGCCTGCGAGGGCGTGCGGCCCGTGGTCGCGATCTACTCGACCTTCCTGCAGCGCGGCTACGACCAGCTGATCCACGACGTCGCGATCCAGGACCTGCCGGTCGTGTTCGCGCTCGATCGCGGCGGCGTCGTCGGCGCCGACGGCGCGACGCACAACGGCACCTTCGACTACGCGTTCCTGCGCACCGTGCCCAACCTCGTGGTGATGGCGCCCTCGGACGAGGACGAGTGCCGCAAGATGCTGACCACCGCATTCCGGCACGACGGCCCGTCGGCCGTGCGCTATCCGCGCGGCAGCGGCACCGGCGTGGCCCCCGAGAAGGCACTGACCGTCCTGCCGCTCGGCAAGGGCGTCGTACGTCGCGAGGGCAAGCGCGTCGCGTTCCTCGCGTTCGGCGCGATGGTGCAGCCGGCGCTCGCCGCGGCCGAGGTTCTCGACGCCACTGTCGCCGACATGCGCTTCGTGAAGCCGCTCGACCTCGAACTGCTGAAGCGCCTCGCCGCCACGCACGACTTGCTGGTTACGGTAGAGGAGCACCAGGTCATGGCTGGCGCCGGCGGCGCGGTCTGCGAAGCCCTTGCCAACGAAGGGTCTTCGACGCGCGTGCTGCTGCTCGGCCTGCCGGATCGCTTCATCGACCACGGCGACCCGGCCAAGCTGCTTTCGTCGCTGGGGCTGGACCGGGATGGACTGGTGAAAGCAGTACAAGGCGCCCTGCGGGCGTAAGCCCGCAGACGTAAAATCCGGGCGTAAGCCAGTCGGCGTAAAATCGACGCATTCTCGTTGCCGTTCCCGTCCTGCCTCGACCCATGAAAGCCCGCGATCTGCAGAACATCCCCGACGTCCAGGGATCCGAGGACACGCGCCGGCTCGCCATCGACCGCGTCGGCATCAAGGCGATCCGCCACCCGATGCGCATCCAGGAGCGGGCGGGCGGCGTGCAGCACACGATCGCGACCTTCAACATGTACGTCGGCCTGCCGCACCACTTCAAGGGCACGCACATGTCGCGCTTCGTCGAGATCCTCAACGCCCACGAGCGCGAGATCACGGTCGAGACCTTCCAGGTCATGCTCCGCGAGATGGTGCAGCGTCTGGAGGCCGAGGAAGGCCGCATCGAGATGCGCTTCCCGTACTTCGTCGACAAGGCGGCGCCGGTCTCCGGCGTGAAGAGCCTCATGGACTACGAAATCTCGTTCACCGGCGAGATCCGCGGCGGCAAGCAGCGCTTCACCATGTCGGTGCTGGTGCCGGTGACGAGCCTTTGCCCGTGCTCGAAGCAGATCTCGGAGTACGGCGCGCACAACCAGCGCTCGCACGTCACGGTATCGGCGCGCCTGGGCGAATTCGTCTGGATCGAGGACATCATCGACCTGGTCGAGAAGCAGGCCTCGAGCGAGCTCTACGGGCTGCTGAAGCGTCCCGATGAAAAATTCGTCACCGAGCGCGCCTACGACAACCCGAAGTTCGTCGAGGACATGGTGCGCGACGTCGCCGCGGTGCTGAACCTCGACGAGCGCATTGCCGGCTACGTGGTCGAGGCCGAGAACTTCGAGTCGATCCACAACCACTCGGCCTACGCCCGGATCGAGAAGGACTGGCGCGGCTGAGTCGCGCCGCGGCGCCTAGTAGCGCCGCACCAGCGTCATCTGCGGGCCGTCGCGCTTCATCTCGAGGCGATTGAGGAAGGTCATGCCGAGCAGCGCCGTCTCGAGGCCCTGCTCGATCACCACGCCGTCGATTCCCGCGAGCTCGATCGCGCCCAGGCGCACGTTGTCGAAGCGCACCACGTAGGCGCGCGTCGGGCCGCCCGCGGTCTGCACCGTGCCGACGCGGCCCTTGCGGTAGTCGATGCCCAGGCGCACCGCGTCGCGCGCCGGGATCGCCACCATCGACGCGCCGGTGTCGACGAGGAAGCGCATCGCGCCGCCGTTGATCGCGCCTTCGGCCATGAAGTGCCCCCGCGTGTCGGCGGCGAGCGTGACGCTCTGGCGGCCATCGCCGCCGGCCGGCGCGGTCGCGGCGTGCTGGCCGCGCTGCAGCACGCGGCGCTTGCCGTCGATCTCGACCGTGGCGCGGTCGCCGTCGACGGCGATCACGGAGATGCCGGACCACTTCTGCCCGACGCGCACCGTCTTCGGCTCTCCGCCGTCGATCGACAGCACCGCGGCCTTGTCGGAGACGACGCCGACCAGCGCGACGTCCGCGGCGTGCGCGAGCAGGGCACACGCGCCGAGGAGCGCCGCCGAAACGCGCCTACAATTTCGCCCGATGAAGCCGATCGCCATCTTCCGCCACGCCCATTCGGAGGGTCCGGGCTATTTTGCCACCTGGCTGGAGCGCCGGTCCCTCGCCAGCCAGCTGCTGCCGATGGACGAGGGCGCGCGCGTGCCGAACGACGCGAGCCGCTACGCCGGGCTGGTGTTCATGGGCGGGCCGATGAGCGTGAACGACGACCTGCCGTGGATCCCGCCGGTGCTGGAACTGATCCGCGACGCCGTGAGGAAGGACGTGCCGCTCCTCGGCCACTGCCTTGGCGGGCAGCTGATGTCGAAGGCCTTCGGCGGCACGGTCGGCGCGACGCCGGTGAAGGAGATCGGCTGGGCCGAGGTGCGAGTGCTGGACAACGACGTCGCGCGCGCGTGGTTCGGCGACGACGCGGTGCTGCCCGCGTTCCACTGGCACGGCGAGACCTTCACCATCCCGCCCGGCGCGACGCGCGTGCTCTCCAGCGCGCACTGCGAGAACCAGGGCTTCGCGATCGGCAAGCACCTCGGCCTGCAGTGCCACGTCGAGATGGACGAGGCACTGGTCGAGAGCTGGTGCCGCGGCGGGGCCGGCGAGATCGCGGAATCGGCCGCGTCGCCGGGCGTGCAATCGGTCGAGGAGATCCGCCGCGACCTCGAGGCTCGCGTCGCACGGCTGCACGCGGCCGCGGACCGGATCTACGAGCGCTGGGCGAAGGGGCTGGCGAAGGGCTGATGTCGCCGCGTCGTTGACGTAGAACTTTCTTGCCAGGGGAGCACGAGGGGACCGCAGGTCCCCTTCGTACCCTACTACTAGTCGCGGAAGTTGGTGAACTGGAGCGGGACGTCAGTGACTTTCCCGCGCACCAGCTGGATCGCAGCCTGCAGGTCGTCCTTCTTGGCGCCCGAGATGCGCACCACGTCGCCCTGGATCGAGGCCTGCACCTTCATCTTCGAGTCCTTCACCAGCTTGACGATGGCCTTGCCCTTCTCCTGCGGTACGCCGGTCTTCACCGTGACCGTGCGCTTCACCTTGTCGCCGGAGATCTTCTCGACGTTGCCGAGTTCCAGGCAGCGCGCGTCTACGTTGCGCTTCGCCATGCGGCCGCGCAGCACGTCCATCACCTGCCCGAGCTTGAACTCGTCGTCCGCGTAGACCGTGAGCACCATCTCCGCCTGCTCTACGCGAGCGTCCGAGCCCTTGAAGTCGAAGCGGTTCTGGACTTCCTTGTTGGTCTGGTCGACCGAGTTGCGGACTTCGGTCTTGTCGACCTCCGAGACGATGTCGAACGACGGCATGGCGATCCCTCCGGGTGAGGAGGGATTCTAGCGCCGCCTTTCTACTTGAATCGTTCGTCGCGCCAGCGGATCGCCGCCTTCAACCCCTGCTCGCGCGCGATCTTGCGGAATTCCTGCCCTTCGGGCGACGGCGCCATCGAGGTGAGGCAGAACATCTCCTGGCCGTATTCGACGTTGGCGAGGAACCCGCGCATGTCGTAGGCGCGGTTGATCGCCTCCTTGTTCTGCTTCATCGCGATCGCCGGCAGGCGCGCCATGCGCAGCGCCACCTTCTTCGCCTCGGCCATCAGCTGGTCCGCCGGCACCACGCGGTTGACCAGGCCGATCTGCAGCGCCTTCGCGGCGTCGATGCGCTCGCCAAGGAGGAGCAACTCCTTCGCATGCTTCATGCCGACGACCCACGGCATGATGAGGAAGGGCGGCGCCGAGCAGAACTCGATCTCGGGTTCGCCGAACTGCGCGGTGTCGGCGGCGACGGTGTAGTCGCAGGTCATCGACAGGTCGCAGCCGCCGCCGAGGCAATACCCGTTCACCGCGGCCACCACCGGCAGCCGCGAGCGCCAGATGCGCAGCCAGGTCTCGTTGCCGTCCTTCGCGTGGTCGCGCCGGTCCTGCACCGTGGTGCGCGGCTTTTCCTTGGGCGTGATGTCGAAGCCGGCGCTGAAGGCCTTGCCCGAGCCGGTGATGATCACGGCGCGCACGGACTCGTCGCGCTCGCACTCGTCCATCGCGCCGCGCATGTCGGCGAGCAGCGGATCGGACAGCGAGTTCATCTTGTCCGGGCGGTTCAGGGTGATGATCGCGAGCGCACCTTCGCGCTCGAGCTTCAGGGTGCCGTAGGCCATGGGAACTTCCTTTCGGGGGGAATCAGGACTTGCGGGGGATCACCAGCGCATCGAGGATGCGCGCGCCGCGCCCGGCATCGAGCACGGCGACGGGATTGAGGTCGATCGCCTCGAGCCACGGCTCGTAGGCCGCGCCCAGCTGCGAAAGCCGGGCGACGAGGTCGGCGAACGCCGGCGCGTCGGCGGCCGCGCGGCCGCGGAACCCGGCGAGCAGCTTCGCGAGCTTCGTGCGCGCGACCAGCGCGGTGGCCTCGGCGGCATCGATCGGCGCCAGCTCTAGCGCCGCGTCCTGCACGAGTTCCACTAGCACGCCGCCGGTGCCGGCGACTACACCCATGCCGAAGGGATCCTGCCGCGAGAGGCCCGCGATCGCCTCGACGCCGCCGGTGATCATCTCCTGCACCAGCACGCCGTCGAGGCGCGCCTTCGGGTCGTAGCGTTTCGCGGAAGCCATGATGTCCGCGAACGCCGCGCGCACCGCGGTGGCGTCGCGCAGGCCGAGCTTCACGCCGCCGGCCTCGGTCTTGTGCGGCAGGTCCGGGGACTCTATCTTCAGCGCCACCGGATAGCCGATGCGATCGGCGGCAGCGGCGGCGGCCTCGGCGCTGGCGGCGGCGTCCTCGCGCGTCACCGGCAGGCCGTGCTCGCGCAGGAAGGCCTTCGATTCGCGCTCCGTGAACGGCGCGCCCGACGCCAGGCGCGCGCGCCATGCGTCCTGCACCGGCAGCGCAGCGGCGCGCGAGGTCGCGTCGAGAGACGCGAAACGCGCGAGGTCGAGGTAACGGCGGATCGCGAGCAGGCTCGCGCGCGCGCCCTGCAGCACCGCGACGTCGGTGCCGTCGAACGGCGCCGCGACTTCCGGATGCACGCCGCCGGCCGTGGGATTGAAGAACGCGATCGGCAGCACGGCATCCCTGGATGCGTCGGCGACCGTTTGCGCGATGCGGCGGTAGTTGCCGGCGCCGCGCACCGAGAGGCCCGGCGAGCAGTCCTGCGCCACCGCGATGAAGCCGATGGAAGGATCCGTGGCGAGCGCGCGGATCGAGCCGGCGTAGACGTTCTGCGAGTCGTAGACGCCACGGTCGGTGGTATCAAGGGGGTTCGCCACCGTGCCGAACGCGGGCAGCACCTGCTTCAACTGCTGCACGGTGCCGGGCGCGAGGTCCGGCAGTCGCAGCCCGGCGCGATCGGCGAGGTCGGCGACGAGCGAGGATTCGCCGCCGCTCACCGCGATCACCGCCACGCCGTCGCCGCGCGGCGCGCGCCGCAGCTTGAGGCCGAGTTCGATGCTCTCGGTCAGTTCGTCGAAGTCGTCGACCGCGATCACGCCGTGGCGACGGAAGAACGCTTCATACGCGGACCACGCGCCGGCGAGCGAGCCGGTGTGCGCGGCCGAGGCCGCGGCGCCCTTGGCAGAGCGCCCGACCTTCAGCGCCACGACCTGCTTGCCCGCGCGGTGCATCGCCTGCATCGCGCGGGCGAAGCCCTCGGGATCGCGCAGCGTCTCGACGAACAACGCGGCGACGCGCGTGTGCTCGTCGCCCGCGAGGTACTCGAGGTAGTCCGCCATGTCGAGCACGGCCGCGTTGCCCACCGACACCATCGCCGACAGGCCGAAGCGCCCGAGCGTGGACATTGCGATGCACGCCGAGCCCGAATGCGAGACCACGGCGAGCCCGCCATCGCGCAGGCCCTCGGGGATGCCCGAACTGTAGAGCGGCACGCGGCCGCGCACGTTGAAAATGCCCAGGCAGTTCGGTCCGCATACGAGGAGCCCGGTGCGCGCGGCGAGCGCCTGCAGTTCGGCCTGTCGCGCGCGGCCTTCGTCGCCGAGTTCCGCGAATCCGCTGGCGAACACCACCGCGGACTTGAGCCCGCGCGCCGCGCCTTCCTCGAGCGAGGGTACGACCTTGTCGGCGGATACCGCGAGCACCGCGCAATCGGGCGCCTCCGGAATCTCGGAGATGGCACGGAATGCGGGCACGCCGGCCACCTCGGGCGCACTGGGGTGCACCGGGAAGATGCGCCCGGGATACCCGAAGCGCCGGAGGTTAACGACGACGTTGTTGCCGAGCGTGTTTTCCTTGGGCGAGGCGCCGATGACGGCAACCGACGCGGGCTGCAAAAGGGGCGTGAGGCGTGGCATGGATCCTGCAAGAATGCGACACGAAGCTTGACGCAGGTTAAAAACCGCACCTACAGTCTGTCAATCCGAGTTTCTCAGGAGAACGTTGATGAAGCGCACCCTTTTTGCAGCCGCAGCGCTGTCCTTCGCCGCCGGCGCGGCCGCGCAGGCCTATCCGAGCAAGCCGATCACCGTGGTGAGCGCATTCGCTGCGGGCGGCACCTCCGACTTCGTCGGCCGCCTCGTCATGGAGAAGATCCGCGAGAACGTCGGCTGGAACATGCAGTTCGAGTTCAAGACCGGGGCCAACGGGCACATCGGCACGGAGTACGGCGCCAAGGCCGCGCCCGACGGCTACACGATCACCCTCGGGCCGAGTTCCACGCACGCGATCAACCCGGCGGTGTTCCCGAAGCTGAACTACGACGTCGCGCGCGACTTCGTCGGCATCACGCCGGTCGCCACCGTGTCGAACCTCATGGCGGTGAATCCGGCGACGCCCGCGAACAACGTCAAGGAACTGATCGCCTACGCGAAGGCCAATCCCGGCAAGCTGTCGTTCGCCTCCGCCGGCGCGGGCACCTCGATCCACATCTCCGGCGAGATGTTCAAGGACGCCGCCGGCATCGACCTGCTGCACGTGCCCTTCAAGGGCAGCAACCCGGCGACGCTCGCCGTGGTCGGCGGGCAGGTGGACGTCCTCTTCGAGAACATCAGCGCCGCGGTCACGCAGGTCAAGGGCGGCAAGCTGAAGGCGCTCGCCGTGACCTCGCGCGAGCGCAGCCCGCAGCTGCCGGACGTGCCGACCATGGAAGAGGCCGGGCTGCCGGGCTTCGAGATCGTCGCCTGGTTCGCGTTCTTCGCGCCGTCCGCGACGCCGAAGGAGATCGTGCAGCGCCTGAACACCGAGATCGTCAAGGCGGTGAATGCGCCGGACGTGCAGCAGAAGCTGCGCGATCGCGGCATGAGCCCGCGGCCGATGAGCCTCGATCAGTTCGCCGCGTTCTGGAAGACCGAGCGCGAGAAGTTCGCCGCCGTGGTGAAGAAGGCGAACATCAAGGTCGAGCAGTAGCGCAGGGGCGGGCGGCGCCCGTGGCGGCGCCGCCGGCTACCTCGCGTTCAGCTTCTGCAGGGTGTCGACCCAGCGTTCGGTGACGAAGCGGATCCAGTCGAGGTCCTGCGGGCTGCTGTAGGCGGTGTACACCGACAGGCTCACCGCCTTGCCGCGCAGCAGCAGGAAGGTGCTGGTCGAGAGCACGAATTCCGGCTTCGACCACCACCCGGCGCCGCTGCCCGGCAGTTTCGTGCCCACCACCACGCTGAAGATCCCGTCGCCTTCCTTCAGCCGCATCAGCGGCGAAGGCCTGCCCTCGGGCCGGTCCTCTAGGTACTTGGCGAAATCCGCCGGATTGGCGGGCTCGCCGACGTCGCGCCTCGCGTCGTCCACGAGCAGCTTGAACTGCTCGGGCGTCACGCGTTCGCGCTCGAGGTGCCCCGGGGTCACGAGCAGCATGTAGCGGCGCAGGTCCAGCTTCTCGCCGGAGCCGAACCGGCGGATGTCCGAATCCGTGAGCGCGAACAGCAGGATCCGGTTCGACGCCGAGGTCAGCGACTCGGCGAGTTCGGTCACCCGCGGCGAGCCCAGGGGCAGGGCGTCGCTCATCCCGGGAACGGCGTCGAGCACCAGTCGTTCGCCCCCGATGCTGGCGGCGAACGGCGCGGCGGCGGCCTGCAGGGACAGCGACGCGAGCATCGCGACGAGGAGTCTCATGCGCGCGATTCTATCCCCGGGGCCGCGGGGCCGGATCACGTATCATCCCGCCTCTTCCCGCGTTCTCCGGAGTGCCTTCGCGTGACCACGATCCTGTCGTCGCTTCCCAAGGGTGAAAAGGTCGGCATCGCCTTTTCGGGCGGTCTCGACACCAGCGCCGCCGTGCACTGGATGCGCGCCAAGGGCGCGGTGCCGTACGCGTACACGGCGAACCTCGGGCAGCCCGACGAGTCCGACTACGGCGAGATCCCGAAGAAGGCGCTCGCCTACGGCGCCGAGAAGGCGCGGCTGGTGGAGTGCCGTCCGCAACTCGTGGCCGAGGGCATCGCCGCGATCCAGTGCGGCGCGTTCCACATCTCGACCGGCGGCGCGACCTACTTCAACACCACGCCGCTCGGGCGCGCGGTCACAGGCACCATGCTGGTGGTGGCGATGCGCGAGGACGAGGTCGGCATCTGGTCCGACGGCAGCACCTACAAGGGCAACGACATCGAGCGCTTCTACCGCTACGGGCTGCTCGCGAACCCGGACCTCAAGATCTACAAGCCCTGGCTGGACCAGACCTTCATCGACGAGCTCGGCGGGCGCGCGGTCACCGGCACCATGCTGGTGGTCGCCATGCGCGAGGACGACGTCGGCATCTGGTCCGACGGCAGCACCTACAAGGGCAACGACATCGAGCGGTTCTACCGCTACGGCCTGCTCGCCAACCCGGGCCTGCAGATCTACAAGCCCTGGCTCGACCAGAGCTTCATCGACGAGCTGGGCGGGCGCAAGGAGATGTCCGCCTACATGGCCGCGGCGG
>CAZTXP010000085.1:0-4877 GCA_964617355.1 uncultured Enterobacteriaceae bacterium
GGGCCAACGAGAAGAGGGTCGCATGACGATTGGACTTGTCGGCCGCAAGGTCGGCATGACGCGCATCTTCACCGACGATGGAGCCACGCTCCCGGTGACGGTGCTCGACGTGTCCGGCAACCGGATCACCCAGATCAAGACACCCGAGACCGACGGCTACGTCGCCGTGCAGGTCACGTTCGGCAAGCGCCGCGCCTCGCGCGTCGGCAAGCCGCTCGCGGGCCACCTCGCGAAGGCCGGCGTCGAAGCCGGCCACACGCTGCGCGAGTTCCGCGCCAAGGCCGAGGAGGTCGCGAACCTCAAGGTCGGCGGCCAGATCGGCGTCGATCTCTTCAAGGTCGGCCAGAAGGTGGACGTCACCGGCGTGACGATCGGCAAGGGCTTCGCCGGCGTGATCAAGCGCCACCACTTTGGGTCGGGCCGCGCCAGCCACGGCAACTCGATCTCCCACCCCAAGCCGGGCTCGACCGGCCAGGCGCAGGATCCGGGCCGTGTGTTCCCCGGCAAGCGCATGGCGGGCCACCTCGGCGACAAGCAGCGCACGATCGCCAAGCTCGTGGTGGTGCGCGTCGACACGGAACGCCAGTTGCTGCTCGTCAAGGGCGCGGTGCCGGGCTCGAAGGGGCGCGACGTCGTCGTGCGCCCCGCGGTGAAGGGCTGAGGAGCGCGCGATGGAACTGAAACTGATCAGCGACAAGGGCGCCGCCGGGACCTTCCAGGCGCCGGACGCGCTCTTCGCGCGCGACTACAACGAAGACCTCGTGCACCAGCTCGTGACGGCCTATCAGGCCAACGCGCGCCTCGGCACCCGAGCCCAGAAGGATCGCGGCGAGGTCAGCCACTCGACCAAGAAGCCGTGGCGCCAGAAGGGCACCGGCCGTGCCCGCGCCGGCATGACCTCCAGCCCGCTGTGGCGCGGAGGCGGCAAGATCTTCCCCAACTCGCCCGACGAGAACTTCTCGCAGAAGGTGAACCGCAAGATGTTCCGCGCAGGCATGGCGTCGATCCTCTCGCAGCTCGCGCGCGAGGACCGCATCCGCGTGGTCGAGGAGTTCAGCCTCGAGCAGCCCAGGACCAAGCTGCTCGCGCAGAAGGTCAAGTCGATGGGCTTCGACCAGGTGCTCGTCATCACCGACGAGCTCGACCGCAACCTGGTGCTGTCGGCGCGCAACCTGCCGAACGTGCACGTGATCGCGGCCCGGCAGACCAACCCGGTGTCCCTCGTGCGCTACCCGAACGTGGTGCTGACGAAGAAGGCCGTGGCGAAGCTCGAGGAGATGTACAAATGAGCGCCCCCAAGAAATACAACGCCGAGCAGCTGATGGGCGTGGTGCTCGCCCCGGTGGTGTCCGAGAAGAGCACGATGGTCGGCGACAAGTCGAACCAGGTCGTGTTCCGCGTCGCCGACGACGCCACCAAGCCCGAGGTCAAGGCCGCGGTCGAACTCCTCTTCAAGGTGAAGGTGGAGTCGGTCCAGCTCCTGAACGTGAAGGGCAAGGAGAAGCGCTTCGGCCGCTTCATGGGTCGCCGGCGCAGCTGGAAGAAGGCCTACGTGCGCGTCGCCGCGGGCCAGGAAATCAACTTCGCGGCGACGGAGTAAGCCATGGCCCTGATCAAAGTCAAGCCGACTTCCCCCGGGCGCCGCGCGCTCGTCAAGGTGGTGACGCCCGAGCTGCACAAGGGCAAGCCGCACGCGCCGCTGCTCTCCAGCCAGTCGACCACGGCGGGCCGCAACGCCCATGGCCGCATCACCATGCGCCACAAGGGCGGCGGCCACAAGCATCACTACCGCATGGTCGATTTCAAGCGCAACAAGGACGGCATTCCGTCCAAGGTCGAGCGCCTCGAGTACGACCCGAACCGCAGCGCGCACCTCGCGCTGCTGCTGTACGCCGACGGCGAGCGCCGCTACATCCTCGCGCCCAAGGGCGTGCAGGCTGGCGCGCCGCTGCTCTCCGGCTCGGAAGCGCCGATCAAGGCCGGCAATGCGATGCCGCTGCGCAACATCCCGGTCGGCACGACGGTGCACTGCATCGAGATGCTGCCCGGCAAGGGCGCGCAGCTCGCCCGCTCGGCGGGTGCCGGCGCGCAGCTCCTCGCGCGCGAAGGCAGCTACGCGCAGCTGCGCCTGCGCTCGGGCGAGATCCGCAAGGTCCACGTGGACTGCCGCGCGACCATCGGCGAGGTCGGCAACGAGGAGCACAACCTCGAGTCGATCGGCAAGGCCGGCCGCAAGCGCTGGCGCGGCATCCGTCCGACGGTGCGCGGCGTGGCGATGAACCCGATCGACCACCCGCACGGCGGCGGCGAAGGCCGCACGGCGGCGGCGCAACCCCCGGTATCGCCGTGGGGCGTGCAGACGAAGGGCTACAAGACGCGGCGCAACAAGCGGACGACGGTCATGATCGTTCGCGACCGGCGCCGGGCGTAAGGGAGTCGAGGCATGGCACGTTCCATCAAGAAGGGTCCCTTCGTGGACCACCACCTGCTGGCGAAGGCCGACAAGGCGCGCGGCGCGAACGACAAGCGGCCGATCAAGACCTGGTCGCGTCGCTCGACGATCATCCCCGACTTCATCGGCCTCACCATCGCGGTCCACAACGGCAAGCAGCACGTGCCGGTGTACGTTACCGAGAACATGGTCGGGCACAAGCTCGGCGAGTTCGCGCTGACGCGCACCTTCAAGGGCCACTCCGCCGACAAGAAGACCGGCGGCGGCACGCCCGCGCCGGCGAAGAAGTAAGGAGCGCACATCATGGAAACCAGGGCAGTCCTGCGCGGCGTGCGCCTCTCGGCCCAGAAGGGCCGGCTGGTGGCCGACCAGATCCGCGGCCTCCCGGTCGACAAGGCGATCAACGTGCTCGCCTTCTCGCCGAAGAAGGGCGCGGCCATCATCAAGAAGGTGCTCGAGTCGGCGATCGCCAACGCCGAGCACAACGACGGCGCCGACATCGACGCGCTGAAGGTGAAGCGGGTGCACGTGGAGCGCGGCCAGTTCCTGAAGCGCTTCCAGGCGCGCGCCAAGGGCCGGGGCAACCGGATCCTGAAGCACACCTGCCACATCTACGTCACCGTCGGGGACTGAGGGAAACGCCATGGGACAGAAAATCCATCCGACCGGCTTCCGGCTCGCGGTCACGAAGAACTGGAGCTCGCGCTGGTACGCCAACAACCGCGCGTTCGCGGGCATGCTGGCCGAGGACCTCAAGGTCCGCGGCTTCCTGAAGAAGAAGCTGGCGCACGCCTCGGTCGGCCGCGTGCTGATCGAGCGCCCGGCGAAGGACGCGCGCATCACGATCTTCTCGGCCCGCCCCGGCGTGGTCATCGGCAAGAAGGGCGAGGAGATCGAGAACCTCAAGGCCGAACTCCGTCGCCTGATGGGCGTGCAGCAGGTGCACGTCAACATCGAGGAGATCCGCAAGCCCGAGATCGACGCGCAGCTGATCGCCGACTCGATCGCGCAGCAGCTCGAGAAGCGCATCATGTTCCGCCGCGCCATGAAGCGCGCGATGCAGAACGCGATGCGCCTGGGGGCGCAGGGCATCAAGATCATGAGCGCCGGGCGCCTGAACGGCATCGAGATCGCGCGCACCGAGTGGTATCGCGAGGGCCGCGTGCCGCTGCATACGCTGCGCGCCGACATCGACTACGGATTCGGCGAGGCCAAGACAACCTACGGCGTCATCGGCATCAAGGTCTGGGTCTACAAGGGCGAAGTGATGCCCAAGGGCGAGGCTGCCGTGCCGGTGCCGGGCCAGACGCCGGCGGCCGCGCCGTCGGAGGAGCCGGCCGCCGCCAAGAAGGCGAAGCGCCCGGTGCCCAAGCCGGGTGCGAAGCGCACGGCTGGCGCGAAGGCCGCCGATGGCGAGAAGAAGCCGGCCGCCCCGCGTGCCCGCAAGGAAGGTGCTGCCGCGCCGAAGACCGCCGTCAAGCGCACGCGCAAGGCCGCGGCCGAGGGCGAGGCGTCGAAGGATGCCGAGGCCGGCAATGCCACGCTCGCCGACGGCGGCTCGAAGCCGGCCGACGCGAAGGAATGAGGGAACACTGAACCATGCTCCAGCCTGCACGCACCAAGTACCGCAAGCAGCAGAAGGGCCGCAACACCGGCGTCGCCACGCGCGGCAACAAGGTGTCCTTCGGCGAGTACGGCCTCAAGGCCACGACGCGCGGCCGCCTCACGGCGCGCCAGCTCGAGGCCGCGCGCCGTGCGCTCTCGCGCCACATCAAGCGCGGCGGCCGCGTCTGGATCCGCGTCTTCCCGGACAAGCCGATTTCCACCAAGCCCGCCGAGGTCCGCATGGGCAATGGCAAGGGGAACCCGGAGTACTTCGTGGCCGAGATCGTGCCCGGCAAGGTTCTCTATGAGATGGACGGCGTCGAGGAGTCGCTGGCGCGCGAGGCGTTCAAGCTCGCCGCCGCCAAGCTGCCGTTCCGCACCACGTTCGTGCAACGGACCCTGGGGTAAGACATGAAAGCGAGCGAACTCCGCGCCAAGAATGGCGACGAGCTGCAGAAGGAACTCGAGAGCCTGCTCAAGGCGCGCTTCGGCCTGCGCATGCAGCTGGCCACGCAGCAGCTCACCAACACCAGCCAAGTGAAGAAGGTCCGCCGCGACATCGCTCGCGTGCGCACCGTGATGAAGGAGAAGGCCGCCAAATGACGACCGCCCCCGCCCAAGCCGCCGGCACCCCGGCGAAGAACCGCCGCACCCTCGTCGGGCGCGTCGTGAGCGACAAGATGCAGAAGACCGTCACCGTGCTGGTCGAGCGCCGCGTGCGCGACCCGCTGATGGGCAAGATCGTGACCCGCTCGAAGAAGTACCACGCGCACTCGGCCGACGACGGCGCGAAGCAGGGCGACCTGGTCGAGATCGCCGA
>CAZTXP010000086.1:0-4299 GCA_964617355.1 uncultured Enterobacteriaceae bacterium
ACGGTGTCGCTCGGCGAGGTGTTCCTGTCGCCGACCTCGATGATGTTCCGCAACCTGATGGCGATGGACACCGAGGAGATGATCCGCGCGCAGCCGATGGACGCGGTGGTGCTCGTCGGCGGTTGCGACAAGACCGTGCCCGCGCAGCTGATGGGCGCGGCGAGCGCCGATCGCCCCGCGATCCAGCTCCTCGCCGGGCCGATGATGCCGACCTCCTTCCGCGGCGAGCGCCTCGGCGCCTGCACCGACTGCCGCCGCTTCTGGGCCAAGCACCGCGCCGGCGAGGTGGACAAGGACGGCATCGCCGAGGTCGAAGGCAACCTCGCCACCACCGCCGGCACCTGCGCGGTGATGGGCACTGCCTCGACGATGGCCTCGATCACCGAGGCGCTGGGCATGTGCTTGCCCGGCACCGCCGCGATTCCCGCGGTGCACGCGGATCGCCTGCGCGCTGCGGAAGCGAGCGGCCGCCGCGCGGTGGAGCTTGCGCGCAACCCGATCAAGCCGTCGCAGATCCTCACCGAGAAGTCGGTCGAGAACGCGCTGCGCGTGCTGCTCGCCACCGGCGGCTCGACCAACGCCATCGTGCACCTCACCGCGATCGCGGGGCGCGCCGGCGTCAAGGTGTCGCTGCCGCGGCTGAACGAACTGTCCGACACGACGCCGGTGCTGATCGACCTCAAGCCTACCGGCCAGTACTACATGTCCGACCTGCATGCCGCAGGCGGCGTCGGCGCGGTGCTGCGCGAACTGAAGCCGCTCCTGCACCTCGACTGCATGACCGTCACCGGCGAGACGCTCGGCGAGCGCCTCGCGAAGGAAGAGGGCGCGTGGGTCGATCGCGCGGTGGTGAAGCCGCTGGCCGAGCCGCTCGCGAAGGAAGGCGGGCTGGTGGCGCTCTACGGGTCGCTGGCGCCGAACGGCGCGATCCTGAAGCGCTCCGCGGCCGACCCTAAGCTCTTCGAGAAAGAGGGCCGCGCGGTGGTGTTCTCGTCGCTCGACGATCTCGCCGCGCGCATCGACACGCCGGAACTCGACGTCAAGCCCGACGATTTCCTCGTGCTGCAGAACGCGGGGCCGAAATCCGGCTACGCGATGCCCGAGGCCGGCTACCTGCCGATCCCGCAGAAGCTCGCGCGCGCCGGCGTGAAGGACATGGTGCGCATCTCGGATGCGCGCATGAGCGGCACCGCCTATGGCACCATCGTGCTGCACGTGTCGCCGGAAGCGGCGATCGGCGGGCCGCTTGCGCTGGTGAAGAACGGCGACCGCATCCGCCTGTCGGTGAAGGATCGCCGCATCGACCTGCTAGTGGATGACGCCGAGCTCGCGAAGCGCCGCGCGGCGTGGAAACCGCCCGTCACGCCTCCGGCGCGCGGCTACGCGAAGCTGTACATGGACAACGTCCTCCAGGCGGAGGACGGTTGCGACTTCGGGTTCCTGAAGGGCTGAAGCGGTTTACTGGCCGAGCTTGAAGCCGGCCTTCGAATCCCCGGCCGCCGGCTTCGCGGCCGGCTTCGCGGCTGGCTTGGTCGCGGCGGGTTTCTCGGCCGCGGGCTTCGCGCCCGGCTTGCGAATCGGCGTGTAGCCGTACTTCGCCTCGTACTTGCCCTCGGCGTAGAACATCACCGTGACCTCGGTCCAAGCGCGCTGCTCGGGCTTCAGGTAGTCGTTCAGGTCCGCCACGCCGCCGAGGATCTTGTCGGCGCCGCAGTTGTTGAGCGCTTCGCCCTCGGCATCGTCCGGGCCCTTGGTGGTGTAGCGCACGATGGCCTCGTAGTTGCGCGACTTGCCGTCGTCGGTGCGGTCGAGCTCGACCACGGTAACCCACGCGCGCTTCCATTCCGGCACCAGGCCGACGGCCATGCAGGTGAACATGTCCTGGAAGATCTTCGGGTCCGGCTCCGTACCGGGCACTGGCTTCGGCGCGGACGGTGCCTCGGCAGCCGGCTTGGAGGCCGCCGGCTTGGCGGTATCTGCAGCTTGGGCAGGCAGTGCGAACGCGAGCGTCGCGGCGAGGCAGGCGAGGAGGCGGGTCGTCATCCCGCCATTCTACCGATCTACTTCTGCGCCAGCACCCAGCCGGCGATGCTCGCGAGTTCCGCGTCGGTGAGCACGCTGTTGCCGGGCATCGGGATCTCGCCCCAGCTGCCCTTGCCGCCCGAGCGGATCTTCGCAGCGAGCCGCGCCGCGGCGCCGTTGTCGCCGGCGTACTTCGCCGCCACCTCGCGGAAGCCCGGGCCGACCAGCTTCTGGTCCACCGCGTGGCAGCCGAGGCAGGCGTTGGCGTCGAGCAGCTTCCTCACCGGATCGGCGGTGCTCGCCACCAGCGTGTCCGCAGTCGCCGCCGGCGGCTCGCCCGGCGCGTAGTAAGTCGACAGGTACGTGAGGATCGTCGCCGCCTCGTCGGCCGACAGCGGCGGCATGCCGCGCTGCTGCATGTTGCGCAGGTTCTCCTCCCACTCCGGGCGCGTGAGGCGCGTGCGCGAGATGTGGTCGTTGTCGTGGCACAGCGTGCACTTCGCGTTGGTCAGCGTCGAGCCCGGCCCCGAGATCAGCTGTTTGTTCTCGGCCAGGGCGCCGGGCGTCCACGCGGCCGGCGCAAAGGCGAGGCCCGCAAGCGCGAGCGCGGCGAGGAATCTAGGCTTCAACGACCACCCCCACGCGGTGCACGCCGTTCCAGAAGTAGCCGAGCGGGTTCCAGAAGCTCGCGATCGGCTGCGCGTTGCCGCGGTCGTCCCACGCGCGCGCGAGGAAGGTCACGTAGCCGAAGCGCTGCGGCTGGTAGTCGAACGAGAAGCTGCGCCAGGCGCGCGCGTCGCCGCGCGGGCCGAGGCTCGCGCGCTGCCAGGTGAGGCCCTCGTCGCTGGAGATCTCGACGCGGTCCACCGCGCCTTCGCCGACCCACGCGCGGCCGCGCACCGTGATGCGGTCCGTGCCCTTGAACTTCGCTCCGGGAGCTGGCGACGTGATCATCGACTTCACCGGCCACGCCTCGGTCGACACCGCGTCCGGCGGCATGCGCCCGCCCGCCGCGATCGGGTACTTCGGCACGCGATAGCTGTCGTCCATGTATGTGCCCTTGAACGGCGCGTCCAGCACCGCCAGCGTGTGCAGCCACTTGGTCGAGGCCGAACCGGCCCAGCCCGGCGTCACCAGGCGCAGCGGGCCGCCGTGGATCTTCGGCAGCGGGCCGTCGTTCATGCCCCAGGCGACCAGCGTGTTCTCGTCCAGCGCCTTGGCGAGCGGGATAGAGCGGATCACCGGCGCGGCGGTGGCCACCGCGCCGAAGTCGCCGCCCTGGCCCGAGACGTGCACCGCGCCGGCGCGCAGGCCGGCGGCCTTCAGCAGGTCGCCGAGGCGCACGCCGGTCCACTTCGGGCAGCCCATGCCGCCGGTCGTGCTCCACGGCGTGCCGCGCGGCGTCGGCTGGAAGTTCGTGCGACCGGCGCCCGCGCACTCGACCATGCCCTGCACCGTCACCACCGGGAAACCGGCCTTCAGGTCCGCGATCGACAGCGACAGTTCCTTGTCCACGAGACCCTTGATCGCCAGCCGGTGCTGCGCCGCGTCCAGGTCGGGCACCAGCAGGTTGTTGCGCACGAACATGCGGTCGGTCGGCGTGACGTCGAAGTCGTGCTCGTGCGCCGGGACCGAGCCGGTGAGCGGGCGCTCGCTGTGCCATTGCATCGCGGCGACCTTCTCCCTCTTCACCGCATCGATCGCCAGCGTCGGGCCGGCGGGCGGAGCGGCCGGCTTGGCGGCGGGTGCCTGCGCCAGCACGGTGCGCGATTCGCCGAGCGCCACCAGGGTGCCGGCGCCGGCGAGGCCGGCCATGAAACTGCGTCGCTGGTCGTCCATGAGGAATCCTCCAAAGGGATAAGAAATCATACCCCCAGGGGTTTCCGGTGCGCATCGTGCAGTGCAGCGTGACGGGCCCGGATCGGGCAGGCAAAATACTTTACATTTAATCTATTGAGGCCTGATGCAATGAACGTGTCGGTGGACCTCGAATCCCGCGTCGGCGCCGACGACCACCGCGCGCTGCGCCTCTGGCTGCGGCTGCTGTCCTGCACGCAGCACATCGAGCGCCACGTGCGCTCGCGGCTGCGCAGCCGCTTCGGCACCACGCTGCCGCGCTTCGACCTGCTGTCGCAACTCGAGCGCCACCCGGAAGGCCTGCGCATGAACGCGCTGTCGCGCCGCATGATGGTGACCGGCGGCAACGTCACCGGCATCGTCGACCAGCTCGAGCGCGAGGGCCTCGTCGAGCGCCTCGCGGACGAGAAGGACCGCCGC
>CAZTXP010000087.1:0-39830 GCA_964617355.1 uncultured Enterobacteriaceae bacterium
GGCCAGAAGAACACGATCTGCACGACCCTCGCCGATGCCGGCTGGCTTGCCGGCGCCGGCCGCTTCATCGGGCCCGATCCGCGCGAGATGGCCGAGGCCGACCTCGTCGTGATGTGGGGCGGCAATCCGGCCTCCACCCAGGTCAACGTGATGCACCATGTCAGCCGGGCGCGAAAGGAGCGCGGCGCGAAATTCGTGGTGATCGATCCCTATCGCACGCGCACGGCCGGCGTCGCCGACCGGCATCTCGCGCTTCGCCCCGGCACCGACGGCGCGCTCGCCTGCGCGGTGATGCACGTGCTGTTTCGCGACGGCTATGCCGACCTCGACTATCTGACGCGCTACACCGATTTCCCGAGCGATCTGCGCCAGCACCTGAGCACGCGCGATCCGGCGTGGGCGGCGCGGATCACGGGGTTGAGCGGGGCCGAGATCGTCGACTTCGCGCGGCTCTATGGCCGCACCCAGCGGAGCTATATCCGGCTCGGCTATGGCTTCACCCGCTCGCGCAACGGCGCGGCCAACATGCACGCGGTGACCTGCCTGCCGGCGATCACGGGGGCCTGGCAGGTCCCCGGCGGCGGTGCGCTCTACGGCCAGACCGGCATCTATCCGCTCGACCGCACCCTGATCGAGGGGCGCGACCTCGAGGACCGCTCGATCCGCGAACTCGACCAGTCGCGCCTCGGGCTGGTGCTGACGGGCGATCGCGAGGCGCTGAAGGGCGGGCCGCCGGTGACCGCGATGCTGGTGCAGAACACCAACCCGGCGATGGTCTGCCCGGAACTCGAGAAGGTGCACCGCGGCCTCGCCCGCGAGGACCTCTTCCTCTGCGTGCACGAGCAGTTCATGACCGAGACCGCGGCCTACGCCGACGTGGTGCTGCCCGCGACCATGTTCCTGGAGCACGACGACCTCTACACCGCCGCCGGGCACACCGTGCTGCAGGTGGCGAAGAAGGTGATCGAGCCCCCGGGCGAGTGCCGCGAGAACGTCTACGTCATCGCAGAGCTCGCGAAGCGGCTGGGCGCGCGGCACGAGGGTTTCGGCATGAGCGCGTGGCAGCTGGTCGACGAGACGCTGAAGCGATCAGGTCTCTGGGACGCCGAGACCAACTGGGCGAAGGGCGGGCAGGACCACCTCGCCTCGTTCGAGACCTCGCACTACCTCGACGGCTTCGCGTGGCCCGACGGCAGGTTCCGCTTCAAGCCGGACTGGAAGGCCCATGGCGGCCGCTGGCAGGAGATGCCGGTGCTGCCCGACCACTTCGACGTCATCGACCGCGCGACGCCCGAGCGGCCATTCCGGCTGGTGGCGGCCCCGGCGCGCACCTTCCTCAACTCGACCTTCACCGAGACGCCCGGGTCGCTCTCGCGCGAGAAGCGCCCGACGGCGCGCCTGAACCGCGAGGACTGCGCCGCGATGGGCATCGCCGAGGGCGACCGCGTGTCGCTGTCGAACGAGCGCGGCGAAGTCGTGGTGCACGCGCTGCCCTGCGACGGCCAGCAGCGCGGCGTGGTGGTCGTCGAAGGCATCTGGCCGAACCGGCACTTCGAGAGCCCGCTCGGCATCAACGTGCTGACCTCGGCCGATCCCGGCTGGCCGAACGGCGGCGCGGTGTTCCACGACACCGCGGTGGCGGTGCGCAGGCTCTAGTCGGGGACGCGCGTCAGGAAGGCCGGGCGCGTTCCGGGAACAGGTCGATCGCCGGCTGGTTGTGCTCCGGCGAGAGTCCCTTGGCGATGCACAGGCATTCGTCGGCGCGATCGCGGGCGAGATCCACGACGAGCGGGTCGAGTTTTCCCTTCTCCGCCATGCCCTCGAGGATCGGCAGGATCTGCGCGAGTTCCATGCCGCGGCGATACGGCCGGTCCTGGACCAGGGCCTGGAAGACGTCGGCCACGGCGAGGATGCGCGCCTCGGTCGCGAGGTCTTCCTTGCGCGGATGGAAGGGGTAGCCAGTGCCGTCCATGCCTTCGTGGTGGTATGCGGCCCAGCGCGCGATATCGCCGAGTCCCCGGATGTGGCGGAGGATCTCGTAGGTCTCGTAGCTGTGCTGGTCCATGATCGAGCGCTCGGCCTCGTCCAGCGGGCCCGGCTTCTCGAGGATGCGGTCCGGCGTGTGCAGCTTGCCGAGGTCGTGCAGCAGGCCGGCCACCTCGACCTTCGCGCACTGCTCCGGCGAGAGGCCGTAGGCCGCGGCGAGATACCGGGCGACGTCGGCGACGCGCACCGAGTGGCGCGCAGTGAAGGGGCTCTTCTGGTCGACGACGTACGAGAGGATCAGCGACAGCTGCCGCAGGTGCTCGAGCGTCAGCGGCACGCGGCTCTCGAACAGGCCCATGTCCCAGGCGTAGCGGGTGATGTGCCGGTCCTCCAGCGCGATCCAGAACGCTTCCGAGCGCTCCAGTTCGACGAAGGCGTCGACCAGGTGCGGGTCGAAGTAGGTGCCGGCGTAGCCGGCGATGGAGCGCGCGATTTCCCGTCGCGCGAGGAGGATGTCGCTGGAGTAGTGCATCGCTCCCAGCACGTCCACGCGATCGGCGAGGAAGGCGAGGTTCGCCATGCGCGCCACCTGCACCGGCAGTCCCAGCGTCTTCAGCTTCTCCCAGGGGGTGTGGTGGTGCAGGATCGGCGTCGCGAAGCGCGCGAGCGGCGCGAAATCGCGCAGCAGGCGGCTGCCGATCTCGCAGTGAATGTGGGCGTCGATCCAGTCGAAGTGGTTGACCAGGCTCGCGTGCATCTGCTCGGTCGAGACGCCGCAGTCGTGCAGCAGGCCGAGCTCGAACGCGAACTGCAGGTCGGGCTCGCTGAAGCCCAGCCGCTGGCCGAGCTGCGTGGCGATGAAGCCGACGCGCTTGCCGTGGTTGGTGTCGTTCATTCCGACCAGCGACACCGCCGTCTCGATCGCCAGGATCATCTGGCGAAGGTCGATGGTGAGCGTGAGGCTGGGAGCGGGCGAGGTCACGGCCGGATGCTGCGCGGGCGAGCGAGAGCCCCATGCTAGGCGCGGCAGGCGCTGCGCCATCCCCGGAACAGCGGCCGCTTCGGCGCGCAGATCGGCGGACCTGCGCGCTCGTTACCTGAACGGGCGGTTTTCCCACCACGGGAACCAGGTCGGCATGTCCGTCGACGGGCGCATGCCGAAGCGCGCGGGACGCTTCTCCTTGAACGCCGCGATGCCTTCCTTCACGTCGGGCGAGGCGCCGAGCGTGAAGATGCCCTTCGAATCCACCTTGTGCGCCTCCATCGGGTGGTCGGCGCCGAGCATGCGCCACAGCATCTGCCGCGTGAGCGCGATCGATACGGGCGCGGTGTGCTCGGCGATCTCGCGGGCGATCGCGTACGCGGCCGGCAGCAGCCCGGCCGGAGGCACGACGCGCGAGACGAGGCCCCCGGCGAGTGCCTCGTCGGCACCGAACACGCGACCGGAGTAAGTCCACTCCAGCGCCCTCGAGATGCCGACGATGCGCGGCAGGAACCAGCTCGAGCAGGCCTCGGGCACGATGCCGCGGCGCGCGAACACGAAGCCGAAGCGGGCATCCGACGAGGCGATGCGGATGTCCATCGGCAGCGTCATCGTCACGCCGACGCCGACCGCCGCGCCGTTGAAGGCCGCGATCACCGGCTTCTTCGATTCGAAGATCCGAAGGGACACCTGGCCGCCGCCGTCGCGGTGCGTGTCCACCGCCTCCGGGTGCTTCGCAGCGTAGTCGAAGGTCGCACCGCCCTGCGACAGGTCGGCGCCGGCGCAAAACGCCTTTCCGGCCCCGGTGACGACCACCGCGCGTACCTCGTCGTCAGCGTCGGCCTGCTCGAACGCGGCGACCAGTTCGTCACGCATGCGCGTGGTGAACGCATTCAGCTTGTCCGGCCGGTTCAGGGTGATGGTGAGGACGCGGTCCGCCACCGCGACTGCGATCTCTTGGTAGGCGCTCATGGTGGCGCAATGGTAATGTCATTCCCCGTGGACGACCTTGCGAACCGTGCTGGCGTGCCGGCCGCGCACTCCGCGGCTCGGGGCGCGATGTTCCTCTCGCTGGCGATCCTCGGCTGGGGGCTCACCTGGCCGATCAACAAGGCGCTGCTCGACAGCCTGTCGCCGCCGTGGCTCGCGGTGATGCGCTCCGCGATTGGTACCGCCGCGCTGCTGGCGATCGCCGTGCCCGGCGCGCGTCTCGTGGTGCCGCCGCGGGAGGACTGGCCCGTGGTCGCCAGCATCGCGCTGCTGCACATGGTCGGCTTCTCGCTGCTCGCCGCGATCGGCCTGCAGTACGTGCCCGTGGGGCGTTCCGTGGTCCTCGCGTACACGACGCCGCTGTGGGTGATGCCGGCTGCGGCACTCCTGCTCGGGGAGCGCCTCACCCTGCGCCGCCTCGCGGGCGTCGCGGCGGGGCTGCTGGGCCTCGGCCTGTTGTTCAATCCCGGCGCGCTCGACTGGAACGACCGCGCATCGCTGCTAGGGCACGGACTGCTGCTCGTCGCGGCGCTTTGCTGGGCGGCGAGCATCGTGCACATCCGCGCGCATGCATGGCGCTCGACGCCGTTCCAGCTGGTGCCATGGGAGGCGTTGCTCGCCACCGTCATCCTCGGCGCGATCGCGCTCGCATCCGGCCCGTGGCTCGCGGTGCAATGGGACGCCAGGCTGGTGCTGCTGCTCATCGGCACGTCGGTCCTGGGCGTCGCGTTGCCGTACTGGGCGGTGGCAATGGCCGGCCGAAACCTGCCGGCGATTGGCGTCTCGCTGGGGCTCCTCGGCACGCCGATCGTCGGCATCTTGGTGGCGAACCTGGCGCTGGGAGAAGCGCCGGACGCGCTCGCATGGATCGCCCTCGCGTGCGTGCTGGGCGGCGCCGCGCTGGGCATCGTGGACGAGCGCCCGGGTCGTCGCGCAAGCTGAGGTCCGCAGCGCGGCACGCCCCTTGCGCGGTGCGCGGGAATCGCGCACCTTCCGTCCCATGAAGCGCATCGTGTTCCCCGAAGGCGACGATCCCCGCATCGTCGAGGCCGCGCGGCGGCTGCAGGAAGAGGGCATCTGCGAGCCGGTCGTGCTCGCCGGCAGCGTGGACGAGGCGAAGCTCGACGCCTATGCCGCGCTCTACGTGCAGGGCCGGCCGGACGCGAACCCGAAGATCGCGCGGCGGCTGGCGGCGAAGCCGCTGTTCCATGCCGGGCTGATGGTGAAGGCGGGGGATGCCGACGGCATGGTCGCCGGCGCGGCGCACCCGACCGCGCGCGTGATCGAGGCCGGCATGATGACGGTGGGCCTTGCGCCGGGTATCTCGACGCCGTCGTCGTTCTTCGTCATGGTGGTGCCGGACTTCGACGGCCAGGGCGAGCGCTCGTTCCTCTACGCCGACTGCGCGGTGAACGTCGATCCGGATGCCGCGCAACTCGCCGACATCGCGCTCGCCTCCGCCGAGTCGTGCCGCCGCATGCTCGGCGAGGAGCCGCGCGTGGCGATGCTGTCGCTCTCCACCAAGGGCAGCGCGAAACACCCGTGCGTCGACAAGGTGCTGGCGGCGCTCGAGATCGCTCGCGCGAAGGCGCCGGGCCTCGCCATCGACGGCGAACTGCAGGCCGACGCGGCGCTGGTCGAGCGCGTCGCGGCGAAGAAGGTGAAGGAGCCCAGCGCCGTGGCCGGAAGGGCGAACGTGCTCGTATTTCCGGACCTCGACGCCGGCAACATCGCCTACAAGCTCACCCAGTACATGGCCGGCGCGAAGGCGATCGGCCCGGTGCTGCAGGGCTTCGCGCGCCCGCTCTCGGACCTCTCCCGCGGCGCGACCGCCGACGACGTCGTCGCCACGACGAAGCTGGTGCTGCGCCAGTGCTAGTTCGCAGGCGGCATTGCCCGGCCCGCGCCGGCACGGGCATGATCCACGCGTGAAGAAGAAGACCCCCGCCCCCAAGGTGCGCCGCGCCCGGCCGGCCGCCCCGACGCCGATTGCGCCCGCCGCGCGTCCTTCCTACGCCGACCTCGTGCGCATCGTCGACGTCCTGCGGTCGACCGAGCGCTTCAGCGAGTTCCGCCTCAAGGCCGGCGACATCGAGATCGAGGTAAAGCGCAGCCGAGGCGCGCCGGGTCCCGCACCCGCGCCGCAGGCGCCGATGCCGGCTGCCCCGGTCGCCGCCGCGCCCGCGACGGTGGCCGCGCCAGCCGTCGCCGAACCCGCGCACGACCTCGCCTCGCTGCCCGATGGCGTCGAACTCGTGCGTTCGCCGACCATGGGCACTTTCTATCGTTCGCCGAAGCCGGGGGCGCCGCCGTTCGTCGAGCCCGGGACTCGCGTCGCGAAGGGCGACACGCTCGGCCTGGTCGAGGTGATGAAGCTGTTCAACTCGGTCAACGCGCCCTGCGCGGGCACCGTGACCCACGTGCTGGCGGGCGACGCCGCGGTCGTCGCCGAAGGCCAGCCGCTCGTCGCCATCCGGCCCGCATGAAGAAGGCCCGCCGCGCGCCGCGCCGCATGCGCTTCGTGGACGTGACGCTCCGCGACGCGCACCAGTGCCTTTGGTCCACGCGCATGACCGCCGAGATGATGTCTCCGGTGCTGGCGACGATCGACCGCTGTGGCTATGACGTCGTCAACATCCTCGGCGGCGCGGTGTTCGACGTCGCGGTGCGTTTCCTGCACGAGAACCCGTGGCGGCGCATCCAGCTCCTCTGCGAGCGCCTCGAGACGCCCTGCGACGCGCTGACGCGCGGCCAGAGCCTCTATACGTTCGAGCTCTTCCCCGATGACGTCGTGGAGCTGAACGCCCACGTGCTCGCGCGACTAGGCGTCAAGGTGTTCACGATCTACGACGCGCTGAACGACAACCGCAACCTCGAATCGTCGTTCCGCGCCGGGCGCGCCGCCGGCATGCAGGTCTCGGCGTGGATGACCTACACGCTCAGCCCGGTGCACGACGACGCCTACTATGCCGCGCGCACGAAGGAACTGGTCGCGATGGGCGCCGACACGATCTGCGTGAAGGATCCGTCGGGCCTGCTCACGCCCGAGCGCGGCCGGACGCTCTTCCCGGCCGTGGTGGCCGCGGCGAAGGGCGTGCCGATGCAGTTGCACTCGCACTGCCTTTCCGGTCTCGCGCCAGAGGTGTACACCGAAGCAATGAAGGCGGGAGTCGAATACGCCTACACGGCGCTCGAGCCGCTCGGCAACGGCGCCAGCCTGCCCGCGACGCAGGACATCGCCCGGCGCGCCCGCGCGCTCGGCCTCGACGTGGCGCTCGACGAGGGCGCGATGCGCGAAGCCTCGGCCTGGTTCGACTGGCTCTGCGCGTCGGAAGGCAAGCCGCGCGGCGAGGTCGCGCAATACGATCCGGCGCTCTACGAGCACCAGATCCCCGGCGGCATGATCTCGAACCTGAAGAGCCAGCTCGCCGGCATGGGCCTCGCGCACCGGTTGCAGGAGATCATGGAGGAGGCCGGGCGCGTGCGCCGCGACCTCGGCTACCCGATCCTCGTCAGCCCGTTCGCGCAGTACATCATCACGCAGGCGGTGCTGAACGTGGTGCAGGGCGAGCGCTACAAGGTGGTGCCCGACGAGGTGCGCCGCTACGCGAGCGGCGGCTACGGCCGCGTCGCGGCGCCGATGGCGCCGGAGTTCCTCGAGCGCGCCGCCATCAAGCCCTCCGAGATGGTCACCGGGCGCGCCGGCGAGCGCGTCGAGCCGTGGCTGCCGCGCCTGAAGAAGCGCCTCGGGCCGGGGGCTTCCGACGAGCAGCTCCTGCTGCACGCCTTCTACGACGATGCGCTGGTCGCGCAGCTCCGCGACCCCACCCCCGACTGCCGCCCGCGCACCACGCCGCTCGAGGAGCTGGTGCGCCACCTCGCGTCGCGCCGCGACATCGAGCGCGCGCGCATCCGCTTCGCCGGCGTCGACCTCTCGTTCTCCGTATGAGCGCGATGCACGCTGATTTCACCGGGCGCACCGTGCTGGTCACCGGCGCGGGGCGAGGCCTCGGCGCGAAGATCGCGGCGCGCTTCGCCGAGCACGGCGCGAAGGTCTACGCGAGCGACGTGGCGCCCGGCGCCGCGCTGCAAATGGACGTGACCGACCGCGCGTCCGTCGCGCGCGCCATCGAGACCATCGATCGCGAGTCGGGCGGCCTCGACATCCTCGTCAACAATGCCGGTCTGCTCGCCAACGGCGCCTTCGACGCGACCGACGCCGCGCACTGGGACCGCATGCTCGCGGTCAACCTCACCGGCGTCTACAACTGCGTGCAGGCGGCGGTGCCGTCGATGCGGCGGCGCGGGCGCGGCGCGATCGTCAACATCGCCTCGGTCTCGCACGAGAAGGGCGGGGGCTCGTTCGGCAACGTCTGGTACGGCACCACCAAGGCCGGCGTGGTGGCGATGACCAAGGGCCTCGGACGCGAGCTCGCGCCCTTCGGCATCCGCGTCAACGCGCTCGCGCCCACCGTGGTCGCGACCGACATGGTCAACCACCTGCTCGACGAGGAGGCGAAGGCGCGGATCGTGTCGCGCATCCCGTACGGGCGCCTCGCCACCGAAGACGACGTCGCGCGCGCTGCGATCTACCTCGCCTCCGACTGGGCCGAGTTCATCACCGGCGACACGCTGGCGGTGGACGGCGGGTTCCTGCGCACCTGATGACGCTCGACGGAAAAGCCGCGCTCGTCACCGGCGCCGCGAGCGGCATCGGCGAGGCGATCGCGCGCAAGTACGCCGCCGCGGGCGCGCGGGTCTGCGTCGCCGACCTCGACCTCGCCGGCGCGGAGCGCGTCGCGGCCTCGCTGCCGGGGGCGATCGCGGTGCGCATGGACGTGACCTCCGAATCGTCCGTGGACGCCGGCGTCGACGACATGGCGCGGCGCCTCGGCGGCGTGGACATCCTCGTCAGCAATGCCGGCTTGCAGCACGTCGAGCCGATCGCGGAGGTGTCGTTCGACAACTGGAAGCGCATCCTCGCCGTGCACCTCGACGGCGGGTTCCTCACCACGCGTGCCTGCGTGCGACGCATGATCGCCGCGAAGCGCGGCGGCGCGGTGATCCTGATGGGCTCGGTGCACTCCAAGGAAGCCTCGGTGCACAAGGGGCCCTACGTCGCGGCGAAGCATGGCCTGGTGGGCCTCGCGCGCACGCTCGCGAAGGAGGGCGGCCCCCACGGCATCCGCGCCAACGTGATCTGCCCGGGCTTCGTGCGGACGCCGCTGGTCGAGCGGCAGATTCCGCAACTCGCGAAGGAGCGCGGCATCAGCGAGGCCGCGGTGGTGAAGGATGTCTTTCTTGCCACGACCGTGGACGGCATCTTCACCACCGCCGACGACGTCGCCGAGGTGGCGCTATTTCTCGCAGCGTTCCCTTCAGCCGCGCTTACGGGTCAGTCGATTACCGTAAGCCACGGCTGGAACATGTCCTAACCTCTCGCCTCGATCGGCACGTATTCCCGGGGTGCCGGCCCGGTGTACTCGGTGAGCGGGCGAATGAGGATGTTCGACTCCATCTGCTCCAGCACCGACACCGCCCAGCCCGGCACGCGGCCGATGGCGAAGATCGGCACGAACAGGTCCGGCGAGATGCCGTTCAGGTAGTAGACGACGCCGGCGTAGAAGTCGACGTTCACGTTCACGCCCAGGCGCGAGTAGGGCTTCATCGCCTCCACGAGGGCCTCGAGGATCTGGTACCACTGCGGCTGGCCCATCTCGCGCGACAGTTTCTCGACGCCGGCGCGCATGTGGCGCGCGCGCGGGTCCTCGGCGCGGTAGACGCGGTGGCCGAAGCCCATGATGGCTTCCTTGTTCGCGCGCTTCGCCTTCACGTACGCGGCCGCCTTCGAAGGGTCGCCGACCTCCTTCGCCATGTGCATCACGTTCTCGGCCGCGCCGCCGTGCGCGGGGCCGGAGAGCGCGGCGATCGCCGCCGTCATGGCGCTGTGCAGGTCGGCCTCCGTGCCCGCCACCACGCGAGCGGTGAAGGTCGAGGCGTTCGATCCGTGCTCGGCGTGCAGGATCATGTCGGTGTCCATCAACCGCGCGGTGTCGGCCGAGGGCGCCTTGCCCTTGAGCATCCAGAGGAAGTTCGCCGCGTGGCCGAGGTCCATGTCGGGCGCGATCGGCTCGCGGCCGTTGCGGATGTGGTCGTGCGCCGCGACGATCATCGGCACCTGCGAGGTGAGTCGGATGCCCTTGCGCAACGTCGCCTCGGCGGACTTGTCCGCGGTCTCCGGGTCGAAGGCCGAGAGCGCCGACACCGCGGTGCGCAGCACGTCCATCGGGTGCGCGCCCTGCACGGTGCGGATGACATCGAGGATCTCGCGCGGGAGCTTGCGCGCCGCCTTCAGCTCGGCGTCGAACGCTGCCAGCTGCGCCTTGGTCGGCAACTCGCCGTGCATCAGCAGGTAGACCGACTCCTCGAACGTGGACTGCGTCGCGAGGTCGTGGATCGAGTAGCCGCGGTAGCGCAACTCGCCGGCGCGGCCGTCGATGTAGCAGACCTTGGAGCGGTCGAAGTAGACGCCCTTCAGGCCGCGGTGGATCTCGATTTTCTCTACGGTGTCGCTCATGGCGTGGTCTCGCAGGTCAGGGTTTCGATCAGGTGTCCGATGCGGGCGGTGTCGAGCCGGCCGCGCAATCCGATGCAGACGAGGCGGCTGCGCGCCGCGCTCGCGATGGCGTCGCGCGCCTCGGCGCGGCGGCCGACCACGTGCAGTTCGGCGGTCGTACCGTCGGCGCGCTCGAGCAGGCCCTTCGCGCGCAGCACGCCGAGCGCGGGGTCGGCGAGCGCAGTGGCGAGGCGCTCGACGTCCATCGGCCCCAGCGCGTCGAAGGCGCAACTCTCGTAGTCGGCGCGCGGCGCGGGCGCGAATCCTCTCGCGCGCGGGGTGCCGGCGCGAAGGCCGGTGAGCAGTTCGAGCGGCACGTCGCCGCGCCGCGCCTCGAGCGTGCGCCCGTGGGAGGCGAGCCAGGCAAGCGTCTCGGCGCGCGCGGGTTCGTCGACGAGATCGGTCTTGGTCGCGAGCACGAGGTCGGCGTCGGCAAGCTGCCGCTCGATCGTATCGCCGAGGTAACGATCGGCGGCGCGGCTACGCACCGTCTCGCAGTCCGCGAGCACGACGACGCCGTCCACGACGTAACCCTGGAGCAGCGACACGGTGGCGGCGATGGCGCCGGGCAGTGCGACGCCGCTGGACTCGACCAGCACGTGGTCCGGGCGCGGCACGCGCTTCTCGAGCACCTGCATCGTCTCGATCAGTTCGCTGCCGAAGCTGCAGCAGACGCAGCCGCCGGCGATCGCGAGCGTGTCGCCATCGGAGGACTCGATGAGGTCAGCGTCGATCGGCAGCGCGCCGAAGTCGTTCACCAGTACCGCCAATCGCGTGCCGCTGGCGCGGCGGAGCAGCGCATTCACGAGCGTCGTCTTGCCGGCGCCGAGGTATCCGCCGAGCACGGTGACGGGAATGGGAGACGCGCGCATCGTGCCGCGCAGTCTAGCGGAGGCCCTCGCCGCGAAGTCGCCGGGAAGTGCGAAACGCGAGCGAAAACGGTTCGCTGCGTTCCAGAATCCGTGATTCTGGAGGTCTCTAGGCCTTCGGGCGCTTCGCCACGATCAGCGCCAGCACGCACGACGCGATGCGGCTGTCGACCGAGTCGCCGCGGTTCGACAGCACGATCGGCGCGGTGCCGCCGATCACCACGCCGCCCGAGATCGCGTCCGACAGGTGCTCCAGCTGCTTGGCGAGCATGTTGCCGGACTCGAGGTCGGGCGCGATCAGCACGTCGGCGTGGCCCGCGACCGCGGACTTCAGGCCGGCGTGGCGCGCGGCGACGATCGACACTGCGTTGTCGAAACCCAGTGGCCCGTCGACCACCGCGCCGGTGATCTGGCCGCGGTCCGCCATCTTGCAGAGCGACGCCGCGTCGATGGTGGCGCGCATGCGCGGCGTCACCGTCTCGATGCCGGCGAGGATCGCGACCTTCGGCTCCGGCACGCCCATCAGCTGCGCGAAGTCGATCGCGTTCTGCGTGATGTCGACCTTGTCGGCGAGCGTCGGCTCGATGTTCACCATCATGTCGGAGACGAATAGCGGCCGCGGGTAGGTCGGCACGTCGATGTACAGCACGTGCGACAGCCGTCGGCGCGTGCGCAGGCCGTTCGGGGCGATGACTTCCTTCAGCAGCTCCTCGGTGGTGAGCGTGCCCTGCACCAGCGACTCGGCCTCGCCCTTCCTGACCATCTCGACCGCGCGCGCCGCGGCGGCGCGGCCGTGCGGCAGGTCGACGATGCGCGTGCCGTCGAGCTTCAGGCCGTGCTGCTCGACGAGCGCGCGGATCTGCTTCTCGGGGCCGAGCAGCACCGGCTCCATGAAGCCGGTGTCGCGCACCGAGAACGCCGCCATCAGCGCGTTCTCGTCGCACGGGTCCACGAACGCGGTGCGCAGGGCCGTCAGCCCCTGCGCGCGCTTGAACAGGCGCCGGTAGCGCGCGTCGCGATCCGAGATCGTGATCTCCGGCATCGCCATGCGCGCGCGCTTGATCTTCTCGGTGGGGGCCAGCACCTCGGCCTCGCCGCGGATCACCTTCAGGTTGTCCTGGTTGGTGCACACGCAGTCGAAGATCATGTGCTTGTTGTGGTCGAACTTCTGCGTGCAGGTCAGCGTGATCGTGATCGTGTCGCCGACCTTCACCGGGCGCGAGAACTTCAGCGTCTGGCTGATGTAGATGGTGCCGGGGCCCGGGAACTCGGTGCCCAGCACGGTCGAGATCAGCGCGCCGCCCCACATGCCGTGCGCGATCACCTCGTGGAACATGGACGACCTCGCGTACTCGGGGTCGACGTGCGCCGGGTTGACGTCCCCGGACATGATCGCGAAGAGCTGGATGTCCTCGGGGCGCAGCGTGCGCGTCAGCACCGAGGTATCCCCGACCTGGATTTCCTCGTAGGTCCGGTTCTCGATGTAGTCGGAGAGTTCTGGGGCGGCGGTATGGTTCATGGGCGGCAAGGATACTCCAGCCGGCGCCCGCGTTGTTGCGCCGCATCAACGGCGCGAAAACCGGCCTTCAGTGCCCGCGTATCCCGTGCCGGCCGATCAGCGCCACGGTGTCCTCGGCATCCATGCCGAGGGTGTCGAAGACGAAGCCCTCGGCCGCCTTCCAGTCGGGGCAGAGGCGGCGCTCGTCGCGCAGCGTGTAGACCTGCTCTGCGAGCAGGCCGAAGGCCACCAGCCGGCGCGCGTCGCGGTCGAAGTCGCCGCCGCCGCCCTGTTGCGCGAGCTCGATGTCGTGGTGCAGCAGGATCGCGCGGCACATCGAGTCGGCGAGCTGCCAGCCACGCGCCAGCGAATGCCCGACGCGCGAGTGCGAATAGTGGAAGCGCCCTTCCTCCTCGACCGCGAGGTCCTTGCCCGCCCGGCCGGCATAGCGGCAGGTGAAGTCGCCGTACTCGGCGAAGCGGCGCAGCATCACCGCCATGCCGGAATCGCGGAACAGCACGTAGGTCGCGGCTTCGTCCGCGCGGATGCCGTCGACCAGCGGTGCGAGTTCCAGCGCGGTGTCGACCATGCGCAGCGACTGCGCCCAGAAGCGCGCCATCGCGGCGGAGTGTCCGTCGGGGAAGGCGTGTCGCAGCAGCAGGCGCGCGACCAGGTTCGCGCTGGTCCGCAGGCCGAGGATCGACAGCGCGCCCTGCACCGTGGTGGCCTTGCGCGCCAGTCCGTAGAACGGGGCGTTGACCGTCTTCACCAGCGCCGCCGAGAGGCCGACGTCGGAGCCGATCAGTCGCGCGAGCGCACGCAGGTCCGGCTCGTCGGACGCCATCTGCTCCTGGAAGCGGGCGAGAATCGCGGGGCAGGGTGGGATCCCCACCTCGCGTGCGCTGGATTCGGCTTCTGATTCGAGCCGGGCGGGGTCTTGAGCGGCCATCCCCTGTTAACGGCCGCGGGCGCTGCGGGTTTAGGCCGCGGCGTGGATCCCGCTCCGTCAGCCGTTGGCGGGGAACACCCGGCCGCCCTGCACCGTGCCCCAGACGCGCACGTCCTTCAGGCCCTCGGGCCCGGCGGCGAGCGGGTCGTCGTCCAGCACCGCGAAATCCGCGCGCTTGCCGGTCTCGATGGAGCCGACCTCGCCGTCGAGCTTCAGCGTGTATGCCGCGCCCAGCGTGATGGTACGCAGCGCATCGGCGACCGAGATCTTCTCGTGCGCGCCGAGCGTGCGGCCCGAGGCCGTGCGCCGGTTCACCGCGCACCATGCAGTGAAGAGCGGGCCGAGCGGCGTCACCGGCGCATCGGAGTGGATCGCGAGCGGCACGCCGGTGGCGAGCGCGGTGGCGCAGGCGTTCATGCGCTCGGCGCGCTCCGGTCCGACGGTCATCGCGTAGTGCTGGTCGCCCCAATAGTGGTGGTGGTTCGGGAACAGGTTCACGCACATGCCGAGCGCCTTCATCCGGCGGAACTGCGCCGCGTCGGCGAGCTGGCAGTGCTGCAGCGTGAAGCGGTGGTCGCGCGCGGGGTGCGCGAGCAGCGCCTCCTCGACGCAGTCGAGCACGAGTTCGGTGGCCTCGTCGCCATTGGTGTGCGTGTGGATCTGCACGCCGCGCGCGAGCGCGAGCCGATACGCCTCGCGCAGCTGCTCCGGCGCGTTGTACCAGAGGCCGTTCGGCGCGCCGTTGTAGTAGCCCGGCCAGCGCAGCCGCGCCGAGAAGCCCTGGATCGAGCCGTCGGCGACGATCTTGATGATGCCCAGGCGCAGCCGGTCGATCGAGCGCGCGCGCAGCGCGAGCGCGCGGTCCATCAGCGCCGCGCCATGCAGCAGCTGCATGCGCAGCAGGGATACCACGCGCACCGGGTAGGCTTCTTCGGCGGCGACGCGGCACATCATGTCCACCGCGGCGTCGGGGAGCAGGTTGGCGAGGTCCGTGGCGGTGGTGACGCCCTTCCTCACGCACAGGCGCCCGAAGGCGCGCAGGCCGAGTTCGTCGCAGGCCATCACGGCACGGTCGAAGCCGACCTGCGGGCCGGCGAGCGTCATCGGCTCCGGCCCCTTCAGTTCGCCCGTCGGCAGGCCGTCGGCGCCGAGCGGGATGCCGGGGTGGCTGACGCCCTTCCTCAGCAGTCCGGAGAGCTCGAGCGCCTTCGAGTTGACGTTCAGGATGTGGCCGCTCGCGTGCAGCACGCCCACCGGGCGGTCGCTCGACACGCGGTCGAGGTCCGCGCGCGACACGCGGCGCTCGCCGAAGTAGATCGGGTCGAGGCCCCAGCCCGACACGGGCGCGCCTGCGTCCTTCGCGCCGGCTGCCGCCTCGCGCAGCCGCTCGACCACCGCGTCGACGTCCTTCGCGCCGGCCCAAACCTTGCCGTCCGGATCCATGCGATCGAAGTAGCCGACGTACGAGTAGCGCCAGAACGAGCCCTCCGAGGCGTGGCTGTGGCCCTCGACGAAGCCCGGCATCAGCACCTTGTCCGCGAAGCGCTCGTCGACCTCGGCCGCGCCCCAGCCGGCGAGCTCTTCGAGCGTGCCGGCGCCGAGGATGCGGCCGTCGCGCACCGCGACGTGCGTCGCTTCGGGGCGGCTCGGGTTCATGGTCAGGATGCGGCGCGCGCGGTAGATGCGGGTCATGGGGAAGCCTGTGGGACGGCGTTGGAAAGGGGGGAGGGCGCCGGCTCGGGAGCCGGTTCGGCAAGGCGTGCGAACAGCGGCCGCTTCTTGAACTGTCGCGGCTCCATGTCGCGGATGATGCCGCAGAGCATGCGCGTCGCCTCGGCGACGTAGGGGCCCTTGTTCAGCATCACGCACTCGGCGCGCATCGACATCGCGGCGTCGGTCATCTCGGCGCGCGTCGGCACGCCCGAATGCGCGAGCGTGTCCAGCACCTGCGTGGCCCAGATCACCGGCAGGTGCGCGGCCTCGCCGAAGCCGAGGATTTCCTCCTGCAGTTCGGCGAGATGCTCGAAGCTCGCCTCGACCGCGAGGTCGCCGCGCGCGATCATCAGTCCCGAGGGGCGGTAGCGCAGCGCCTCGAAGAGGATCGCGGGCAGGTTGCGGATCGCGCCCTTGGTCTCGAGCTTCAGCACCAGCCCGAAGCCGGGCTTCGCCTCGGCGCGCAGCCGCGCCGCGATGCGCTCGACGTCGCGCGCGGTATTGACGAAGGAGAGGCCGATGCCGTCCGCGTGCGCGATCGCGAAGGCCAGCGCGTTCTCGTCGTCGGCGCCCAGCGCCGGCAGGCTGACGCGACTGTCCGGGAAGGCCATGCCCTTGCCGGAGCGCAGCCGCAGCGGCGACTTGGCGAGCGAGGCGACGCGGCAGGTCGCGCTCGACCCCGAGACGGATTCGACCAGCGCGGTGACGCGGCCGTCGTCGAGCACCACGCGCTCGCCGCGCTTCAATTGCGCGACCAGCCCGCGTTCGGGACACGCCAGCACCGGCAGCCGCGAGCGCCCCGCGGCACCCGATTCGTTGACGATGAATCGATCGTCGCGCGCGAGCAGCAGTTCGCCGGGCACGCGCGGGATCGCGCCGATGCGGCCCTGCGCGATGCGCTTGGTGCCGCGTCGCCACTCGACGGCGAGTCCCGCGGTGAGGTAGAGCGAACGATCGCACGCGCCCGTCGCGCCGCCATCGCCGACGCGCACGATGGCGATGTCGCGCTCGCGCCCTCCGGCATCGACGAGCCGCAGGCGATCGCCGGCGCGCAGCCCGCCGAACCACCGCGCCGGCAGCGGCACCACCGGCCCGGCGCCGGCGAGCGGTGCGCCCGCGCCGTGGCGCGGTCCTAGATGGATCTCGGTGGCCTTCAGGGTGCGGCCGAGGCGATTCTTCGCGCGCGCGAAGTGCAGCACCGCGGGCATCGTGCGCGGCACCTCGGCGCGGATCTTCGGGCCCGGCAGGTCGACGAACACGCGGACCTCGCGCCCCAGCGCCGCGGCGCGCGCTCGCACCTGCTTGACGACGCGCAGCCATTCATCCGGCGACTCGTGCGCAGCGTTGATGCGCAGCACGTCGGCGCCGGCGCGCAGCACGCGATCGGCCCATGCACGCGTGACCTCGGCCGCGTCGGGCGCGGTGACCATGACGTACACGTGCCGGTCGCCGGGTTTCGGGCCGAAGAGCGCGGCGGTGTTCCGTCGCAGCAGCGCCTCCACGCCGTCGCGGTCGAGCGCGTCGCCGGGCGGCGGGCCCTGCGCTTCGCCGATGGCGAGTGCGAGCCAATGGTCGAGGCGCAGCAGCGTGTCGCGGATGTGGCCCTCCGAGCGGCCGAGCGACGACAAGCCCAGCCCGGCCAGCTCCAGCTGCAGTCGACGCACGTCCGCGTGGCGCAGCCCGATGTAGTGCGCGAGGTTGGTGGCGCTGGCACGATGCTCCGGCGCCGCGGCGTCGATCGACTTGCGGCGGGCCCGCTCCTCGTGCGCGGCGGCCTCGAGCAGCTCGGCGATGCGCCGGCGCGCGGTCGCGAGTCGCCCTGCGGCGACGGGGGAATCCGGGGCGGGGGAAGCGGGGACGGCAGCGTTCACGCGAAGCTCATTCTAGCGGCCTTGTGCAGCCGGCCATCGCGTAGCGCGGCGGAGTTCGGGTACATTTCGAATCCATGCCGTCCCGCCGCCACGCACTTGCAGCGCTCCTCGCCGCCGCCCTGGCACCCGGCCTTGCGCGCGCGCAGGCCGCGCCGAAGTCGGTGATCGTGCTGTTCGCCGGAGAGCCCGAGGACGACGAGCCGGCGACCCGGCCCTTCTTCGACGAGATGAAGCGCCTGGGCTGGGAAGAGGGCCGCAACGTCAGCTACGAGCGCGTGTTCGGCAAGGGCATGCGCACCTACATGGAAGGGCTGGCGCGCACCGCCGCGAGCCAGCAGGTCGACCTGATCTTCGCCACCACCGGCACGCTCGCCACGGCGGTGCTGAAGGCGACGAACACGGTGCCGGTGGTGTTCAGCGCGGCCACCGACCCGGTGGCCTCGGGACTCGTGAAGTCGCTCAAGACGCCCGGGGCCAACGCCACGGGCGCGTTCCAGGTCACCAGCGACGTCGTCGCGCAGCGCCTGCGGCTGGTGAAGGAGGCCTTCCCGGCGTTGAAGCGCATCGGCGTGGTCTACGACCGCGAAGCCAACAACTTCGAGCAGCAGAAGGCAGCGCACGAGGCGGCGGCGAAGCGCAACGGCCTGGAACTCTCGGTCGCGGAGTTCACCAACTACGAGGCGGTGGCGAAGCACTTCGCCAACTTCCGCCGCGAGGGCACCAACGTGGTCGCGCTCGCGCCGTCGTTCACGCTGCTGTCGCGCCGGCGCGATGTCGCCGCGGCGGCGATCCGCAACGAGCTCGCGCTCGTCGCGCACCGCATCGAATGGGCCGAGGCGGGCGCGGTGATGTCCTACGGCGCGCAGATCGAGGAGGCGCTGAAGCGCAGCGCCGGCATCGCCAGCCGCGTGCTGAACGGCACGAAGCCGGGCACGATCCCGGTCGAGCGCGTGAGCAACTTCGAGTTCGCCCTGAACCGGCGCACGATCGAGGCGCTGTCGGTGCACATCCCGCCGGCGCTCGCGAAGCGCGCGACCCGGAGCTTCGACTAGCCCTCAGTCTTCCGGGCGTTCTTCCTCGGCGGTGGCGTCATCGGACAGGTGGCCGTATTGCCGCGCCACCAGCCATGCCCCCCAGCCGATCGCGGCGAACTGCACCACGTACGCGAGCTTGTGGAACGCGCGCCCGATCGGCTGCGCGCGCGGCAGCAGGCCGAGGTCGCCGAAGATGTCGATCCAGTCGTGCCCGCCGGTGTCGCCGGTGCGGCCGGTCAGCAGCGTCACCTGAGGGTTCCACGCGTCGTACATGTAGGTCGCCATGGCGAGCAACGAGTAGCCGAGCACCCACAGCATCAGCGCCGCCGCGAACGGGTCGCGGTTGCGATAGAGGAACAGCGCGCCGATGCCGATGCAGACCGCGTGCTGCCCGATGGTGCCGCCGAGGTTCATCATGAGTTCGCCGAATGGCATGAAGACGAGGTGCCCGACCTCGTGGAACGGCGTGATGAACGCGTGCACCAGCCACAATCCGCCCTTGCCGCTCTCGAGGTCGTAGCGTGCGAGCAGGTACAGCGTGGCGAGCGCCATCGCCACGAGGCCCGCGATGCGCAGTATCCAGAACGAGCGCAGCACCTGCGCCGGCACGTAGGTGAACGGGCCGAGCAGCCGCTGGAGGAGCGAGTCGTCGCCGTACTCCGTGTCTGCGCCGCGCGCCGACGCGAGCGCGGTCGCGCTGCGCGAACCCGCGGGCGGCGCGGCGCCGAACTTCGCGAGGATCAGGCCGCAGCGCGGGCACGCGGCGGGGAAGGCCTGCTCCGCGGGCAGCGGCGCGAACGCGCACTTCGGGCACTTGTCGTAGCGCATCGGCGAGGCCTATCGCGGCACGGCGACGGCGTAGCGCGCGAACGCGGCCGGATCGAAGTCGAAGCCGAGGCCCGGCGCGTCGCCGAGCGTCGCATGGCCGTCCTTCACCTCCGCAATGGGGCCGCAGGCGAGCGTGCGCAGCGGGTTCGCGTTCGCGTCCACTTCGAGCAGTCCGTCGCCGCCGGCCGCGGCGAGCAGGTGCGCCGACGCCGCAAGGCCGATGCCGCCGCCGAGGTAGTGCGGGCAGTAGCGCCGGCCGGCGGCGAGGATGCGCTTCGCGACCGGCAGGCAGGCGCTGAAGCCGCCCCACTTGGCCATGTCCGGCTGCAGCACGCCGAGCGCGCCGCTGGCGAGCGCGGCATCGAAGGTGTCGTAGCCCATCAGGTTCTCGCCGCCCGCGAGCGGGATGCGCGTCGCGCGCGCGAGCGCCTGCCAGTCGCTCCACGGGCGGTCGGCGCGCATCGGTTCCTCCAGCCAGCCGAGGCCGAACGTGTCCAGCCGCGACGCCATGTCGATCGCGGTGGCGAGGTCCCAGGCCTGGTTCGCGTCGGTCATCAGCGGCAGGTCGCCGACGACGGCGCGCAGCGCCTTCAGGTTCGCGGTGTCGCGCTCGGCGCCGAAGCCGATTTTCAGCTTGAACGCGCGATAGCCGTCCGCCAGCCGCGCCGCGGCGAGCTTCTCGGGGCCGTCGGGATTGAGGCCGCTCGCGTACACCTTGACGCGCGGCGACGTGCCGCCGAGCAGCTTCCAGAGCGGTTGCTTCAAGCGGCGCGCGTGCAGGTCCCAGAGCGCGATGTCCACGCCGGCGACTGCCTGCGCGATCGGCCCCGGCTCCGCGCACTGCACCGCGAGCACAGCGGTACGCGCGGTGAGCGTTTCGAACGCAACGGCGGGCGACGCGAAGGACTTGCCCTCGACCAGTGGCGCGAGCACCGACGTGGCGAGCCGCGCACGGTGTTCCGCGCCCACGGTCGGGAAGTTGCACCAAATCTCGCCCCAGCCGCAGACGCCGTCGGCATCGGTGAGTCGCACCAGCACCATCGGGCGATCGCGCATGGTGCCGAAGGAGGTGACCACCGGCGTGTCGATCGGGGCGCGGAATACGAACGCCTCGAGGCGGGCGATGCGGAGCGGGTCGGTCATGGAATCGGGCGCGACGTGCGAGACGGGGATGGGCTTCGGGCGGCTACTCTAGTACCTTTCCTCCCGATGCGCACCGAGTTCGATTTCATCGTCGTCGGCGCCGGCTCTGCCGGTTGCCTCCTCGCCAATCGCCTCTCGGGCGCGGGCCACCGCGTGCTCGTGCTCGAGGCGGGCGGGTGGGATCGCAACTTCTGGATCCACTTGCCGGTGGGCTACTTCCGCACCATCTACGACACGCGCGTCTCGCGCCTCTTCGACACCGAGCCGTTCGAGGGCTCGGGCGGGCGCAACGTGGTCTGGCCGCGCGGGCGCGTGATCGGCGGCTCGTCGTCGATCAACGGCCTGATCTACATCCGCGGCCAGCACGAGGACTACGCCGACTGGGTGCGCGCCGGCGCCGAGGGCTGGAGCTATCGCGAGGTGCTGCCGTACTTCCGCAAGTCCGAGCGCTACGCGGGCGGCGAGAACGAATGGCACGGCGCGAGCGGCGAGCTCGACGTCTCGGATCTTCGCAACGACCACCCGTACTGCGCCACGTGGCTCGAGGCCGCGCAGCAGATGGGCTTGCCGCGCAACCACGACTTCAACGGCGAGACCGAGTACGGCGTCGGCGCCTACCAGCTCACGCTGCGCGGCCACTGGCGCTGCAGCGCGGCCAAGGCCTTCCTGCGGCCGGCGCTCGGGCGGGCGAACCTCACCGTGGTCACCGGCGCGCAGGTGTCGCGCGTGATTCTCGATGGCACGCGCGCCGTCGGCGTGGAATGGATCGAGAACGGCGAGAAGAAGTCCGCGCGTGCGGCGCGCGAGGTGATCCTCTCCGGTGGCTCGCTGCAATCGCCGCAGGTGCTGCAGCTCTCGGGCATCGGCCCGGCGGCCCTCCTGAAGCAGCATGGCATTCCCGTCGTGGCCGACCTTCCCGGCGTCGGCGAGAACCTGCAGGACCACTACCAGGCGCGCGTGATCGTGCGGCTGAAGAAGACGATCTCGCTGAACGACCAGGTCCGTAACCCGATCGAACTCGCGAAGATGGGCCTGCGCTGGATCTTCGATCAATCCGGCCCGCTCACGGTGGGCGCCGGGCAGGTCGGCGGCTTCGCGAAGACGCAGCACGCCACCGACGGCCGCGCCGACATCCAGTTCAACGTCATGCCTCTGTCGGTCGACAAGCCCGGCGACCCGCTGCACGACTACTCCGGCTTCAGCGCCTCGGCCTGCCAGTGCCGGCCGCTGTCCCGCGGGCGCGTGGCGATTCGCAGCACCGATCCGTTCGAGCAGGCGAGGATCGAGTCGAACTACTTCGCCGAGGAACGCGACCGCAAGACCATCGTCGCCGGCCTCGAACTGCTTCGAGACATCTACCGCCAGCCCGCGTTCCGCGACCTCTGGGACCTCGAGACGCTGCCCGGCAAGGACGCGGCGCTGGAGCAATTCGCGCTGACGAAGGGCGGCACCGTGTTCCACCCGGTGGGCACCTGCCGCATGGGCACGGGCGAGGGCGCGGTGGTCGACCCGCAACTGCGCGTGCGCGGCGTCGAGGGCCTGCGCGTGATCGACGCCTCGGTGATGCCCACGGTGAGTTCCTCGAATACCAACGCGCCGACGATCATGATTGCCGAGAAGGGCGCTGCGCTGGTGCTCGGGGCCTAGAACCCCTCGAAGCTCGCGAACGCCGCCACCGGCTCGCGCACGGTGACGAGCGTATTGACCTTGTCGTCGGCGGCCCAGCCGAGAGACATGCCGCAGATGACGATCTCGGTGTCGGGGATCGAGAGTTCCTTGCGCAGCACGGCCTGCGCGTTGGCGAGCGCGGCTTGCGGGCAGGTGTCCAGGCCCTCGCCGCGCGCGGCGAGCATGACGTTCTGCAGGAACATGCCGTAGTCGAGCCAGCTGCCCAGTTGCAGGTCGCGGTCCATGGTGAAGATCAGCGCCACGGGCGCGTCGAAGAATTCGAAGTTGCGCCAGTGCTGGCGCGCGAGGCCTTCCTTGTCCTCGCGCGTGATGCCGAGGATGCCGTAGAGGTCCCAGCCCACCTTTCGGCGGCGCGCGAGGTAGGGGTCGCGCCACTTCTCGGGGTAGTAGCGGAACTCCGCCTTGTGCGCGCCTTCGCCGTGCTCGCGGCAGACCTGCATCATCGCGTCGCGCGCGCGGTCCTTCACGGCGCCGGCGAGCACGCGCACCTTCCACGGCTGGATGTTGGTGCCCGAGGGCGCGCGGCTGGAGACGGCGAGGATCTTCTCGACCAGTGCCCGCGGCACCGGCTCGTCGGTGAACTGGCGCACGCTGCGGCGCGAGAGGATCGCCTCCTCGACGGTGGCGGCGCGATGCTTCGGGGCGAACGGAGTCGCGCCCTTCGAGGGCTCGACGATCGGCGGGGGTACGGACAAGGCGTTCTCCTGCGTGGGAAGGCTATTCGAAGGTCTGTGCAAGGGCCGTAGCGGCCTCGCGCAGTCGCGGCGCGAGCGCGATCGCGCGCTCCAGCGGCATGCGGGTGATCGGGCCCTGCGTGGCAACGGCGGCGATGGCGCGGCCGTCCTTGGCGAAGATCGGCACCGCCGCGCAGACTAGGCCGGGCACGAACTCCTCGGCGTCGACGCTGAGCTTCTCGCGGCGCACGCGCTTCAGTTCGTCTTCCAGCTTCGCGCGCTCGACGAAGGTGTTGTCGGTGTGGCGCTCGAGCTGGACCTGCTCCAGCAGCCGCGTGCGGCGCGCGGCGGGCAGCAGCGCGAGCAGGAGCTTCCCGCTCGCGGTGCAGTGCAGCGGCACCTTGGAGCCGGGTTGCAGGTTCACGCGCAAGGGAGAGGGCGTCTCGACGCGGTCGAGGTAGACGATCTGCGCGCCATCGAGCATGGTGAGGTTGCAGGTCTCGCCGAGTTCGTCGACGAGGCCTTGCAGGATCGCGTGGCGCGCGCCGCGGTGCGTGGAGTGCGTCATCACGCGCAGCGCGAGGCTGGCTAGGCGAGGGCCGACGACGTAGCGCCTGCCGTCGGGCTCGCGCTGCACCAGTTCGCCTTCCTCCAGTTGCGCGAGCAGCCGGTGGACCGTGGGCTTGGGAAGGCCGATGCGCGCCGCGATCTCGGCGAGCGCGACCGGGCCGTCCTCGTCGACGAGCGCGTCGAGCGCCGCGAAGGCGCGCAGGCTGGCGGCGGTGGAGTCCTGTTTCCGGGCCATTTGCCGCACAGATTACCGGAAAATGAAACGATGCGGTCGAGTTTCGGCAAAAGGGTTGAATCGGCGCCGAGGCTGTGGAAGACTGCGCGCCTCACCACGGAGGGCATCCACATGGGCAAGAACGAGCAATCGGCCGTGCAGGCCGCGGTCACCGGCAAGACGCGCATGACGCCGTCGGAGGCGTTCGTCGAGACGATGGTCGCGCAGGGCGTGAAGAACGTCTTCGGCATCGTCGGTTCCGCATACATGGACGCGCTGGATCTCTTCCCGGCCGCCGGCATCCGCTTCATCCCCACGGTGCACGAGCAGGGCTCGGCGCACATGGCCGACGGCTACTACCGCGTCACCGGCAAGCACGGCGTCTGCATCGGCCAGAACGGCCCCGGCATCACCAACTTCGTCACCGCGATCGCGGCGGCGTACTGGGCGCACAGCGCGGTCGTGGCGATCACGCCCGAGACCGGCTCGATGTCGATTGGCCTCGGCGGCTTCCAGGAGACCGACCAGCTGCCGATGTTCTCCAAGATCACCAAGTACCAGGCGCACGTGAACAACGGCATGCGCATGGCCGAACTCACCGGCCGCGCGTTCGACCGCGCGATCCTCGAGATGGGCCCGACGCAGTTGAACATCCCGCGCGACTTCTTCTACGGCGAGGGCGACTACGAGATCCCGGCGCCGATCCGCGTGGAGCGCGGTGCCGGCGGCGGCGCGAGCCTCGACGCCGCGGCCGATGCGCTGGCCGCCGCGAAGTTCCCGGTCATCATCGCCGGCGGCGGCGTGATCGCCGCCAACGGCGTGCAGGCCGCGATCGCGCTGGCCGAGCTGCTGGATGCGCCGGTCTGCAACTCGTACCTGCACAACGACACCTTCCCGGCGAGCCACCGCCTCTGGTGCGGCCCGCTCGGCTACCACGGGTCGCTCGCCGCGATGAAGATCCTGAACAAGGCCGACGTCGTCGTGGCGCTCGGCTCGCGCCTCGGGCCCTTCGGCGTGCTGCCGCAGTACGGCTTCGACTACTGGCCGCAGAACGCCAAGCTGATCCAGATCGACGCCGACGCCAAGGTGCTGGGCCTGGTGAAGAAGACCTCGGTCACCGTCAACGGCGACGCCCGCGAGGCCGCCGAGGCGCTGGTCGCGCGCCTGAAGGGCCGCAAGCTCGCCGGCGACGCCAACCGCGCCGAGCGCGTGGCCGCCGTCGCGTCCGAGAAGGCCGCCTGGGAGAAGGAACTCGCCGGCTGGGACCACGAGAAGGACGAGTGGAGCCTGTCGGTCGCGAAGAACTCGCAGTACATGCACCCGCGCATGATGCTGCGCGAGCTCGCAAAGGCGATGCCCGACGACGCGATGGTCTCGACCGACATCGGCAACATCTGCCAGGTCGCGAACTCGTACCTGAAGTTCGAGAAGCCGCGCTCGATGTTCGGCGCCATGATGTTCGGCAACTGCGGCTACGCCTTCCCGACGATGATCGGCTGCAAGGTCGGCGCGCCGGATCGCACCGCGGTGGCCTACGTCGGCGACGGCGCCTGGGGCATGAGCTTCGGCGAGATCCTCACCTGCGTGCGCGAGAAGATCCCGGTCACGGCCGTGGTGTTCAACAACCAGCAGTGGGGCGCCGAGAAGAAGAACCACGTGGACTTCTACTCGAACCGGTTCCTGGGCGTGAACCTCGAGAACCCGAGCTTCGCCGGCATCGCCAAGGCCATGGGCGCCGAAGGCATCACCGTGGACAAGGTCTCGAACGTCGGCGACGCGTTCCGCGCGGCCTGCAAGGCGCAGAAGGAAGGCAAGACGACCATCGTGGAAATGATGTGCACCTCCGAACTGGGCGATCCGTTCCGCCGCGACGCGCTGAAGCACCCGCGCCGCCTGCTGGCGAAATACAAGGACCTCGTCTGATCCGGAAGGGCCGGGCTGCGATACCCTACGCCTTCGTTCCTTACGCTTCCTGAGGAGGAGGGCGTCATGAAAAAGTTCGCATGCCTGGTCCTCGGCCTCGTCGCCGCCGCTCCTGCGTTCGCGCAGGAGTGGCCGACGAAGCCGGTTCGTTTCATCAATCCGTTCCCCGCCGGCGGCGGCACGGATACCTTCGCCCGGCCGCTGTCGGCGGTGCTCACCAAGAGCATGGGCCACCAGTTCATCGTCGAGAACCAGGGCGGGGCGGGAGGCACCGTGGGCGCCGCCAACGCGGCGCGTGCCGGGGGCGACGGCTATACGTTCTTCATCGGTGCGGTGCACCACACGATCGCGCCCAGCATCTACCCGAAGCTCACCTACGACCTCGAGAAGGACTTCGTGCCGGTGACGCTGCTCGCCACCGTGCCGAACGTCGTGGTGCTGAACTCGCGCACCAATTTCAAGACCGTGAAAGAGCTGGAGGCCTTCGCGAAGGCCAACCCCGGTCGGCTGAACTACGGCTCGCCCGGCTCCGGCACGTCGCAGCACTTCGCGGCCGAGCTCTTCAAGCTGCACACGAAGACCTTCCTCGTGCACATCCCGTACCGCGGCCTCGGCCCGGCGATGCAGGACTTCCTCGCCGGCAACTTCGAGGTCATGTTCGACGGCCTCGGCGCTTCGGCGGCCCAGATCAAGGGCGGCAAGATCCGCGGCATCGGCATGATGGCGGCCAAGCGCCACCCGCAGTTCCCCGACATCCCGACCATGGCCGAGCAGGGCTACCCGGGCATGGAAGTGTCCACGTGGTACGCGATGTGGGGCATCCGGGGCACGCCGCAGCCGATCCTCGACAAGATGTACGCCGAGGTGATGAAGGCCTTCAAGGATCCGGCGATCGTCTCCGTCTGGGAGAACACCGGGGCCGAGTTCGGCGGGCAGCCGCCGGCGGAGTTCGCGAAGTACATCCGCTCCGAAATCGAACGCTGGGGCAAGGTCGCGAAGGCCGCCGGCATCAAGCTGGACAACTGATCGCATGGGTGCTCCCGACGTTGCTGCAGTCTCCGAAGCGAAGGATCTTGTCGCCGCGCTCGTGAAGCGCGCGCGCGCGGCCCAGCGGGAGTTCGCGCGCTGGCCGCAGGCGCGCGTGGACGAAGCGGCGCTGGCCTGTGGCTGGGCGATCATGAAGCCGGAGAACAACCGGCGCCTCGCCGAGACCGCGGTGCGCGATTCGGGCCTCGGCAACGTCGACGACAAGATCCAGAAGAACCATCGCAAGACGCTGGGCCTGCTGCGCGACATCGCCGGCGTGACGACGGTAGGCGTGATCGCCGAGTATCCGGAGAAGGGCCTCACCGAGATCGCGCGCCCGGTGGGCGTGGTGGCCTCCATCGTGCCGTCGACCAACCCCGGCGCGACGCCCGCGAACCAGGTCATCAACGCGGTGAAGTGCGGCAACGCGATCATCCTCGCGCCGTCGCCCAAGGGTTACTCGACCTGCGAGATGCTGCTCGGCTTCATGCACGCCGAACTCGCCAAGGTGGGCGCCCCGAAGGATCTCGTGCAGATGCTGCCGTCGCCGGTCACCAAGGCCTCGACGCACGAGCTGATGAAGCAGTGCGACCTCGTCGCCGCCACCGGCTCGCAGGCGAACATCCGCGCCGCGTACACCAGCGGCACGCCGGCGATCGGGGTGGGCCTCGGCAACGTGGTATCCATCGTCGACGCCACGGCCGATCTCGCGGACGCGGCGGCGAAGATCGCGAAGTCCAAGACCTTCGACAACGCCACCAGCTGCTCCTCCGAGAACGCGGTGGTGATCCATGCGTCGGTCTACGACGCCATGCTGAAGGAACTCGCCAAGCAGGGCGGCGTGATGCTCGACGCCGCCGACAAGGGGCGCCTCGCGAAGCTGATGTTCCCCGACGGCAAGCTCGGCCCCGCCGCCACCGCGCAGGCGGCGCCGAAGATCGCCGGCATGGCGCAGCTCGAGAATGCCGCCGCCAAGGCCGCGCGCTTCCTGATGGTCGAGGAGACCGGCACTGGCTCGTGCTGCCCGTTCTCGGGCGAGAAGCTCTCGCCGGTGCTGGCGGTGTACAAGGCGAAGGACTTCGACGAAGCCTTCGAGCTCACCAGCCGCATCTACGACTTCCAGGGCAAGGGCCACTCGGTCTCGATCCACACGAAGGACGAAGCCCACGTTCGACGCCTTGGCCTCGAGATGGAAGTGGCGCGCGTGATCGTGAACCAGGCGCACTGCATCGCCACCGGCGGCAGCTTCGACAACGGCCTGCCGTTCTCGCTGTCGATGGGCTGCGGCACCTGGGGCGGCAACAGCTTCTCCGAGAACATGCACTGGAAGCACTTCCTCAACATCACGCGCATCGCGCGGGTGATCCCCGAGAAAGTGCCCACCGAAGCCGAGATCTTCGGCGCGTACCACGCCAAGCACGGCAAGTAGCGGCATGCAGCAGGCCAGGACACTGCGCGAGGTCCTCGCGGGGCACGTCGCGAGCCAGCCGGAGCGGCCCTTCCTGATCGCGCCCGAGACGGGGCGCGTGCTGAGCTACGGCGAGATCGACCGGCAGGCGCGGCTGCTTGCCTCGTATCTCTCGGCCTGCGGGTTGAAGAAGGGCAGCAAGGTCGCGCTGTACCTGCCGAACGGCTACCAGGCGATGCTGCTGTTCCTCGCCAGCATGATCGGCGGCTACGTGATCGCACCGCTCAACCTGCTCGCGCAGCGCTCGCAGCTCGCCTACGTGCTCGACCACTGCGATTGCGAGGTGCTCTTCACCTCGCGCGAGCACGAGGCGGCGCTCGCGGCCGCATTGGCGGAGGTGACGCGCAAGTTCGAGATCGTGGTGATCGACGCGGACGCGACGGACCTTTTCCTGCCGGGGAAGCTGCCCGAGGCGCGCTGGCCCGACCTATCGCCCGAGGATCCGGCGCTGCTGATGTACACCTCGGGCACCACCGGCAAGCCGAAGGGCGCGCTGCTCACGCACGCGAACCTGATCGCCGGCGCGCGCGCCGTGGCGGGCTGGCACGGGCTGGGGCCGACCGACCGCGTGCTCTCGTCGCTGCCGATCTACCACATCAACGGGCAGGTGATCGCGACCACGAACACTTTCGTCTCGGGCGGCAGCCTGATCGCGCCGAGGAAATTCCATGTGTCCGAGTGGTGGCCGATGGTCGAGAAGTTCGAGGCCACGTGGATCAACATGGTGCCGACGATCATCGCGTACCTGCTGAACGCCGCCGAGCCCGGCAAGACGTATCGCTTCCCCAAGGTGCGCTTCGGGCGCTCGGCGTCCGCGCCGCTGCCGCCGGAGCACCACGTGGCCTTCGAGCAGGTGTTCGGCATCTCGGTGATCGAGTGCATGGGCATGACCGAGACCTCGTCGGTGGCGTTCGCGAACCCGCAGGATTCGAGCAAACGCAAGATCGGCAGCCTCGGCAAGCCCTGCGGCATCGAGGCGCGCGTGGTGGCGGGCGAGCTGCAGCTGCGCGGGCCGAACGTGATGCGCGGCTACTACAAGTCGCCGGAGCAGACGCAGTCGAGCTTCACGCCCGACGGGTGGCTGCTCACCGGCGACCTCGGCCGCGAGGACGAGGACGGCTACTTCTTCATCACCGGCCGCAAGAAGGAACTGATCATCAAGGGCGGCGAGAACATCGCGCCGCGCGAGATCGACGAGGCGCTGCTGCGCCACCCGGCGGTGCTGGAAGCCGCCGCCGTGGGCGTGCCGGACGCGAACTACGGGCAGGACATCCTCGCCTGCATCGTGGTGAAGGAGGGGATGTCGCTCTCGGCCGACGAGATGCGCGCCTTCTGCGCCATCGAGCTCGGCCGCTACAAGACGCCGCGCGAGTTCCGCTTCGTCGCCGAGCTTCCGAAGGGCCCTTCTGGCAAGATACAGCGCCTGAAACTGGCCGAACTGGCCTGAGGACATCCCCATGAAGGCGCACCTGCGCAATCCCGCGGTCATGGCGGCGATCGCGGCCGTGATCCTGATCGTCGTCGGCCCCGGCTGGTGGGTCTGGAAGCAGAACGCCACCGCCGACGAGAAGAAGGCCGTGGCCGCGCAGGTCGCGGGCGTGACGCAGTCGCTGCTGCTGTCGCAGGCGCTGCGCGGCGGCGAGGGCGAGGCGCAGGAGCTCGACAAGCTCGTCGCCGCCGCCGACGGCCCGATCAACGCGCTGCGCAGCCTGCCCAAGCGCCACGACGCCGCGATGGTCGAGGCCGCCGAGACCTACATGGTCGACATCCAGCGCGTGCTGCGCCGTCAGGCGAACCTGGTGCGCGTGCGCGAAACCACCGCCGCCAGCCAGAACGCGCTGATGCAGCACATGGGGCAGGCCACGAACCGGTCCGACGACTGGATCAGGGAAGCCGTCGCGTTGCGCGCACGGCTGGAGAAGGATTTCTTCGAGTTCAAGTCCGCCGCGTCGGCGTTCGCCTCGGCCCTCGACGCGCTCCCCGCGTCCCGCAGGGCGCTCGCCGAGAAGCTCCCCGGCGTCATCCTCTACGACGAACCCGGGGTCGGGAAGCTCCAGACCCGTGCCGCGGACGACGCGAAAGCGGCGACGGAGGAACTGGAGGCGTTGAAGAGGTTGCCCCCGCCGCGGTAGGGCCTTTGACGGAGGTCGCCGTATCCGTCATTATTAAAATATGGCGGATACGACCGGAAGGCGCTATGAGCCACACCCACAGGCGTTGGCGGCGCTCCATGGCGACGTGGAGAACTTTGCTCGCGGGCAGGGCGAGGTGCTGCACGGCACGGCCGGTTCCGTGCTGACGCGATCCAATCGGGACGGCTTCCGCTACTTCACCCACCAGTACTATGACGCCGACGGCAGGAAGGTCGAGCGATACCTCGCCGGGCCGGCGGGCGACGCGGCGGCCGAGGCGAAGGCGCAGGCCCTCCGCGACAAGATCGGTTCGGTGAAGTCGGCGCTGGCGCACGTGCGCCTGCTCGTGCGCCAGGGCTACAAATTCGTCGATTCGAAGACGTTCGCGACGCTCGCCGCGCTGCGCAATCATGGCCTGTTCGAGGCAGGCGCGCTCCTCGTGGGCTCCCATGCCTACGGTGTGCTGCTCAATCACCTGGGTGTCCGGGCGGCGCAATACACGACGACGGACGTCGACATCGCGCGTGGCGCGCAACTTGCGCTTTCCAGCACCCCGGACGACGGGTTCCTCGGCATGCTTGGTTCTTCCGGGATCCGGTTCGCCGCGGTTCCGGCCTTGAACCGGAAGGCGCCGAGTACGTCGTTCAAGGAAATCGGGAAATCGCTGTTCCAGGTCGACCTGCTCGTGCCCTCCGCGACCGACGAGGTCCATGCGGCGCGCGTGCCGGAGTTGAAGGCGCACGCAACGGCGCTGCCGTACTTGCGCTACCTGCTCGCCGAGCCGCTGGAGGCTGCCGTGCTCGCACGCGAGGGTTGCTGCACGGTGCGGCTGCCTGCGCCGGAGCGATTCGCCTTGCACAAGATGATCGTCTCGCAACTGCGCCGCGCTAGCGGAAAATCGGTCAAGGACGTGTCGCAGGCCGCGGTACTGGTGGCGGCCCTCGCGGAAATGCATCCGGTCGCGCTGGAGGAGGCGGCGAAGGCCATTCCGCGCTCCGCCAAGCGCCATGTCAGGAATGCGGTGCCGATGGTGCGGAGCGAGCTGGGGGCCGCGCATCCGCGTGCGAACGATTTTCTGGCGACGCTCTGATCCTGCGGCTATGCCGGTTTCGTGAGGCGTTTGACGCCTGCCACGTATCTCTCCAGCGTCTTCGACAACACCCCCCGCGGAATCATCACCTCGATCAACTGGAACTTGCCGCGCGTGGCGATCGCGCGGTCGAGCGCGGCCTTGAGTTCCTTGCGCGTGCGCACGCGCACCCCGTCGCCGCCGAGGCCGGCGGCCATGGTGGCGAAGCCCCAGTCGTCTAGGTTGTTGAACTGCGACTCGGGCTGGAAGGTGCGCAGCATCTCCCAGCTCGCGTTGTTGAAGAGCAGCACGATCGGGTCCCAGCCGTAGCGGCGGCAGTTGCCGAGTTCCCAGCCGGTCATCTGGAAGGCGCCGTCGCCGACCAGGATCAGCGGGCGCTGGCCGGAGGCGGCCTGCAGGCCGAGGCCGGCGGGGACGCCGAAGCCCATCGTGGCGTAGTAGCCGGGCGCGGCGAGGGCCGTCTGCTCGATGTCCATCGCGGTGAAGAGGCAGTCGCCGACGTCCGAGGCGATCGGCAGCTTGCCGTGCGCGGCCATCAGGTCGTTCACCGCGGTGGCGATGTCGTTCGGCGCGATCTGCGCGTCGTCGGCCGGCATGCCGCGCGGGTAGGCGACGCGCTTCACTGGCACCGTCTTCTCGCGCTGGGGCGTGCGCGCGAGCAGGGCGTCCACCAGCGCCGCGAGCGGGATGTCGTGGTACGCGTGGTAGCCGAGGCGCACGTCGCCGTCGCAGGAGACGATGCATTTGCGCATGTCGATCTTCTTCTCCGACACCGCGAAATTGGTGTCCGAGAGGATCACGCCGAGCATGCAGAGGCCGTCGGATTCCTCGACGAGCTTCGTCACCTCGGGCAGGCCGGCGACGCCCATGTAGGTGCCGACGAGCTGCGAATCGGAATCCGCGAGCAGCCCGCGGCCCATGAAGCAGGTCACCACCGGGATCGCGAGCCGGCGCGCGAGGTCGGCGACGCGGGCTTCCAGCCGGTAGCGGCGCACCTCGACGTCGATCATCAGCACCGGGCGCTTCGCGGCGGCGAGGCGCGCTAGGACCTCGTCCGCGCAAGCGGCGAGCGCGTCGGGGTCGAAGGCGGGCGCGGCGAGCGGCGGCACCGGGGCGCAGGGCACCGCGACCATGTCGCGGGGGATCTCGAGGTACACCGGGCGCGATCTTGCGAGGCAGTTGCCGAGCACGCGTGCGATGTCGGCGGGGGCGCGCGCCGCGTCGTCGAGGCGCGCGCGGTCGCAGGTGATCTCCTCGTAGATGCGGTACTGCGAGTCGAGCGACTTCGCCTGGTGGTGCAGCAGCAGCCCGGAGCGTGACTCGCTCGTGCCCGGCCCACCCGAGATCACCACCACGGGCGACTTCTCGGCATAGGCCGCGGCGACCGCGTTGGTCATGTTCAGCGCGCCCGCGCCGTAGGTGACCGCGGCGACGCCGAGCGTCGAGTCGATGCGCGCCGCCGCGTCGGCCGCGAAGCCCACGCCGGGCTCGTGCGAGAGCGTGTAGAGCGGCAGGATCTTCGACTCCTCGACGATCCTGAAGTAGGGCAGCGCGAAGTCGCCGGGGATGCCGAAGATCTGCCGCGCGCCATTGGCCTTGAGCGCGTGGAGGAGGGATTCGACGAGGTTCATGTCAGAGCACCGCGTCGAGGCCCTTGCGCTCGATCAGGTTCAAGAGCTTCAGCGAGGGGCCGCTCGGGTTCTTCTCGCCGATCTCCCATTTGCGCACGGTCGACAGGCTCGTGTTCAGCACCGCGGCGAGCACCGACTGGCTGAGCTTCAGCTGGTCGCGCAGCGCGCGGATGCGCTTGCCGTCGTAGGCCGGGATCGGCTCCATGCACAGGATGTCGTACTTGCGCATCTTGCGCTTGTCGATGAAGCCGAGCCGGTGGAGGTCGCGCGCGGTGTCGTGGACCGCGCCGAGGATGCGGCTGCGAGGCTTGGCCTTACGAGGCATGGCAGATCTCCTGTAGTGAACCGTCCGTTACGGCGGCGTCCAGCTCGGCACCGCTGCGGCCGAGGAGGTCGCCGGCGAGGTCCTTGAGGGCCTCGAGTTCCTCGTCCGAAACGTTCGCGCGCTCGTTCTTCTCGAAGCCGAATACGAAGAACCAGCGCGAGCCGCGGTTGGTCGCGACGATGGTGCGCGCGCCACCGCTCTTGCCGCGCCCGGCGACGCCGATGCGTTTCTTCAGCACTCCGCCGCCGAGTTCGGCGTCAATGAGCCCGCGCACCATCTCGTCCACCGCGGCACATAGCGCGGCGTCGGCAAGCGGCGTCTTGCGCATCCATCGCGCGAACGACCGGGTCTTGAATACGCGCCGCATCGCTTGATTATGCCACTAAGTGGCATAGTTCAGTTCCCTTATGCCTTCTCTAGCAGGTGCTCTCGGAACACCGCCGCGATCGGCGACAGGCGCTTTCCCTTGGGATGCACCACGTACCAGCGAGACGCGATCGGGAAGCCGGTGACGTCGAGCACCGCGACGCCGTGCTTCGAGGACTGCCCGTCCAGCGCGTGGCGCGACAGCACCGAGAGGCCCAGCCGGCCGGCGACCGCGTCCTTGATGGCTTCGTTGCTGCCGAGTTCGAGCCGTACCTGGGGGCGGAAGCGTTGGCGGCGGAAGTGCTCGTCGACCGCCATGCGCGTGCCCGAGCCGCGCTCTCGCAGGATGAAGCGCTCGCCGGCGAGGTCGCGCAGCGCGAGGTGGCGCCGGCGCGCGAGCGGGTGGTCGCGCGCCGCCACCGGCACCAGTGGGTTGTCCATGAAGACCTCGGCCACGAGGTCGAGGTCGCGCGGTGGAGTGGACATCACGTAGAGGTCGTCGAGGTTCTCGCGCAGGCGCGCGACCACGCCGTCACGGTTCTGCACCTCGAGGGCGATCTCGACCTCGGGGTGGCGCGCGCAAAAGGCGCCGAGCAGGTGGGGCACGAAGTACTTCGCGGTGCTGACCACGGCGACGCGCAGGCGGCCGCGCCGCAAGCCCTTCGTGGCGTCGGCTTTCTGGCGGAAGGCGTCCCACTCGGCCGAAATGGCGCGCGCGGTGGCGGCGAGCTCGCGGCCGGCGTCGGTGAGGTGGAGCTTCCTGCCGATGACCTCGTGCAGCGGCAGGCCGACGGCGCGCGAGATCTCGCGCAGCTGCATCGACGCGGTGGGCTGGGTCACGTGAAGCGCTCGCGCCGCGGCGCTGACGCTGCCGGTGTCGGCGAGGGCGAGGAAGAGGCGCAGCTGGCGGAAGGTGATGTCCATAGATGAGTCTCGATGGATAGCCGTCGTTGAATCGATTTTACGCAATGCCGTCGGCGGCCTAGACTTCGCGCCGCCATGCAGAGCCTCCTCGACCCCGCGATCCTGTTCTTCGTCTTCGGCGTCGCGGCCGGGGCGGTGCGCTCTAACCTCGAGATCCCGCCGCCGGTGGCGAAGTTCCTGTCGCTGTACCTGCTGATGGCGCTCGGCCTGAAGGGCGGCTTCGCGCTCGCGCAGGCGCAGCTGGACGCCAACGCGGCGGCGAGCATCGGCGCGGCGGTGCTGATGGCCTTCGTGGTGCCGGCGCTCGGCTACGCCTTCCTGCGGCGCTTCGCCGCGCCGTGGGACGCGGCCGCGGTGGCGGCGGCCTACGGCTCGGTGAGCGCGGTCACCTTCGTCACCGCGATGCAGTACCTCGAGGGCGTGGGTCTCGCATTCGGCGGCCACATGACGGTGGCGATGGTGCTGATGGAGTCGCCGGCGATCCTGATGGCGGTGATCCTCGCCAACGTGCTGCGCCGCGAGGCGGCGGTGGCGCAGGGCGGGGGCACCGCCGCGCTCGGACAGGCCGGAACGCCGATCGGCCGCATCCTGCACGAGGCGTTTACCGATGGCGCGCAGCTGTTGCTGCTGGGCTCGCTCGCGGTGGGGTTCCTGAGCGGCGAGGCGGGCAAGACGGTGATGCAGCCGTTCGCGGGCGACCTCTTCCAGGGACTGCTGTCCTTCTTCCTGCTCGACATGGGCCTCATGGTGGCGCGCAACTTCGGCGCGGCGCGCAAGGCACCGGCGGTGCTCGTGGGCTACGCGGTCGTGGGGCCGATCGTGCACGCGAGCCTCGCGCTGGGGCTGGCATGGCTGCTGCGGCTGCCGGCGGCCGATGCGGCGCTGCTGATGGTACTGTCGGCGAGCGCGTCGTATATCGTGGTGCCGGCGGTGCTGCGCTACGCGATCCCGGAGGCGAACCCGTCGCTGTACTTCGGGCTTTCGCTGGGCGTGACCTTCCCGATGAACCTCGTCCTCGGCATCCCGGCCTATACGCACGCGGCGCGCTGGGCGCTCGGCTGAAGGGCAGGGCAGAATGAGGTCTTCGCCTGAAGCGACGAGGACCCCGATGTACTACGAGCCCGATGGCATCCCGCACGGCCTGCCGCACGACCCCTTCAAGTCGTGCGTGATCCCGCGGCCGATCGGCTGGATCTCGACCGTAGACGGCCAGGGGCGGCACAACCTCGCGCCGTACAGCCAGTTCCAGAACGTCACCTTCGACCCGCCGATCGTGATGTTCTCGGCCAACCAGAACACGCGCGGCGGGCGCAAGGACTCGGTGAGGAACGCCGAGGAGACCGGCGAGTTCGTCTGGAACATGGCCACCTACGACCTGCGCGAGGCGGTGAACAAATCCGCCGAGGAACTGCCGCACGGCACCGACGAGTTCGAGCACGCCGGTCTGTCCAAGCTGCCTTCGCGCAAGGTGAAGCCGGCGCGCGTGGCGGGCTCGCCGATCCAGTTCGAGTGCGTCTACCTGAACACGCTGCGATTCCCCGGCCCGCCGCCGATGGGCACCGCGGACGTGGTGTTCGGCCGCGTGGTGGCGATCCACATCGACGATGCGGCGCTGGACGCGAAGGGCATGATCGACGTCCTTAAAATAAAGCCGATCGCGCGCATGGGCTACTACGACTACACCTTCGTCGACAACCGCTTCGAGATGATCATCGGCGGCGCGAACGCGCAAGCGGTGCTCGCGGGCCTGGAGGGTTCCTCCGCCAAGGCCCGCGCGGTGAAGGTCTGAACCCGGCTTACTCCGCCTCGATCTTCGCGTCGCGAATCGCCTTGGCCCACTTGGCGGTCTCGCGCTTGGTGCGCTCGCCGAGCGACTCGGGCGTGCCGGGCTGCGTCTCGAAGCCGATGGCGGCGAAGCGGGCGAGCACGTCCTTGTCGGCGGCCGCGGCGTTGGCGGCCTTGTTCAGCGCCGCGATCGCGGCGGGCGGCGTGCCGGCGGGCGCGAAGATCGCGAAGTAGGCGATCAGCTCGTAATCCTTGAGTCCCAAGGCCTCGTTCACCGTGGGCAGCTCGGGGATCGCCTTCGAGCGCGTGGTGGAGGTGACCGCGAGGCCGCGTACCTTGCCGGCCTTCACCTGCGGCAGCATCACCGCGAAGTCGGCGGTGAAGAGGTTCACCTGCCCGCTGATCAGGTCGGTCATCGCGGCCGGGCCGGCCTTGTAGGGCACGTAGGTCATCTGGATGCCGGTCATGCTCATCAGCATCTCGGTGGACACGCGCTGCGAGGTACTTGCCGAGGCGAAGGTGAGGCCGTTCGGCTTCGACTTGGCGAGGTCGACCAGTTCCTTCAAGGTCTTCGCCGGCACGTCGTTGTTGATGCCGACGATCAGCGGCACCGAGCCGAGGTAGGCGACCGGCGCGAACGCGGTGTCCTGGTCGTAGGGCAGCTTCTTCATCAGGCTCTTCAGCGCCGCATTGGTGCTGTTGGTGCCGACGAGGAAGGTGTAGCCGTCGGGCGCGGACTTCGCGACCGCGTCGGCGCCGAGCATGCCGTTCACGCCGGGCTTGTTCTCGACGACGATCGGCTGGCCGAGCGACTCCTGCATCTTCGCGCCGAAGGAACGCGCGACCTGGTCGGTGGCGCTGCCGGCGGCGAAGGGCACGATCGCCTTCAGCGGCTTGGTGGGGTAGTTCTGCGCGTGCGCGGCGCCGGCGGCGAGGCCGAGCGTGGCGGCGAGGGCGAGGAATCGCATGGACACTCCGGGGTCGGGGAAGGCGCGCATCTTATACCCCCGCGGTGGCGGCTCGGGCGGGCAAGGGAGCAGAATATTGCCGAAGCGTCACGGAGGCCCTGAATGAATACTCCCCTGTCCTACGTCCAGCTCGCTCCCGGCGGTCCGTGGACCACCTTCCTCGAGCAGGTGGACCGCGTGTTGCCCTACCTCGGGCCGCTGGCGAGGTGGGCCGAGACGCTGCGCCGCCCGAAGCGCGCGCTGGTGGTGGACATCCCGATCGAGATGGACGACGGTTCGATCGCGCACTTCGAGGGATTCCGCGTGCAGCACTCGCTCACGCGCGGGCCGGGCAAGGGCGGCGTGCGCTTCCACCCGGACGTGAACCTCGAGGAGGTCATGGCGCTGGCGGCGTGGATGAGCATCAAGAACGCGGCGGTGAACCTGCCCTTCGGCGGCGCGAAGGGCGGCGTGCGCGTCGATCCGGCGAAGCTCTCGAAGAAGGAACTGGAGAAGGTCACGCGGCGCTACACCAGCGAGATCGGCATCATCATCGGCCCGCACCAGGACATCCCGGCGCCGGACGTGAACACCAATCCGCAGGTAATGGCGTGGATGATGGACACGTACTCGATGAACATCGGCGGCACGGCGACGGGCGTGGTGACCGGCAAGCCGATCCACCTCGGCGGGTCGCTGGGGCGCGTGAAGGCGACCGGTCGCGGCGTGTTCGTCACCGGGCGGGAAGCCGCGCGGCGCATCGGGCTCGAGCTCAAGGGCGCGCGCGTCGCGGTGCAGGGCTTCGGCAACGTCGGATCGTCGGCCGCGGAACTGTTCCAGCAGGCGGGCGCGAAGGTCGTGGCGGTGCAGGACCACACCGGCGCGATCCTCGGCGAGGCTGGCCTCGACACGGCCGCGCTCGCCGCGCACGTGCGCGCCACCGGCGGCGTCGCCGGGTTCAAGGGCGCGCAGGCGATCGGCGCCGAGGCGTTCTGGGACGTGCCCTGCGAGATCCTCGTGCCGGCGGCGCTGGAGGGGCAGGTCACCGAGGCGCGCGCGAAACGCCTGAAGGCGAAGCTGCTGCTCGAGGGCGCGAACGGCCCGACGCTGCCCGCCGCCGACGACGTGCTGAAGGAACGCAACGTGCTCGTGGTGCCCGACGTGATCTGCAATGCCGGTGGCGTGACCGTGAGCTACTTCGAGTGGGTGCAGGACTTCAGCTCGTTCTTCTGGACCGAGGACGAAATCAACGAGCGGCTCGACGCGATCATGATCGGCGCGCTGAACAACATCTGGGAACTGGCCGATCGCCACAAGATCACGCTGCGCACCGCGACCTACGCGGTGGCGTGCGAGCGCATCCTCAGGGCGAGGGAGGATCGCGGGCTGTATCCGTGAGCGAGGCGAAGCCGTTCACCGGCCGGGACCTCGCCTCGGCCGCGGTGGTGGTTGTGGTCTGGGGGCTGAACTTCGTCATCGTGAAGGTCGGGCTGCGCGACTTCACGCCGTTCCAGCTCGGCGCGGCGCGGTTCTTCTTCGCGTTCTTCCCGCTCGTGTTCTGGTTCCGGCCGCCGCTGATCGGCGCGGGGCCGCTCGTCGCCTACGGCCTGCTACAGGGGGTGGGCCAGTTTGGCTGCCTGTTCCTCGCGCTGAAGGTCGGCATGTCGGCCGCGCTCGCGCCGGTGATGATGCAGACGCAGGTCTTCGCGACCGCGCTGCTTGCCGCCGTGCTGCTCGGCGAGCGACTCGGGCGGCCGCTCGTGATCGGCCTCGCGCTCGCCGCAGGCGGCCTCGCGTGCTTTGCGGCGAACGCCTTGCTGGCCGGCGGCGCGGGCGTGGTGACGATCGCGGGGCTGGCCTTGAACCTGATGGCGGCGCTCCACTGGGCGGGCTCGAACATCCTCGTTCGTCGCCTGCAGATGCGCGGCGTGCGCTACGACGCGATGTCGCTGCTGGTCTGGGCGGGCGGCGTGTCGGCGCTCGGGTTCCTGCTGCTTTCGCTCGCGTTCGATCCGCCCGGCGCGCAACGCGCATGGACGAACGCTTCGCTCACGGGCTGGGCCACGGTCGCCTACCTCGCGTGGGGCGCGAACCTGTTGGGCTACTGGCTGTGGACGCGGCTGCTCAGCCGGCATCCTGCGAGCCGCGTGTCGCCGCTGACGCTGGGCATGCCGCTGATCGGGATCGCCGCGGGCATACTCTTGCTCGGCGAAGAGGTGACCGCTTGGCAGTGGGCCGGCGCCGCGCTGGTGATGTCGGCGCTGACGTTCGTCATGCGCGGCGGCCCCGCCGCGCGCTGAACGGGAAAGGTGGTGGAGGCGGCGGGAATCGAACCCGCGTCCGCAAGCCGTTCACAGTCAGGACTACATGCTTAGCCTGGTCATTTGAGCTTCGCGTCGGACCCGCCGGCCGGCAGGCTGGTCCTCGGCTAGCCGCTTCGACGGAGCCGCGCGGGGAAGCGGCCACCCCGCGCAGAGAGGCTGATGTGAATGGCGCTGCACCGACCTTTCGGCCGGCCTAGCCCATCAGCAGGCTAGTGCAGCGTCTCGCCGGTATTAGGCGGCGAGAGCGTAACGCTCGTCGTTGG
>CAZTXP010000088.1:0-7826 GCA_964617355.1 uncultured Enterobacteriaceae bacterium
GCCTTCAGCGCGATGCCTTCCTCGAGGATGTAGGCCGCCTCGTTCACCAGCGCGTAGATCAGGCGCTCGACGATCTCGCTGTCGGGGATCGCGCGCGGCGTGACGCCGATCTCCTTGCGGTAGTCGGCGATGATCGCGTCCACCTCGGGGTCGGGGATCGGCGTGCGGTTCGGCAGGTCGTAGCGGTACCAGCCCTTGCCGGTCTTCTGGCCGTAGCGCCCCTTCTCGCAGACGCGGTCGCAGACCTTCGAGTAGATGAAGTTCGGGCGCTCGACGTAGCGGCGCTTGCGCACTTCCCAGCCGATGTCGAGGCCGGCCATGTCGCCCATGGTCATCGGGCCCATCGCCATGCCCCACTTGTAGGCGGCGGCGTCGACCTGCTGCGGGCTGCAGCCTTCGTCGAGCAGGAACATGCTTTGCTGGCCGTACTTCTCCAGCATGCGGTTGCCGATGAAGCCGTCGCAGACGCCCGAGACCACCGGCACCTTCTTGATCGCCTTGCCCAGCTTCAGCGTGGTGGCGAGGACGTCCTTCGCGGTCTTCGCGCCGCGCACGATCTCCAGCAGCCGCATCACGTTCGCCGGCGAGAAGAAGTGCGTGCCGATCACGTCCTGCGGGCGCTGGGTCACGTCGGCGATCGCGTTGACGTCGAGCGTCGAGGTGTTGGTGGCCAGGATCGCGCCGGGCTTCATCACCGCGTCGAGCTTCCGGAAGGTCTCCTGCTTCACGTCCATGCGCTCGAACACCGCCTCGATGACGATGTCGGCGCTGCCCGCGGCGGCGAGGTCGAGCGTCGGCGTGATCAGCGCGACGCGCTTGTCCATGTCCTCCTGCTTGAGGCGGCCCTTGGACACCGTGGCGGCGTAGTTCTTCTTGATGGTCGCCAGGCCGCGCTCCAGCGCGTCGGCCTTGGCCTCGATCAGCGTCACCGGGATGCCGGCGTTCACGAGGCTCATGGTGATGCCGCCGCCCATGGTGCCCGCGCCGACCACCGCCGCGGACTTGATGTCGCGCACCGGCGTGTCTTCGGGGACGTCGGGAATCTTGGTGGTCTGGCGCTCGGCGAAGAACATGTGCCGCAGCGCCTTCGACTCCGTGCCTTCGACGAGCGTGCCGAAGCGGCGACGCTCTTCCTTGCGGCCCTCGTCGAAGGGCAGCGTCGCCGCGGCCTCGACGCAGGCGACGATCTCCAGCGGCGCCGGGAAGCCGCGCGCCGCCTTGGCGACGTCTGCGCGCGCCTTCTCGAAGAAGGCCTTCGGATCGCCGTCGACCTTCACGCTCGCATCGCGGATGCGCCGCGGGCCCTTGCCCTCGGCCACCAGCTTCTTCGCGAACGCGACCGCGCCCTCGAGCAGGTCGCCCTGCACGACTTCGTCCACCAGCCCGAGCTTCACCGCTTCTTCCGCGCGCACCGGGTCGCCGGAGGTCATCATCTGCACCGCGCGCGCGGCGCCGACCACGCGCGGCAGGCGCTGCGTGCCGCCGGAGCCGGGCAAGAGGCCCAGCTTCACTTCCGGCAGGCCGATCTGTGTCTTCGGGAGGGCAACGCGGTAGTGGCAGCCGAGCGCCAGCTCGCAGCCGCCGCCGAGCGCGAAGCCGCCGATCGCCGCGACCATGGGCTTCGAGCACTGATCTTGCGCATCGTTGATCTCGGGCAAGGAAGGCGGCATCGTCGACTTCGGCGTGTTGAACTCGCGGATGTCCGCGCCGCCCGAGAAGGCCTTCGCCGAGCCGATGATCACCAGCGCCTTGACGGCCGGGTCCGCGTCCGCCTTCTTGATGCCGTCCATGATCCCGGGGCGTAGCACGCTGCCAAGGCCGTTCACGGGCGGATTGTTCATGGAGATGACGGCGATGCCGTCGCGGACGGTGTACGTCACTGCGTCGCTCATTGCGGGAAGCCTCCTCGGAAGAGCCAAAATTCTACACCCCGGCCCTCCGAGACGACGCTGCGGCACGCCCCCCGGCGCTAGATGCGGCGCCCGGCCTTTTCCCAGTAAGGCTGGCGCAAGCGGCGCTTGAAGATCTTGCCGCTTTCCTCGCGCGGCAGGCGCTCGTGGAACACCACCTGCCGCGGCACCTTGTAGTCGGCGATGCGGCCGCGCAGCCACGCGCGCACCGCGTCCGCGTCGAGCTTCGCGCCTTCCTGCAGTTCGACCGCGGCCATCAGCGATTCGCCGAACTCGGCGTCCGGCACGCCGAACACCGCGCAGTCGGCGATGCCCGGCATGGTGACGAGCGCGGCCTCGATCTCGGCCGGGTAGATGTTCACGCCGCCCGAGATCACCATGTCCACCGCTCGATCGCAGATGAACAGGAACCCCTCGTCGTCCATGTAGCCCATGTCGCCGAGCGTCCACAGGCCGTCGCGCTCCAGGCGCTTGCGCGCCTCGTCGTTGCCGACGTAGGTGAAGTCCGGCGTCGCCGGCTGGCGCGCGTAGATCAGGCCGACCTTCCCGAGCGGCAGTTCCTTGCCCTCGAGGTCGCGGATCGAGATCTTCGTGCCGCCCACCGCGCGCCCCGCGGAACCGGGCTTCCTCGCCGCGTCGGCTGCATGCATGAAGGAGACGATGCCGAGCTCGCTCGCGGCGTAGCTCTCGTGGATCACCGGGCCCCACCAGTCGATCATGCCGCGCTTTACCTCGGGCGCGCAGGGCGAGCCCATGCTCATCACGAAGCGCATCGACGACACGTCGTACCTGCTTTTCGTCTCCTCGGGCAGCTTCAGCATGCGCGAGAACATCGTCGGCACGAGGTAGGCGTGCGTCAGACGGTTCTCGTGCACCAGGCGCAGCGTCGCCTCGGCGTCGAACCGCGGCTCCAGCCACAGCGACGCATCCGCGATCACCGCCTGCAGCACGTATGCGTTCGGCGCGCTGTGGTAGATCGGCGCCGACGTGGTGGCGCGCGCGCCGGGCTCGAGGGCGTAGACCTGCTTCCACACCGCGGCCGACAGCGCGGCCTGCGCGGCGGCGTCGGCCGGCGGCGTGCGCTTCACGCCCTTGGGCTTGCCGGTGGTGCCCGAGGTGTAGACCATCGGGCTGCCGGGCTTCTCCTCAGGGCCGGCGTAGGGCGCGTTCGCATCGCGCCAGGCATCCCACGCGGAGAGCGGTACCACCTCGACGCCTTCGGGAATGCCGGCGCGCACGCCCTCCAGCAGCTCGTCTCCGACTAGCAGCACGCGCGCGTTGCAGTCGCGCAGGATGTAGCCCGCTTCCTCGGCCTTGAAGTGCCAGTTCACCGGGCACCAGTAGGCGCCGAGGCGCCGTGCGCCGAGCATCGCCTCCAGGAACGCCGGGTGGTTCCTGAGCAGGATCGCGATCGCGCCGCCCGCGCGCACGCCGGCGCGCGAGAAGCCCTGCGCCACGCGCAGCGCGCGCGCGTGCAGCTCGTCGTAGGGGAGGCTGGTACCGCCGTAGTGCAGGGCGCCGTTCATCGGCCGCGACGATACTGGTATTCGTCGTCACCGTCGATGGTGGGATCGACGCCAGCGTCGATGGTGGGATCGACGCATGCTTCGATGCCTGCAGTGGCGCTGCGGTAACATCGCCGCATGCTCGGCAACCTGCTGCGACAACTCACCGGCAACGTCGCGCCGGTGCCGCGCGATGCGCGCGAGATGGAGGAACTCGCCGCGTTCCTGCGCTCCCGCGTGCATCCGCTGCTGCGCGACGGGCAGGTCGGCGATGCCCTCGTCGCGCTGTCGCCGCGCCTCGCCGAGGGCGCGCCGACGCGCGCCGCGCGCAACCTCGTCGAGTTCTCCATCCGCGGCATCGCGGGCCTCGCGCAGACCCTGGAGTGGCGCGCGGACCTCGGCTACCTGCTCGGCACCGTGCTGCTGTCGCTGGACGACAGCGAAGGCGCGGAGCTCTGCGCGTCGATCGCCTGGGAAGAGCCGGCGTCGCGCTTCCGGCGCTTCGAGCGCGGCGCGAGCATCGTCGACTACGCGCGCGCGGCGGGCTCGCCGACGCTGATGCTGCCGCAGCTCGACGTCGCGCGCATGGACGGCCGCCCGGCGCCGCTGCCCGCGATGCCGCACAGCTTCGTCTGCGCGCTCGACGGCGGGCAGGTGATCGGCGAGTCCTTCCTGCCGGTGTCGGCCGAGGGCATCGTGTTCACCGAGCGCTGCACCGACGCGCCGGTGAAGCTCGAGCGCTTCGACGGCCTGCAGTGGCTCGACATGCTGCGCATGGCGAGCGAGACCGCGCTGTGGGCCGCCGAGGGCCCGGTGGACGACTACGCAGGCGAGCACGTGCTGCTCGGCAACCACGAGAACATCGGCCACTGGCTGCTGTACTTCTTCTCGCGCCTGCGCGTGCTAGAGGCGGCGGCGGGCCCGGCCGGCGGGGCGCTCGAGCGGGCGAAGGTGGTCGTCGGCGAATCGGTCAAGCCGCTGCACCTCGATTGCCTCGCGCGCGCGGGCATCGACGCCTCGCGCATCGTGCGCATCCCGAAGGGGCGCTACGCGCGCTTCGAGCGACTCTGGGTGCCGTCGATGCCCTGCGGCGTGTCCGGCAACGAGGTGATCTACTGGGCGCCCGGCACGATCGCCGACATCCGGCGGCGGCTCGGCGTGACGGCGCCGCGCGGCGGCGGAAAGCGCCGCGTCTTCCTGTCGCGGCGCGGGGCGCGCTGGCGGCGGCTCGCCAACGAGGACGCGATCGCGGCGGTGCTCGCCAAGCGGGGCTTCGAGGAAGTCGACGCCGGCAAGCTCACGCTCGCCGAGCAGGTCGCGCTCGGCGCCGAGGTCGGCGCGATGGTCGGCTGCTTCGGCGCCGGCATGAACCTGCAGCTGTTCCTCGGCGAGGGCGTGCCCATCGTGCAGCTGCAGATCGAGCAGCGCGTGCGCATGAACATCCACGTGCCGATCGCCGGCGAGCTCGACCAGCCCTTCCACCCGGTGGTCGGCGAGGTGACGACGCGCCACGCCGACCCGCTGAAGAGCGACTTCGCGGTGAAGCCGGCGCGCATCCTAGAGGCGCTGGACCGCGCCGGCGTGAAGTAGAGGGTGGCCGCCTAGACTTCCAGCCACTCGCGGCGCATCGCCGCGTTCTCGCGCACGTCGCGCGGCGCGCCCTCGAAGACGATCGCGCCGTGGCCCATGACGTAGAGGCGCTCGGAGATGTCGAGCGCGATCGCGAGCTTCTGCTCCACGAGCAGGATCGAGATGCCGCGCTTTCGGATCTCCTGGAAGAGGTTCGCCACCTGCTCGACGATCTTCGGCGCCAGGCCCTCGGTCGGCTCGTCGATCATCACCAGTTCCGGGTCGCCCATCAGCGTGCGGCACAGCGGCAGCATCTGCTGCTCGCCGCCCGAGAGCACGCCCGCCTCGGTATCGGCGCGCTCGCGCAGGCGCGGGAAGAGCTGGAACATGTCGTCCATCGACCAGCGCGAGGTGGCCTTGCGCCGCTTTTCTCCGAGGACGAGGTTCTGGCGCACGGTGAGCGTCGGGAAGATGTCGCGGTTCTCCGGCACGTAGCCCAGCCCCTTGTGCGCGATCTCGTAGGTCTTCAGGCCGACCATCTGCTCGCCCTGGAAGCGCACGTCGCCGGTGCAGGACACCATGCCCATGATGGCCTTGACGGTGGTCGAGCGGCCGACGCCGTTCCTGCCCAGCAGCGACACGATCTCGCCCTTGCCCACCTGCAGGTGCACGCCGTGCAGGATGTGGCTCTTGCCGTAGTACGCGTGGAGGTCGCGCACCTCAAGCATGGGCGTCTTCCTCGTCCTTCTTGTGCAGGCCGCCGAGGTAGGCCTCCTGCACCTTCGGGTTGGCGCGGATTTCCTCCGGCGTGCCGGTGGCGATCACCTCGCCGTAGACCAGCACGCTGATGCGGTGCGCGAGGCCGAACACCACGCCCATGTCGTGCTCCACCATGACGAGCGTGCGGCCCTCGGTCACCTGGCGGATCAGTTCGATCGCGGACGCGGTCTCGGTGCGGCTCATGCCCGCGGTCGGCTCGTCGAGCAGGATCACGCCTGCGTCGCCGGCGATGGTGATGCCGATCTCGAGCGCGCGCTGCTCGGCGTAGGACAGCGTCCCGGCCGGCGTGTCGCGGCGGCGCGCGAGGCCGATCTTCTCCATGACCTCTTCCGCGCGGCGATTGGCGTCCTTCAGGCCGCCGAGCCGGTGCCAGAACGAGTACTTGTAGCCGAGGTGCCACAGCACCGCGCAGCGGATGTTCTCGAACACCGACAGCCGCTGGAAGATGTTGGTGACCTGGAAGCTGCGCGACAGCCCGCGGCGGTTGATCTGGTTCGGCGCGAGGCCGGTGATGTCCTCGCCGTTCAGCCGGATCGTGCCTTCCGACACCGGGAAGCGCCCCGACATCAGGTTGAAGAGCGTGCTCTTGCCGGCGCCGTTCGGGCCGATGATCGCGTGCCGCTCGCCGGCCGAAATCGACAGGTCGACCCCGTTGATGATCGAGGTCTTGCCGAAGCGCTTGCGCACGCCCGCGAGCTCGAGGGCGGCCTTGGGCGCGGTCCCGCTCATCGCGCCGCCTCCGCGAGCTTGGTGCCGATCTCGTGCCACTCGCGACGCACGAAGCGCCACGCGAAGGCGAAGAGCCCGGCGCCGACGGCGAACAGCGCGAGCGCGCAGGCCCAGGCCGTGCCGCTGGTGACGTCGAAGTCCAGGCCCGCGAGCGACATCTCGGGCTTCACCCGGCGCTCCATCGACCAGTGGTAGGTCATCTCCACGACCGCGATCACGCCGGCCATCAGCACGCTGCCGGCGGCCAGCGCGCCGGCGTAGGGCTTCCAGAGCCGACCCATCATGCGCGCCTTCAGCACCGGGATGTGCATGGCGATCAGGCTGGCGATGCCGCCGGGCGCGAACAGCACCATGCCGACGAAGAAGAGGCCGAGGTACAGCAGCCACGCCTTGGTGTACAGCGATACCGAGACCACGAAGTAGATGAAGATGATCGCGCCGATGATCGGCCCGAAGAAGAAGCCGACGCCGCCGATGAAGGTGGCGAGCAGCACGCCGCCCGAGCGCACCGCGCTGACGTTCTCGGCGGTGACGAGCTCGAAGTTGATGGTCGCGAGGCCACCGGACACGCCGGCGAAGAACGAGGACAGCACCAGCGTCAGGAAGCGCACCACCTGCGGGTCGTAGCCGATGAACTGCGCGCGCTCCGGGTTGTCGCGCACCGCGTTCGCCATGCGTCCGAGCGGCGTCTGCGTCCACGCGAACATCGCCGCCATGCAGATCATCATCCACGCCGCGATCAGGTAGTAGACCTGCGTGCCCGGCCCGAAGGTGATGCCGAGGAAGGGCTGTCCCGCGACGCGGTTGGTGGTGATGCCGCCCTCGCCGCCGAAGAAGCCGGGGAACATCAGCGAACACGCGAACACCATCTCGCCGACGCCGAGGGAAATCATGGAGAAGGTCGTGCCCGCGCGGCGCGTGGTGACGTAGCCGAACAGCAGGCCGAAGAAGAGCCCGGCAAACCCGCCCACCAGCGGCAGCAGCGACACCGGCAGCGCGAGGCCGCCCTTGCCGATCATGTTCAGCGCGTGCACCGCGAAGTAGGCGCCGAGGCCCGAATACACCGCGTGCCCGAAGGACAGCATGCCGCCCTGCCCGAGCAGCATGTTGTACGACAGCGCGAAGATGATGAAGGTGCACATCTGGCTCATCAGCGTGATGGCCGCGCTCTCGGTGAAGACGAGCGGCAGCACCACGAGCACGAGCGCCGTCGCCGTCCAGGTGATCCAGCGGCCGAGGTTGATCGGCCTGAACGCGATGGTCGGCATCAGCCCTCGCGCGTGCCCATCAGGCCCTTGGGCCGGAAGATCAGGATCAGCACCATCAGCAGGTA
>CAZTXP010000089.1:0-30172 GCA_964617355.1 uncultured Enterobacteriaceae bacterium
GACGAGTGCGGCTGCGGCGAGAGCTTCAACGTCTGAACTGATTCCACGATTGCACGACGCTCGCGCGGCCGGCCGACACACGGGATACGTGTGCGGAGGCGCGTGAGACGTCGCTGCAACGGCGATGCAGAGCCACTTCGACCTCTTCGGCCTCGCTCCGGCCTTCGCGCTGGACGCGGCGGCGCTGGAGACCGCGTACCGCGAGATCCAGTCGCGCGTGCATCCTGACCGCCACGCCGCCGCCGGCGATGCGGCGCGCCGCGCGTCGATGCAGTGGACGGTGCGCGTGAACGAGGCGTACCGCGCGTTGAAGAGCCCACTGGAACGCGCCCGGCACCTCCTCGAACTGAACGGCGTCGACGTCGCCTTCGAGACCAACACGGCGATGCCGCCCGCGTTCCTGATGCAGCAGATGGAGTGGCGCGAGGCGCTCGAGGACGCGAAGGCGGGCAAGGATTCGGCGGCGCTCGACCGGCTACGCCACGACCTGCGCGGCGAGGCGCGCGCCATCGAAGGCGCGCTGGCCGAACGCATCGACGGCGCGCGCGACTACCCGGGCGCGGCCGAACTGGTGCGCAAGCTGAAGTTCCTGCACAAGCTCGACGAGGAAGTCGACGCCGCGTGGGACGCGGTGGAGGAGGCCTGATGGCGCTCCTCCAAATCTCCGAGCCCGGCCAGTCGACCGCGCCGCACCAGCACCGGCTGGCGGTGGGCATCGACCTCGGCACCACGAACTCGCTCGTCGCCACGGTACGCAACGGCGTTCCCGTCGTGCTGCCGGACGAGCAGGGGCGGCCGTTGCTGCCGTCGATCGTGCGCTACCGGGCCGAGGGGCAGGTAGACGTCGGCTATCCGGCGCAGGCGAGGCTTTCCGAGGACCCGCGCAACACGCTGGTGTCGGTGAAGCGCTTCATGGGGCGCGCGATGCGCGACGTCGCGCACGTCGAGAACTCGCCCTACGACTTCGTCGACGCGCCGGGCATGGTGCAGTTCCGCACCGTCGGCGGGCCGGTGAGCCCGGTACAGGCATCCGCAGACATCCTGAAGGCCTTGCGCGTGCGCGCCGAAGCCTCGCTCGGTGGCGAACTGGCGGGCGCGGTGATCACGGTGCCGGCGTACTTCGACGACGCGCAGCGGCAGGCGACCAAGGACGCGGGCCGGCTCGCGGGCCTGAACGTGCTGCGCCTCCTGAACGAGCCGACCGCGGCGGCGATCGCCTACGGCCTCGACAACGCGGCCGAGGGCATCTACGCGGTGTTCGACCTCGGCGGCGGCACCTTCGACATCTCGATCCTGAAGCTCTCGCGCGGCGTGTTCGAGGTGCTCGCGACCAACGGCGACGCCGCGCTCGGCGGCGACGACTTCGACCACCGCGTGTTCTGCTGGGCGCTCGAGGAAGCCAAGCTCGCGCCGCTGCAGCCGCGCGACTGGCGCCTGCTGCAGACCAAGTCGCGCGAGGCCAAGGAGGCGCTGACCACGCACGGCGAGGCGCCGATCACCGCGCGCCTGTCGACCGGCGAGTTCGTCGACGTGCGCCTCACCACCGAGATCTTCTGCGGCATCACGCACAACCTGGTGCAGAAGACGCTCGGCCCGACGCGCAAGGCGCTGCGCGACGCCGGCCTCACGGTGGACGACGTGAAGGGCGTGGTGATGGTCGGCGGCGCGACGCGCATGCCGGCGGTGCAGCGCGCGGTGGCGGAGTTCTTCCGCCGCGACCCGCTGAACAACCTCGACCCGGACAAGGTAGTGGCGCTCGGCGCCGCGATGCAGGCCAACGTCCTTGCCGGCAACAAGACGGCCGGCGACGACTGGCTGCTGCTCGACGTGATCCCGCTGTCGCTCGGCCTCGAGACCATGGGCGGGCTGGTGGAGCGCATCATCCCGCGGAACTCGACCATTCCCACGGCGCGCGCGCAGGAGTTCACCACCTTCAAGGACGGCCAGTCCGCGATGAGCGTGCACGTGGTGCAGGGCGAGCGCGAACTGGTGTCGGACTGCCGTTCGCTCGCGCGCTTCGACCTGAAGGGCATCCCGCCGCGCGCCGCCGGTGCCGCGCGCGTGCGCGTCACGTTCCAAGTCGATGCCGATGGCCTGCTGTCGGTCAGCGCGCGCGAGACTACCAGCGGCGTCGAGACCTCCGTGCAGGTGAAGCCGTCCTACGGGCTCGCTGACGGCGACATCGAACGCATGCTGCGTGACTCGGTGGAGCATGCCAAGGACGACATGCACGCCCGCGCGCTGCAGGAGCAGCGCGTCGAGGCCCGGCGCCTCGTCGAGGCGGTGGAGAGCGCGCTCGCGGCCGACGCCGCGCTGCTCGACGACGCCGAGCGCGCCGCGATCGACGCGAAACTCGCCGCCTTGCGCGCACAGGCCGACGGTACCGACCACCGCGCGATCAAGGCCGCGGTCGAGGCGCTCGGCCGCGCCACCGACACATTCGCCGCCCGTCGCATGGACGCCAGCGTGCGCCGCGCGCTGGCCGGCCAGAAGATCACCTCCCTCGGCAGCTGAACATGCCCCGCATCAAGGTCCTCCCCCACGCCACCCTGTGTCCCGACGGCGCCGAGTTCGACGCCGCCGAAGGCGCCACGCTCTGCGACGCGCTGCTCGCGCAGGGCATCGCCATCGAGCACGCCTGCGAGAAATCCTGCGCCTGCACCACCTGCCACGTCGTGGTGCGAGAGGGTTTCGACGCGCTCGAACCCGCCGAGGAGAAGGAAGAGGACATGCTCGACAAGGCCTGGGGCCTGGAGGCCGACTCGCGCCTGTCCTGCCAGGCGCGCGTGCCGGCCGCCGGCCTCGTGCTCGAGATCCCGAAGTACACCCTCAACCACGCCCGCGAGACGCACTGAGGAGGGCTGCCATGAAGTGGACCGACTCCCGCGACATCGCCATCGCGCTCTGCGAGGCGCGTCCCGACGCCGACCCGAAGGCCGTGCGTTTCACCGAGCTGCGCGAGTGGGTGATGGCGCTGCCCGGCTTCGACGACGACCCGAAGCGCTCCGGCGAGAAGATCCTCGAGGCGATCCAGCAGTGCTGGATCGAGGAAGTCGAGTAGGGCGGTTCCCCCGGGGAAACCCCGCCCGCGCTTGAGCGGGATCAATCCGGCGGCACCCCGCCGGCGCAGGATGTCTCCAGAAACCAGACGGAGACTCCGCCATGTCCAAGACCTCTCAAGAGGGCGGCGGCACCCGGGTCGCCGGTTTCCTTGCCGCCGTCGCCTCGCTCGTCGTCATCCTCCTCCTGCCCACGCCGCAAGGCCTGCCCTATGCCGGGCAGGTGATGCTCGGCCTGCTGCTCTTTTCCGTGATCCTGTGGATGACGGAGGCGGTGGACTACGCGGTGAGCGCCGTGCTCATCACGGCGCTGATGGCCTTCCTCCTCGGGCTCGCGCCGAACGCGGCCAAGCCCGACGCGATGCTGGGCACCTCGGCCGCGCTGGGCCTCGCGCTCGGCGGCTTCGCCAACACCGCGCTCGCGCTGGTGGCCGCGGCCACGTTCCTGTCGGCCGCGATGACGGTGACGGGGCTCGATCGCCGCATTGCGCTGTTCGTGCTGTCGAAGGTCGGCGCGCGCACCCACCGGGTCGTGATCGGCGCGATCCTCGTCGGCGTCGTGCTCGCCTTCCTCGTGCCGTCCACCACGGCGCGCGTGGCCTGCATCGTGCCGATCATCATGGGCATCATCCTCGCGTTCGGCGTCGACCGCCGCTCGCGCTTCGCCGGCCTGCTGATGATCACCACCGCGCACGCCGCATCGATCTGGAACGTCGGCATCAAGACGGCAGCCGCGCAGAACATGGTCGCCATCGGCTTCATCGAGAAGTCCCTCAAGACCACCATCACCTATCCCGAGTGGCTGGTGGCGGCGGCGCCGTGGGCGCTGGCGATGTCGGTGGTGCTCTACTTCGTGATGACGCGGCTGATGAAGCCCGAGATGGAGGAAGTCCCCGGCGGCACCGAGGCGATCCGCAACGCGCTCGCCGAACTCGGCCCGATGAAGGGCTCCGAGTGGCGCCTCCTCGGCGTGACGCTCGGGCTGCTCGCGCTGTGGTCCACGGAGAAGATCCTCCACCCGTTCGATACGTCGACCACCACCGTGGCGGCGATCGCGCTGCTCTTCCTGCCCGGCTTCGGCGTGATGACGTGGAAGCAGGCGCAGCCGCAGGTGCCGTGGGGCACGATCGTGCTCTTCGGTACCGGCATCAGCCTCGGCACCGCGCTGCTGCAGACCAAGGCCGCGGCCTGGCTCGCCAACGGCATCGTTCAATCGCTCGGCCTTGCCGACGCCTCGGCGTTCGCGATCCTCGCGCTGCTCTCGCTCTTCCTGATCGTGGTGCACCTGGGCTTCGCCAGCGCCACCGCGCTCGCGTCGGCGATGATCCCGATCGTGATCGCGGTGCTGCAGTCGGTGAAGACGCCGGGCCTGAACCTCGTCGGCATGACCATGATCCTGCAGTTCGTGGTCAGCTTCGGCTTCATCCTGCCGGTGAACGCGCCGCAGAACATGGTGGCCTACGGCACCGACACCTTCACGGTGAAGGACTTCGTGCGCACCGGCGTCGTGCTCACGGTCGTCGGCTACGGATTGGTGCTGCTCCTCGGCGCCACCTACTGGCCGTGGATGGGCTACCTGACGAAGTAGCCGCGCGTCAGTCGTCCGCGCGGATGTTGCGCGCCTTCTGCACGCGGGTGTAGGTGGCGCGCTCCTTGGCGAGGAACGCGGCGAACTCGGACGGCGACAGGCCGGCCGGGTCGACGCCGGCGGCGAGGAGCTTCTCGCGGATCGCGGGTTCCTTCACCGCGGCCGAGATCTCGGCCGAGAGTCGCTCGATCACCGCCTGCGGCGTCTTCGCCGCCACGTAGACGCCCTGCCAGTTGGTGAAGTGGAAACCGGCGAAGCCCGGCAGTTCGGCCATCGCCGGGATCTCGGGCGTGGCCGCGGAGCGCTTCTCGCTGGTCACGGCGACGATGCGGATCTTGCCGCTCTTCGCATGCGGCACCACCGGCGGCATGCCGACGATCACCATCGGCACCTGTCCGCCGAGCAGGTCCGACACTGCCGGTCCGGCGCCGCGATAGGGGATGTGCACGATGAACACGCCGGCGAGGCTCTTCAGCGATTCGCCCGCGAACTGCATCGAGCTGCCCGAGCCGGGCGTGCCGTAGGAGAGTTTTCCCGGCGAGCGCCGGGCGTAGTCCATCAACTCGCGGATGTTCGTCGCCGGCACGCTCGGGTGGATCGCGAGCGCGAGCGGCGTCTCGCCGATCAGCCCGACCGGCGCGAGGTCCTTCTCCGGGTCGTAGGGCACCTTCTGGCCCGCGATCGGCCCGACCAGCACCTCGGCGGGCGAGGCGACGATGAAGGTGTGGCCGTCCGGCGCGCTCTTCGCGACGAGATCGGTGCCGATCGCGCCCGAGGCGCCGGCGCGGTTCTCGACCACGAAGCCCTGGCCTAGCTTCTCGGTGAGGCGCTGCGCGAGCGTGCGCGCAACGAAGTCGTGGCCGCCGCCGGGCGCGTAGCCGACGATGACGCGCACGGGTTTCGAGGGCCAGCCCTGGGCATGCGCGGCAGCGCAGGAGAGGGCGGCGAGCAAGGCGAGGATCGGGCGCATGGAACCTCCATATCGGCTGCGAGACGACGCTGGCGCGGTGCAGCGCGGGAACCCTATCATGGTCCCCGGAGGTTACCCATGAAAGCCCCGTTTCAGTTCGTCCCGCTCCCTCGCGAGCGGTCGGTGAAAAAGCCGCGCGCCAACGGCCGCACCATGATGATCGACGACGGCCTGCCGCTCGGCCTCGTCAAGGACCTGCTCGCCACCGCTGGCGCCTACGCCGACCTCGCCAAGATCAAGACCGGAACCGCGCGCCTGTACCCGCGGCCGGTGCTGGTATCGAAGCTGAAGCTCTACCGCAAGCACGGCATCCAGCCCTTCCTCGGCGGGCAGTTCCACGAGTACGTGTTCGCCACGCAGGGTGCCAAGGCGCTGCCGGCGTACTACCGCGAGGCGCGCGCGCTCGGCTTCCAGGCCATCGAGATCTCCGACAACGTGGTGCCCCTCACCGACGCGCAGCGTCGCGAGCAGATCCGCAACGCGGTGCGCGCCGGGCTGGTGGTCTACGGCGAGGTCGGCTCCAAGGAAACCATGAGCAACCCGTCGCTGCTCGTGAAGCAGGCCGAGACCTGCTTCGACGCGGGCGCGGCGCTGGTGCTGGTCGAGGCCGCCGAGCTGGTGGAGAACGGCAAGCTGCGCAAGAAGACCATCGACCTCCTCGTCAGGCGCCTCGACATGTCGCGCGTGATGATCGAGCTGCCGGGCCCGTGGATTTCGAACGTGCGCAGCTGCGACATCGAGGACATGAAGAAGGCGCTGGTGAACGCGCTCGGGCCGGACGTCAACCTCGCCAACGTGCCGCCGCTGTCGCTCATCGACACCGAGGCGACGCGCACGGGCCTGGGCACCGCGGGGCCGCCGAAGGCGAAGCGGTGAGCGCGCCGCTCTGCGCGGCGTTCGATCCGAACCCGCGCGCCCAGTCCTTCGAGGTGCCGGCGCTCGCCTGCGACACGCATGCACATGTCTGCGGGCCCGAGAGCCGCTACCCGTACCTCGAGGAGCGCGTCTACACACCGCCCGACGCGCCGCTCGAGGCCTACCGCCGCATGCTCGACACCTTCGGCGTGGCGCGCGCGGTCATCGTGCAGCCGAGCATCTACGGCGCGGACAACCGCCTGATGCTCGACACGCTCGCGCGCGACCCGGCGCGGCTGCGCGGCATCGCGGTGGTGCTGTTCGATGTCAGCGACGCGGAGCTCGACCGGCTGCACGCGCTGGGCGTGCGCGGCGTGCGCTCGAACATCGTCGACCTGAAGACCGGCAAGGGGCAGCTGCCGCTGGCGGAACTGCGCGCGCTGGCGCGCCGCGTGAAGCGGCTCGGCTGGCACCTCGAGTTCCTGATGCACGTGGACGAGTTCCCGGACCTCGACCGGCAACTCGCGGACTTCCCGGTCGAGGTGAGCTTCGGGCACCTCGGCTACGTGCCCTGCGCGAAGGGCACGGAGACGCCGGGCTTTCGCGCGCTGGTGCGATTGATGAAGGACGGCCGGGCCTGGGCCAAGCTCACCGGCCCCTATCGGCTGACGCCCTCGGGATTGCCCTACGAGGGCGTGGACGCGTTCGCGCAGGTGCTGGTGTCGGAAGCGCCGGAGCGCCTGCTGTGGGGCAGCGACTGGCCGCACGTCGCCATCAAGACCCCGATGCCGAACGACGGCGCGCTGTTCGACCTCTTCGCCCGCTGGGTGCCCGACGCCGGCCTGCGCCGGCGCATCCTCGTCGAGCACCCCGCGAAGCTGTACGACTTCAGGGGGTAGGTCTCAGCCCCTGCCTACGAATGGCATCTTGGATGCCATGATCGTGCAGAAGAGCACGTTCGACTCCAGCGGCAGGTTGCCCATCGCCAGCACCTGCTGGGCGACGTGGTTCACGTCCATGCGCGGCTCGACCATCATGGTGCCGTTCGGCTGCGGCACGCCCTTGGTCATGCGATCGGTCATCTCGGTGACCGCGTTGCCGATGTCCACCTGGCTGCCGCAGATGTCCCACGGGCGGCCGTCGAGCGCGATGCACTTGGTGAGGCCGGTGATCGCGTGCTTGGTGGCGGTGTAGGGCGTCGAGAACGGCCGCGGCGCGTGCGCCGAGATCGAGCCGTTGTTGATGATGCGGCCGCCCTGCGGCTTCTGCGCCTTCATGATCTTGAAGGCTTCCTGCGTGCAGAGGAAAGGCCCCGTCAGGTTGGCGTTCACCACCGCCTGCCACTGCTCGTAGGAGAGTTCCTCCAGGTTGATCGCCGGCGCGCCCATGCCCGCGTTGTTGAAGAGGACGTCGAGGCGCCCGAAGGCCTCCTTGGTCTTGGCGAACAGGTTCTTCACGTCGGCGTGCACGCCCACGTCGGTGCGCACCACGAGGGCGCGCGCGCCATCGGCGCCGGCCTGCGTCTTGGTCTTCTCGAGTTCCTCGACGCGCCGCCCGGCGAGCGCCACGCTGTAGCCGTCCTTGAGGTAGGCGAGCGCCGTCGCCCGCCCGATGCCCGATCCCGCGCCCGTGATGATCGCAACCCTGTTCGCCATGTCCGACTCCGTCTCTGGAAAGAGCCGCACTATAGCGGAGATGGGCTATGCTTCGCGCTCCCTGTCCGCAGTCCGGAATCGCCATGAAGAAGACTCTCGCCACGCTCCTCCTCGCCGGCCTCGCGGCCCTCGCGCATGCGCAGGACCTCACCATCGCGCTGTCGGCGCCGGTGAGCGCGCTCGACCCGCACTTCCACAACCTCGGGCCGAACCTGCAGGTCGCCAAGCACGTGTTCGAGTCGCTCGTGGCCTCGGATGAGAAGCAGGGCCTGAAGCCGGGCCTTGCCGAATCGTGGCGGGTCGTGGACGAGCTCACCTGGGAGTTCAAGCTGCGCCGCGGCGTGCGCTGGCACGACGGCAGCGAGTTCACCTCGGAGGACGTCGCCGCCACCTTCAAGCGCATCCCGAACGTGCCGAACAGCCCGGCCTCGCTCGCGCTGTACACGCGCGCCGTCACCGAGCTGGCGACGCCGGACAAGTACACGGTGCGCATGAAGACCGCGCGCCCGCACCCGCTGCTGCCGAACGACCTGATCGCCGTGCTGATGGTGCCGAAGAAAGTCGCCGAGACCGCGAAGACCGAGGACTTCAATGCCGGCAAGGCGATGATCGGCACCGGGCCCTACAAGTGGGCGGAGTACGTCGCGGGCGATCGTGCGGTCTACGTCGTGAACGACAAGTACTGGGGGTCGAAGCCGGCCTATGCGAAGGTGCGGCTGCGCTTCATCAGCAACTCGGCGGCCCGCGTCGCCGCGCTGCTCGCGGGCGACGTGCAGATGATCGAGAACGTGCCCACGGCGGACGTCGCGCGCCTCGAGAAGGATGCGCGCGTGCAGCTCTCGTCCGCGGTCTCGAACCGCATGATCTACCTGCACATGGATTCCGGCCGCGAGAAGAACTCGCCGTTCGTCACCGACAAGGCGGGCAAGCCGCTGGAGGCGAACCCGTTCCGCGACGTGCGCGTGCGCAAGGCGATCTCCAAGGCGGTGGACCGCGACGCGATCGTGTCCCGCGTGATGGAAGGGCAGGCGAAACCCGCCGGGCAGCTGCTGCACGAGAGCTTCTTCGGCACCAGCAAGAAGCTCGCGCCGGAGAAGTACGACCCCGAGGGCGCCAAGAAGCTGCTCGCCGAGGCGGGCTACCCGGACGGCTTCGGCATCACCCTGCACGCGCCGAACAACCGCTACATCAACGACGAGAAGGTCGCGCAGGCGGTGGCGCAATACCTGACGCGCGTCGGCATCGCGACCAAGCTCGAGGCCATGCCGTCCAACATCTTCTTCTCGCGCGGCTCGAAGCTCGAGTTCTCGTTCCTGCTCGCCGGCTGGGGCGCCGAGACGGGCGAGGCCAGCTCGCCGCTGCGGTCGCTGGTGGCCACCTTCGATGCCAAGGCCGGCATGGGCGGCGCGAACCGCGGGCGCTTCTCCGACGGCGGCCTCGACGCCATCATCCAGACCGCGCTCGCCACCATCGACGACACCAAGCGCGGGCTGATGCTCGCCGCGGCCTCCGAGAAGGCGGTCGCCGAGCACATGGCGCTGGTGCCGCTGCACTACGAGGTGAGCATCTGGGGCACGCGCAAGGGCATCGCCTACCGCGCGAGGGCCGACCAGTACACGCTCGCCCAAGAGGTACGGCCGGGCAAGTAGCCGCATGGGCGTATACGTCCTCCGGCGCATCGCCCAGACGCTCGTCGTCCTGTTCGTCACGTCGGGGCTGGTGTTCGCCGGCCTGTTCCTGGTCGGCGACCCGGTCGAGATCCTCGTCAACCCGGCCGCCGACGAGGAGGAAAAGGCGCGCAGCGCCGCGGCGCTCGGCCTCGACAAGCCCGTGCTCGAGCAGTACGCGATCTTCCTGAAGGGGGCGGCGAGCGGCGACCTCGGCAAGTCCTTCGTGTTCGGCCGCCCGGCGCTGGAAGTGATCTTCGAGCGCATGCCGGCGACCCTGGAACTGGCGTTCCTCGCCATGCTGATCTCGGTCGTGCTGGGCGTTCCGCTCGGGCTGTACGCGGGCCTGCGGCCGAACGCGCTCGGCTCGCGCGCGATCATGGCCGGCTCCATCCTCGGCTTCTCGCTGCCCACCTTCTGGGTGGGGTTGCTGCTGATCCTCGTCTTCGCGGTGCAGCTCGGCTGGCTGCCGTCGACCGGGCGCGGGCCGACCGAGACGCTGCTCGGCGTGCCGCTCTCCCTGCTCACGTGGGAAGGGCTGCGCCACGCGCTGCTGCCGGCGACCAACCTCGCGCTCTTCAAGCTCTCGCTGATCATCCGCCTCGTGCGCGCGCAGGTGCGCGAGCAGGCGATGCTCGACTACGTGAAGTTCGCGCGCGCCAAGGGGCTGCCGCGCTCGCGGGTGGTGGGCGTGCACCTGCTGAGGAACATCCTGATCCCGCTGGTCACCGTGATCGGCCTCGAGCTCGGCTCGGTGATCGCGTTCGCCATCGTCACCGAGTCGATCTTCGCCTGGCCAGGCATGGGCAAGCTGGTGATCGACTCGATCTTCCAGCTCGATCGGCCGGTGGTGGTGGCCTACCTGATGGTGACGGTGTTCCTGTTCATCGTCATCAACCTCGTCGTCGACCTTCTGTACTCGGCGCTCGATCCGCGCGTGCGCCTGGGGGCGGCGAAGTGAACCGGGACGCGCCGCTGGCGCGCTTCTCGCGCGAATTCGCCGAGTCGCGGCTCGCGCTCGCGGGCCTCGCGCTGCTGGCCGGCGTGCTGCTGCTCGCGCTGTTCGCGCCGTGGATCGCGCCTCAGAACCCCTACGATCTTGCCAAGCTCGACCTGCTGGACGCGCGCCTGCCGCCCGGCTCGAAGGCCGGGCCGGGCCTGACGCTGACCATGTACGCGCTCGGCACCGACGGGCAGGGGCGCGACATGCTCTCGGCGATCCTCTACGGGCTGCGCGTCTCGCTCACCGTGGGCGTGACCAGCGGCGCGATCGCGCTCACCCTGGGCGCGCTCGCGGGCGTGCTCGCGGCCTACTTCGGCGGGCGCTTCGAGCAGCTGCTGATGCGCGTGGTCGATATCCAGCTCGGCTTCCCGGCGATCCTCGTCGCACTGATCCTGATCGCGGTGCTCGGCAAGGGCACGGACAAGGTGATCATCGCGCTGGTCACGGTGCAGTGGGCGTACTACGCGCGCACCGCGCGTTCGGCGGCGCTCGTCGAGCGCGGCAAGGAGTACATCGAGGCGGCGCGCGGGCTGGGGTTGTCGTCTGCGCGCATCGTGCTGAAGCACCTGCTGCCGAATGCGCTGCCGCCGCTGATCGTCGTCGCCACGGTGCAGGTGGCGCACGCGATCGCGCTCGAGGCGACGCTGTCCTTCCTCGGCCTCGGCCTGCCGACCACCGAGCCGTCGCTGGGCCTGCTGATCGCCAACGGCTACGAGTACCTGCTCTCGGGCAAGTACTGGATCAGCGTGTATCCCGGCGTCGCGCTGCTCGCCACGATCCTGTCGATCAACCTCGTCGGCGACCAGCTGCGCGACGTGCTGAATCCGAGGCTGGCGAAATGAGCGCGGTGCTCGAGGTCGAAGGCCTGACCACCGAGTTCGCGACGCGCGAGGGGGTGTGTTGCGCGGTGAGCGACGTGTCGTTCCGCCTCGAGAAGGGCGAGATCCTCGGGCTGGTGGGCGAATCCGGCTCCGGCAAGTCGGTGACCGGCTTCTCGATCCTGGGGCTGGTGGATCCGCCGGGGCGCGTCTCGGGCGGCAGCGTGCGGCTCGGCGGCGAGCAGCTCGTCGGCGCTTCGGAAGAGCGGTTGCGCCGCGTGCGCGGCAAGCGCATCGCGATGATCTTCCAGGACCCGATGATGACGCTGAACCCGGTGCTGTCCATCGAGACACAGATGGTCGAGACCGTGCTCGCGCACGAGCGCGTCGACAAGGCGGCCGCGCGCGAGCGCGCGATCGAGGCGCTGGGCCGCGTCGGCATCGCGTCGCCGGCCGAGCGGCTGTCCCAGTATCCGCACCAGTTCTCCGGCGGCATGCGCCAGCGCGTGGCGATCGCGATCGCCCTGCTGCACCGTCCCGAGGTCATCATCGCCGACGAACCCACGACGGCGCTGGACGTCACGGTGCAGGGGCAGATCCTGTTCGAGATGCAGCGCCTGGCTCGCGAGTCCGGCACCGCGCTGGTGTGGATCACGCACGACCTCGCGGTGGTGGCCGGGCTGGCCGACCGCGTCTGCGTGATGTACGCCGGACGCATCGTGGAATCCGGCGAGGTCGGGCAGGTGCTCGACGCGCCGATGCACCCGTATACGCGCGGCCTGCTCGATTCGGTGCCGGCCGCGGCGGCGCCGGGCGCGCGACTGCATTCGATTCGCGGCAGCACGCCTGCGCTCGCGCGGCTGCCGGCGGGCTGCGCATTCCGCGAACGCTGCGAGAGGGCAGACGAAGCCTGCGCGTCGATCCCGCAGGCCGCGACTCGCGAGGGGCGGCTCGTGCGCTGCCACCATCCGCTGTGCTGAGCTTCGAGAACGTATCCAAGCGCTTCGTGCGCCGGCTCGACGCGATCGAGCGGCTGGCGCGGCGGCTGGGCGCGAACGTCTCCGAGCACACCGTGCACGCGGTCGATCGCGTCAGCTTCGAGGTCGCGAAGGGCGAGGTCGTGGGGTTGGTGGGCGAGTCGGGCTGCGGCAAGTCGACCGTCGGGCGGCTCGCCTGCGGCCTGCACGAGCCGACCGAAGGGCGCGTGCGCTTCGACGGCACGAAGCGCGCGATCCAGATGATCTTCCAGGATCCGTTCGCGTCGCTGAACCCGCGCATGCGCGTGCGGGAGATCGTCGGCGAGGCGCCGCGCGTGCACGGACTCGTGGATGCCAGCGGGGTCGACGACTACGTCGCCGGGCTGCTGCAACAAGTCGGCCTCGACCCGGCGATGCGCGATCGCTATCCGCACCAGTTCTCGGGCGGGCAGCGCGCGCGCATCGGCATTGCGCGCGCGCTCGCGGTGCAGCCGGCCTTCCTGGTCTGCGACGAGGCGGTGGCGGCGCTCGACGTGTCGATCCAGGCGCAGGTGCTGAACCTCTTCATGGACCTGCGCGAGCGCCTCGGCCTGACCTACCTCTTCATCAGCCACGACCTCGGCGTGGTGCGCCACCTGTCGGATCGCGTGGTGGTGATGTACCTCGGCCGCATCGTCGAATCCGCACAGGCGGCGGAACTCTACGCCGCGCCGAACCATCCCTACACGCAGGCCCTGCTTGCGGAAGTGCCGCGGCTCGATCGCCGCCGACGTGAGTTTGCGCCGATCCGAGGCGAGATCCCGTCGCCGCTCGCGCCGCCGCCGGGCTGCCACTTCCATCCGCGCTGCCCTCACGCCACCGCGCGCTGCCGGGACACCGCGCCCGAATTGAAACAGATTGCCAACGGCCGCCTGTCGGCCTGCCACCTGAACGGATAATCGCGATACCAAGGAGGGCCGCATGCCCAGCCAGTACCCGATCGAACTCAGCCCGCCCGACATCCGTCCGTACAAGGACGGCAACACCGGCGTGCCCTACGCGCACGTGCTCGATTCCGGCAAGCCGGGTCCGAACGTGATGATCCAGGCGTTGACCCACGGCAACGAGATCTGCGGCGCGATCGCGCTCGACACCCTCCTGCGCGAGGGCCTGAAGCCCGTGCGCGGCAAGCTCACGCTGACCTTCGCGAACGTCGAGGCTTTCTCGCGCTTCGACTACGACGACCCGGACCGCTCGCGCTTCATCGACGAGGACTACAACCGCGTCTGGGGCGACGACCAGCTGCTGGGCTCGCGCGATTCGCTGGAGCTGCGCCGCGCACGCGAGCTGCGCCCGTTCGTCGACGCGGCCGACCTGCTGCTCGACCTGCACTCGATGCACGAGCCCTGCGAGCCGATCATGGTCTGCGGCACGATCCAGAAGAACGCCGACTTCGCCAAGGCGATCGGCGTGCCGCGCGCGCTGCTGCTCGACTCCGGCCACCCGGCCGGCCTGCGCATGATCGAGCGCGGCGGCTTCGGCGATCCGAAGAGCCCGAAGAAGGCCGTGCTGATCGAGTGCGGGCACCATTGGGAGAAGCGTTCCGCCGACGTCGCCATCGACACGGCGCTGCGGTTCCTGCGCGTCACCGGCGCGGTGGAGGAGGGCTGGGCGACGTCGCGGCTGCGCCTGCAGCCGGTGGTGCCGCAGCGCGTGGTGCGCGTCACCGAGGCGGTGGTGGCGAAGACCATGGACTTCCGCTTCGCCAGGCCCTGGGGCGGGCTTGAGGTCGTGCCGAAGAAGGGAACCGAGGTCGCGCGCGATGGCGACAAGGTCTGGGTCACGCCCTACGACGATTGCGTGATGGTGATGCCTTCGCTGATCCACCTGAAGCCGGGAACCACGATGGTACGGCTTGGGCAATACGCCGACTGAAGGAACGAGGGGAAACGGACGGCGTTTCCCCTCGTGCTCCCCTTCCCCAGGCAACAACGGGGCGGACCTACTTGGCCGTGGAGCCCCAGAGTTCCGCGAGGCGCGCGTAGCGCCCGCAGTTGGTGGCGTAGAACTTGTAGCGCACCGGGTTCTTCAGGTGGTAATCCTGATGATAGGACTCCGCCGGCCAGAACTCGGTAGCCCGCTCGACCGGCGTGATGATCCGCTCGCGGAACTTCTTGGTCTTCTCGATTTCCGCGCGCGAGCCCTCGGCGGCCTTCTTCTGCGCCTCGTCGTGCCAGAAGATCGCCGGCCGGTACTGCGTGCCGGTATCGCAGAACTGGCGGTTGTTCGCCGTCGGGTCGTGGTTCTTCCAGAACACCTCGAGCAGCTTCTCGTAGCTGACCTTCTTCGGGTCGAACACGATCTCCACGGCCTCGGTGTGGCCGGTGACGCCGGCCGATACTTCCTCGTAGGTCGGGTTCTTCTTGTGCCCGCCGATATAGCCCGACGTGGTCGAGACCACGCCCGGCACCTTGTCGAAGGCTTCCTCGACGCACCAGAAGCAGCCGCCGGCGAAGGTGGCCTTGGCGGTGGCTTGCGCGAAGGCGCCGGTGCAGGCACCGGCGAGGACGAGGGCGGCGGCGAGGGCGCGGATCATGGGTCTTGGTCGAAGCTCGCGCGCCTGCCTTACGCGACCACTAGTCGACCTTCGCCTTCTTGCGCAGGTCGTCGACGTAGACCTGCAGCTTCTGCTGCTGCAGCTGCTGCTGGATCTGGCCCTTGACCTGCGCGAGCGGCGGGAACTGCGTGGCGCGCACGTCGTCCAGGCGGATGATGTGGAAGCCGTACTGCGTCTTCACCGGCGCCTCGGTGGTCTTGCCCTTCTCGAGCTTGACCAGCGCATCGCGGAACTCCGGCACGTAGACGCCGGGCGCGCTCCAGTCCAGGTCCCCGCCGCGGGCCTTCGAGCCCGGGTCTTCCGAGTGCTTGCCCGCGAGCTCCTCGAACTTGGTGCCCTTCTTGAGGTCGGCGAGGATCGTCTTGGCGAGGTCCTCGGACTTCACGAGGATGTGGCGCGCCTTGTACTCCTTGTCGCCGGCCTGGCCCTTCACCCGGTCGTATTCCTTCTGGATGTCGGCGTCGGCCACCGGATTCTTGCGCATCCACTCGTTGATGTAGGTGCCGACCACGATCTCCTGTCGCACCGCGTCGACCTGCGCCTGCACGTCGGCGCGCTTGGCGATGCCGGCCTTGGTGGCTTCCTGCGCGATCACCTCGCGGTTGATCAGCTCCTCTCGCACCGCGGCGCGCAGGTCGGCGTTGTCGGGCTGGCCGCGCGCGGTCTGCTGGCGCGCGAGCGCATCGGACCTCGCCTTCGGGATCGCCACGCCGTTCACCGTCGCCACCGGATCCTTGACCGCCGGGGCCGCGGGCTTTGCCGGCTCCTTGGTCGGCAGGTCGCCCGCGAGGGCGGGCAGGGCGAGGGCCAGGGCGGCCGCGAGGGCCAGGGGGCGAAGCGTCATCGTGTTCCTTTCGGTGTCGTGCGCAGTGAATTCGCGGGGCGCATTATGCGCCGTTTTCCCCCGGTGCCCGCGCGGTGATGGCGAGCGCGTGGATGGGGTGCTGCATCAGTTCGCCGAGGGCGGCGTAGACCATGCGGTGGCGCGCGACGGTGTTCTTGCCGGCGAACGAGGCTGACACGATGGTCAGGCGCCAGTGCGTGTTGCCGCCCTCGCGCCAGCCGGCGTGGCCGTGGTGGCGCTCGCTTTCGTCCTCGAGGTCCAGCCGCTCGGGCGCGAGCGTGGCAAGGCGCGCGCGGATTTCGTCGGCGACGGTCACGGCGCCGGGTCCCCGGGCTTGGGGTCTTCCTGCACGTGGCGCTGCAGGTAGAGCGCCTGCGCGAACACGAACGCGACCATCAGTCCGATGCCACCGAAGAGCTTGAAGCTCACCCAGGTGTCGGTCGAGTAGTGGAAGGCCACGTAGAGGTTGATGCCGCCCATCGCGGCGAAGAACCCGGCCCAGCTCCACAGCAGCACCGACCACGCGTGGTCGGGCAGGCGCACCTGCTGGCCGAGGAGGCTGCGGATCAGGTTGCGCTTCCAGCCGAGCATCGCGCCCGAGAGCACCAGCGCGAAGAGCCAGTACAGGACCGTCGGCTTCCACTTGATGAAGGTCTCGTCGCGCAGGAGCAGCGTGGCGCCGCCGAACACGACGATGATGCCGAGGCTCGCCCACAGCATCGGCTCGACGCGGCGCCGGCGCAGGAGCACCCAGCCGATCTGCGCGAAGGTGGCGACGATCGCCACGCCGGTGGCGACGTAGATGTCCCACGCCTTGAACGCGGCGAAGAACAGGATCACAGGGAAGAAGTCGAAGAGGAATTTCATGCCGGGCGCTATTATCGCAGGAAGGAGGAGAGCCCCATGTCGCTGGTGAAGCTGGTCGAGTACGCCGACGCGAGCCCCGAGGTGCGCGCGGTCTACGACGAGATCATGAAGGCCCGCGGGTCCGACTGGGTCAACAACTTCTGGAAGGCGCTCGCGCACGACCCGGCGATGCTCCGGCGTACCTGGGACCGCGTGAGGGCGGTCATGGGGCCGGGCACGCTCGATCCCCTCGTGAAGGAGATGGTCTACCTCGCGGTCAGCGCCACCAACGGCTGCGAATACTGCACGTATTCCCACACTGCGTCTGCGCGCGCCAAGGGCATGACCGATGCCATGCTGATGGAACTGATGGCCGTGGTCGGCCTCGCCAACGAGACCAACCGGCTCGCCAACGGGCTGCGCTTCCCGGTGGACGAAGCCTTCAAGCCCTAGCCGCGAGCGTCGCCATGGTGCCCCGCGCCGCCGCGGTCTACCTCGGTGTCGTACAGTTCCTGTTCGCGACGACGTGGACGCTCTACGTCATCTACCTGCCGTCGCTCGCCGCGAAGGCCGGCATCGCGAAGGAGTGGGTGCCGTGGATCCTGGTCGCCGACCAGGTGGTGTTCGCGCTGATGGACGTCGTCGCCGGCTTCTGGGTGGATCGCCTGCGCGCGGGCCTGGCGCGCCTCGGCGGCTGGATCCTCGGCGCGACGCTGGTGAGCGCCGCGGCCTTCCTCGCGCTGCCGTTCGCCGGCGGCTCGTCGACGCTGCTGCTCGGCGCCGCGCTGGTCTGGGCACTCACGTCTTCCGCATTGCGCTCGCCGCCGTGGGCGCTGCTGTCGCGCTACGCCGCAGCGCCCTCGGTGCCGTGGCTCTCGACGCTGATGCTCACCGGCACCGCGGTGGCGGGCGCACTCGCACCGTACCTCGGCGTCGCGCTGCGAGATGTCGATCCGCGCCTGCCGTTCGCGATCTCGACGCTGGTGCTCGCCGCCGCGGTCGGCGGGCTGGTCTGGGTCGAGCGCCGGCTGCAGGGCGCGCAGCCGGCGCCCGCGGGCGATGCCGATCCGCCGTTCGACGTCGCCTCGCCGGAGGGACGGCGATTGTTGATCGCGTTCTTCGCCGGGCTCGCGCTGCTGGCCATGGGCTTCCAGGTGCACTTCGCGATGAATTCCGCGGGCCAGTACCTGCGCTTCGCCGCGCGCGAGGACCTGCAATGGCTGATGCCGGTGTTCTGGATCGGCTTCAACCTCGCGATGTTCCCGATGTCCGGCGTGGTGAAGCGCCGCGGTGCGGTCTCGGTGATGGCGGTGGCCGGCGCGCTGGGCGCGCTCGCCTCCGCGGCGGCGGCGTGGGCGCCGGGTCTTGGCGCGCTGGTCGCCGCGCAACTCGTGGCCGGCGCATGCTGGGGCGCGATCAGCGTGGCCGCGTTCTCGGCCGTGGTGGCCTTCGGCCGCGCGTGCCGCGAGGGCGCGATGCTCGGCAGCCTCTTCGCGGTGCTGGCGCTGGCCGCCTTCGCGCGCATCGCCGCGACTGCGTCCGGGCTGCCCGCGGTGCCCGAGGCCAAGTCGCTGCTGCCGTGGCTGCCCAACATGGCCTGGCTGGGCGCGGCAATTTTGTTGACGCTCGTCGTCGGCACGGCGCGGCGGCGGGCGCTATGATGGCCGCGGAGGGAGCGATGGGACGACGTCTTCGCTTGGTGGCCAGCCTGCTTGCCGTGACGCTTGCGGCGCCGGCGTTCGCGCAGTCGACGCCGGAGCCCGGCGTGCTCGACCGCCTGAAGGGATTCTTCGGCCGCATCTTCAGCGGCGGCGACGAGCCGAAGCCGGCCGCCGAGCCGCCCGCGCCCCAGCCCACGCCACCCGCTCCCGCGCCGTCCCCCGCCGCCGAACCCCGGCCCGAGGCACCCGTGACGCGGGGCGCTCCCGCCACCGAAGCACCCGCGGTGCGCGCCACGCCCAGCGCGCAGGCTGCCTCGCGCAGCCTGCACGACGCCATCGCGCGCGGCGACACGGCCGAGGCCTTGCGCATGATCGAGCAGGGTGCCGACGTCGAGGCCAAGGATCCCGGTGCCGGCGCCTCGGCGCTGCACTACGCGGTGATGCGCGGCAAGATGCCGCTGATCGACCTCCTCATCGCCCGCGGCGCCGACGTGAACAGCCGCACCAAGATGGGCACCACGCCGTTGCACACCGCGGTGCTCTACGCGCGCCTGGAAGTAGCCGAACTCCTGATCGACGCCGGCTCGAACGTCAACGCGCAGAGCGCGAGCGGTGCAACGCCGCTCGCCATCGCGGAAGCCTCGAAGAACCAGCCGCTTGCCGCGATGCTGCGTTCGCGTGGCGCCAAGTAGCCCTCAGGCGCGCGTTTCCTTCGAGCGGTCCCAGAGGTTCGGCGTCACGGTGTTGTTGTAGCCCGAGATGAAGGTCTTCGGCGCGCCGGTGGCGGCGTCGAACGTGTGCCGGCGCACCGCGCCGATGTTGCCGCCATAGACGTGGATGCTGATCGCGGTGGTCGACTTTCCCGCATTCGACACCACGTGGATGTCGCCGATGGTGGGCGACACGCGGTCCACGTCGCCCGGCCGGCAGACGTGCTCGCCGGTCTGGTCCATCGGCTTCCCCGCGATCGCGTTGGCGTACTCCTGGCACAGTTCCTCGCCGCGCATCACGCCGACGAGCCCCCACACCGTGTGATCGTGCACCGGCGTGCGCTGGCCGGGCTGCCAGACGAAGCTCACCGCGCTGAAGCGCTCCAGCGGATCGCAATAGAGCAGGTACTGGCGATAAGACTCCGGCGAAGGCACCGCGAACGCGTCGGGCAGCCAGTCGTCCGCCGACACGAGCGCGGAGAGCAGCTTCGAGCCTTCGTCGTGCATTGCGCGCTCGTCGCCGCCCTTGGCGTCGACCAGCCGCGTCATGTCCTGCACCCAGTTGCGAAAACGCCCGATGTTCGTCATGCGCCGATCTCCTCGAGGACTTCGTTCGTGTGTTCGCCGAGCGCCGGCGGGCGGCGTCGCGCCGGCGCGGCCGGCCCGAGCGGGGAAAGGAAGGTGCGCGACTGCGTGCCGTCGGGCAATGCGAGCTGCTGCACCCAGCCATAGTGCGCCACCTGCGGGTCGGCAAGCGCCTGCGAGTAGCTGTTGATCGGCGCGCAGGGCACGCCGGCCTCGCGCAATATCGCAAGGCATTCGGCGGCAGTGCGCGACGCGCACGCGGCCTCGACGAGTTCTCGCAGCTCCGACTGGTTCGAGGCGCGCAGCGAGGTGGAACCGAAGCGCGGGTCGCTGGCCGCGCCCTCCATGCCGAGGCCCGCGCACGCGCTGCGGAAAAGATCGTCGTTGCCCGCCGCCATGACGAAGTGCCCGTCGGCGCAGCGGAAGGCCTGGTAGGGCGCGTTGCGCGGATGCGCCGAGCCGAGCTTCACCGGGTCGCGGCCGTTGCCGAAGTATTCGGAGGTCTGCAGCGCGGCGATGGCGAGCGTGGTACCCATCATCGGCACGTCGATGCGCGTGCCTTCGCCGGTGGCGCGCGCCTTGAGCAGCGCGTTGCTGCACGCGAACGCGGCGTAGAGCCCCGCGGCGAAATCCGACACCGGCACGCCGCACTTCACCGGCGCGCCGCCGGGTTCGCCCGTCACGCTCATCACGCCCGAGATCGCCTGGATGGTGACGTCGAAGCCGCCTTCCTGCGCGCGCGGGCCTTCCTGCCCGAAGGCGGATACCGAGCAGTAGACGAGCGAGGGTTTGTCCTTCATGAGCGCCTCGGCGCCGAGGCCGAGGCGCTGCATCACGCCGGGGCGGAAGTTCTCCAGCACGATGTCGCTCGCGAGGCAGAGCTTCCGCGCCGCGGCCAGGCCGGCCGGCGTCTTCAGGTCGAGGACGATGGAGCGCTTGTTTCGATTCACCGCGGCGAAATTCTCGGAGAATCCCCCGGTGAGCGGCGGCCACTGGCGCATGCCGTCGCCTGCGGGCGGCTCGACCTTCACCACGTCGGCGCCCGCGTCGGCGAGCAGCAGTCCCGCGAAGGGGCCCGCCGCGATCTGACAGAATTCGGCGACGCGCACGCCGTCGAGAGGAAGCATGGCCGGGGAACATAGCACAGGCACCAAGGGCTCGAGCCGGGTGATTTCGCCGCAGGCGGCGGTGGCGATGCTGCTCGTCATCGCGGTGGTGTTCGGCTCGAACCACGTGTCGGCGCGCATCGCCTTCGACCATGGCGCGAGCGTGGCCACCGCGGTGTTCGCGCGCTCCGCCGTGACCGCCACGGTGCTGCTGGTCCTGATGAAGGCCATGGGCGTGTCGCTCGCGGTGCCGAAGCCGACGCTCGGGCGCGGCCTCGTGATCGGGCTCCTCGTGTCCATGCAGAGCCTGTGCATCTACTCGGCCGTGGCGCGCATCCCGGTGGCGCTCGCGCTGCTCGCGTTCAACCTCTTCCCGATGCTGTTCGCGCTGTGGAGCTGGGTGTTCGACGGCACGCGCCCCTCCGGCCGCGCGATGGTGGCGATGCCGATCGCGCTGGTGGGCCTCGTGCTCGCGCTCGACCTCGTCGGCAGCCTCGAGATGGTCGCCGGGCGCTGGCAGCAGATCGGCACCGGCGTGCTGTTCGGCATCGGCGCGGCGCTGTCGTTCTCGCTCGCGCTCTACTTCACCGGGCGCTGGCTGCAGGCGGTGGACGGGCGCATGCGCGCCTTCATGACGCTGAGCGTCACTGGGATCGTGGCGCTCGCGATCGCCGTGCCCATGGAGGCCTTCGCGCTGCCGCGCGACGCCGGTGGCTGGACGGCGCTGGTGGCGCTGACCGTGCTCTACGGCACCGGCATCACCGCGCTCTTCATCGTGCAGCCGCTGCCGGGCGTGTCGCGCTATACGGCCGCGATGAACTTCGAGCCGATCGCGGTGCTCTTCATGGGCTGGGGCATCCTCGACCAGGCCATGAAGCCGCTGCAGCTGGTCGGCGCCGCGGTGGTGGTCGGCGCCGTGATCCTGCTCACCTCGAAGAAGTGAGCGCGCCTACTCGGGCTTGATGCCGACGTCCGCGATCATCTTGCGCCACTTGGCGAGGTCGGCGCGGATGAACTGCGTGAAGCGATCCGGCGTCATGCCGGTGGGCTCCAGCCCCTGGTCGCGCAGCCACTTCTGCGTCTCGGGCTGCGCGAGGATGGCGTTGATGTCCGCCGAGACGCGCTCGACGATCCCCTTCGGCGTCGCTGCCGCCGCGAACACGCCGAACCACGCGCCGCCATTGAGCGTCGCGATGCCCAGTTCCGGGAAGGTCGGGATGTCCGGCAGCGCGGCCGATCGCGTCGAGCCCACGAGCGCGAGCCCGCGGACCTTGCCCGCCTTGATCTGCGGCAGCGCAGTGCCGATGGAGTTGAAGCTCGCGGTGATCTGGCCGCCGAGCAGGTCGTTCAGGATCAGCGCCTCGCCCTTGTAGGGCACGTGGGCGATGTCGAGGCCGAGGGATTTCTTCACCGTCTCGCCGTAGATGTGGAACGACGAGCCGTTGCCGAACGATCCGTACGACAACTTGTCGCGCTTCGCGCCGGCGACCAGGTCGGCGAAGCTCCTGTAGGGCGAATCCGCGCGCACCGCGAGGATCACCTCGGCCGTCATGGTCTGCGTGACCGGCGCGAAGTCCTTCTCGGGGTCGTAGGGGCAGTTCGGGAAGAGGATCGGCGCCTGCACGAACGAGGTGAACGTGGACAGGAACGTATGGCCATCCGCCGGCTGCTTGGCGACGTACTCGGTGCCGACCATCGCGGTCGCGCCCGGGCGGTTCTCGACCACCACCGGCACGCCCCACTTCTGCGACAGGCGCTCGGCGAACCAGCGCGTGGTGCGGTCCGGGCTGCTCGCGGGAGGGCTCGGCATCACGAACTTCACCGTCTTCGTCGGCCACGCCTGCGCCCACGCGCCGGACGCGAAGCCGAGGGACAGGAGGAGGGCGCCCAGGCGCAGCGCGTTCATGCGGCCTCCTTCGCGAGCGCGGGCATGACGTGCTTTTCGAAGAGATCCACGGAACGCATCGATTCCTCCAGTCGAAGGTCGCCGAACGCGAAGCGCATCAGCAGGTAGTTGACGCCGGTTTGCGCGATCTCCGAGGCGAGCAGCGCCTCGACCTGGGCCGGAGTCCCTGCCGCCAGCAGCCCGGCCTTGCGCACGGCGTCGAAATCCTCGGGGAAGGCGGCGAACATCGGCTGCGTGCCGTGCTTGCGCCACAGGAACATGAAGCTCGCATGCCAGCGGGCGTACGCGCGGCGCGCGATGTCGACCGCCTCGCGCTCGCTGTCGGCGATGACGACGTGGCGCGTGGTGCCGACGAGCGGCATCGCGGCGGGCGCGTGGCCGGCCGCGGCCCATTCCGAACGATAGCGGTCGGACATTTCGCGCACGCGCGAGAGCGGCCCGTTCACCACCGCATTCACCCTGTTCTCGACGCACCACTTCACGCCGTCGACGTTGCCGACGCCGTACCAGAGCGGCGGGTGCGGGCGTTGCAGCGGCTGCATCATGATCGGGACGTCGCGGAACGCGAAGAAGCGCCCCTCGTGCGTCAGCGTGCCGCCGCCGAAGGCCTACTTCATCACCGACCACGCCTCGATGTAGCGTGGCCCCGCTTCCTCGGGGTTGGAGCCGAAGTAGCCCAGCTCGTAGGGCGAGATGCCGCGCCCGATGCCGAGCTGGAAGCGCCCGCCGCTCATGTGGTCGAGCATGCAGACCTCTTCGGCGAGGCGCAGCGGGTGGTAAAGCGCGAGCGTGTAGACCAGCGGCCCGAAGAGGATGCGCTTCGTGCGCTGTGCGATCGCCGAATGCAGCAGCGACGGCGACGGGCACATGCCCAGCGGCGTCGCGTGGTGCTCCGCCGTGTGGTAGCAGTGGATGCCGATGCGCTCGTACGCCTCGACGAGTCGCAGCCGGTGCTCGTAGAACTCGCCGAGCGCCGCGCCGCTCGCGTCGAGGTGGTCGAAGACGCCGAATTTCATGCGCGGGGATGGTACCCCACGCATGGCCCCCGGCGCAGGGCTATTCGATGACGACCAGCTTCGTTTCGCCGCCGAACTGCCACTTCGCGTGCATCTGCGCACCGGTCTTCTTGGCGGGGTCCGGCTTGTACTCGAACTTCGCCGAGCTGACCTTGACCGTGGCGCCGTCCTTCAGCGGTATGGTGAAACCGGGGAACTGCTTGGCGACGTCCGCACGCGGCTCCTTGTCGCCCTTGCGCATGGACTGGTTGAACGATTTGTTCGGGCCGCAGTTCACGCTCACGAGGAACGCCCCTGCGAGGTTCGCGGGGTCGAGCTTGTCCGCGGCCTCCTTCAGGTTCGCGCGCAGCAGCACCGCGCGGCGCTTGGAGAGGCCGGCGCGCAGTGCCATGTCCTCGCCGGTCGCCGCAGGCGCGCCCTTGGGGGTGCGCCCGAGCGCGGAGCCGCCCTCGAGGTAGACGATCTTCTGCAGTTCCGCGTCGGGGATCGCCTCGTTGAAGAACAGCATCTGGAACTGCTTCTTCTCCGGCACCCAGAACGCGGCCGTGCTCTTGATCTCGAATTTGGCGCCCTCGCACTCGAGGCCGCCCTTGGCGGGACCGGCGAAGGCGGGCGCGGAGAGGGCGAGGGTGCAGGCGGCGGCGAGCAGGGCGCGGGTCATGGCAGCTCCGGGTTCGTGACGATGCCCGGCACGCTAGGGTTCGGGCGAGGACGGGTCAATTGCCCTAAAGGGAGGTGGTGCCGCGGGACAGAGCGCCGGATACTGCCGCATCCGCATCCTCAGGGGAGGTCGTCATGTTCCGTCGCGTCGCAGTCGCCGTTGCGCTGGCCCTCGCCGCCGCGCCGTCGTTCGCCGAAGTGAAGCTGCACAACAAGGACTCGAAGGCGCACGACATCACCGTGAAGTGCCAGAGCACCGTGCAGCGCACCATCCAATCGAACACCACCACGTCGCTCGGCAAGGGGCCGTGCAGCGTCAAGGTCAAGGCGACCGGGGCCACCCTGAGCGGGAACAACAACGATACGCTGGTGATCCCGAAGCGCTAGAGCGTCACCACGCCGGTGCCGCCGGCGTACAGCCGCTCGACCAGCGCGGCGCGGTTCTCGAGCACGGCGCGCTGGTTGATGTAGCCCTTGTCGGTGATCTCGCCGGCGTCGATCGTCGGCGGCTGGTCGGTCACGAGCACGCGCATCGGGTGCGTGGAGCTGCCGCCCTTGTTCAGCGCGGAGAGCGCTTCCTTCAGCTTCACCGCGATCGCATCGGGCGCGAGGCCCTGCGCAGCGGGACTCAGGAAGACAATCGCGCCGACTTCGTTGCGGTCGTGGCCGGTAATCACGGCGTCCTGCACGATCGGGTTCGCGGCGGCGATCAGGTTCACGCGCACGGTGCCGACGCTGACCCACGTGCCGGTGCTGAGCTTGAAGTCCTCGGCCACGCGGCCGTCGAACACGATGCCCTTCGCGGGATCGGCGTCGTCGAGGAACTTCATCGCGTCGCCGATGCGGTAGTAGCCTTCCTCGTCGAACGCGGCGGCGGTGAGTTCCGGGTGCTTGTAGTAGCCCGGCGTCACGTTCGGGCCCTTGACGCGCACTTCCAGCTTCTTGCCCGAGGGCACGAGTTTCAGGGTGCAGCCCGCCACCGGCAGGCCGATCACGCCGGCGCGCGGGATCGGGAAGTGCACCTGCGTCGCGAGCGGGGAGGTCTCGGTCGAGCCCCACGCCGACAGCATCGCCAGTTCTCCGCCTTTCTCGGCGAGCGCCAGCTTCTCGAGGCGCTCCCAGAGGTTCTGCGGCAGCGCGGCGCCGGCATAGAACACCATGTCGAGGTTGCGGAAGAAGTTCTTCCTCAACTCGGCGTCGTTCTCGAGGAAGGGCATCAGCAGGTCGAAGCCGCGCGGCACGTTGTAGTACTGCGTCGGCGAGACCTCCTTCAGGTTCTTCACTGTCGTCTCGATCAGGCCCGGCATCGGCTTGCCGCCGTCGATGTAGTAGCTGCCGCCGTTCCGCAGCACGAGGTTGAAGTCGTGGTTGCCGCCGAAAGTGTGGTTCCACGGCAGCCATTCGACCAGCACCGGGGGCTTGTCCTCCACCCACGGCCAGCCGCGCGCGGTCATTTCCTGGTTCGAGGTCAGCATGCGCTGCGTGTTGATCACGCCCTTGGGCATGCCGGTCGAGCCCGAGGTGAAGAGAATCTTGGCGATCGTGTCGGGCGTCACCTTGGCGAACGCGGCGTCCACCGCCGCGGTCGGCGTGGCGGCGAGCAGTTCGGAGATCGGCGTCGCCTGCGCCTTCACGGCCGCCAGCGCCGGCGCGAAGCGCGCGGGATCCGAGACATACGCGAGCCCTGGCGTGACGAGCTGGAACAGGTACTTCAGCTTCGCGTGGTCCTGGCTCATCAGCGAGTAGGCCGGCGAGATCGGCGCGTACAGCACGCCGACGTGCATCGCGCCGAGCATCAGCAGCGCGTGGTCCACGCTGTTGTCGGAGAGCACCGCCAGCGCGCGCTCGGGCCCGAGGCCGCGGTCGAGCAGGGCTTGCCCGATGCGGCGGACCGCGTCGAGCGCCTGGGCGTAGGTCACCTTGCGCCAGCCTTCGCCCGCGCGCTCGGCGAGGAACACGCGGTCCGGCGCTTTCGCGGCCCACTTCACGAGCCATTCGCCCACGCAGCGCGCCGGCGTGCCGAGATCCAGCGGCGACGTCAGCAGCATCGTGCCGTCGACGCGCTTTTCCACGTTCACGCGCGCCGGCGCGAAGCGCAGCTTCGAATGAAGACCGGGCATGGCTTCCTCCTCCCCTTTGAACTTGCGACTGCACCGCCGCGCCTCTCCCGGGGCGCGGCGGGTGCTGATGGCGACGCTTACTGGATGTGCACGTACTCGTATTCGACGGGCAGGTTGTTGATGCCGCGATCCGGCGGCGCCACCCAGCCGGCCATCTTGCCCGGCTCCTTCACCTGCACCATCAGCGAGCGGATGAAGGCCTTGTCGGCCTCGGTCGGGATCCATTCGCCGATGCGCTTGGCGTACTCATCCTGCGAGATCAGCTTGCCGTCCGGCGTCACCGGCTTGCCGACCCACGAGCCGATCGAGCGGCGGAAGTGGCCCGAGGGCAGGGACAGGCGGAAGCCGTGGCCGGCGCGCTCGATCTGGCGGTTCCAGCGCTTCAGGCCCGTCTCGCAGTCCTTCAGGTAGGACTCGCGCATCACTTCGTTCAGCGCGTTCCTCATCGGCACGTCCTTCGTGCCGTCCGGCGTCTGCATGTGGAAGATCGCGTCGCGCAGGTCGTGGTCCTGGTACTGGTCTTCGTCCGGGCGGCCCTTCAGGCCGGTGGCGAAGCTCGAGGCCGCGTTCGACGACTCCTCGGAGCCGAAGAGGTCGAGCGAGCTCGAGCACCAGAAGTTCAGGTACTTCTGCACGAGTTGCAGGTCCACCGCGCCCGCGGCCCGGATGCGAGCCGGATCGTCGGTGCCCAGTTCCTTCATCACCTCGAGCGTGCGCTTCACGACGCGGCCGATGCCGGTCTCGCCGACGAACATATGGTGCGCTTCCTCGGTGAGCATGAAGCGGCAGGTGCGCGACAGCGGGTCGAACGAGGACTCGGCCAGGCTCTTCAGCTGGTACTTGCCGTCGCGATCCGTGAAGTACGTGAAGCAGTAGAGCGACAGCCAGTCGCTGATCGGCTCGTTGAAGGTGGTGAGGATGCGCGGCTTGTCCGCGTCGCCCGAGTGGCGCGCGAGCAGCTCTTCCGCTTCCTCGCGGCCGTCGCGGCCGAAGTAGGCGTGGAGCAGGTACACCATCGCCCACAGGTGGCGGCCTTCCTCGACGTTCACCTGGAAGAGGTTGCGCAGGTCGTAGAGCGAGGGGCAGATGTGCCCGAGCAGGCGCTGCTGCTCGACCGAGGCGGGCTCGGTGTCGCCCTGCGTCACGATCAGGCGGCGCAGCGTCGAGCGGTACTCGCCGGGCACCTGCTGCCAGACCGGCTGGCCCATCTGGTCGCCGAAGCCGATGCGGCGGTCGTTCACCGCGTCGGCGAGGAAGATGCCCCAGCGATAGTCCGGCATCTTCACCGCGCCGTATTGCGCCCAGCCTTCGGCGTCCACCGAGGTGGCGGTGCGCAGGTAGACATCCGAGCGCTCGAAGTCCGACGGGCCGAGTTCGTGCCACCAGTTGAGGAACTGGGGCTGCCAGTGCTCCAGCGCCCTCTGCAGCGTGCGGTCGCCCGCGAGGTTGACGTTGTTGGGGATCTTCTGCGTGTAGTCGATGCCAGCCATGTGCTTCTCCTATTGTGGAGCCCGATCGCAAGCGATCGCGCTAGACCCGTTCGAAGTTGTACTTCGCGCGCGCGCCGGTGCCGTAGACCTTGAGCGCGCCCGTCTCGCCGACCGCGTTCGGCCGGATGAAGATCCAGTTCTGCCACGCCGTCAGGCGCCCGAAGACGCGCGACACCATGTTCTCGCGGCCGGTGAAGCGCAGGGACGCTTCCATGCCGGTGAGCGCGTCGGGCGACAGGCTCGCACGCTCCTCGGTGGCGATGCGCACCTCGTCTTCCCAGTCGATGTCGTCCGGCGTGGTGGTGACGAGGCCGAGCGCCTTGGCGTCGTGCGCGTCCAGCGTGCGGCCGATCACCTGGCGTGCCGCCTCGACCGGCTCCTTCTCCTCGCAGAAGCGGGCTTCCAGGCGCGTCGCGCCGGTCACCGTCGGCCAGGTGCCGAAGTTCAGCGGCGAGAGCGCGATCGCCGGGCCATCCTTGATGTCGAGCATGAAGCTGCGGTCCGCGGCGAGCAGCAGTTCGGCCAGCGTGCCCGCGAAGCAGGAGCCTTCGTCCACCACCGCGAACATCGAGCGCGAGGAGACGTCGAGCCTCGCGAGCGTGCGGCGCAGCAGGCCGATGGTCTCGCGCACGAACCAGTGCTTCGCGTTCGCCTCGAGCATCGCGTCCATGGCCAGCATGTCGGCGATGTCGCCGCGCGTCTTCAGGTGCCAGAGGCCGATCTCGCGCTGGTTGTGGCGCAGGTCGAGGATGGCGTCGTCGAGCTCGCGCGCCACCTGCAGCGCCCACCAGTCGGCGCCCTTGGCGAGCGCCTCGGCGCCGGTCTTCGGCTGCGCGCCGCTCGGGCCCTGCACCACGATCTCGGCCTTGCGGCCCGCGGGGTCGAGCGTGACCTTGACGAGCTCGCGCTTCAGCGGCGTGAGCTTCACGCCTTCGCCGCCGGGGCGATCCGACTGCTTTGCCAGCTCGAGCGCGCGGTTCTTCACGAACTCGGGGAACTGCTGCGGCTTCACCGCGTGGTCCACGAGCTTCCATTCCTTCGCGCGGTCGGCGCGCACGCCTTCGGACGTGGTGCAGAAGATGTCGGCGAGGTCGCGGCGGACCTTGCGCTTGTCCACCACGCGCGTCAGGCCGCCGGTGCCCGGCAGCACGCCGAGGAGCGGCACCTCCGGCAGGCTCACGGTGCTCGAGCGGTCGTCGACCATGATGAGTTCGTCGCAGGCCAGCGCAAGTTCATACCCGCCGCCCGCGGTGGTGCCGTTCATCGCGGCGATGAACTTCAGGCCCGAGTGGGCGCTCGAGTCCTCGATGCCGTTGCGGGTCTCGTTGGTGAACTTGCAGAAGTTCACCTTCCACGAGTGGGCCGAGACGCCAAGCATGTAGATGTTGGCGCCGGAGCAGAACATGCGCGGCTTGCCGCTCGTCATCACCACCGTCTTCACTTCCGGGTGCTCGAAGCGCACGCGGTTCAGCGCGTCGTGCAGCTCGATGTCGACGCCGAGGTCGTACGAGTTCAGCTTCAGCTTGTAGCCGGGGACGAGTCCCTTGTCCTCGGCGATGTCGAGCGTCATCGTCGCCACCGCGCCGTCGAAGGCCAGCTTCCAGTGGTGGTAGCGCGACGGGTCCGTCTCGAAGCGGACCTGCGGCTGCGGGCTCGCGGCCCGGTCGGGTGCGTTCATGGAACTCCTCCTCAGGGGTCTAGTGGCTCTGCGCCAGCGCGGCGCGCAGGTCCGAAAGCGTCTGCCGCGGGGTCTTGGCAGAGGTGTCGATGGTCAGGTCGGCGCGCGCATAGAGCGCATCGCGCGAGGCGAGCAGTTGCCGGATCTCGTCCACCGCCGGCGACTGGCCCTTGAACGGCCGCATGTCGCCCTGCGCGATCACGCGCTGCATGTGCTCTTCGGGCGAGGCCTTCAGCCAGATGCAGCGGCACTGGCGCAGCAGCATCTCGTAGCTCTGCGGGTCGGTGACGATCGAGCCGCCGGTGGCGATCACGGCGCGCGGGTGCGAGTGCAGCACGCGTTCCAGCGCGCGGCGCTCGAAG